>NZ_NFLH01000016.1 GCF_002160815.1 Massilimicrobiota sp. An134 | reverse complement strand
GTTTTCAATCAGGCCGTTTGATATGCGTCTTCCATTTGCCGGCACAAATGAATTCACAATCTCATATTTCCATTTGACCAGTGTATTCCCAAAATCCATCATTTCCTTGATCTGGGAATCAACATGTCATCAATAGCTTGCTGATGATGCATATAGGACATTTGACTTTATTGACAGAAAGTATCAATAAGAAATTATTAGTCATAAAGATAGTGGAAAGAAGCAGGAGCTTAAAAAGTAAAAACTACTTTTGGCTATATCAGATCAAAGATGGAATCGGCGAATATTGAAATTTGGTCATAGAGGAATTGAAGACTATCTGCAAATACGAAGACATCAGCCTTATAAGCAATTAAAATTGAATGTATAAAAATAGAGTCATAATATATACAAGGCAACTGATAGGTTGCCAGGTCGGTTATACCTTTTTTTTCTTTATTGAAAAAATCATTCAATATCAAGACAATTTGAAACAGAAATTACCAAATCGGATACTTCTGCTTTGCAAAATCCCGAAACTCAAAATTAATATAGTATTGACATAAATGTTATGTTCTGATATTATTATTTCATAAGTTAGCTAAAGCTAACTATGTATGGAGGTTTATATGAAAAAAATTTTTTTTGCTGTAGTAGTTACAGGTTTCTTATTGATGACAACAGCTTGTTCATCATCGTCAACTAATGAATATGAAAATAAAAATACAAATACATCTACACAATTTCCAATTACAATAAAACATGCTTTTGGAGAAACAACGATTACAGAAAAGCCAGAGCGCATAGCAACCATAGCTTGGGGAAATCAGGATGTCCCATTGGCATTGGGAGTTGCTCCAGTTGGTGTTTCAAAAGGAAATTTCGGTGAATTAACGAAAGATGGGTTATCACCATGGACACAGGAGGCATTTAAAAAATTAGGAGTAACAGAGCCAGTAGTCTATGATGATACAGATGGGTTAGATTATGAAGCTATTGCGGATAGTAATCCGGATATCATTCTAGCTGCTTATTCAGGATTAACACAAGAAGAGTATGATACCTTAAGTAAAATTGCTCCTGTAGTTGCATATCCACGTGTAGCATGGCAGACATATTGGAGAGAGCAAGTTACGATTAATGCAGAAGCTATGGGGATGAAAGATGAAGGAGAAGCATTGGTTAAAGAAACTGAACAATTAATTGCGAATAAATTGAAAGAATATCCTCAGATAGAAGGCAAAAGCGGAGCTTTCCTTTGGGTTAATCCAGCAGATACTAGCTCATTCTATGTATATTTAACTAGTGATCCTAGAGCTTCCTATCTTACAGACTTAGGTTTATCATTCCCTGAAAATATTAAGGAAATGGGAAAAGATGAAACGACTTTCTCTTTGACGGTTTCCGCAGAAAATGCAGATATTTTAAATAATGTAGATATTTTAGTTACTTATGGTGATGATACAACCCTAAAAGCTTTACAGAAAGATGCTATCTTTGGAAAGATTCCAGCTATTAAACGTGGTTCAGTAGTAGTTATTGATAGTAATAGTGCATTAGCAGGTTCTGCGACTCCTACAGTTTTAGGTATTTCTGCAACAATTGATGAGTATTTATCATTAATAGGACAGGCTGCAGATAAGGTAAACGAATGAGAAAAAAGAATGTTTATTTCTTGTTTGTGATTCTTTCTCTATGTCTAATTGTTGTTTCTGCATTGTCTATTTTATATGGTTCTAAATCAGTAGATATGGAGACATTATTTGATGCATTATTTACCAACAAAGAAAGCTTTTCTATTAGTGTTGTTCAGGCAAGAATACCACGAACTTTGTTTGGTATTTTAGCTGGAGCTTCTTTAGGAGTATCTGGTTGTCTGATGCAATCAATTACCCGAAATCCAATTGCAGATCCTAGTATTTTAGGAATAAATACAGGAGCCTCTCTCTTTGTGGTTGTGGGAATTGCGTTCTTTTCAATCTCTTCACCAAGTCAGTATATCTGGCTTGGTTTCACAGGGGCTATATTAACTGCAATACTTGTTTATGGTATTGCTTCTGTAGGACAAAGTGGAGCTACTCCAATTAAGTTAGCACTAGCAGGAGCTGCAACATCGATGGCACTTATGTCATTAGTGAATACAATCATGTTACCAAATTCACAGGTAATGGATAGTTTTCGTTTTTGGCAAACAGGAAGTATTGGCGGAGCTAAGTGGAATATGATTTTAGTACTGCTTCCGTATTTCATTTTAGGATTACTTCTATCATTTTATTTATCATCTTCATTAAATACTTTAGCGTTAGGCGATGAATTAGCCACAAGCTTAGGAATAAATAGTAAGAAAGTAAGAGCAATGGCAGCATTTGCAGGAGTACTATTATGTGGTGCTACAACAGCATTAGCTGGTCCAATTGCTTTTGTTGGATTAATGGTTCCCCATATTATGCGATTATTAATAGGATCGAATATGCATTATCTCCTTCCATTATCTGCATTGGGAGGAAGCATACTGTTACTAGGTGCAGATATTATTGGAAGAGTAATCGCAAGTCCAGCAGAATTAGAAGTTGGAATTATAACCGCAATTCTTGGAGCGCCAGTCTTTATTTATATTGTTAGAAAGGTGAAAATACGTAGTTTATGAAAAAACAGACAAGAGAAATTATAGAACGTGTTTATCATCACCAGAGAAAAAGAATTATAACCATTACTATCATATTATGCATTATATTATGTATACTTATGGCACTATCCATGATGCTTGGTAATACTTTTTACTCTCTAAATACTGTTATTCAGTCCTTATTGTATGAAAATATACCAGGAGCATCATTTACTGTTAATACATTACGTTTTCCAAGAATGTTAGCAGGCGTATTTTGTGGAATAGCCTTTGGTATGGCAGGAAATACCTTTCAGAAAATGTTAGGTAATCCATTAGCTAGTCCTGATATTATAGGCGTAACATCTGGAGCTAGTACAGTAGCTGTATTTTGTATTCTTATCCTTCATTGGAGTGGAAATGCTGTTTCTATTGGCGCAATCTTAGGCGGAATGCTTGTAGCATTTCTGATCTATCGTCTATCGCAGGGAATCGGATCAAATAATGGCAGAATGATTTTAATCGGTTTAGGATTTCAGGCATTCTTACAAGCAGTGATTTCTTATATTATACTTCGTGCAGCACAATATGATGTAGCAAATGCCTTACGGTGGTTAAGCGGAAGTTTAAATAATGTCACAATAGAAGAAGCGGTTCGAATTGTAATTGTAGTAATTTTCATGGGAAGTTCTCTAGTATATTTAAGTAGAAGACTGATGCTTTTACAGTTGGGAGAAGATTTTGCGACTACTTTAGGTTTAAATATTCAAAGAACAAAGTTACTGTTGATTGTTAATGCAATTATTCTCTCTGCTGTAGCAACTTCCATCAGTGGTCCAATTGCAGCTGTATCCTTTTTATCTGGTCCTATCATTACTAGAATCTGCAAAGGAAATCAGGCTAATATGTTACAAGCCGGTCTTATGGGAGCTATTCTTGTATTAGCGGGAGATTTAGTTGCCCAAAATTTATTACCAGCTCGTTATCCAGTAGGAATTATTACAGGTATTTTAGGAGCACCATATTTATTACTGATGCTATTTAGAATGAATCATAAAGGAGGCTAATATGACAGATTGTTTATATGCAGAACATTTATCCTCAGGATATGGAAATCATACAATTGTGAAGGATGTCGATCTAGTGTTGCCAGAGCATAAAATTAGTGTAATAATTGGTTCAAATGGATGTGGGAAATCAACTTTATTGAAAACATTATGCAAATTAGTTCTTCCTTCAAATGGTGCTGTATATTTGAATAATAAAGACATACATAAATATCCTTCAAAAGCATTAGCAAAAAACTTAGGATTAATGCCACAGTCACCTATTGTACCTGAGGGAATAACTGTTGCTGATTTGGTCGCAAGAGGTCGATTTCCATATCGTCAGCCACTAAAAGGGATGAGCAAAGAAGATTATCAAATTGTTAGTGAAGCAATGGATATGATGGGTATCTCTGATTTAGCTGATCGATGTGTAGATGAATTAAGCGGTGGACAAAGACAGAGAGTATGGCTAGCTTTAGCATTAGCACAGGATACAGATATTTTGTTGTTAGATGAACCTACAACTTTTTTAGATATATCTTATCAGATCGAAATTTTAGACTTATTAACTGAATTAAATCAGAAAAAAGGTACAACCATCGCCATGGTATTACATGATATTAATCTATCTGCTCGCTACGCAGATTATATATTTGCGATATCTAATGGAAAATTACTAGCTCATGGAACACCAGAAGAAATAATTAATGAAGAAATCATACGAGAAGTTTATGGTTTAAATAGTAAAATTATTAAAGATCCTATAACACAACGGCCAATGATTATTCCTATTGGAAAATGTAAATAATTTATATTGAGGAATGGACAGTGTGTTTCATTCTTTTTATTATTTTCAATGCTTTCGTTATTTGGATATCCAAATGATGAGGGCGTTTTTATTTGAAAATATTATTTTTTATCATTTTGGTTGCTATTTTATAAAAATCATATATAATGTTAGTATACCCCACAGGGGTATGGGAGGTATCTTATGAAACAGAAATATGATGTTGTGGGTATGACATGCAGTGCATGCAGTGCTCATGTAGATAAAGCTGTCAGGCATCTTGATGGTGTTCATGATGTTAATGTTAATCTTTTAAGCAATTGTATGGTTGTTGACTATGATGAAAATAAAGTCAACGATCAAATGATTGAAAAAGCTGTAGAAGATGCAGGATATAAAGCTGTATTAGAAAAAGAAACTGTTCAAGCACAGAAACAGGAAGAAACAGTTGATCATAAGAAAAAATCATTGATTCTTTCTTTTGTCTTTTTAATTCCTTTGTTTTATATTTCAATGGGACATATGCTAGGAGCACCTTTACCATCTATTCTTGTTGGTGAAGAAAATATGATGGTTTTTGCTTTAACGCAGCTCTTTTTAACTTTGCCAGTCATGTATATCAATCGTGGCTATTTTCAAAGAGGTTTTAAGTCTTTATGGCATCGCAGCCCTAATATGGACACACTTATAGCTATTGGTTCAACGGCTGCGGCAGTTTATAGTATTTATGCTATTTTTATGATGGGTTATGATTTAGGTCATGGCAATCTTCATGATGCTCATCAATATATGATGCAGCTTTATTTTGAGTCAGCAGCCATGATTTTGACCCTTATTTCTTTAGGAAAATATTTAGAATCTCGTTCTAAAAAGAAAACAACGGAAGCAATTGAAAAACTGATTCACTTAATGCCGTCTTCTGCAACACTTTTGAAAGATAATCAGGAAGTAGAAGTGGCTATTGATGATGTGCAGATTGGCGATATTATGATTGTCAAACCTGGGCAAAATATACCTTTAGATGGTGTGATTATCAAAGGACAGACATCCATTGATGAGTCTATGATTACTGGTGAAAGTTTACCCGTAGACAAATCTGTCGATGATAAAGTGATTGGTGCAACGATGAATGTAGAAGGGTATATTCAAGTTGAGGTGACTCATACAAGTCAAGAAGCGACCTTATCACAAATCATAGAATTGGTTGAAGAAGCCAGCTCATCTAAAGCCCCAATTGCAAAACTGGCAGATCAGATTAGTGGAATCTTTGTACCAGTTGTAATTGTGATTGCTTTAGTGACATTTGTTTTATGGGTGACTCTTGGTGGACAGACTTTCCATTTTGCTTTAACATGTGCGATTGCAGTATTGGTTATTTCTTGTCCATGTGCATTAGGTTTAGCAACTCCAACTGCCATTATGGTGGGAACAGGAAAAGGCGCACAATTAGGTATTCTGATCAAATCAGCAGAAAATCTAGAATTATTATCTAAGGCAAAAAGTATTGTTTTAGATAAAACGGGAACGATTACAAAAGGAAAACCGCAGGTAACTGAAATTTATCCTATTGGTATAGACACTAAAGAGTTATTAACTTTAGCTGCTTCTATTGAAAGTTTATCACAGCATCCTCTTGCCAAAGCTGTAGTTGATTATGTCAAAGAGCAGGGGATATCTTTAAAAACTGTTGAAAATTTCCAGATGTTATCTGGTAAAGGGCTAAAAGGGACTATTGATGGAGATATGATTTTATCTGGTAATCAACGTTTGATGAAGGAACATGATATTGATTTATCACCTGTACAAGCCAAAGCGCAACTTTTAGCAAGCCAAGGAAAAACGCCATTATTCTATGCTTATAATGGGCAAATGATTGGTTTAATCGTTGTCAGTGATGTGTTAAAGGAAACAAGTCAAAACGCTATTAATCAATTAAAAGATATGGGATTAACTATTTATATGTTGACAGGAGATAATCAATTAACTGCTCAAGCGATTGGTGATGAACTGGGAATCCAGGTCATTGCTGAAGTTTTACCACAGGATAAAGAAAAACATATCAGAGATTTACAAGCAAAAGGTGAACGTGTTATCATGGTAGGAGACGGAATTAATGATGCTCCAGCGCTTATGCGTGCCGATATTGGTATAGCGATGACGTCGGGAACTGATATAGCCATGGATTCAGCAGACATTGTTTTGATGAAAAATGATTTACAGGATGTTGTGAATGCGATTGAACTGAGTCATGCAGTGTTAAAAAATATTAAAGAAAATCTGTTTTGGGCATTTTTCTACAATGTGATTGGAATTCCAATTGCAGCAGGCGTGTTCTATCCAGTCTTTGGATGGCTGTTAGATCCTATGTTTGGTGGTGCGGCAATGAGTTTGAGTTCGATCTTTGTTGTCAGCAATGCCCTAAGACTGAGATTTTTTAAACCTAAACATCAAAATACAATAATCAGACAGGAGGAAAAGAAAATGGAAAAAACAATGAATATTGAAGGTATGATGTGTCCAAATTGTCAAAAGCATGTAGATAAAGCTTTAAATAGTATTGAAGGTGTAGAAGCAACAGTAGATTTAAAAAATAACTGTGCTTATTTAAAATTATCTCATGATGTTGATGAAAGTGTCTTAATCAAAGCAGTTGAAGACGCTGGTTATAGTGTTAAAGGATTTGAATAATGCAAGCAGATCAAAAACATGTTATGCGTTTATTAAAAACAGCTCGAGGACAGATTGATGGCATCATGAAAATGATTGAAGATGATCGTTATTGTATTGATATATCTAATCAAATCATGGCAACTCAAGCTATTTTAAAACGTGCTAATAAAGAAATTATTGGAGCTCACATGCAGCATTGTGTTCATGATGCTATTGGCAGTCAAGATGCTGATCAAAAAATAGAAGAGATGATGGACGTTATCAATCAATTAATGAAGTAATAAAAAGTCAAGATTGTTTATTGCAGTCTTTGACTTTTTTCTTTATACTTTTTTATAAGGAGATGAACTGAATGAAACAAGGCGTTTTAATGCAATATTTTGAGTGGTATTTACCTTCAGATCCTCATTTGTATCAAAAAGTTAAGGCTGATGCACAGCATCTTTTTGATATAGGAGTGACAGCGTTGTGGTTACCACCAGCTTTTAAAGGTATTGGTGGAACTCAGGATGTTGGTTATGGGGTATATGATTTATATGATTTGGGTGAATTTTATCAAAAAGGAACTGTCCCAACAAAATATGGAACCAAAGATGAATATTTACAAGCAATCCAGGCCCTGCAACAAGTCGGCATACAGGTTTATGGGGATATTGTATTGAATCATAAAATGGGTGCTGATGGCTATGAAGATGTGAAAGCGAGTGAAGTCAATCAACATGATACCTATGATATTGAAAAACAAAATGAATGGATTCAAGTTCCGACTCTTTTTACTTTTCCCAATCGTCATCAAAAATATAGTGATTTTACATGGGATTGGAGTTGTTTTGATGGCATAGATTATGATGCCAAAACAAAACGTCATGCTACTTTTTTGTTTCAGGATAAAACATGGGACTCACAGGTTGATAATGAAAATGGGAATTATGATTATTTAATGGGAGCAGATTTAGATTTTTCAAATCATCGTGTTGTAAGTGAACTTAAAAGATGGGGAGAATGGTACTTAGATACAACACATATAGACGGTTTTAGATTAGATGCAGTTAAACATATTAATGCATCATTTTATCAGGATTGGCTTTATCATATGCGACAGTATACACACCAAGAATTATTTACAGTGGGAGAATATTGGCATGGTGATGTACAAAAATTACTTCAATATCTCACTGAAGTGAATTATTCATTATCATTATTTGATGTTCCTTTGCATTATCATTTTTATGAAGCTTCACGTAGCTTTGGACAATATGATATGTCCCAAATTTTTAATAACACATTGGTTCAAAAAGCCTGTATGAATGCTGTCACATTTGTTGATAATCATGATACACAACCACAGCAAGGTCTGCAATCATGGGTTTTGGATTGGTTTAAACCACTGGCCTATGCCTTGATTTTGCTAAGAAAGGATGGTTATCCTTGTATCTTTTATGGTGATTATTATGGAATTGAAAAACCTTCTTTATCAGGACAAAATCAGGTTATAGATCGTCTTTTATATTTACGTCAACATTATGCCTATGGTCAACAAAATGATTATTTTTATGATCGTCATATCATAGGATGGACACGAGAAGCTTATGGATTGGCTTGCATTATGACCAATCAAAATGGTGGACAACTGTACATGTATGTAGGACAGCAATATCAAAATCAGATATTTTATGACTATTTAGAAAATGTCAATGAAGCTGTCACTATTGATGACAAAGGGTATGGACTGTTTACTGTTCAAGATGGGAGTGTCAGTGTTTATATACCCAAAAAATAAAGTGGTCATCTGACGATCACCACTGAAAACTCAAATATAAAACTGTGATTAACAATGTTAACATGATAGCTGTCTGAAAGATTGTGGATAGAATTTTATACGAAGAATGTGGAAGTCCACGGTGACAGGCTTTTTGGATTAACTGATAAGTAATCAATAAAGGAATCAGATTGACTACGCTCAATAATGAACCGATACAGGCAATCACTGACATTGTTAATGCGCCTAGATAATATTCCTTATATGCATACTCCATAAATTTCACTTCCTTATATGTTTATTATATATGATTTCAAAAGGTTCAAGATGAAATTTATGTTAAGTTTCTATAAAGATTATAAAAAAACAATCTCTATAATAAAGATTGTTTTTTATGCTGTTTTTGTTTTTCTCTTGTTAAGAATAAAGACCACAATGATGACAATAATAAGCATAATTGCTGCACAGATACCTGCAGTAGGTAAAAGTTCAGGTTTACTGAACGCTTTTGTCCACATGGCTATTTTTCTAATGAATATTGCAATTGCATATCCGGCAGTCGCACTTCCTAGTAAGGCAAGAACAGCTTTAAACCATTTAGGAAAAACTTCTGCAAATAATACAGCTGTAATGAGGCAGATAAATGCAATAAACATACAAATCACAAAATGCATAGAGAAACCTCCTTTATATACAACAAATAAAATAACATAATTATGTTCAGATTGCAATAATATTATATCATGTCATTTTTTTAATCATGTGAAATTCGCTGAAAATGTAGAATTATAGCGATGAATATGTTAAACTATAAGACGTAGAAAAGAGGTAGATTATGAGATTTAATAGAGGTAAAAGATATACATATTATAGTTCGTATTCTCCATCAAGGCATCCAAGAATACGTTGGGATAGAATTGCTATTATCGGTATTGTTGTTGCAATTGTGATTGGAGTTATTGTATGGTTTAATTTTAGTCGTATTCAATTGGCTTTTAAAGGTTATTCTTTTTCACAACAAAGTGAAATACTTGCGTTAGAAAATAATGAAGTTGATGAAATCTTATCATATGATAAATTGGAACATATTTCACAATGGTTGAGCCAAAGTCAAAAAGTTCAATATTATGATGAATATGAAAAATATCTATCCTTACATAAGGATATGCAAGTGAAAGAAGTTATTTCAACTATAGATAATATTTTTGATAATTATGTTCCTAAATTAACAACGCTTAATTATTCAAATGATCAGATTTGGGAAGTTTTAAAAACCGCAGGTGTGAATGAAGTTAAACATTTGGTAGATAAACAATATACTTATGCTCAAATTGAACCATTTATGCAAGTCAAAGGATTTGTTTTTGAAGATATTGATCAATACATGGAATCATATGAAGAAAATAAAAATTATAATTATGCTGTATTGATTACAACATATCCATTTATTATTTCTGAAAATGAAGTTGATCAACCTTATACAATTCAAAATCCAGATGATGTTTTAACATTAGTGAAAAAAGGATTCTATTTACCAGCTAATTATGAACCATCTGATTTAGTGAATCCAGATCCTGATAAAGTGAAGGTGGCATCTGATTGCGACGATCCAAGATTGAGAAAAGAAGCTGCTAACGCTTTAGTAGAAATGTTTGATGCAGCTAAAAAAGAAGGTTATGATTTGGTTGTGAATAGTGCTTATCGTTCATATGCAGATCAAAAGGCAACATATGATGATTACTTCAATAAATATGATCCTGTGACTGCAGCAAGTTTAGTTGCTGAACCAGGAGGAAGTGAACATCAGACAGGATTAGGTGTTGATTTAACATGTCAGGCTGTTATTGATGATAAATTAAATGGTATTGAAAATAGTCGTTTTGGTTATAAACCTGATTATAAATGGTGTGTAGCAAATTCTTATAAATATGGTTTTATTTTAAGATATGAAGAAGATAAAGCTGGTATTACAGGTATTGCTAATGAACCATGGCATTTTAGATATGTTGGAAAAGAAGCAGCAAAAGAAATCTTTAATAATGGTTGGACATTAGAAGAATATTGCTTAAATAAAGGGGTTATCCCTGATATTAAGAAAGGTCAATAATCTAGGGTTATCCCTAGATTATTTTTTAGGAGAAAATCATGAAAACATTAATAACAACTCTCAATTCAAAATATATTCATACGTCATTATCATTGCGTTTGCTTTATGTAGCTTCTTATCATCACTTTGATGTTGATTTTAAAGAATATACAATTAAGGATTCACTTGAACATATTGTTGATGATTTATTATCAATGCATTTAGATATGATTGCGTTTTCTTGTTATATATGGAATATTGAATATATTGATAAGCTATGCCATATGTTACGTCAAAGACAACCTGATATTATTCTTGCTTTAGGGGGACCTGAGGTCACTTATGAACCACAGTACTTTTTAGAGCACATACCAGTAGATTACATTTTAAGTGGTGAAGGGGAAGAAATATTCCCTCAATTATTAGAAGCTTTAGAAAAGAAACAGGATGTATGTTTACCAGGTGTCAGTTATCGTGGGCATATCTCATCAACAGTAGCTGTTGCAGATTTAAAATATGTAGAGTCCTTAGATTCGCCGTATTGTTTACCACAAGATCAAAAAGATATGAGTAAACGTATCTTATATTTTGAAACAAGTCGAGGGTGTCCATTTCAATGTCAATATTGTTTATCTTCATTAGAACAGGGACTTAGATTTTTTAGTGAAGACTATCTCAAAAGACAACTCAATTTGATTTGTCATAGTTCAGCCAAAACAATTAAATTTTTAGATCGTAGTTTTAATGCTGATGCAAATCATGCTATTATGATTTTAGATTATATTTTTAAACATTATCAAGAAGGACAGCAATTTCAATTTGAAATTAATGCGGATGTCCTCAATCAAAAAATTATTGATTTTATTAGAGAGAAAGCACCAAAGGGATTATTGAGATTTGAAATAGGCATACAATCGACTTACGAACCGACAAATCGCGCAGTCAAAAGAATTCAGAATTTTAAACGTTTGAGTGAAGTGATCACTATGTTAATGCAAGATGGTCAATGTGATTTGCATTTAGATCTCATTGCTGGTTTACCATATGAAACATATGAAAGATTTGCTCAATCATTTGATGATGTTTTTGCCTTTCGTGCAAAAGAATTACAATTGGGTTTTTTAAAACTATTAAGAGGAACATCATTACGTAATGATGCTAAAGATTATGGGTATGTCTATCAAAAAGAGCCTCCTTATGAAATGCTGGAAAACAAATGGTTATCTCATGATGATATGGAAAAGATTCATATGGCTGAAGATATGTTGGAGAAATACTGGAATAGTGGGCGTTTTGTACATACGATGAATGCAGTGATGGATGACGTTTCTTCGCCATTTGCGTTCTTTTATGATCTTTCATGTTTTTATCATGAAAAACAATATAAAAAAATAGGTTATCAGTTAGATGAACTTTATCTTTACTTGGATTCCTATTTACCTGAGAAGTATCATGATTTATTGATTATGGATTATTTATTGCAGTTTAAAGTGAAACCTAAAAAATGGTATCAGTCTACTTTAACTCCACAATCAAAGAAACAGGTTTTAAGAGAACTTTCACAAAAATATCAGCTTGATTCTGAGCTCTTATTTAGATATGCAATTGTAGAAGAAATTCAAGATCATTATCTTGTTGTGATCTATAAAGATTATCAATGTCAGTGGTCGATGTATAAGAAAGGGTGATCATAGTATGTTAACGATGGTTGAATATGTTCATCAAAGAATATCAACGTATTCTTTTCAGGTGGGTGTTGATTTTACTATGGGAAATGGTCATGATACACTTTTTTTAGCTGAACAGTGTCCAAAGGTCTATGCTTTTGATATACAGCCTGAAGCATTGGAAAATACAAAAAAACGTTTAGGAGATAGACAACATGTACAACTGATTTTAGATAGTCATGAAAATATGAAACAGTATTTTTCATCATTTGATATAGGAATATTCAATCTTGGCTATTTACCACAGGCTTCTCATCATATTACAACAACATTGCCGTCTACTCAAGAGGCTGTCTGTCAAGCTATTGAAATGATGAAAAAAGCTCTTTTTATTGTTGTTTATCCTGGTCATGAAGAAGGATATCAGGAAAGTTTATGGATTCATGAATATGTATCACAGTTAGATTCTCATCAGTTTCATGTTTCGTGCTTTCAAATGTTGAATAAAAAGAAAGCACCTTATGTTATTGAAATAGAAAAGAAGCAGTAAATTCTGCTTCTTTTTAGCATAAGATATATTTAAAATCGTTATTATCAGTTGAATAAATAAGATCTTCTGAAGTGTCATTACGAAAATGGAAGAGCTGTCCATCTTCAATTTTTCCATTCCATGTTGCAACAACAATAATATCTTTTGATAATTCTTTAAGGAAAGCTAATAAATCAATTTGACTGTTTTTTGCATAAAGAATTTTTTTATTATCTAACAATAAAACTTTTTGGTGATAAGTTGTTAAAAAGTTTTTCATCTCAGGTAGAAGTTTTTCACTTGGTGTATGATAGAAAATCTTATCAAGATCAAGAATAGGAATACCTGTTTCTTCACTATATTGACGAATGACTTTTGATTTTCCACTTCCAGGCTGTCCAATGATTAGTAAAAGTTTGTACTCTGCATGACTGATGTCTTCTATTTTTTTATTCAAATCCATTGCTATAATCTCCTTTTCTGTTTTTATTTGTTAAGAATATTATAGCATTTTCTGTAAGCGTTTTCTATGTATATCGTAAAAAAAGCTTTTTTATCTTTTATTTATATTCTTGTAAACATAATATTAATTGACCAATTAAAATATATTCTTGAATATTTTCTATTTTGATGATACGTGGTAGATACTTTTCAGGTATATATTGAGCAATCATCTTTTTTAACTCATCAACATCAGGAATAAGAGTGCAAGAAAGAATAATAGCTTCTGGTCCAATCACAGAAGATAAAGCTACAATTGTTTTAGATACAAGTTCTAAAGCGCCTTCAGGTGTCTTGGCAAGTGTTTGTGGTGGGGCAGAATAATTGAGTGGTAAGTATTGCACTTCTCCAGCAATATGCGCATGACCTTTAACAAGTTGTCCATTAACAATAATTCCTGCTCCTCCAAAATGATTATTTGGCTGAAATAAGAAAATCAGTGATGAAAATTGTTGTTGAGAAGCATAATAACCGACTGCAGCAGTATTGACATCATTATCAATGACAATATGTTGATGGTAGCGCTCCTTGAGTAGCTGATACATGTTAAAATTATTTAATCCTATGATACTTGTAGAAGCGACAAAACCATTATTGATAATACCTGGTGTTGAAATGCCAATGATTTGAATACGTGGATATTGTAATAAGATTGTATCAATGACGTCATAAATGTCTTCCATGCTGATTTTAAATTTAATAATTTCATTGCTGCTGATAATATGATTTTGTTCATCATAGAGATGATAGGCAATGTGAACACGTAAACTGTTTCTAAATAGAGACAAAACAAGAATCTTTGTATTTTGATGTGGAATGACTTGTAATGGTTTGATAGTTGATTCAGTTTTAGAATTATGAGGTAACTTTTGATGTTCTAAGGCATGTCTGACAAGTTGTAAAGTTTTGGCGACATCATATTTGGCAAAAACTTGTGGAGGTACTTTTAAGACAATTTTATCTTTTAAGATTTCCTGTACTTTTGCATGCATGAATGAGATTTGTGGAGCTAATAAAATCACATCATATTCATTGCCTACATTAAATAAATCAGTATATCCAATCGCTCTGACCTCATAATGATAATCTAAAATTTGAGCTGCTTCATTGAGCTTAGAAGCAAAATAAGACGTTGTTAAACCACCACTACAACTTAATAATATTTTGATTTTTGGTTTATCAACCAATTGTAGAATATTATTCATCATTTCATTAAAAAGTTCAGTAGCATGTTTCATAGTTTTCATTTGAAAATGAAGATAAAACTCAATATTTTGAGTCATTGTATTGGTAACACTTAATTCAATAATATTTAAGGGATTAAAAATAACTTGACTGAAACTATAATTGGTTTTAATATCTATGATATTTTCATTTTTATCATCAAGATAGATTTGACATTGACTTTGATTCTGAATTAAAATCCATTGCTTAAAAAGCATTGTGTGAATATCTCTTAAAAATTCATCCATAAAAAATCCCCCTTTATCTTTATTATAGAGGGAGAAATGGATAAAATCATATATTTTGCTAAAGTAGAAAATAATTTTTTAAAAAAAGTTCTATTTATCAATATTTTTGATAAAAAACTATCATAAATTGAAGAATGAATTGTTTTGTAAATAATAATCAATGACTTCTAAAACACCTTCATCATTAAATCCTGGTGCCATCCATTGAAAATCTTTTTTCATTTCTTCTTTTGCATTTGCCATCACATAGCCATATTTGACTGTTGATAACATCTCTCGATCATTGTCAGCATCACCAAAAGCCATAACTTCATCAGGCGAAATATGAAACTCTTTCATTAACAATTGAATTGCCATGCCTTTGCTGACAAAACGAGGAATAATATCAATACAGGCATGTCCGCTATCAACAATTCTAATATCTTGACTGGCAATTTGAGTCAAATCATGAATACGTTGAGTTGTATTTTGTTGAGGTAAGTAAAGCGCAAATTTCACAATAGGTTCTTTAATGAGTGAAAAGTTTTGAACTTTTTTCACATGAGGAAAATAGGGAAGAAACATTTGATAATAATGTTCAGGTAATGATTCTAATGTGTAAGATTGATTTTTTGTACATACCCAGCATAAAACATCAGGCATTGTTTGAAGTGTATCAATAATCAGTTGACTGTCCTGAGAGGATATATGTGCAAAATATAGCTCTTTACCTTCACTGATAATGTAACCTCCATTTTCAGCAATATAAGTTAATTCATTTTGAATATGAGGAAAACAGTTTTGAAGTTTCTTGTATGGATTACCACTTGCTACCACAAAGCGAATGCCTCTATCTTTTAATATTTGATAAATGTGATCAAAACGTTTTTGATTATAAGATGAATTTTCATCTAAAAACGTTCCATCCATATCTACCGCAATCATTTTTATAGCCATGAATTTATTCCCCTTTATTTGATATATAAGCATTATAACATAAAAAATTAAGAAAATATTAATAAATAGACATGAAAAATATGGATAATAAAAAGAGGAAGGATTGATATGAAAACAGTTATCATAAAACCCCATCATTTTATGGATATTTTTAAATTATATTGTACAGGAATTGAAGAATTTGTTCCTGACTAAAAGATGGAACATGATTTTTATGCTATTGCTAATGCTATTATAAAAAATCCTTATTTGCTTTGCCAACTGACAATAGAAGGGGATGATATATGTAAACCATGTCATTATTATCAAAAACATCAATGTCAGGATACTCTTTTTCATATTCAAGGTATTTCAAAAAAGGACAATATAATCAATTGTTAGATCAAAGAATTATAGAACTGTATCAGCTTTATAATACCCAATATCAAGTGTTGGAATTATGCCAGATATTTTATCGTCATCATGAACTTATAGCGAAGGTATGGAAAGAGGAAGATGATCAGCAAGTGGAGAAACGTCGTGACTTTTTCGTAAAAGGTGTAGAAAAATACTTTTTTAAATACAAAGATGATGTCATGACAAAATATTTTGAAGATATATAAGAGTCAAAAAGATGCAATCATGTGCATCTTTTTTCTAAATATTCATAAATAGATAGATTTTTTTGTAAAAAGAACTGTTTTAAATTCTGTTCATCAATAATTTTAACATGATGATAATCTAATATCTCATAAACAGATTTTCTATCCTGCGATGTTTCCTGATATAAGGAACTATTTATTTGAAAATGATTCCCATCTCGCATATGAAATTGATAGATAATATTATAATATGTCACAGGTCCAAAACCAATGCCACCAATCTTTTTTTCAACATGGATTTTAACATTGCAAATATCTTTGTATAAATAATGTCTGGCTATTTCATGGGTTGTGTTTTCTAATACTGCTTTTATACTCTTTGCCTTCATTTTATAGCTGTCAAATATATAGAAATCGACAATTCCAAATTCATAGTATTTTTCATGAAATAATATGAATATGAAAATAATTGTCAGGAGGATAACACTCAATAAATATAAACCCCAATGTATATGAGTCATTGTATGAGTATTGATAAAATATAAAAGAAAGCTCATAGTGATCAAAGTTGTAGAAATAAATATGAGTATTATTTCTTTTAGAAATTGAAAAGGGGTTGTTTTTCTTCCTAATGTGACAACAGGGTAGGGCTTTATAAATTCAGATGCTTTATGAATAATTGATTTAATTTCATCATGTGAATGAGCAGGCTGATTTTGAAATTCTCCATCAATAATTGCATCTAACAAGGGAATGTTTTTTTGATTTAAATGAAAACATTTCTGTTGAACTTCTTCTAGATTTTCAATCTTTGCTTGTAAAAATTTTAAATGTTTATTTAGTATATTTTGAAATTGATCTGGATTTAGAAGAATTGTTTGAATCATTTCTAGAGGAATATCTAAATCTCTTAAAAAATGTATTTTTCTTAATATCTGGACATCTTCCTGTGTATAATTTCTATAACCATTTTCATCCCTTTTTGGCTTTAAAAAACCTAATTTTTCATAATAGCGTATTGTTTGAGAATTGATTTGTAATAATTTTTCGACTTCTTTGATTTTCATATGCATATTGTCCTTTCGTCTTTAAGCGTCTATGATTATATTTGAAAAGAGTTATATATGATCTCTTTTATTATAACATACACCTTTCAATAACTATAAGGTCAATATGATTTTATAAAAAAAGAGCTTATAAGCTCATTTTATTTAATAATTTAATTTTTTTATTTTCTTCTCTATTTCTTTGATGATTTTGATGAATTCATCATCACTTTTTCCAGTAGGGTCATCTAAATTCCAATTATCATCAAAACTTTTACCTACATATGGACAAGTAACGTTACATCCCATAGAAATAGCGATATCTACTTGAGGAATATCTTGGACTAATTTACTATATTGGTTCTGTTCCATATCAATTTGATACATGTCTTTTATAAGTCTGACAGCATCCTGATTAATTTGAGGTTTCAATTCTGTTCCACAAGAGTAAAAATCATATCTGTCACTCATAAACTTTTTTCCTAATGCTTCAGCAATTTGACTGCGACATGAATTATGAACACACACAAATGCAATTTTAAGTTTTCTTTCCATATATTTATTGACCTTTCATTTTTATTGATAAAATATGTTTGACTTCATCTACTGATAAAACTTTCCCAAAAGAAACAACTTCTCCATTCAATACTAATGCTGGTGTGGACATAACACCATAGGATGCAATTTGAGAAAAATCAGTGATATGTTCAATTGGTAAATTAAAATTGAATTCTGATAATGCTATTCTTACTGATTCCTCTAGTTTATCACATTTTTGACATCCTGAGCCTAAGATTTTTATTCCATCATCTTTTATTAATTCCTCAGCTTTTTTAACACTTTCCTCATCAATCTGACTACAACAACATTCCTTTTTTTCTTTCTTTTTAAATAGATTCATACACATTCTCCTTTTCATTTTTCATAATCAAACTTTGATTCCACATTAAGAATATGTTCATTGTCTTTGCTTTTTCTAACTCTCATCCATTTTTTATCCAGACACTCATTCATATATTCAATAATTTCATCAATAGGATATTCCTTACCATCTTGTCGAAGTTCTAAGCCATTGCATGTACATGCTCCAATAGCATGAATGGAATATTCTATTCCTTTTTCTTTTAATAACTGATTGATATCGACGATCATATTAAAATGAACAACATTTGCCATATGCCTTCCTCCTAATACAGTAAAAATGAAAATATGTTAAACAAATAACCAACAATCATAATTCCTAGAGTACAGATTGCAATAAACAATGCTAGAAGTTTGGGTTTTACAGCCTTTTTTAGCATAATCAGTGAAGGTAAACTTAATGTTGTCACTGCCATCATAAAGGCTAATACTGTTCCAAGTAAAGCACCTTTAGCCAGTAAAGCTTCGGCGACTGGAATAGTTCCAAAAATGTCAGCATACATTGGAATTCCTACAATTGTTGCTAAAATAACTCCAAAAGGATTATTTCCACCGAGTATGCCTTCTATCCATGCTTCTGGAATCCAGTTATGAATAATAGCTCCAATTCCTACACCTATCAAAATATATGGAAAAACTTTTTTAAAGGTTTCTATAACCTGCTCCTTGGCATACTGAAGACGTTCTGTTTTACTTAGATCTGGTGAGCTAATATCTACATGACTAGATTTCATAATGAATGCTTCAACATATTTTTCCATATGCATTTTTTCAATAACTATTCCGCCAATAACAGCAATAATAAGCCCAACTATAACATAGGCGACTGCAATTTTGATTCCAAAGATACTCATCAATAAAACAAGACTTCCTAAATCAACCATAGGTGAAGAAATCAAAAATGAGAAAGTGACTCCTAATGGCAAGCCAGCACTTGTAAATCCAATAAATAGCGGTATAGATGAACATGAACAAAAAGGCGTTACTGTACCTAATAAAGCAGAAATGATATTTGCTTTTATACCATGAAATCGACCTAGAATTTTCTTGCTTCTTTCTGGTGGAAAATAACTTTGAATATACGAAATCATAAAGATCAATACACATAACAATACTGTGATCTTTATAACATCATAAATAAAAAACTGAATACTGGCTCCAATATTGGAATTGATATCTATACCAACAGAAGTTAGCAATAAAGCAATCAATTCATTGAGCCAGTTCATTCCTAAAATTTGATTTTGAAAGAATAACCAAATTTCTTTCATAGTTCCTCCTTATATCGATATATTTCGATTTATATATTTGAATTTTTGCCACCCTAATGGTGGCTTTATAAAATGAAAAATCATTTACATGCGATAATTTTTTAAATACTGGATAACTTTTTCAATCCCATCACCTGATAAAGAATAATGTGACCACTTGCCATCCTTTCTTACATTCACAACCCTTGCATCTGTTAATATTTTCATATGGTGTGATAAAGTAGATTGACTTACATCAAGAATTTCTAAAAGTTTACATGCACAATGTTCTCCATCTTTTAAAATATTAAGAATTTTTAAACGATTAGGATCACAAAATGCTTTGAAAACTTTTGCTTCCTGTTCATAATCTTTATCCATATCATCACCTCATATCTATATTCTTCGATATGATATTAACATACATATCGATGATTGTCAATGTGATAAAAATAGAGAAGAAATGGCAAAATGTTGATTTTATATTTGATAAATGATTTATCAAATATTTTTATATAAAAACAAATGGAAATAGTATACAATATTTAAAGGAGATGATTTCTATGAAAATAATTGCATTTACAGGAGCAGGAATATCAAAACAATCCAATATTCCAACATTTATGGAAAGACCTGATATTAGAGAAAAATTATTTAGAGATTATGCAAATACGCATCATGAAGAATATAACGAAGTCATTAGACAACTGAAAGCCAGTATGAATGGAGCGAAACCTAATGATGCCCATTATGCCTTAGCTCAGTATCATATTCCAGTCATTACCATGAATATTGATGGTTTACATAAACTTGCTGGCAGTGATGCTTTAGAAATGCATGGTGGTTTACCTGACGATGATGAAATGTCTATTGCCTGGTCATTATATAATAAACCTGTATTATATGGAGATCCTGCACCAAATTACCAAAAAGCTTATGAAATGGTATATGATTTAACACCAGATGATATCTTTTTGGTGATTGGGTGTTCTTATCATACAGCGATTGCGGTTGATTTAAGAGAAGTTGCGAAAAGTCGAGGGGCAAGAATTATTGAAATCCAGGAAGATGCTGCTCATAATGTCAGAAAAGTATTAGAAAAACTTATGAAATAAGTAGGTATTGATGGAGAAAAAGTGATGGAAGATAAAAAAGTATTGCTTAATCATATTGATAAGATTCATACGACAGAATTAGGAATAGAAAGAATAAAAAGAAACTTAAAACTTGATACACAAGATGTTGTGGCGTACTGTCGAAATAAGATTTTAGACAAAAATTGTCATATTTATAAACGTGGCAAAAATTGGTATTGTGAGGTTGATCAAATCAAGGTCACTATCAATTCATTGAGTTATACAATTATAACAGCACATAAAATGACATAAATAGTTATCAAATAAAAAATATGAAAGAATGGAGAATCTTTTAATGAAAAAGGATATTCAAAAATGTTTGGAAATATATAAAGAACAGTTAAATCAAGGATATATACAAACTGCTTATTTGACTTTGATTCAATATGTTGGACAATTAAAATCAAAATTTCCTAAAGATTATAATACAGGAAATATCTCATTTGGATATTTAGATTATACTTATTTTGCTTTTTTTAATCAGTATTTAAGAGATCAAAAACTAAGGTTTGGAATTGTATTAAATCATGAAAAACTTCAATTTTGAATTATGGTTAATGGGACAAAATGCAGATATTCAAAGAAAATACTGGAAAATATTACAGAAAACAAAATGGAATCATAATCAAAAAATAATGCCTAAATATTCCATTGTGGAAATTGTTTTAGAAACAAACATAGATTTTGAAAATCAGGAAAGCATGACGCATCATATTATTGAGCGTTCAGTTTCTTTAGCATCACAAATACAAGAATATTTAAAACAAATCCATAATGAATAATATATAGTCAAATCATTGTTTTATTCACGAATGGTGTGGATTCAAAAATATTTTCATATAAGTTTAGAAGAATGAGCATCAAAATACAGAGGTGTGTTGATATGGAAATTAAAGAAATTAAGAAAAATAAAAAACAATTTCTTTCATTGTTGCTTTTGGCTGATGAACAGGAAGATATGATAGATCAGTATCTTGAACGTGGAACAATGTATGTATTAGATGATGATGGTATTCAATGTGAATGTGTTGTGACTGATGAAGGTCATGGAATTCTTGAAATCAAAAATATAGCAACTAAGCCAGAAGCACAGGGAAAAGGATATGGGCGTATTTTGATAGAATTTATTGTTGAAAAATATAAAGAAAAATATTCTGTTTTACAGGTTGGTACAGGAGATAGTCCTTTGACAATTCCTTTTTATGAAAAATGTGGTTTTATCCGTTCACATAGTATTCAAAATTTTTTTATAGACCATTATGACCATCCTATATATGAGCAGGGTATTCAATTGATAGATATGATCTATTTACAAAGAAAGCTATAGATAGATAAGATACAAAGGGTATGTAGAATATGTCGAAATGACATTAGGTAAATTAATAAAGATTTGTGATAAATGATAAAAGTTGATTATAAGTTCAATTCTAAAAATAGAATAATGATGGTTTATAGTAAACTGTATAATAAAAAAATCAAGTCATTATAACTTGATTTTTTCGTATTGCAATAATTGTTCACGTGCTTTTGTGTAATGCTTTAATTGTATAACAATTTGTTTACGTGTTTGTGTCGTAATATATTCAGCACTCACTATCGCAAATATTAATGCTACAACCATAAAGATAGGTGTAGAATATAAGAAAAATGCACTATGTGTTAATAAATATAAAACAATCAAACATGCAACAATAGATAATGTTTTGATTAAAATACGAATGCTTAAAAAACGAGCATACATATCATTTCTAATATTCTGATATGTGTCTTGTAATAATGTAATAATTTCAGAGCATTTTTCAAGTGTTAATTCATAATCATTAATATTTGTACGAACATCAACTTTAATTGACATCTCTCAAACCTCCTCTTACACATCGACTACATTATAACACCGTTTGAAAAAAAATAAAGAGATTTACTTCAAATATAAAACATTGTATACTAAATACGGGTGATTCGATGAAAGCTTTAGGCCATTTCAAAACAATAACAAAACATAAATGGAAAGTCATGAAACTATGCTTTCGTATAGGTTTATATAAACAGGGTCTACTACATGATATGTCAAAATATTCATGGTGTGAATTTTCTACAGGAATCAAGTATTACCAAGGGGATAAGTCGCCAAATTCTGTAGAACGTCGTGACAAAGGTTATTCTTTAGCCTGGTTACATCACAAGGGAAGAAATAAACATCATTGGGAATTTTGGGTCGATTTTACACGCAATGGTTTGCAGCCTGCCAAAATGCCTGCACGCTATGTTTTAGAAATGTTTTGTGATCGTATAGCAGCCAGTCAGACTTATCAAGGTGATAAATATCAAGATACATTTCCACTCGCTTATTATGAAAGGGGAAAATATTCTTATATTATGCACCCTGATACACGTGCTTTTTTAGAACATCTTTTACATTATCTTCATGATCATGGCTTAGATCAAACCATTGTATATATTCGTACACATCCAGAATGGAAGAAAAAATCATAACATGTATTCTTTTTCATATAGTATTTATAGGTGATACTATGAAAAAAATCATGTTTTTTTTATGCTTTTTATTATGTATAGTCAATGTACATGCCGTTGATTTTCAAGGTCAATCATATATTGTGATGGAAAGTACTCAACACAATGTATTAGAAGGAAAAAATATTCATGAAGTCCAGAGTGTTGCTTCCATATCTAAGATTATGACAGCAATTGTTGCGATTGAAAATGGACAACTGGATGATGAATATGAGATTGGTGAAGAAGTTAATGAAGCATGGGGAAGTGGCATCTATATACATATAGGTGACCGCATTAATTTAAGAGATTTATTGCATGGTTTATTATTGAGAAGTGGAAATGATGCAGCTAATGTGATTGCAAAAAATGTTGGTGGAAGTATTGAACACTTTGTTGAAATGATGAATCAAAAGGCTCAGGAACTTCATATGACAGATACACATTTTTCTAATCCAACTGGTTTGGATGAAGAAGATGATGGAAATCAGTCCAGTGTTTATGATATGGCTTTGCTTATGTCTTATTGTAGTCAAAATCCTATTTTCAATGATATTGTCATGAAAGAAACTTATAAACGCGAAGATGATGGGGGAACATGGCATAACAAAAATAGATTGCTGGAAGAATATGAGTATTGTGTTGGAGGAAAAACAGGATATACCAAAAAAGCAAAACGTACCTTAGTCACACGTGCAATTAAAGATGATGTTTCTTTAGTTATTGTGACGTTTAATTGTGGAAATGATTTTGAATTTCATCAAAAAAAGTATGAAGAATGTTTTCAAAAATATCAAAATGTACTGGTTTTATCTAAAGGAATCTATCAGTATCACGGTCATTCATTTCTCATTGATCAGGATCTTTATTATTGTGGACAGGAAAGTCAAAATGTATCCCTGCAATCACAGGGTGATATATTAAAAGTTTATGTAAATGAAAATCCCATTTATGAAGTCAATCAGCAAAATGCTTTACAAATGATTTTTCAATATGCATGGATGTTGTTTGGAGAATGCATGAATGGCTAGAATCTGGAAATGGAGTGTTGTTGTCTTTTTGTTGATTGGTTTATGTCGTCATCAGGAAGAAGCCATGATGACAGCTTTAATGGATACACCATTTATGGTATGGGATTTACTTTTAAATGTGTTACTGGCAGCTTGTTTGTGGGGTGGTTTTTTAAACATTATTCAAAAAACAGGATTCATGAATTATTTTTCAATTATTTTTAAACCATTGTTTCGTGTCATTTATGGACCAGTCATGAAACATGATGATGTTTATACTTATCTCTCTTCTAATGTGATTGCAAATCTTTTAGGTTTAGGAACACTTGCGACTTTGAGTGGTATTAAAGCTTTTCAAAAACTTCAGGAATACAATCCTCATCCACAACGTCCAAGTCGTGAAATGCTGACTTTAGTGATTATCAATACAGCAGGATTATGTTTATTTCCATCAACATTATTTATGATCAGAAAACAAATGGGCTCACAGGATATTTATGCATTTTATCCATATATGTTAGTTATTGGTATTACAATTATTATCATTGGATTGATTATACAAAGGGTGATTGATCATGAATAAGATTGTTTTTATTTTATTACTCTGTGTCTTTATTGATGGTTTAATCAAACATTATCCTTTATTTGATTTGTTTATTGAAGGTGTCAAAGACGCTTTGACATTATTTCAGACACTTTTTACAACATTAATGGCATTTATGGTTTTTGTACAATTACTTCAAAGTAGTGGAACTATTGAACTTTTGAGTCATCTTTTTCAGCCAGTGTTACAATTCTTACAGATTCCTATTGATATACTTGTACTCGGTTTGTTAAGACCTGTCAGTGCCAATGCTTCATTATCATATCTCTATTCGTTTTATGAAATGTTTGGTGTTGATCATCCTTTAAGTTTACTAGCAACACTTATTCAAAGTGGCAGTGATACAACATTTTATGTTGTGACACTTTATTTTTCTTCTATTCATATGAAGAAAACCCGTTATGCTTTACCTGTAGGTTTAACGATGGATTTTTTGTCTGTCATATTTGCGATTATGATTTATTTAAAAATGTTTGTATAATTTGATAAACTATGTATAATGATAGGGAAAGGACGTGATACTGTGGAAAGACTACAAAAAGCAATTGCAGCGAGTGGATATACTTCAAGAAGAAAAGCTGAAGATCTTATTCGTCAAGGGAGAGTCGAAGTCAATGGTGAAGTCGTAAGTGAGTTGGGCTTTAAAGTCAAAAAAGGAGATTTGATCATGATTGACGGAAAGGCTCTTCAAAGTGAAAATAAAGTTTATTATGTATTTTATAAACCTAAGGGATGTATTTGTTCATTAAGTGATGAACTGGGAAGAAAAACGGTTATTGATTATTTGCCTGATGTGAAGGAACGTATTTATCCAGTGGGAAGATTGGATTATGATACATCTGGTTTATTGTTGATGACGAATGATGGAGAGTTTGCAAATTTAATGATGCATCCCTCATCACATTTAGAAAAGGTTTATGAAGTAAGTGTTAAAGGTTTGGTTAATGGTTTGACTGTTCGTCAATTAGAAAAAGGTATTTATCTTGAAGGAGTTAAGACTTTACCTTGCCGCATTAAGATTGTTGGTAAAGATGAAGAACATGGAACAACCATGTTAATGATTAAATTGATTGAAGGAAAGAATCGACAGGTTAAGAAAATGTTCGAAGCTGTTGATCATCCAGTTAAAAGATTACATCGTTTACGTGTGGGAACAGTTGATTTAAAAGGATTAAGACCAGGACAATATCGTATGTTAAAACCTCAAGAAGTGAAAGAATTAAAGACGATGGCATTATCTAAGAAAAATGCCAGAAATCGTTAAATAAAGGGATATCTTGCAAGAGATATCTTTTTTTGTCGTTATTTGTATGATGAAGTTTATTGAAGACTGATATGAAGTGATTATAATAGAAAGCAAGGAGGATGAAATATGCGTAGTGTTGTTTTAGAACCGGGAAAAACAAATGTTTGTGGTATCTGTGGGGCTAAAGAGCCTTTTATTGAATATAAAGAATTAGAAGGTATTCATTTTATATGGTGTAATAAATGTCATACAATTAGCTTTTTTAAACCACCACAAAATGAAATGAAAAAACATTTAATTGAAAACGAAATGAATTCTTATCCATTAAAAAAAGAGCCTTAAGCTCTTTTTTTTATCTTATTCATTAACAATTGCATCAACTGGGCAAGATGCTGCAGCTTCTTTTGCAGCTTCTTCTAATTCAGCAGGAACTTCACCTAGAATGTTTTCTGCTAATCCGTCAGCGTTTAAATCAAAAACTTCTGGACATACTGCTGTGCAAGAACCACAACCAATACAATTTTCATTAACTTTATACATTTTTATTACCTCCTATTCATACGCCTATTATATACTAAATAGAATTATTTTGAAAGTTTATTTTATAATTTTTTATAGTTATGTTATAATGAGGTCGGTGATGCGAAATGGAGAAACAAACAAGAATTAATAAATATAAAGAATTAAGAGATGAAATGAAAGAAGAGGTAGCAATTGATCGTCAGATGACATATGAACAGGATGATGAAGAAGATGATTTTTTAGCTTTTTTACCTCAAAATCAAAAGAAAGATATTCAGGATACATTGATGGAACCTTTATCATATGAAACATTAAAACCTGATAATGAAGAAATCAAATCTGCTTTAAATGAAGCAAAAGTGAATGTTGGTAAAGAACAATATAATACACGTTTAGATATTTTAAATAAAATTAAACAATCTGAGGAACATCAGCCTCAACATGCACAAACGTCTCAAACACAGGAAATAAAGGCTGAACCACAAAAGAAAATGTCTTTATTAGAAAAATTAGCTGCAATGTCGCCAGAAGAAGATGCCGAGGAGTTAAAGAAATATGAAGAAGGTTTGACTATTGCGGATTTTATGAAGGAAGATAAGAAAAAAACAAAACGTGAAAAAGTTGAAAAAACAAAACCAGAAAAAGTAGAAAAAACTAAACATAAAGAAGAAGTGAAAGTTAAAAAACAAAGAGAACAAATTGTAGAAGAAGATACAGAAGAAGAAAAAGATAGTAAATTAGTGACAATTTTAAATTATGTGATTATTGTTTTTATTGTGATCTTTATTGTTTTAGCATTCTTTATTGCTAAACAGTTGTTTTTTTAAAGAATTCAGTTGGTTTTGAAAAGTGAGGTTATAGAATATGACGAAAAGAATTTCAATTGCTATTGATGGTCCAGCTGCTGCTGGAAAGTCAACAATTGCCAAAATGGTAGCTAAGAATTTAAATTATACATATATTGATACTGGAGCTATGTATCGTTGTGTCGCTTATTATGCCTGGTTAAATCATATTGATTTCCATGATGAACAGGGTGTATCAGCACTTTTAAAGGATATAGATATTCAAATGTTTCCAGATGGAACGATTCAATTGAATCATGAAGATGTCACATCATCTATTCGTGAAAATGAAGTGTCAATGGGAGCAAGTATTGTTTCTCAATATGAAGTAGTCAGAACTTTTCTCGTTGATAAGCAGCGACAAATGGCTCAAGGTGGCGGTGTGATTTTAGATGGTAGAGATATTGGAACGGTTGTTTTAAAAGATGCTGAGTTAAAGATTTATCAGGTTGCCAGCATTGAATGTCGAGCATTACGTCGTCATAAAGAGAACTTGCAAAGAGGTCTTGAATCCAATTTAGAAGACATTCAAAAAGAGATTGCTTTAAGAGATGAACAAGATATGAACCGTCTTATTTCTCCTTTAAAAAAAGCTGATGATGCCATTGAAATTGATACATCAGACATGACATTGGAAGAAGTTGTTGCAAAAGTGATGCAACTTGTAGAACAGAGAGTATAGGGAGTGAATAATCATGAGAAAAGGAATTGTAGCAATTGTAGGACGAGCGAATGTTGGGAAATCAACAATTTTTAATCGTATTGTTGGTCAACGCATTTCCATTGTTGAAGATACTCCAGGTGTTACACGTGATCGTATCTATGCGGATGCATCATGGCTGACACGTGATTTTAAAATCATTGATACAGGTGGAATTGAATTAGAAAATGCTTCTTTTACTGAACAAATCAAAATGCAGGCAGAAATTGCTATAGAAGAAGCAGATATTATTTTATTTGTTGTCAATGGTCGTGAAGGCGTTACAAAAGAAGATCTTTTCGTTGCTCGTTTACTACAAAAATCAAGAAAACCAATTGTATTAGCTGTTAATAAGATAGATGATCAGAAATTTAAAGATAATATTTATGATTTTTATAGTTTAGGTATTGGTGATCCAATTGCAGTATCAGGAAGTCATGGTATTGGTATTGGAGATGTTTTAGATGAAATTATTCATCAATTGCCTGCTGTGGATGAAAAAAAAGAAGATGATATTATTCGTTTTTCAGTGATTGGAAGACCAAATGTTGGAAAATCTTCTTTAACGAATGCCATTTTAGGTGAAGAACGTGTCATTGTATCAGATATTGAAGGAACAACCCGTGATGCTATTGATACACCTTTTGAAAAAGATGGACAGAAGTATTGTGTTGTTGATACAGCAGGAATGCGTAAAAAAGGAAAAATTTATGAAAATGTTGAAAAGTATTCTGTTTTACGTGCTTTATCAGCTGTAGAAAAAAGTGATGTTGTCTTAATGGTTGTTGATGGGAATCAAGGAATTATCGAACAGGATAAACATGTAGCTGGATATGCCCATGAAGCTGGAAAAGCTGTTATTCTGGTAGTTAATAAATGGGATCTGATTGAAAAAGATTCTAAGACAATGAAAAAAATGGAAAGTCAGATTCGTGAACAATTCAAATATTTGGATTATGCACCTATTATTTTTGTATCGGCTAAAGATAAAAAACGTGTTCATTTGTTGTTGCCGATGATTCAGGAGGTTTATGCCAACAGCCAAAAACGTGTTGCGACAAGTGTTTTAAATGATGTTTTGATTGATGCACAAACAATGAATCCAACAACAACATTTAATGGTGGACGTTTAAAAATTTATTATGCCAATCAGGTCAGTGTCTGTCCACCAACATTTGTTTTGTTTACAAATGATCCACAATACTTACATTTTAGCTATAAGCGATATTTAGAAAATCGTTTACGTGATGCTTTTGGTTTTGAAGGAACACCTATTCATATTCTTTGTAGAAAAAGAGATTAAAAAATACACTTTTAAATATCGCAAGCTCATCGAAAATTTGAATCATATAAAAATATGAATGACTGAGGAATGAAAGCTTTGTCAATGGAAAAGCTGAACAATCATTTATATATGTGCATATATTAATCTTGGGTGATTCAAATGGATAAACAAGATAAATTATTGGATAAGGTATCGCAGAAAACGAATGTGTCTAAAGCTGATATTTTATCATTAGCAAATGATTTACAGACCAAAGACTTAAAAGATGAGCAAAATATCAGAGAATTTGTCAATAAGATTTCACGTTTGACAAATAGACAGGTGAAACCTGAACAAATGGATAAGATCATTCATATTATTCAAAACAATCAGGTCCCTTCCGATATAGATAAGCTTGTAAAATGATATTTTGGCTTGAAAAGGAATATAAGACAAGCTATAATGGAAATGATGAAGGGAAGTGGAAGGATGTATAAATTTTCTTGCAGAAAACTAAAGATTTGCATCTAGAAGATGCACGCAAGAAAATAGCTCTCTTTTTATCATAAATATAATTATAACGACAAGGACTATTTTCTTGTCGTTTTTATTTTATAAAGGAGGGATGTTTGATGTCGTTAATTCAGGTACAACACTTAACATTTGGTTATGAAGGAAGTTATGAACTTGTTTTTGATGATATTTCATTTTCATTAGATACTTCTTTTAAAACAGCATTGATTGGTCGCAATGCACGTGGAAAAACAACGCTTTTAAAGCTTTTGATGAAAGAATATGATTATCAAGGTCAAATCATCATGAGCGAAGCATGCAGTTATTTTCCTTATACTATCAAAGATCCACAATTATTAACGATAGATATCTGTTATGAGATATGTCCAACACTAGAACAATGGGAACTTGAAAAAGAATTACATTTATTAGATATAGATGGCTTAGATGTCTTTTATCGACCATTTGATACGCTATCTTATGGTGAACAGACGAAAGTATTATTGGCTATTTTGTTTTTAAGAAAGAATTCATTTTTACTAATTGATGAACCAACCAATCATTTGGATCAGAATTCTCGTGAACGCATTGCTAAGTATCTGCAAAGACAAAAAGGCTTTTTATTGGTTAGTCATGATCGTTATTTTATTGATAGCTGTTGTGATCATATTATGGCGATTAATCCAACAACGATTGATATTGTGAATGGAAATTTTTCTAGCTGGTATAATGATAAGACCAAAAAAGATGAAAGAGAAATGATGCTGAATAAAAAATTAAAGAAAGATATTGTAAAGATGGAAAAATCTAAACAACAAAAAGAAAATTGGGGTCATCAGATTGAAAAATCAAAAAGAGGTGCTGCTGATAAAGGCTATGTAGGCCATATGGCAGCAAAAATGATGAAGCGTTCTAAAAATATTGAAAAACGTCAAATTCAGGCTATTGAAAAGAAAAAGACTCTGTTAAAGGATATTGAAGAATATGATGATTTAAAAATAAAATGTTTAAAGTATTTTCAAAAACAACTGATTCAGTTTTCACATTTTTCATTGTTTTATCAACAAAAGACTGTTTTTCAGGATTTATCATTAACAATCTGTCAAGGTGATCGTGTGTTATTAAAGGGACCAAATGGTTGTGGAAAATCAAGTCTGATTCATTTTTTATTAGGAGAGAAGATTGATCATGAAGGTGATTTTCATTGTGGCAGTCAACTGAAAATTTCCTATGTTCCTCAGGATTGTACATTTTTAAAAGGGAATTTGAATGATTGGATTCAAAAGTATGGAGCAGATCAGACAATGGTAAAGACTTTACTTAGAAAATTGGGATTTTCACGTTCTCATTTTGATATCGCATTAGAAAATTTGAGCCAGGGTCAAAAGAAAAAAATCATGTTAGCTATTTCACTGGCAACCTCGGCCCATTTATATATATGGGATGAACCTTTAAATTATATTGATATTTTCTCACGTATCCAACTTGAAAATGCAATTTTAACTTATCAGCCTACTTTGTTGTTTGTTGAACATGATCAATATTTTCAACAGACCATTGCTACGAAAATAATGGATTTTCAAGAACTGGTTTGACAAATAATGTGTATCCATATACAATAAAAGACAAAGGAGAACACAGATGAAAAATTTAGTTGTTACAGATAGAGATATTTCAACTGACTTTTTTCAAAATTCAGTTATTGTGAATTTGAATAATATTCATTATTCAACATGTACAGGAGGATTATCTTGTTTAAAATGTGAGGGTTCCTGCTATTTTAAAGATGATATGAGTATTATTTCTAAATGGACAAATGATTGTCAGTTGATTATATATATTACAAGGGTGAAATATGGATGCTTTGATATTCCTTTTAAAAAGATGCTGGAAAGACTGGTCGTTAATCATGAACCTTATTATACAATGGTGGATGGGGAAACCTGTCATTTGGGGTTAAGTCAGTTGCGTAAAAAATTATTGGTGATTGGATATGGTCAGGCAACAGATGCAGAAAAGAAGTTGTTTAAAGACATTTTAGATGATTCAACACTTGGTTTTTCTTATTCATCTGTTGATGCTTATTTTTGTGAAGAAGATGAGCTAGATGAAGTTTTGCGTACGTTTGGAGGTGTTGATCTTGGCTAAAATATTATTATTGAATTCAGGATTGAAACATACTCAAACATTTATGAAACCTTTTTTATCAAGATTAGAAGTTTATCTTGATGATCGTTGTGATTGTTTAGATGTTCGCCATGTATCGACTTTTGATGAACGTACTTTTTTTCAATATGATCAGGTTATTTTTCTTTTCTTCATTGCGCTTGATTCTATACCATCTTCAACATTAGAAATTTTTGAACGTCTAGAGTCACAGCCAAAAGGATCGACTGAAATTTATGCATTGATTGCTTGTGATGAATATGAACCTGAAAAATGTGATATTTCAGAGAAAATTTTACAAAATTGGTGTCAAAGAGAGCAATTACATTATAAGGGCAGCTTAAAAATTGGATCAGCACTTTTTATTATGAAGACGATTTCGCGTTTTGTTGTGTCTAATGAAATGAAGCGCCTTTCTGATGCTATTATTCATCATCAGGATTTTTATAGCAAGACAACAATGTTAACAGATCGTATTTTTATGAAAAAAGCCAATCAATATTGGAATAAAGAAGTTAAGAAAATGAATAAGTTAAAACGAAAAAGACAAAAGCGTTAATGTGCTTTTGTCTTTTTTATGAATGAGATTCTAAAATTTGCTTAATATAGTCTAAGGGTAAACGTAAGCGATGAGCAAGTTCTTCATAAGAAAAACCTTGACTCACTAATCTTTTGATAATTTTACGCATACTCTCTCCCACCTCGATAATATGACCATCCGGATCATAGAAACGGACAACTCTTTGTCCCCATGTGCCTTCTTTTGGGGGATGTAGTAAAGTCACATGATACTGGTCTAAAACTAACATAAAAGCATCAATATCTTCTGTTTCAAAGGATAATTCCACTGCATGATTAACCATCATAATATCTTGATCAGTTTTGTGAATGAGATCTTTCCAGATTTCTTTTGATTGAAGCACGATACCAGATGACAATGTGACTGAACCATGAAAATCTAATAAAACTTTTAATCCTAGAACTTGTTTGTAGAATTTTTTAGATTGTTCTAGGTTATTGACAATTAAAACAGTATTTTTGAGTTTCATAATATCCTTCCTTTTCACTATGTTTCATTCTACCATAAAAACATGAACTTTTTTTATCTTTTTGTAATTTGTTCTAAATAAAAAAAGAAATTCATATATTGATGTGTGAGAAGGAGGAAGTCTATGCAGACAATAGATATATTAAAAGATATTGGAAAAAGATGTGATGGTGACATCTATTTAGGGGTTGTTGGACCAGTCAGGGTGGGGAAATCATCATTTATTAAGCGTTTTATGGAAAAAGCTGTGATACCATATATTGATAATCCAGACGCTAAAATACGTGCTACTGATGAATTACCCCAATCTGGTGAAGGAAAAATGATTATGACTGTTGAACCTAAATTTGTTCCTAATCAGGCTGCTCACATTCAAATAGAAGATAATTTGGGAGTCAATATTCGTCTTGTTGATTGTGTGGGTTATGTCATAGATGGAGCGAAAGGTTATCAGGATGAGCAAGGTATTCGTTATGTCAAAACACCATGGTATTTAGAAGCTATTCCTTTTGATGAAGCTGCGAAAATAGGAACCCAAAAAGTGATACAGGATCATTCAACGATTGGGATTGTCATGACTTGTGATGGCTCTATTTGTGAAATACCTGGAGCAGATTATGTACAGGCAACAGATGATGTGATTCGTGAACTTAAAGAAATTGGGAAACCATTTGTGATTGTTGTCAATTCAAAAGATCCTCAAAGTCTACAGTGTAATCAGCTTGTTGAAGATTTGAAAGAGAAACATGATGTTCCTGTTATAGCTTTAAGGGTAACTGAAATGAATGAGGAAGATATAACGCATTTATTAAAAGAAGCATTATATGAATTTCCAATTCATGAAGTTAAAATTGAAGTTCCTCGCTGGATAGCTTTAATGGATTCATTTCATTGGTTAAAACAGACATTGGATGAGTCATTAGAAAAATCATTATTAGAGATTCATCGTTTTAGAGATGTAGAAAAAATAGCAACGCATATGAGTGAATTTGATTTTATTCGCAAAGCTTATCTTTCATCCATTGATACATCTTCTTCATCAGCTTCATTACGTATTCAAGAAAGAAATGGTCTATATCAGGAAATATTAAATGAAATTTTGGGACAGGAAAAATTCGATGCTGCATTATTTTTAAAACAGGTACAGGATTTGAAACAGATGAGTCAGGAATATCAGGCTTATCAAAATGCCATTAGAATGGTTAAACAGACAGGATATGGATATGCTTTACCTTTAATGGATGATATAGAATTAAGTGAACCTGAAGTGATTAAACAGGGACCACGTTATGGAATGAAACTTGTTTCAACAGCATCAACTATTCATATGATTAAGGTTGATATAGAGTCTACATTTGAACCTATTATTGGATCGAAAGAACAGGCAGAAGCATTTATTCAATATTTACAAAGTCATGGTGAAAATAATAAAGAAGCTATCTTTGATTGTGACGTTTTTGGACGTAAATTGGGCGATTTGATTAATGAAGGTATGCGTGTGAAATTAGCCTCTATGAATGAAACCGCTTGTATTAGAGTGCATGATATTTTAAGTAAAATTGTAAACAAAGGGAAGTCAAATGTGATTGCAATAGTTTTATAAATTTGTTATTGCGCTTAGGTTTTTGAAATGTTATACTACTACTTAGATTTAAGTAGGAGGCAGTATAAAAAATGAATAAAAAAGAGCTTATTGATATCGTTTCACTAAAAAAAGATTTAACAAAAAAGGATGCTGAAGCGTTAGTAGATACAGTTTTTGATACAATGATTGAAAGTATTTTGAATGGGGATAAAGTGCTTATTTCTGGATTTGGAACTTTTAAAGTGAATAATCGAAAAGAACGTAAAGGTGTAAGTCCTAAAACAAAAGAAGCAATGATTATCCCAGCTAGTAAAACTGTTTCATTTAAGCCAAGCAATAGATTAAAAGATGCAATGAATTAATTGCATCTTTTTTGACATACTGAGTTAACATAATGGGTATATTATAATTATTGAGGTGATGAAAAAATGTTTTTTCCGTTTTATGGAGTTTACTATAATAGCTATTATATGATTGGAACAATCTTTGTTATTTTGGCTGCTATATTGGCCTTATGGGCACAAATGAAAGTCACATCTACATATAGTCGTTATAAAAAGATAGCTAATATGCGTGGTATAAGTGGAGCACAGGTGGCAAGAGAAATATTGGATAGTGAGGGATTATATGATATTCAGATTTATGAAGTGAAAGGTCAATTAAGTGATCATTATAATCCTGGTCGCAAGACAATTAATCTTTCCAGTGATATTTATCATGGAACTTCTATAGCTTCTTTAGCTGTAGCAGCACATGAATGTGGACATGCGATTCAATATAAAGAAAAATATATTCCTATTTCATTAAGAAATGCTATTTTACCAATTGCGAATGTTGGACAGTATTTAGGATGGATTGCCATATTTATTGGGTTGATTCTTGGTCAAACAGACATTGCCTGGATTGGTTTTATTGCAATGTGTGGAATCTTGGCTTTCCAACTGGTGACTCTCCCAGTAGAGTTCAATGCATCTTCTCGAGCACTTTCTATTTTAAAAACACGTTATTTAACGACTTCAGAGTATGATGGTGCTAAGAAAATGCTATCAGCTGCAGCCATGACTTATGTTGCGGCTTTGATTTCAACATTAATGAGTATGTTAAGAATATTTTTGATTATTTTAGGTAATTCAAGAGATGAGTAAAGACCAGTGATGGTCTTTTCATTTTTGTTTTGCATTTTAGACTTTTTGTTATATAATAGAAACACTGGAGGTGGACAGATTGAAAAAACATACATTTATTATTTCAGTTGTTGTGTTAGTTATTATTTTAGCAGTTGTTTCTTTTTATATGTTATTTGTTCATGTTCCATATTATCAATATCATCATCAACTTGATGAAATTAGAAATGAAATTTGTGAAACAAATCAATATGAATATGATGATTATTTTAGTGAATATCGTGGTAAAGAAACTTATTATATTGTCAAAGTGAAAATAAATGGTGTTGAATCTTATGTAGCATATAATAAGGAGTTAAAACTGGTAGATACTTATCAAGGTGAAGTGGCTGATGAAGCAGTTGTCCAAAAAGCTATTCAAGATAAATATCAGGTCAATATAGAAAGTATGGAAATTGGTTATGAAAATGAACGATTTGTATATTATGGACGTTACCAGGATGAGCAATCTTTGTTATATGTATATTATGATTTGGCAACTGGAGAATTTATAAAAGCAGTAAGGCTAGGAGAATAATATGGATGAATTATTAGATTATCGTTGTGTTGATTTTCAGAAGTTATTGATTTTAAAGTCTAAACAACTGCATATTTCTGATCAGGAGTGTTATGTACTATTGTTGATTATGACTTTAGATGATATAGGAGTTAAACCTATTACACCATCACAAATTTCACGTATTTGTTCTTTATCACTTCGAAAGATTGATGATATTTTGATGTCATTGGTTGATAAACATTGGATTTCAAGACAACATGGTTCATTAAATCTCAAGCCTTTACAAAAAATGTTGTTAAATCAACCGACTCAAACAGAAAGCCAGGATATTGATTTGGTTAGCATTTTTGAAGATGCCTTTGGACGTAGTTTAAGTCAAAGAGAAGTACAGTTAATTAATTCTTTAAAGTGTCAGGGCTTTGATGATGAAATGATTGTTGATGCTTTAAATGAGTCAGTGAAATCAGGTGTTATTACTTTTCGTTATATTGAAAAAGTATTGGATAATTGGGCACGTTATGGCGTTACAAAGCGCTATGCTCCTGCAAAGCCACAACCAAGTCATAATGAGGTTGAACAAAGTATAAAGGATTATAAATGGTGGGAAGAAAATGAATAAGGAAAGAGTCAAACGTATTTTAGATGTTTTTGATGAGATGTATCCAGATGCTAAATGTGAATTGGTTCATCATAATGAATTAGAATTGTTAATTGCAGTCATGTTATCTGCTCAAACAACAGATGCGAGTGTGAATAAATTAACAGAACAGTTATTTCAAAAATATCAAAGTGTTGAAGATTATGCGAAAGCCCCTTTATCGCAATTAGAAAATGATTTACGTACTATTGGTCTTTATCGAAATAAAGCGAAAAATGTCAAAGCAATGGCGCAAAAACTCATTGATGATTTTGATGGTCAGGTTCCTTGTGATCATGAAGCCTTACAGACATTGCCAGGAGTAGGGCGTAAAACAGCGAATGTCGTCATATCAGAAGGATTTAAAGTGCCTGCTATTGCAGTGGATACACATGTAGAACGTATTTCAAAAAGGCTTGGTTTTGCTTTTAAGAAAGATTCAGTTTTGGTGGTTGAACAAAAGCTACAAAAAGCTATACCTCAAGAAAGATGGATTAAAACGCATCATCAAATGATTTTCTTTGGTAGATATCATTGTAAATCTATAAATCCTGATTGTCAGCATTGTTCACTCATTGATATATGTAAAGAGCTTAAAAGAAAAAAATATTTAAATATAGAAAAAGACTGAAAACTCATTGTTGAGAATTCAGTCTTATTTTTTATTGCGTTGGAGTTTGTGTCGGTGTTGTAGGCTGAGTTGGGTCAGGTTGTTGTGTTTGACTTGTGGTCATGAATGAATCAGTACCAAGAGTCACAGTTTGACCATCAGCTTGTGTATGTGTAAATGTGACAGAATAAGTTGTTCCAGCGGATAATTGACTAAATGTGATTGTACCACTTTGTTGAAGTGTTTGATTTGTTCCATTTAATGAAGCTGTAATGGAAGTTCCAGAAGGGACAGTGACCTGATATGTAACTGAACTTTCTGTTAATGCAGTACGTGTATAGCTTGCAGGCGTTGTGTCTTCTACTGTGATTGTTTGTGAAATCTTATTAGAAGTTCCATTGCCACTTTCAAAAGCATAGTATCCTGTTACAGTATATGTACCAGGTGATAATGTGTAATTTATTGTTCCAGTGGCACTATTTAAAGTTTCACTATGAACAACATTACCAGAGGCATCTGCAATATCAACTTTATAAACAACTTTTCCATATAATTGATTAATATTACCTAGATATGGAAGTGTGTAACTATTTCCACCAGCTGTATATGTTTTTGTAGGTGTTGCATCTTCTGTCATGCTCTTTGGATCATATTCAGTGAATGTGACATTGAGCTTATCATCAGCAAGTTCAGCTGTAAAAGATGACAGATTATTTAAACTAGAACCATTTGCACTACCACTAGGTGTATTGTTCTTTTTGAATAAACCAGAAACAACACGATTATCAGGCACACCTTCACCTGGAGTCACATATGGATAAATACCTGATACACAGCTTGCTTTTACTAATCCAGATGGTTGAGAAGGATATGAATTTTTCATACCATCTTCATGTAAGAATTTGGCAATCATCGTTGCGATATTATTGGAATCGCGATTGCTTTTTGTATAATAACCTTCTTTTTGATCTTTAGCATTATAACCTGTCCAGACACTCCATGTATAATCTGGAGAAAAAGCTGATAACCAGGCATCTTTATTTTGACCACGAATTTTTTCATTAACACTTGTATCATCAGCATGGTTAGAAGTTCCTGATTTAGCACCAATCTGATATCCTAAATTTAACATACTATACATTCCTGTTCCAGATTTGACATAGTCAGTCATGATATCACGAATCATATAAGCTGATTCTTCAGAAAGGGCTTGTGTTTTTTCTTCTTGATATTTTTGATCGATTTCAATAACTTCACCAGTTGTTAATAATTCGATTTTTTGAACTGTATGAGGTTCAATATAAGTTCCACCATTCGCAATGACAGCATAGGCACCAGCTTCAGATTCAGGAGTGACACCTTGTCGCCATGCTCCAATTGCATAACCAATGTCAACTGATTCGCCTTCCATATCAAATCCCAAGCTTTCAAGATATTGAGTTGCACCATCAATACCAATACCATCACCAACATCATTACCATTACAATCTTTTCCAGTAATGACTTCACTAAATGTTTGTAAAGCAGCAGCATTCCATGAATTGCTTAAGGCACTCGAAATAGAAATATCACCATTATATTTTCTTCCGTTCCAGTTGCTAGGAACAAAACCATTCGCATATTCATAAGGAACATCATGGACATAATGGGCTGTTGAATAATCTAAGAATTCAAATGCAGCAGCATATGAAATTAAAGGTTTTAATGAAGAACCAGGCTGGTTCTTTTGACCATAGCTTGCACCTGTTTGAGATGCATATGCATATGTTGTCCCTAAAGGTGTATAATCACGTCCACTTAAAACACCGACAATGCGTCCTGTTGTGGATTCTTGAATAACAGCACCCACTTGAATTCTTGAATCCTGAAAATCATATGTTTCACCACTTGCAATATCATCTAATTGTTTTTGAACATCAGTATCAATATATGTATAGATACGCATAGGTGTTTCATATGGATCATAACCAGTTGTTTCCTGAACTTCACGAATGACTTTATCAGCATATGCCTGATATTGTCCGCTTGTTGAAATTGGATTTGATTTCAATGTGTTTTCAACTGGAATAGCTTTTGTAGCTTCGCATTCTTCTTTAGATATATAACCATGCTGTAACATTAAACCTAGAATTGTATCACGACGATCTTGAGCTAAGTCCAGGTTTCTAAACGGATCAAAACGGTTTGGAGAGTTTAAAGTACCTGCTAACAAAGCCGCTTCTGGTAATGTTAAGTTTTGTACTGATTTATCAAAATAATATCTTGAAGCTGCATAAATTCCTACTGTTTGAGGACCATATCCAAAATAAATTTTATTTAAATAGAGTTCAAGAACTTCTTCTTTTGAAATTTGAGAAGTTGCTTCGATTGAAAGAATAATTTCACCAATTTTTCTTTCAATGGTTTGTTCCTCATCAGGATAGTATGACTTTTTAATTAACTGTTGAGTAATTGTTGAACCACCAGCTGTAATACCACCTGCAGCAATATTACCTAGTAAGGCTTTGACAATACGAGGAACATCAAACCCGTTATGTTCAAAAAAACGTGAATCTTCAGCAGCTACAACAGCATCAATCATTACTTGAGGAATGTCATTGTAACTGACATTTTTTTGAACACCACCACGAGCAACGGAAAACCACTCTTCACCGTCTGTTGTACATAAAACAGAAGATTCATCAGAAGTGAGTTTTTCCTTTGAAAAGCCTTCTACCTGTTTGAAAATCCCAAATCCCAAATACATACCAGCAGAAGTAATCATAACCGCAACAATTAAACAAACAACTTTAATAATTCGTCTTTTTTGTTTTTTGTTTTCTGTTTTGGTAGATTTTTTTCGGTTTATTTTTTTCATCATTCATCCTCCTTAAAATACCAATCGTCAACAACTTTTAAATAATCTAATCTTGGTTGATAGCCTTGGGGTATCAGATGTCCAAGATTTTTGATTTTTTCATATGTTATTGATTTTCGCTGGGAATGATAATAATCATTAATGATATGACTTGCGTCAATTAAGTATACCTCATTTAATGAGGTAAATGCAATAATAACAAAAGCAATCCCTCCATGATTGATGATTTTTTGTAGATGATCAATCTGATGTTTTGAAATATTTGCAAAAGGAAAGGTCTTGACTTTTGTTTCTTTAGCTTCAAAATCCACATATTTCCCACGATAAAGTCCATTATAGTCTGTGGTTGAAGGTGTTTTATAATAAGCTTCTACAATTTTAGCGGCTTCACGTCTGGGATAGTCAACTTTGACAATTTGAATAGGCGTTGGCTTTTTATAAATAACCGCAATATCATGTGAAAGATAATATTGATTCGATAATGTAATATCTTCTTCCAATGACATTCCACGATGAGCTGTATAATGTTTTTTATCGTGCGTTGATAATGTTGAAGATTGCCAGCTGCGTTTCATATTAGGGTAATTAACCATAATTATATCCTTTCATTGATTTACCATGTTATTATAACATATATTTTTCCCATCTTGTCTAATTTGTGTGTAAAATCATCTTTTTTTAAAAATATCTTGCATTTATAATTGTTTTTTGTGAAAATATGGAGGAGGAAAGGTGATGGATATGGCAAAGAAAATACAGTTAAGTCCAAAAAAAATTTTAAACAAACATTTTCAAATAGATTTTAAGGGTTATAGTGCAACCGAAGTAGATTATTTTTTAGATACAGTTGTTGAAGATTATGAAACATTTGCGCAAATGTTGAATGAATCTTATGAACAGATTGAAAATCTACAAAAAGAAAACGAAGCTTTAAAAATGAAAATAGCAAATATGGAAAGAGAACATTTGATTCAACAGGATAATTTACGTTCTATGGAAGAAAATCTTTCATCTAATGTAGATTTGTTAAAAAGAATCTCTAATTTAGAAAAAGAAGTCTATAAAAATAAATAATGATTGCTTTTTTTTGCGATTTTGAGTAAAATATGCATGCTCATGAGAACCGATTGCTAGAAATAGAGGAAAGTCCGGGCATCCACAATCTGCGATGATTGTAGTGTTTGTACTGCATCTAATAAATGCAGGTAGCATCTTGCTAACGACAGACCTAAGACCTAAACCGTCAGGCATGGTTGATAAGTCATAAAGTGCCACAGAAACAATGTCTTTTGAAAAAAAGAGTGAAAAGCGGTAAACTCTGCAAGGATGAAACCCAAATTTTGGTAGGGGAGCTTCATAGAGGGAATTGAACTGATATGAAGATGTGTTATACACATAGATAAATAATCGGTTGAAAAACAGAACTCGGCTTATCAGAATGAGCAATTTTGTCGATAGAAATGTCGACTTTTTTTCTACCTAAAATAAAAATATTTATTTTTTTGACAGGAAATTATATAGATATAGGATAAAATTCATAACTTGTTCATAAATTCATAAAATAATAGTGTTGGTATTGTAAAAATAACTATTTTATGGTTTAATATGATTATTATTGAAGGGACATTTTCTGGAAATAAGGAGGTATTTTTTTGGATAATTTAGGTCAAAATATTCGTCAAAAAAGAGAAAAGAAACAAATGACGATAGAAGATTTATCAGCAAAAACAAAAATTTCAGTCGCTGTTTTAAGAGATATAGAAAATGGGAAATTTGATCGCTATAAAGGTGATGAAGCTTATGTAAAGATGTACCTCAAAAAAATCTCACAAGCTTTAGAGATGGATGGAGAACAGTTAACAGAGCAATATATAGAATTAACTCGTGAAATTGAGTTGGAAGAATTAAAGGAAAAAGAAATACAGGAAGATCATAATGAAGAAATTGTGAATAAAGGGAAAAAATTCTCTTTTAAAGCACCTCAATTAACTAGAAAACCTTCTGTATATGAAGATAAATCGCATGTAACGATTATTCGTGCGGCTATTATTTTGGTTTTAGTGTGTCTGGTGATTGTCGTTATTTGGTTTGGATTTTATGCAACACGTACTCAAAGTGATGATCCAGCAAAACCTGATAATCAATTGACAGTAGAAGGAAATGTGGAAACAACACCTCCAGATAATCAGCCGTCAAATTCTGGAAATAATGGTAATCAATCACAAACAACACAAGGAACTGTAGAATTTACTAGAAATGATTTTTTAGATTATAATTTCAAATTGCCTGCAGATGCCCAAACATTTACATTGAAAGTTGAATATAATGCACCTTGTTGGGCACAAATGAGAGTCAATGATGAGATATATGATCAGTTTGTATCAAAAATTTATCATGAAAATGAAGATGGTGAAACTGAAACAGTAGAATTGACATTTAATGTAAGTGATTTTGAAAGTTTAGATTTACGTAATGGTAATAATAGAGGACATCGTTATTATATTAATAATCAGGAAATTCCATTAACTGATGAAGATATCAATACTAATCAAGATAGACCAGTAGATCTCATTTTAACATTAGAGAAGGAATAATATGAATTTACCTAATAAATTAACAACAATTCGTTTATTGAGTGTCCCATTATTTATTATTGTTTATTTGATACCATATCAATCATTAGGTATTGAGATACCTGTTTTTGATGTTTTATCAACATCATTATCTTTATTAGATATTATTTTATTTTTGATTTTTGCTTTATCAGCATTGACGGATTATTTAGATGGTTATATTGCACGAAAACAGCATTTGATTACGACTTTTGGAAAGTTTATTGATCCAATTGCTGATAAATTGATTGTTAATACGACTTTGTTATTGTTAGCTTCAACACATGATATTCATATCATTATTCCTATCATTATGATTTCAAGAGATATTATTGTTGATGCTATTCGTTTGGTTGCCAGCCAAAAGAATGTTGTTTTAGCGGCAAGTTATCTAGGAAAAGCAAAAACAATGACACAAATGCTTGCTATTTGTTTGCTGTTATTGAATAATATTGTTTTTGCTGGTTTGCATATTCCAATGGATCAGATCATGATTTGGCTTGCAACATTGATTTCTTTTGTGAGTGGAGTAGACTATTTTATGAAAAATAGACAATATATCATGGAGAGTATGTAAAATGGAAGAATTAGCTCAATTATTAATACAAAGAAATATTTCGATAAGCAGTGTAGAGAGTTTTACAGTAGGTGGTTTTGCCAAAACAATTGGTAGTATTAGTGGCATTTCGGCTGTTTATCGAGGAACATTAGTGAGCTATCAGACACGTATTAAAAGAGATGTTTTGCATATTGATGAAAAAATTATTGATCAGTTTGGCGTTGTTTCTAAAGAAGTCGCAGGACTGATGGCCATTCAAGGACAAAAAATGTTTGATAGTGATGTATGCATTTCTTTTACTGGAAATGCAGGTCCATCAGCAATGGAAGGAAAACCAGTTGGTTTGATTTATATTGGTATTGCCTATGGTGAAAATATATATACTTTTTGTTATCGTCTTTCTGGCAGCCGTGATGATATTCAAAAACAGGCTATTTTGATAGGAATTGAAAAAATTTTAGAAATTTTGAAGTAATTTCATAAAAAAGTGTTGTATATAAATAGTAGGAGGAATATTTTATGGCAGAAAAGAAAGTGAAAAAAACAGAATCAGTTGATGATAAAAAAGAAAAAGCATTAACAGATGCCATTCATTTAATTGAAAAGCAGTTTGGTAAAGGGTCAATTATGAAATTAGGCGATCGTGTGGCGGTTGATATTGATGTGATTCCTACCGGTTCGTTAACACTAGATGCTGCACTTGGTATTGGTGGTTATCCCAAAGGACGTATTATTGAAATTTATGGTCCTGAATCAAGTGGGAAAACAACATTAACACTTCATGCGATAGCAGAAGTTCAAAAACAGGGAGGAAGAGCTGCTTTCATTGATGCAGAGCATGCTATTGATCCTATTTATGCGAGAAATTTAGGAGTGAATGTTGATGAACTGATTTTATCACAGCCTGATAGTGGAGAACAGGGGTTAGCTATTGCGGAAACTTTAGTAAAGAGTAATGCGATTGATTTGGTTGTTGTTGACTCAGTAGCGGCTTTGGTTCCACAAGTTGAACTTGATGGTGAAATGGGTGATAATTCAGTTGGTTTACAGGCGCGTATGATGTCTAAGGCTATGCGTCGTTTGTCTGGACTTATGAATAAAACATCATGTACAATTATTTTTATTAATCAGTTAAGAGAAAAAATTGGTGTTATGTATGGTAATCCTGAAACAACAACAGGAGGACGTGCCTTGAAGTTTTATGCTTCTGTGCGTATTGAAATCAGACGTAGTGAAGCTATCAAAAATGGTAGTGAGATTGTTGGAAATAAAGTCAATATTAAAGTTGTCAAAAACAAGGTTTCACCTCCATTTAAAACAACATCTGTGGATATCATTTATGGTAAAGGTATCGCAAGAGATGGTGAAATTATTGATTTGGCAGTTGCTCATGATATTATTGATAAATCAGGCGCATGGTATGCTTATCAAGGTGAAAAAATTGGTCAGGGTAGAGAAAATGTTAAAATTTTCTTAGCTGAACATCCTGATATTATGAATGAAATTGAAGAAAAAGTCAAAGCACAGATTTTTGCTCATGAAGAAGCTTAACCAATATAGTTTTCTATATTGGTTTTTATTGTGGTCAAAAAGCAATCTTTTGATATTTTATTGTCAATTTCACAAAAATACGGTATAATATTTTATGTGTGTAATGCACAACAAGAAATTTGTCATAGGAAATAGGAGGAAGATTATGCAAGAATTTGGTGCCCCTCTTACTATTGTTACCTATGTTCTTTGTGTCGCTTTAGGATTTGGTTTATATTTTATTTTAACAAAATTAGGAGTATCTAAAGCTCATAATGATGCTTCTAGAATTGTGGATGAAGCCAATTCTAAGGCTGATAATATAGTTAAGGAAGCGATTCTTGATGCGAAAACACAGGCTTATGAATATAAGCTTGAGGCTGAAAAAGAAATCAAGGAACAACGCTTAGAAGTTACTAAATTTGAAAATAAACTATTGCAAAGAGAACAAAATATTGATCGTAGAGATATTGCTTTACAAGGTAGAGAAGATGTTTTGGAAGAAAAAGCAGTGCAATTAGAAAAGAAAAGTGAAGAACTAGGGAAATTAGAGGCTCAATTGAAAGATCAGATTGATGCAAAAATTACGGAATTAGAAAAAATTGCAGCAATGAGCGCTAATGAAGCAAAAGAAGAGTTATTTAAACAAGTTGAACAAAAAATGTCAAAAGAAGTGACAGCTTATATCAAAGAGCAGGAAGATGAGGCAAAATCTAAAGCTTCGCTTTATGCAAAAGATATTATTGCAGCAGCTATTAATCGTTATTCACAGGAAGAAACGATTGAACGAACTGTTAATGTTGTTGCTTTACCAAGCGAAGAAATGAAAGGTCGTATTATTGGACGTGAAGGGAGAAATATTAAAGCAATTGAAAATGCAACAGGAGTAGAATTGATTATTGATGATACACCTGAAGCTATTACTATTTCTTGCTTTGATCCAATTCGTAGAGAAATTGCACGTCTTTCATTAGAAACGTTGATTAGAGATGGAAGAATTCAACCTGGTCGTATTGAAGAAGTGGTTCAAAAGACAAAAAATGAACTTCATGAAGTTATTCAAAAAACTGGGGAAGATGCTATTTTTGAATTAGGTTTATCACGTGTTCACAAAGAAATTATCATGTTGATTGGAAAATTGAAATATCGTACAAGTTATGGTCAAAATGCTTTACAGCACTCATTAGAAGTTGCGCATTTTGCTGGAATGATGGCAGCTGAACTTGGTCTCAACCAACAGCTTGCTAGACGTGCAGGATTATTGCATGATATTGGAAAAGCTGTTGACCATGAAATGGAAGGTAGCCATGTTGAGTTAGGTGTGAAGTTTGCAAAGAAATATGGTGAAAATGCAACTGTTATTAATGCCATTGAATCACATCATGGAGATGTGGAACCAACAAGCGTTATTTCTATCTTAGTAGCAGCTGCTGATACTTTATCGGCTGCTAGACCTGGAAGCCGTAGCGAAACAATTGAAAATTATATTCAAAGACTTGAAAAACTAGAAGAAATTTCTAAAGGTTTTGATGGTGTTGATAAAGTATTTGCTATTCAGGCTGGTCGAGAAATTCGTGTTATCGTCAAACCGGATCAAGTTGATGATTTAACAAGCCATCAGCTTGCAAGAGATATTAGAGATAAAATTGAAAATGAACTCACTTATCCTGGACATATCAAAGTGACAGTTATTCGTGAAGTTCGTGCCAATGAAATTGCCAAATAAAAGATAGGATATCCTATCTTTTTTTAGAAAGTAGGAGAGATAATGAACATTCTTTTTATTGGAGATGTTTTTTCAGCAATTGGGAGAGAAATGATTGATCAATATTTACCATTGTTGAAGAAGAAATATCAGATTGATTTTGTCATTGCCAATGTAGAAAATGCAACGCACGGCAAAGGATTAATAAAAAAACATTATGATGAGTTTTTATTTCAAGGTATATCATTTATGACCATGGGTAATCATACATTTGCTAAAAAGGAACTGTTTCAATATATAGACGAAGCAGATCGTTTAATCGTGCCTTATAATCAGCCTAAAGCTTTGCCGGGTGTTGGAAGTCGTGAGATTATGTTTCAAAATCGTAAGATTCGTGTGACGAATCTATTAGGTATTACTTTTATGGATGGAAAGTCACAAAATCCATTTGAAGCTATTGATGAAATTTTGAAAGAAGATCAAAGTGATATACATATTATTGATTTTCATGCTGAAGCTACAAGTGAAAAGGTGGCTTTAGGTTATTATCTTGATGGAAAAGTTGCGGCAGTGCTAGGGACACATACACATGTCACAACAGCAGATGAAAAGATTTTGCCTCATGGAACAGCATTTCAATGTGATGTAGGAATGACAGGTCCTTATCATAGTGCTATTGGATGTGATGTTGAAGGAATTATTAAACGCATGAAAATGGGTATTATGACACCTTTCCAGGTAGCTGAAGGAATGGGACAATTCAGAGCAACTTTACTATCATTTAATCAAAATAATGAGTGTACGCATATTCAAAGAATTTGTATTGATCCAGATCATCCTTTATAGTATATTTTTCCTCTTTGCTCATATATTAAAAGCAAGGAGGAATTTTTATGGAAATGATGAGAGTATCGTCTTCTTCACAACCAAGCAAGGTTGCTGGAGCATTAACGAGTTTATTAAGAGAACACCAAAAGGTTCAAATTCAAGTGATTGGAGCAGCTGCTTTAAATCAGGCTATGAAGGCTATTGCTATTTCACGTGGCTACATTGCACCAAGTGGATATGAATTGTATTGTATCCCATCATTTTATGATTTGACAATTGATAATCAGGTCATTACATCATTAAGATTAAATGTAGAAATGAGATGAAAAGGCTTTATTTTTTTTAGCAAAGTGTTATAATAGAAATGTGATAATAAGGAGGAAATATTATGGCAAAATGTAAATTATTAATGTCTACTGCTCAAGTTCAAAAATTAATTGATTTCTTTGATGGGTATGAAGATGATAAAGTTAAATGTAAATTTATAAAGAAAACAGGAATTAAAGCTGAAATTGAATGTGAAACAGAATTAAGCCCTGATGAAGCTGCTTCATATTGCAAAGGTTTATTTAAGAAAACACCAGAAGGTGGAATCTTATATTTCTCAATTCAGCCAGATGGATTCTTTGGTTAATGAAAAATAAGGACAATGTCCTTATTTTTTTCTTTCTTATTTTGATTTATTTGGTATAATAAAGCAGAAAGTGGTGAGAAAATGAAAGATTATAGTCAATATTTTAAAGGTCCATCTTTAAAAGATGCCAAACATAGAGGAAAAGATGAAATACATCATATTAAAGATGCTTATGAAATACCAGCAGATATGGTTGGTATTGGAAAAGGACAGAAATACTTTATTCAGACATATGGCTGCCAAGCTAATGAACGTGATAGTGAAACACTAGCAGGTATTTTAGAAAGTTTAGGATACAGTGCAACTGATGAAATTAAAGATGCACAGGTTGTTTTACTGAATACCTGTGCAATAAGAGAAAATGCTGAAGAAAAGGTTTTTGGAAAAATTGGATATCTTAAAAAAGTCAAAAGAACAAATCCTAATATTATCTTTGGAATTTGTGGATGTATGGCTCAAGAAGAAGTTGTTGTTAATAAGATTTTAGAAAAACATCCACAAGTAGATTTGATTTTTGGAACACATAATATCCATCGTTTGCCTGTTTTATTAAAACAAGCTATGTTAGATAAAGAAATGGTTTTGGAAGTCTGGTCTAAAGAAGGGGATGTCATTGAAAATCTACCAAGTCATCGCGCACATCCTTATAAAGCTTGGGTTAATATTATGTATGGATGTAATAAGTTTTGTACATATTGTATTGTGCCTTACACACGTGGTAAAGAAAGATCACGTTTAAAAGAAGAAATTCTTCAAGAAGTTTTAGAATTAAAAGAGCAGGGATATCAGGAGATTACATTATTAGGCCAAAATGTGAATTCTTATGGTAAGGATTTTCAAGATGATTATAACTTTGCTTCATTGTTAGAAGATGTAGCTAAAACTGGCATTCCACGTATACGTTTTACAACTAGTCATCCATGGGATTTCAGTGATGAAATGATTGATGTTATTGCTCAATATGATAACATTATGCCAGCGATTCACTTACCTGTTCAATCAGGAAATAGTGAAGTTTTAAAACGTATGGGAAGAAGATATACAAGAGAGGATTATTTAAAATTATTTGATAAGATTAAATCAAAGATTCCTGATTGTACTATCACAACTGATGTTATTGTAGGATTCCCTGGGGAAACAGATGAACAGTTTGAAGATACATTATCATTATATGAATATTGTGAATATGATTTAGCATATACATTTATTTATTCACCTCGTGCGGGAACACCAGCAGCGAAGATGGAGGATGATATTGACATTCAAACAAAAGAACAACGTCTATATCGTCTCAATGATTTGGTGAATGAAAAAGCACTTAAACAAAATCAAAAATTTCTAAATCAGGTTGTAGAAGTTCTCGTAGAAGGAACATCTAAAAAAGATAATGAAATGTTAACAGGATATACAAAACATCAAAAACTTATTAATTTTAAAGGAAATCCTGAACATATTGGTCAAATAGTTCCTGTTAGAGTCACAGAAGTCAAAACATGGGCATTGAAAGGTGAAGAAGTTGAATAAACAAGTTCAAGAAAAGGCTGAAGCTTTGAATCAATGGATTTTAAATCAGGATATTGTCAAAGAATATCAAAGATATGAAAAGAAGATACAAAATGATGAAGTATTGAAAGCTTTGGAGAAGGAGTTAAAACAAATGCAGCAGGCTATTGTAAAAGCTAAACATTTGAATAACGACTGTGAAAGTTTAATTCAAGCTTATCAAAAAAAGAAAAAATCGTTTGATGAAAATCCATTAGTATATAATTATTTAGTGTTAAAAGAAGAAGTGAATGCATTATTAAATCAGATTCAAAATGATATTAATCTGGAATTGAAGAAAAAGAGTTGACGAAATCATGAAAAATCTATATAATTTCTTCAATAAATGACAATATAAGAAAAAGGAGAGAGATTATGGCATATTTTTTTGAAGAACCATCACATACTTTTAATGAATATTTATTGGTACCAGGATACTCAAGTGCTCAGTGTCAACCAAAAAATGTCAGTTTAAAAACACCATTAGTTAAATTTAAAAAAGGTGAAGAACCTGCATTATCGTTAAACATCCCACTTGTATCAGCAATCATGCAATCTGTATCTAATGATACAATGGCTATTGCTTTAGCAAGAGAAGGTGGAGTTTCATTTATATATGGATCACAAACTGTTGAAGCACAGGCTGAAATGGTTAGAAAAGTGAAAAATTATAAAGCTGGATTTGTTCCAAGTGATTCAAATATTGCTCCTGATCAGACTTTAAAGGATGTTATTGCGTTAAAAGAAAAAACTGGACATTCAACTATGGCTGTGACTGAAGATGGAACACAAAATGGAAAATTAGTTGGAATTGTAACAGGAAGAGATTATCGTATTTCACGCATGTCTTTAGATACAAAAGTATCTGAGTTTATGACACCATTTGATAAATTGATTACTGCTAAAAGTGGTGTTTCATTGAAAGAAGCTAATGATATTATCTGGGATAATAAGTTGAATGCTTTACCAATTATTGATGATAATCAGAAATTAGAATATTTTGTATTTAGAAAAGATTATGAATCAAGAAAATCTAATCCTAATGAATTATTAGATGCATCTAAGAGATATGTTGTTGGTGCAGGTATCAATACAAGAGATTATGCAACACGTGTTCCTGCGTTAGTAGAAGCTGGAGCAGATGTATTATGTATTGATTCTAGTGAAGGATTCAGTGAATGGCAAAAATTAACAATTGAATGGATCAGAGAACATTATGGTGATAGTGTAAAAGTTGGGGCTGGAAATGTTGTTGATGCTGAAGGATTTAGATTTTTAGCTGAATGTGGTGCTGATTTCGTTAAAGTTGGAATCGGTGGAGGTTCTATTTGTATTACACGTGAACAAAAAGGAATTGGTAGAGGGCAAGCAACTGCAACTATTGAAGTTGCTAAAGCTAGAGATGAATATTTTAAAGAAACTGGAATTTATGTTCCTATCTGTAGTGATGGTGGAATTGTTCATGACTATCATATGACATTAGCTTTAGCAATGGGATCTGATTTTATCATGTTAGGAAGATATTTCTCTCGTTTTGATGAATCACCTACAAATAAAGTCAATATCAATGGACAGTATATGAAAGAATACTGGGGTGAAGGTAGCGCTCGTGCACGTAACTGGCAACGTTATGATTTAGGTGGAGATGCTAAACTTTCATTTGAAGAAGGTGTTGATTCTTATGTACCATATGCAGGTCCATTAAAAGATAATGTTGGTTTAACACTTGCCAAAATTAAATCAACTATGTGTAACTGTGGTGCTTTAACAATTCCTGAATTACAGGAAAAAGCCAAAATCACTCTTGTTTCTTCAACAAGTATTGTTGAAGGTGGAGCACATGATGTTGTGTTGAAAGATTCAACACCATCACATAATCAATAAGATACTTCATTTGAAGTATCTTTTTTTATATTATAGGAATTTGGTTTCGTTTGGTTGATAAACGCTTAAAGCAAATATTAACAATGAGCAAAATAAAAAGTAATGCACCAGCATTACTCTATTTTTCTGCATGCAAAAACGTAACCAGATATATCATTTCTTGACCTGGTGCATTGTTCCTTTTCCACATTTCATGCAGATGCATGACAGTTCATCATCTCCATCAGCCTCCGCTATTTCACTTAATATGTATCCGTCAAGTTCCATTTCACATCCGCATCTGTCACATTTCATAAGTACCTTATCTGACTCATATGTGTCATCATGGAGAAGCATTTCATCAACTTCTTCTGGCGTTAATGGTTTGACTTCTGAGATATTTTGATGTGTAGATGCATCTTTCTTTGTACGGGATGTCATTCTTCCGTC
>NZ_NFLH01000015.1 GCF_002160815.1 Massilimicrobiota sp. An134 | reverse complement strand
CATGCTTTGGTCCCCGTTGGGTTATCCCCGCGAGGTAAGTCGGTTGCTTTACATCGCATTGCAGGAGCGATGATTTCAAAAGAAATATATATTAAGCGCAAGAACGTGCGCACGAAAAGAGGAGGAGAAAATGAAACAATATACTTATATGATGTTAAAACCTGATGCTTTTGTTGATCATAAAAATCAAAGAGTTCTTGAAATATTAGCTCAACATCAATTACATGTTGAAAAATCACAAGTCGTGCAGGTAGATATAGATGTTATGAAGATTTTATTGGAACATTATCATCACGTTATTGACGAAAAGGGAAAGGATTTTAATTTTCCTGCAAGATTATTTAATACTTTCTATTTTGATGGGCCTCACTATATTATGCCTATGAAAGTGAGTTATGATGGTGATGAAGATATTATTACGTATTCTCGAAAAATTGTTGGAAAGACAAATCCAATACAGGCAGATCCACAGAGTATTCGTGGAGAATTGAGTTGTGATAGCTATGAATTAGCTGATCAGGAATATCGTCTTGTGGATAATATTATTCATGCTTCATCTTCTCATGAAGATGCTCAAAAAGAGTTGATTATATGGGAGAAATTTATTCGATAACATTTTCATAATACGAAAATGAAAAGGCTTTCATTTTTATAAAAAGTGTGTTAAAATATAAGCGAAGAAAAGGAAAGTAACGAAAGGAGGTCTTAAAAATGATGGGAAGAAAAATAAAAGAAAAAACATTGTATTTAGGACTTAAATTCGTTGACAATCTTGATCTTCCAAAAGATTATAGATTGGAAAGAGATATTCTACCCCCTAACATACAATAGGCCTGGGAAAGATAGGCCGTAAATATAAAAAAAGTTCATGATATAATAAAGAGTGATCATGATGGGTGAATGAGAAAGTTTATCAATTCATGATAAATGAGTAAAAAAGGACATAATGATATCGCTTTATAGAAAATATGGAAACATTATTCATGAGATTATCAATATGAAATGAAGTCTTATTGAATATTTCAAATGATATGTATGGAAATAAAAAAGAGTTTTTAAGAAATAAAACAATAAGATAGAGTTGAGTAATGATAAGCAAATAGATAATTGAGTGTCATCGTTATTTATAACATTTATATAAATAAATCACATTGAAGATAATATTTCTTCTTTAAAATAAAGGATAGAAATCAAGAAGTGAAAAACTTGATTTCTATCTTTTTTAATAGATCTAATAAATGATAATAGGAAATATAAATAATGTTATCTTAATTATGAAAAAGTGATATTCAAAAAGCTTATCAATAGTTAATTCAAAGGCAATTGGATATAAAAATAAAAAGAGATGGAACTCTTTATAAAGAAAAGAGTGATTGAACTTGATTTTTATAAGCGAATCTTTTATAATGATGTCAATCCGTTGAAGAAGATTAAATAGTCAAAATCTAATAGAGAGTCTGTGGTTGGTGGAAACAGATAGAGGAAGCTATGGGACACTTTGGAGGAAGTTATGAAAGTAACCGTGAGTCGCGTTAAGACAGAGAGGGCATACATTGTATGAACTAAGGTGGTACCGCGTTAATAACGTCCTTAGATAGGGCGTTTTTTTATTTTTAAAGGAGGATAGAGATATGGCCTATAAAGCACCAAGAGGAACAGTAGATATTTTACCTGCTCAATCTGGAAAATGGCAGGAATTAGAACAATTATTAAGAACAATTTGTGCAAATTATAATGTAAAAGGAATAAGAACACCTATTTTTGAACATACAGAATTATTCAATCGTGCGGTTGGTGATACAACAGATGTTGTATCTAAGGAAATGTATACTTTTGAAGATAGAAAAGGTCGTTCTATGACGTTAAGACCAGAAGGAACAGCTGGTATTGCGAGAGCTTATGTAGAAAATAAACTTTATGGAATGCCTGAAAAATTACAGAAAGTTTATTATATGGGTCCAATGTTCAGATATGAAAGACCACAAAACGGTAGACAAAGACAATTTCATCAATTTGGTGTAGAGATGTTAGGAGTTGAATCACCATATGTTGATGTAGAGTGTATGTTGATGGCTGTGACAGTTGTGAAAGCTTTAGGATTAAAAAATATTCAATTACACATCAATACTTTAGGTGATCAGGAATCTCGTGATGCTTATCGTGAAGCTTTACAAAATCATTTTCAACCTGTCTTAAATGAGTTATGCCATGATTGTCAGGTACGTTATGAAAAAAATCCATTACGTATCTTAGATTGTAAGGTTGATAAAAATCATCCTATGATGAAAACAGCACCAAAAACAATTGATTATTTAACTGATAATGCAAAAGCGCATTTTGAAAAAGTTTGTGCTTTATTAGATGATTTAGAAATTGATTACGTTGTTGATCCTAACTTAGTAAGAGGATTAGATTATTATTCACATACAGTTTTTGAAATTATTTCTGATGATCCAAAGTTAGGAGCTGGTTCAACAGTTGGTGGAGGAGGTCGCTATAATGGCCTTGTAGAAGAATTAGGGGGACCACAAACACCTGGTGTTGGCTTTGCTTTTGGAATGGAAAGATTAATGATTGCTTTAGGTGATGATCATGAAGATGAAGAAGGTTTAGATGTCTATATCATGCCTTTAGGTAGCGAAGCTAAAGATTTGGCTATGCAGATTATGACAATGCTTCGTGCTAATGGATTTACTTGTGATATGGATCAATGTGATCGTGGGTTAAAAGGGCAATTTAAATCTGCTGATCGTTTCCACGCTCATTTTTCAATGATTATTGGAGATGAAGAAGTTCAAAAAGAAGTCGTGAATATGAAATGTAATCATACAAAAGAACAAGTGGAAGTTCCATTAGAAAATATTGTAGAATTTATTGAAAATCATTATGAAGGAGATCATGATCATGAATAGAACACATAACAATGGGGAATTAAGAATTGAAAATGTTGGTCAACAAGTCGAATTGATTGGTTGGGTTGCCAAGAAAAGAAATTTAGGAGCTTTGGTTTTTGTTGATTTAAGAGATCGTTATGGAATTACTCAGGTGATTTTTGATGAATCTTTTGAAGAAAGATTAAAAGAAGTGAAAAATGAATATATTTTATCTGTTCAAGGTACAGTGATTGAAAGATCTTCTAAAAATCCAAAGATTCCTACAGGTGATATTGAAATTCAGGCAAGTGCTTTTACAATTATTAACACTGCAAAATTAACACCTATGATTGTGGCTGATGAAACAGATGCTTTAGAAGAAACAAGAATGCAATATCGTTATTTGGATTTAAGACGTCCTGTGATGCAAAAAAATATAATGACAAGACATCAAATCACAAGAAGTATTAGAGAATATTTAGATCATTTAGATTTTATAGATATTGAAACACCTTATTTAAACCGTTCTACACCAGAAGGTGCAAGAGATTTCTTAGTGCCTTCACGTGTTCATAAAGGATCTTTCTATGCTTTACCACAGTCACCTCAATTGTTTAAACAATTATTAATGGTATCTGGATTTGAAAGATATTACCAGATTGCACGTTGTTTTAGAGATGAAGATTTACGTGCTGATCGTCAAATTGAATTTACACAAGTCGATGTTGAAATGAGCTTTATGTCAACTGATCAGATTCTAGAAGTTGGAGAAGGTATGATCAAAAAATTAATGAAAGATGTCAAAGGTATTGATATTGAATTGCCTTTAAGACGTTTGACTTGGCATGAAGCTATGGAAAGATATGGAATTGACAAACCTGATACACGCTTTGGATTAGAGCTTGTGAACTTGAATGATGTTGTCAGTGATGTGGATTTTGCAGTTTTTAAAAATGCTTTGGAAGCTGGCGGACATGTGAAAGGAATCAATGTTGTTGGTGAAGCAGCCAATTTTTCTCGTAAAAAAATTGATCAATTAACTGAACTTGCGAAAACTTATAAAGCTAAAGGTTTAGCATGGTTAAAAGTGACAGATGATGGCATACAGGGACCAATTGCTAAATTCTTTACTGAAGAACAATTAGAAAAATTATTATCAGCTATGAATGCGCATAGTCAGGATTTATTGTTATTTGTTGGAGATGCTAAATATGAAGTTGTTTGCGATTCTTTAGCTGCTATTCGTAACTATTTAGGAAAAGAATTAAAATTATATGATCCAAATACTTTTGATTTCTTATGGGTTATTGATTTCCCAATGTTTGAATATGATGATGAAACACAAAGATATTATGCAAAACATCATCCATTCACAAAACCAAAAGATGAAGATTTAGATAAATTAGAAACTGATCCAGAACATTGCTTAGCTGATGCTTATGATATTGTTTTAAATGGTTATGAATTAGGTGGAGGATCACAAAGAATTTATGATCAAAATGTTCAAGAAAGAGCATTTAAAGCTTTAGGATTCACTCAAGAACAAATTGATGCGCAATTTGGATGGTTTGTAGAAGGATTACAATATGGAACACCACCACATGGAGGATTTGCTTTAGGGTTAGATAGAATTGCCATGTTACTTTGTGGTTGTGATTCTTTAAGAGATGTCATTGCCTTTCCTAAAAATACAAGTGCAACTTGTCCAATGTCAAAAGCACCGACACCAGTGGCAGATGCACAATTAGGAGAGTTAGGAATCGGGGTGAAAGAATATGAATCAGACAAGAGTGAATAATGTTTTAAATGAAATGAGTCAAAGAGGAATGGATCATTTGATTATCAGTGATCCTAGCTCTATCAATTATTTGATTGGTTATGATAATCATCCAGGAGAAAGAATGTATGCATTGGTTTTATCATTAGATGGAAATCATACATTGTTCTTAAATCATTTGTTTTATTTAGATCAACAATTAGATTTAATTATTATCTGGTATGATGATACAGAAGATGGACCGGCTAAGATTGCTGAAGTTTTAAAAGATGCTCATTGTGTAGGTGTCGATAAAAACTGGGAAGCTAGATTCTTGATGAGAGTTATGGAACTGGCTAACGAAGAATGTTGTTTTGAACTAGGTTCAATCTGTGTTGATTACGTCCGTATGCATAAAGATGAAGAAGAAATTGAACTTATGCGTAAAGCGAGTCAATTAAATGATCAGGCTATTGATCAGGTGATTCAGTTATGCGCCAAAGGGACATTGACGGAAAAAGAAGTTGGACATCAGCTGGATGGTATTTTTCAATCATTAGGATGCAGTGGGAATTCTTTTGATCCAATTGTTGGCTATGGACCTAACGGGGCAGATGGACATCATGGTTGCGATGATTCAAAGTTAAAACCAGGAGACAGCATTGTCATTGATATGGGTGGTATTTATCAAGGATATTGCAGTGATATGACAAGAACTGTTTTCTATAAAGAAGTATCTGATAAACAAAGAGAAGTTTATGAATTGGTTAAAAAAGCTAATGAAGCAGCTGAAGCTATGATTAAACCAGGTGTGAGACTATGTGACATTGATAAAACAGCAAGAGATATTATCAGTGAAGCAGGTTATGGACCAAACTTTAATCATCGTTTAGGTCATTTTATTGGTAGAGATGTTCATGAATACGGTGATGTATCTGCTGCTTTTGATATGGAAGTAGAACCAGGAATGATTTTTTCAATTGAACCAGGTATTTATATTCAAGGTGAATTCGGTGTTAGAATTGAAGATTTGGTTTTAGTCACTGAAGATGGCTGTGAAGTTTTAAATCACTATTCAAAAGATTTAATGATTATTGGTTAGAGTGAAAACTCTAGCCTTTTTGTTTAGTGTTAAAGAAGGAAAATATAAAAATATTATAAAAATGTACATTTTTGATTCAAGTAGTATATTTTTTGAGTTTATATATAAAATAAAAAAGAAGTCGCTAATAAAAACGAGAATAGTAGCGACTATCATTAACAAAATATAATATTTGGTTCAATATATAGGAACAAGTTCATAGTAATGATAAAAACTATAATTGTTCAACTAAAAACTCATGAAATTGCTTTTTGAGTTTTAGTTGATGAGCACGGCTGATTGGAATGGGTTGTTGGTTATTTAAAATGACATGGGTTCTTTTTATTTCATTGACATAATATGCATTGATAATATAACTGTTATGTGTACGAATAAATTGTAAAGGTAATTGTTCTAATAGATCTTTGATTTTTTGTGCTGTCTTAATTGTTTCATGAACTGTGTAAATATATGAATATCTCTGAATTCTTTCAATATACATAATATCATTTAATAAAATAATTTTGGTTTTATCTTTTAAAGATATGGTTAATACTTTTTGTGATTCTATAATTTGATGAATAGCTTTTTCAATAGCCATAGGCAGTCTTTTCTTTGATTCAGGTTTATATACAAAATAACAATGATTTGTTTCATAAACTTCTGTTGCTTTTTCTAAATAGGAACTGATAAAGATAATTTGAAAATTTTTATGTAATTGATTTAATTCTTTTGCCAGTTCAATGCCACTATGATTTTTTAATAAAATATCTATAATAATAATGGAATGGTCAGGGAATTGATCCATATGTAAAAGGACATCATGTATATCAAGAAATGTTTGTATTTGAAATTGATGATTCATGGTGTTGATAATGTCTTGAATGTATTGAATATGTTCTTTCATGTCATCAATAATAATAATGTTTTGCATTCCAAATCGCCCCTTCAAACAGATTAATATAATATTAGCATATTTTGAAGAGGTAGAATCTACAGAAAATGACATAAAGTTTGTTAAAAATGAAAAAGCTATAAAATCTTTATGATTCTATAGCTTCCCATTATTATTCTTGGGCGTTAGAGTTTTCTTTATATTTTTCACTCATTAAACCATCTTCACCACTATAACTTGCCTGTTGATTTTGGTTATAGCCTTTATACTGATTTTGTCTTTGTTTGTTTTTAGATTTTTTGTGACTCATAATTTCTCCTTTCTTTCTATTGACATCTTTAGTTTGTGCCAAAATATAAAAAATATGAAAAAATAAATAGATAGAGAATACTTTTTTTAAAATTTATGCTAGAATAAAAGGCGAGGTGAAGAGAGTTATGTATTATTTTATTGGTATTAAAGGTTCAGGTATGGCATCACTTGCAACAATTTTATTTGATTTAGGTTATGAAGTTGCTGGAAGTGATATTGATAAATATATTTTTATTGAAGAAGATTTAAGAAAAAGAGGAATTCCAATCTACTCTTTTGATAAAAATAATATTAAAGATGGTTATGAAGTGATTATTGGTAATGCGTTTGATGACTCTAATGAAGAGGTTAAAGAAGCATTAAGTAATCCCAATGTCAAAACACATACTTATTATGATTTTTTAGGTCATTTAATGGATCAGTATATTTCTATTGGTATTGCAGGAACACATGGAAAGACAACAACAACTGGTATGGCTTATCATTTGTTTAAGGAATTTGATAAGACTTCTGTTTTAATCGGTGATGGAACAGGACATGCTGTTGAAGACAGTAAATATTTTATTGCAGAAACATGTGAATATCAGGATCATTTTTTACATTATTATCCAACTTATGCGATTATTAATAATATTGAAATGGATCATGTTGATTATTTCAAATCTATGGAACAATATGAAAAATCATTTGAACAATATGCAAATCAAGTTAAAGATACAGTTATTATCTGGGGTGATGATCCACATTTACCACATCTTCATTATCAAAAACGTGTTCTAAAATTTGGAACAGGTGAAAATAATGATGTTATTGCTAAAAATATCATTAATAATGATCATGGATTATCATTTGATGTTTATATTCATAAAGATTTATTTGGACATTTTGCTTTGCCATTTTATGGAATGCATATGCTTTATGATTCATTAGCGGTTATTACTTTAGGATATTTAGAAAATATGAGTGCTGAATATATCCAAGAACGTCTTTCTACTTTTGATGGTGTAAAACGTCGTTATACTGTTAAGACAGTTGGGAATAATATTTATGTGGATGATTATGCACATCATCCAACAGCAATCCGTTATGTCATTGAAGCAACACGCTCACGTTATCCACATAAAAAGATTGTTGCCATCTTTCAACCTGATCGTTTTTCAAGGGGATTACGTTTTGCCAAAGAATTTGCTGAAGCAATGGATTTAGCAGATTATCCTTTCTTTGTCCATTTTCCAGAAAATGCGAAGAAAGAACCTGGTATTGATATAGACATTTATGACATTGCAAAATACAATCCACGTGCTCAGGTTATTCATGAAGATGAAGCTGCTGTGAAGCTTTTAAGTCAATATGATAATGTTGTTTATCTATTTATGAGTAGTAAAGATATTTATAAATTAGAAGATCAAGTTATTGCTTATAAACAATCGCAGTAAGGGTTATCTTTTAATCATGTTGTATTTATGCTATAATATGGTAAATTGGCAGAAAGGAGAACTTATGGATGCAAAATTAGTATGCTATTGCATTTTGATATTATCTGGGGCTTTTGCACTTTTGAGCTTAGGTCTATTATTAATAAGAATGTCTTTAGCTGTCAAAGAAACAACGGTTTTAATGACAATGTTAGAAACAACCATTCAAAAAGTTGATCATATTTTAGATGATGTCAATAATAAAATGAATATGCTCAATGCACCTGTTGAATTGGTAAGTGGAATTTTTTCAAAAGGTGGTATGAAATCTGGTTTATTTGGGGTTTTAGGATTTTTAACTTCGTTTTTAAGAAGAAAAAAATAGAAAGAGAAAGGTGATTAGAATGAAATTTGGAAAGTTTTTAGTTGGTTTAGGTATTGGTGCAGTCGCTGGATTGTTATTGGCACCTAAAAAAGGTAGTGAATTAAGAGAAGATATTAAACGTGAATCTTTAAAAGCTTATGATAATTTAAAGAATATGACAAAAGAAGATCTTGAAGCTATGTTAGGTCAAACAATTGAAACAGTTAAGAAATCTGTAGATGAATTTGATATTGATACATTTAAAGCAACAACAAGAGATAAACTTAATGAATTGGAAGCAAAATTAGAAGATTTTGCTGCAAAAGTAAAAGATAGTGACCAGTATTTAACGATTCGTGATGGAGTTGTTGATTTAACACAAAAAGTCAATGATAAAATAGAAGAAGTCAAAACAAAAGTTTTAGATTCATCTGTAGATGATGATTATTTAGAAGCTTTTGAAAATGAAATCGAGAATGTTGAAGAAAAATTAGATGAAATGATTGAAGAGATTAAAGATTAATCATGGGAAAAAATGTAACAATTTATGATGTTGCTAGAGAAGCTGGTGTTTCTCTGGCAACAGTTTCACGTGTTATTAACGGTTCGAGTGTTGTGAAACCTAAAACACGTGATAAAGTCCTTGAGGCTATTCAACGTTTAGATTTCAAACCCAATCAGATTGCCAGAGGTCTTGCAACAAGTAAGACAACAACGATTGCTATTGTTTTTCCACAATCATTATTTGCTCATGTGAAAGATATGATTGGTGGAATAGGTGATACAAGTCGCCGTTTAGATTATAATGTCAGTATTTATACAACAGATGAAATTGGAGATGGCAATCCTATTGAAACTGTTATTGAAAAAGTTGTGAAATCACGTGCAGATGGTGTGATTTTATTTAATAATGAAGAAATCGAAAAGGAAATTGCTTTAGTTAATAAATATAAAATACCTGCAGTTGTTATTGGAACAAGTGTTACTGGGAAATATATGGGATCTATTTTTGCTGATGCAAAAAAGATTGCATATGAGGTTGTTGACAAATATTTGGCACAGGGAAAAAGTGATATTTTGTTTGTGTCACCTAAGCAGAATTTAATCAACATAGAAGAAATGATTACTGGAATTCAGGAAGCTTATCAAAAATATGATTTGGTTTTTGATGCAACAAAACAGGTCGTACATACATCATCACATTATGAAAAAAGCTATCCACAATTTTTAGAGTATTTTAAAAATCATCGACATGATCTTGTTTTTACAAGTTATGATAAGGAAGCTGTTGCTGTTGTGAATGCTGCAATTGACAATGGAATTGAAATTCCTGATGAAATGGAAGTTATTGGTATGATGAATACAAGCTATGCTTTGATTTGTCGTCCTTCATTAACATCTATTCATGTTCCTGTGTATGATATGGGGGCATTAGCTGTAAGATTGCTAACAAAAATACTTAATGATGAAGAAATTGAAAACAAAGCTGTTGTCATTCAACATTTATTGATGCCACGTGCTACAACAAAGAAAGACTTCTAATTGATTTAGAAGTTTTTTTCAAAGGGGAATCTTATGTATATCAAACAATTCTTTATAGATTTAAAGTTAAATATATGTTTTGTCTGTAAATGGTTATGGATTGCTTTTGTTTTGGGTATTGTCTGTGGTATTGTAGGAGCATTATTTCATATTTCTATTGATTATGTTACTGATTTTCGTTTGTCGCATTCATGGATTGTATGGGGATTGCCAATTGGTGGTGTTTGTATTGTCTATCTTTATCGTCTGGTTCATTTATCTCACGAACCAGGAACAAATACGATTATTCAATCTATTCGCCAACAGGAAAAAGTTCCTGTTTTATTAGCACCAGCGATTTTTTTAGCTACTATTATTACCCATTTGTTTGGAGGTTCTAGTGGAAGAGAAGGAGCTGCATTACAAATTGGTGGTTCTCTAGCAACATCTTTTGGAAAAATAATTCATGCTGATCAGCGTGAAATGTCAATGCTGATTATGTGTGGTATGAGTGCAGTCTTTTCAGCTTTATTTGGAACTCCATTAACTGCGACACTTTTTTCCATGGAAGTTGTTAGTGTCGGTGTATTTTATTATGCGGCATTAGTTCCATGCTTATGTAGTAGTTTGATTTCATTTGGAATTGCACAACTTTTTGGATGTCAGCCAACTTTTTATCAGTTATCAATTCCTTTTCAATTAACACCAATTATGAGTTTAAAATTAGCTGTTTTTGCATTTATTATTGCTGCTTTTTCCATTGTATTTGTTTTAATGATGCATTATAGTCACAAAAGTTTTCATCAATATTTTCATAATCCATATATACGAGTTATTATGGGATCATTCATGTTGATGATTTTGGTTTTCTTTTTTCAACAAAGATATTTAGGAGCTGGAATGGAAATTGTTGCAGAAGCTCTTTATCATCAGGCTCTACCATATGATTTTTTCATGAAAGCTATTTTTACTGCTATTACTATCGGCTGTGGTTTTAAAGGTGGAGAAATTGTTCCAACTTTTGTGATTGGTTCAACTTTAGGATATGTATCAGCTTTATTATTGGGCATTGATCCTCATCTAGGGGCTGCTATTGGAATTGTCGGTATGTTTTGTTGTGTTATTAATTCGCCACTTACAAGTCTCATGTTAGGGGCTGAAATGTTTGGTATTCAATATTTAACAGCAATGGCTATTGTTGTTGCATTATGTTATGTTTTATCAGGATATTTTAGTTTGTATCAAGCACAAAAAATTGTATATTCTAAAACTTCAGTTGAATTTATCAATCAAAATGCAAAGTAAAAATTTTAAGTTGACTTCGACTTGAAAATCGCATATTATATATTTAAGCGTTGAAGAAGACAAGTAATTATAAATGGATGTTATAGAGAGTCTATGATTGGTGGAAATAGATCATTGTTTATAATGAATACACTTTGGAGCAGCTAAATGAAAAGTTTAGCCGGTGGCAACATCGTTATCAATAAAGAGCGTATGCTTAATGCATAAATAAAGGTGGTACCGCGAGAATTCGTCCTTTTGATGAATTCTTTTTTTATTTTATAAGGAGGATATATGTTATGAAAATTTATGATGAATTAGTATGGCGTGGTTTAATTAAAGATGTTAGCTCGCCAGATATTGAAGAAAAATTAAATAATGGAGGAATGACTTTTTATATTGGTACTGATCCAACTGGTGATAGTTTACATATTGGACATTTCTCATCATTTTTGATTAGTAAACGATTAAAGGATGCCGGACATAATCCTATTTTATTAGTAGGTGGAGCTACAGGTTTGATTGGAGATCCTAAACCTGATACTGAAAGACCAATGATTACTAAAGAAGAAGTACAACATAATTTTGAATGTCTAAAAAAACAGGCTCAGGATTTATTTGGGTTTGAAGTTGTGAATAATTATGATTGGTCAAAAGATTTAAACTTCATTGATTTTTTAAGAGATTATGGTAAATATTTTAATGTCAACTATATGTTGAATAAAGATATTGTCAAAAGAAGATTAGACTTAGGAATTACATATACTGAATTTTCTTACATGATTATGCAGGCCATGGATTTCTATTGGTTATATGAAAATAAAGGTTGCCAAATGCAGGTAGCTGGACAAGATCAATGGGGAAATATTACTGCTGGTATTGAATTGATTAGAAAGAAAACAGGGAAAGAAGCTTATGGATTTACAATGCCTTTGCTTACTAAATCTGATGGTACGAAATTTGGAAAAACAAACGGTCATGCCATTTGGTTAGATCGTAAAAAAACATCACCATATGAAATGTATCAGTTCTTTATTAATTCAGAAGATGATAAAGTCATTGATTACTTAAAATTCTTAACTTTCTTATCTAAAGAAGAAATTGAAGAATTAAAAGAAAAGAATAAAACACAGCCTCATTTAAGAGAAGCACATAAAGCTCTAGCAAAAGAAGTGATTACATTTATCCATGGTGAAGAAGCATATCAGGAAGCTTTGGATATTAGCCAAATGTTATTCTCTGGTAAAATTCAAGATTTAACATTAGAACAAGTTCAGTCATGCTTCCATGGTGTTCCTAGTATAGATATGGAAGAAGATACACAAATTTTAAATGCTTTAGTTAAAGTAGGGGCTGCTTCATCAAATCGAGAAGCACGTCAATTTGTTACAGGTGGTTCTGTTCTTGTCAATGGAGAAAAGATTACAGATGTAAGCTTTGTTATTCAAAAAGAAAATGCTTTTGGAAAACAGGCAACTGTTATTAGACGTGGTAAGAAAAATTATTATGTCATTAATCATAAATAGGAGGATAGGATGAAAAAAATATTAGGAAGTTTCATGGCATTAGTTATGCTTTTGGGTTGTTCATCACAAAGTCAAGAAACACAAAATAGTGATACTCAAAATCAAACTGCTGTAGCTCAAAATGGCGATTATGTGAATATTGATTTTGTAGGAAAAATTGACGGTGTAGCTTTCAATGGTGGAAGTGCAGAGGGTTATGAGTTAAAATTAGGTTCTGATACCATGATTGATGGTTTTGAAGATGGAATTGTTGGGATGAAATTAGATGAAGAAAAAACAATTACTGTAACTTTTCCTGAAAACTACACTGCAGAGCTTGCAGGAAAAGAAGCAACATTTGATATTACTTTGCACAAGATTTATCGTGAAATTCAATAAATTTGAGTCTAATGACTCATTTTTATATTTCACAGATGAGGAGGTTTTGAAATGGATGGAATATTGTTAGTTAATAAACCGGCAGGTATGACAAGTCATGATGTTGTGAATCGTATTAGAAAGATTCTTCATACAAAAAAAGTTGGACATTGTGGGACATTGGATCCTGATGCCACAGGTGTTCTGGTTTTGTGTATTGGCAAAGCAACAAAGGCTTTACAATTTTTAATGAGTGAAACAAAAGTTTATCAGGCGACACTCTTTTTAGGAACAGCTACTGATACATACGATAGTAGTGGTCAAATTATGGAAGAAAAAGCCTTTCATGGTGTAAGAGATGTTGAAGAAACTTTACAGTCTTTTATTGGAAAGCAACAACAAATTCCGCCTATTTATTCGGCTATTAAAGTGCATGGTAAAAAATTGTATGAATATGCCAGAAATCAGGAACATGTAGATATTCAACCCCGAACTATTATGATTGAAAAAATAGAGTTAATTTCCCAACAAGATCAATCCATAACATTTCAGGTAAAATGTTCCAAAGGCACATATATTCGTTCATTGTGTGTAGATATAGGAAAAAAGTTGGGCTATCCTGCACATATGACTCATTTAATACGTTTAGCTTCAGGAGAGTTTTATCTTGAAGACTGTTATAGTTTAGAAGATATTGAACAAGGACATTATCAGTTCATGAGTTTAGAAGATGCATTTCAACATTTTGAACATTATTACATTGATGATGAAAATATTGTTTATCATGGTAAAAAAATAAAGAGTGATATTGATCATCAGGTTGTTGTATGTAATCAAAATCATAAGGTTTTAGCGGTTTATGGACCTGATGGTGAAGGATATTTAAAAAGTATAAGAGGGCTATTTTAATGGAAATCATTTATTTAAAAGAAGATATGAAATTACATATGACAGACTCTATTGTAGCAGCAATTGGTTTTTTTGATGGTTTACATGTAGGGCATATGGCACTTGTTGAAGAAGTGAAACGAGTTGCAGACACAAAGCATTATCATAAAGCTTTAATAACTTTTGATCATTATCCACTTTATGTATTAGGAAAGTTAAAAGAAGAAAAATGTCTGACTTCCATTGATGATCGTTATGAAATTCTTAAAAAAAGAGGATTTGATTATTTGTTTGTGATTGAATTTACACCCAAGGTTGCTGCTTTATCGCCTCAAGAATTCATACAGAAATATCTTATTGAATGTGGTATCAAGCATGTAGTCTGTGGTTTTGATTTTCGTTTTGGTGCAAAAAATCAGGGTGATGCGAAAACATTGCAGGAATCTTTTGGTTTTAATGTCAGTGTTATAGATGAAGTCATTTATAAAGGAGAAAAGATTTCTTCAACACGTATTCGACAGCATCTAGAAAATGGACAAATGAAAGATTTAAATGAATTATTAGGACGTCAATACTGTGTACATGGTCAGGTTATCCACGGTAGACATATTGGACATGAAATTGGTTTTCCAACAGCTAATATTGATTATGGTTCTTATTTTTTACCTTGTGGTGGTGTCTATGCTGTTAAAGTGATTATCAATCAAAATACCTACATGGGAATGTGTAATATTGGATATAATCCCACTTTTCAAGCATTAGATAAAGCTTCTTTAGAAGTTCATATTTTAGATTTTAATCATGATATTTATGGAAAAGAGATTTACGTAGAATTTTATGATTTGATACGTAAGGAAAAACCATTTCATTCTAAAGAAGAACTCATTCAACAACTTTATAAAGATCGTGAATATGTCAGAAAATATTTTTCTCAAATAGCAAAGGAGATTAATTGATAAAATTAACCTCCTTTTTTGGTATGAAAATGATACAATGCTCCAAGTAAATTGGCTTCATTTTGAAATTGACAGGCTTTAATAACTGGTTCATGATCATCTTCTTTGTATTGTTTTCTTAAATCATGAAATTGTTTTTGAATAGTTTGAATGAGAAATGGCTGTTGACTGATTCCTCCACCAATAGTTACGATATCTAAATCTAGTAAATAATCAAGATTATAGATCATTGTTGCAATCTGTAAACAATAGTGTTCAAAATACTGCATAGCTTGATGAGATGAAGTCAGTTGTTGAAATACAATCTGTCCATCATCAGGACATTTTAAAATATCACTCAGATCATGAATGAGTTTAACAGCATTATATTCTTTACCAAAGTTAGAATAGCCATTTGATGTAGGAATTAAAAAAGAACCGATCTCTCCAATTTTATAGTGTTTTGATTCTACGATTTTTTCATGTAATATATATGTTCCGCCAATACCTGAACCTAAGACAATCATAAAACCATTATCAACGTTCTTTAAGCTTCCTTTCCACATTTCACCTAAAGCAGCGCATTTGGCATCATTTTGTAAAGTGACTGGTAAGTGAGTTAAACTGGAAAATTCTTGACAAAAATCTGTTTCATTGAAATAGGGCAGTAAAGTAATAGCGTGGATATATCCTCTTTGACTATCAATAAGACCGGGCATACTGACAGCTATTCCTTCGACTTCTTTTGTGATTAATGTTTTTAAAGTATGATAGAATGTTTCTTTGTTGGTTTTGACAGTAGGAATCATATTCTTTTGTAAGCATATCCCATTAGATTGATAATATCCATATTTGGTATATGTACCACCTATATCTATAGCTAAATACATGATTTTCACCTCTCTTTTTTCATTATTTCATTGATTCATTTTGAATTCAACCTTTATTCATGTTTTTGATTTCTTTTTTGAGTAATTATGATATAATGATTAGACTGAGAGGATGTGATACGATGAATTTAGACAAATTATTAAATCCAAAACAAAAGGAAGCAGCCACTTATTTAGATTCTCATTTACGTATTATTGCAGGAGCAGGAAGTGGGAAAACACGTGTTTTAACATATCGTATTGCTTACTTGATTGAAGAAGTGGGGATTGAGCCTCGACATATATTGGCTATTACTTTTACAAATAAAGCAGCGAATGAAATGCGTCAAAGAGTTGTGGATTTATTAGGTGAATATGCTTCAGGAGCTCTTTTATGTACAATTCATTCCTTATGTGTCAGAATATTAAGACAGCATATTCATGCTTTTCATTATCCTCATCATTTTGTTATTATGGATGAAGAAGATCAAAAATCATTATTAAAGAAGATTTTTAAAGATAAAAATATTGATAGTAAAACAATGAGTGTAAAAAGCTGTATTCATTATATATCATCATGTAAAATGGCTGAAATCTCACCACAAAAAGCGTATAAATTAGCAGGAGATTTTATAGGTGAGGCCAAAAAAGCAATTGTTTATCAGGAATATGAAAAATATAAAGAAGAACATTTTATGCTGGATTTTGATGATTTGTTGTTGAAGACTGTTGAATTATTTGAGAAATTCCCAGAAATTCTGGAAAAATGGCAACGTAAATTTCAATATATACATGTAGATGAGTTTCAGGATGTTGGAAATATTGATTATAAATTGATTCATCTTTTATCAGGTCAAGCAACTTTATGTGTAGTTGGAGATCCTGATCAGACAATCTATTCTTTTAGAGGTTCTGATGTGAATTATATAATGAATTTTGATAAAGATTATTCTCATGTCAAAACCATTATTCTTGATCAGAATTATCGTTCTACAAAAACAATATTAGATATATCGAATAATTTGATTCGAAAAAATAAAAATCGTTTAGAAAAAGATTTGTTTACACAATTAGAAGATGGAGATAAAGTTGTGCACTATTCAGCAGGCGATGAAGAAGCAGAAGCTGAGTTTGTCTGTCAGACAATTGAAAATATTATACATCAGGTTGATGGTGTGAATTATCATGATTTTGCGATTCTCTATCGTGCTAATTATTTATCACGTCCTTTTGAACAGAAATTAATTCAGCATCAGATTGATTATAAAATATTTGGTGGATTAAAGTTTTTTAATCGTAAAGAAATTAAAGATGCATTAAGTTATTTACGCTTAATGGTATTTATGGATGATTTATCTTTTGAACGTATTATTAATGTTCCTAGTCATGGTATTGGTCAAAAAACACTTGAAAAAATCCAACTGAAAGCGATTGAGTATGGCATTAGCTGTTATGAAGCTGTTTGTTTATATAGTGATGAAATTGGATTGAAAGGTAAAGTGAAAAAAGCCATCAGTGAATTTGTACAAGCTATTGAAAAAGCAAGACAATCAAGAAATCCCTTGGCTGATGTCTTTGAATACTTATTGAAAGATATTGGTTATTTTGAAATGCTAAGAAATGATGAAGATGAAAATCGTATTCAAAACATTATGGAGTTAAAAAACTCAATTGCTGGATATATGAATACCCATCCAGATAGTGCTACTTTTGAAAGTTATTTACAGGATATCGCTTTATATACATCACAAGATGATATGACACAGGATGAATATGTATCATTAATGAGTATTCATATGGCTAAAGGTCTGGAGTTTAACTATGTCTTTGTTGTGGGATTGTCACAGGATGTCTTTCCAAGTTTTAGAAGTGTTTCTGAAGAAGGAGAAGAGGGGATGGAAGAAGAACGTAGATTGGCTTATGTGGCATTTACGCGTGCGAAAAAGCGTCTATATCTGACGGATAGTCAAGGATTTAATTATATGACGAATTCTCCTAAAATGGCTTCTCAGTTTATTGATGAAATTGGTGTAGATCATGTTGAACATATTGGTAAGCCTTCACCATTTAAAACAAAACAATTTGTACATTTAGGTCCAACTGTTGATGAGATGATAGGTGATAATGATATTCATGACTGGAAACAGGGCGATTTTGTAGAGCATGATGTCTTTGGTAAAGGTGTTATTGTTAAAGTTCGTGGAAATACTTTAGATATTGCTTTTTCCATGCCATATGGTTTAAAAACATTGATGGCACAGCATAAGGCTTTAAGACGTTTATCGTCATAAAAATGATGTGAAAATAAGGATAATTTTGGGTGATGAATTTTGATGTTTTGTATTTGATTCATCATCTTTTTTTGATATAATGAGCAAGTGAATGGAGTGTGTAAAATGACATTAGAAAGATTGAATGAAATCAAAAAATTATTAAATGAATATAATTATCAATATTATGTCTTAGATAATCCAACAGTATCCGATCAGGAATATGATCGTTTGATGCAAGAGTTGCAAAGTATAGAAGCTAAACATCCTGAATGGGTAACTCCTGATTCACCAAGTCAACGTGTGGGTGGAGAAGTCTTAGAAGGATTTCAGAAAATTACGCATCAAAGAATGATGTTGTCTTTAGGAAATATTTTTAACGAAGATGAACTGAGAGAATTCGATGATCGTATTCGTGATGTGTTTCCTCAAGCTGAATATGTCTGTGAGTTAAAAATAGATGGCTTAGCTGTTTCATTAGTGTATGCTGATGGACAATTGAGTTATGGAGCAACACGTGGTGATGGAACAATTGGTGAAGATATTACGCATAATGTCAAAACAATTAAATCTATTCCATTATCAATTGATTATCAGGGAGATTTTGAAGTGCGTGGAGAAATCTATATGCCTAAAAAATCTTTTGAACAATTGAATCATCAACGTCAACAAGCAGGTGAAGCCTTATTTGCGAATCCTCGAAATGCGGCTGCCGGAAGTGTTAGACAGCTAGATTCAAGTATTGCTGCTAAACGTGGCTTAGATGCATTTTTATATATGGTGCCAACGGCTCAGGAAGTAGGGTGTCAAACACATAAAGAAGCTTTAGATTATATTGCAAAACTGGGCTTCAAAGTCAATCCTATGACACGTGTTTGTGCAAATATTGATGAAGTATGGAATTTCATTATGGAAATGACAGAAAAACGTCAATCTTTGCCTTATGAAATAGATGGTATAGTCATTAAAGTGAATAATTTAGCATGGCAGGAAAGATTAGGGTATACAGCAAAAGTTCCTAAATGGGCTATTGCCTATAAATTCCCAGCTGAAGAAGTTGTCACAAAACTTAAGGATATTATTTTTACAATTGGAAGAACGGGTCAAATTACGCCAAATGCGGTTTTGGAACCTGTACGTGTCGCTGGTAGTACCGTTCAACGTGCGACATTACATAATGAAGATAACGTTGTTCATAAGGATATTCGTGTTGGCGATTATGTTGTGGTCCGTAAAGCAGGAGATGTTATCCCAGAAGTTGTTCGATCTTTAAAAGAAAGACGTGATGGAACAGAACAGAAATTTAAGATGATTGATGTTTGTCCATATTGTGGGACACCGCTTGTTAGAAAAGACAATGAGGCTGCTTATTATTGTTTAAATGAGCATTGTGATTCTAAGAAGATTGAGCGCATCATTCATTTCGCATCTCGTGATGCTATGAATATAGAAGGATTAGGAGAAAAAATTATAGAACAATTTTATAATTTAGGTTTTGTTCGTTCTATTGAAGATATTTATAGTTTATCTAGTCATGAACAGGAAATTATAGATATAGAAGGATTTGGTAGAAAATCAATGGATAATTTGTTAGAGGCTATTGAAAAAAGTAAAGGTAATTCAATGGAAAAATTATTATTTGGTTTAGGAATTAAAGGAATCGGTGCTAAAATGGCTGATAACTTAGCTAAGGAATTTAAAAGTATGGATGCTTTGCTTGAGGCTTCAACAGCTAAGTTGCTTTCTATGCGTGATGTTGGCGATACACTTGTTCAATCTTTAAATCGTTTTAGAAGTCAACCTCAATCAATGGCTTTATTACAACATTTAAAAGATCTCGGTTTAAATATGAATTATCTAAAAGATACATCTTTACTTCAAGAAAGTATTTTTAATGGAAAAACTGTTTGTGTCACAGGAACATTAGAATTGATGACGCGTAAGGAGATTAAAGAGTATCTTGCCAGACTAGGTGCTAATGTGACAGGTAGTGTATCTAAAAAAACAGATTATCTGATCTGTGGTCGTGATGCTGGAAGTAAACTTGAAAAGGCCAGAGAATTAGGTGTGACTGTATTAAGTGAAGAACAATTTAAGGAGGAGGTTGATTTATGAAAAGAATAATATGTGTTTGTATGGCTTTCTTATTGTTGTTGACTGGTTGTCAATCTTCACAAGATACTGTTGAAGAAGAAACAACAAACAATACTGCATCAATGGAGTCATTTGATGATACTTATTATAATATCGTCAAATTTGAAGATAGTGAACTGAGAGAAGATTTCTATTTGGACTATGGTGCAACATCTGATTTCTCTTCAATTGGAAGAGGATTACAAATTTTATCATCACAATATTTTTCAACTTCTGATCATTATATGAGTGAAGGTCAATATTTAAAGCTTGCTTTAAAACAAGAAATGGTTAAACGTGATAGTGATTATTCTTTACAGCCTGCTGCTGGAACAAAGATTGCCAATATCAGTGATCCAACAATGGTTCAACAGATTCAAGAACAGGATTTTTGGGAAAAATCAGGTGATAAATATACTTTAAAAGGTGCGTCATTTGTGATTGTTCTTGATCCTCGTGATAAAAATAATGCTCGTTTAAAAACGCAGATGGATGATCAATCTATTTTAAATTATGGGTATGAATGTAGTGAGAAATTATATGAAATTATTCAATCTCACGAAGATTTTGAAAAGTTAAAGAATTTACCTGTTTTAATTACGGTTTATCAGGCAACTGATTTAACAGAAAGTACTGTAGATGGAAATTATATTTTAAAGACATACTGTGATGGTTCTTATGGAAATAGTGAAGAAGTAAATTTTGAAACTGTTTTATTTTCAAGTACTCGTGCCGAAGAATTGGATGCCACAACATCTAATGAATTTGATATTATTAAAAGTAATTTAAAAGATGCAGCAACTGAAGCTGCAGGATTAGTAGGAACTGCCAGATATCAAAATGGTGAAATCCAATCAATGGTTATAGAGGCTCATTTAAACGTGAAAACAGCAACTGAATTGATGTATTTATCTTCTATTTTAGCGAATGGTGTTGATACACGTTTTTCATCTGATTTTGATATTAAAGTGCTTATATATTCACAAGATGAATTACAGGCGATTGTGATTAAAGATAGAGGACAAGACGTTAAAAGTTATTACTTATATTAGAGGATGGACTATGGACGAAAGAGAATTAATTCAATCATTAGCAAAAGATGTAAAGTTATCTGTTTTGGATGAAAACATGGATACTTTCATTGAAGCATATCATCAATTTCTCAAACAGGTTCAAAGTCTAGAAAGTATTCAAACTGAAGGTGTAAAGCCTTTGGTTTTTCCTTTTGAGGTAGAAACTTCTTTTTTAAGGGAAGATAGTATACAGGATGTTATGCGTAGAGAAGATATTTTAAAAAATGCAAAACACATCAAAAATCAACAAATTCAGATTCCTAAGGTGGTGGAATAATGAATGTTTATAGTATAGAAGAATTGCATCATGGTTTTAAAACTGGTCAAATTCTTCCTGAAAATTACTATCAGGAGATTTGGCATGAGGCTCAATATCAGCAAAAACGCTTAAATGCTTTTGCGCTTATGACATTTGATAAAGCACAACAAGATTTAAAACATGCGCAATTTCAAAATATTTTGAGTGGAATTCCCTATGTTTTAAAAGATAATTTTAATACAAAAGGGATTTATACAACAGCATCCAGCCGTATGTTGGCTGATTATTTACCTGTATATAATGCACATATTGTTGATTTACTGGAAAAAGCAGAATGCTGTTTAATTGGAAAAGCTTCAATGGATGAATTAGGCATGGGAACTATGAATATGACTGCTTTGACGGGACCTGTTTTGAATCCATGGAATATTCAAAGAGTTGCTGGTGGTTCATCTGGAGGATGTGCAGCATTAGTTGGAAGTGGCGTTGTTCCTTTTGCAATTGGGAGTGACACAGGCGATTCTATTCGTCGTCCTGCTGGATTTTGTGGCATTGTAGGAATGAAACCTACATGGGGATTGATATCACGTTATGGTTTGATTCCTTATGCTGCCAGTTTAGATACGGTTGGTGCTATGACCAGAAGCGTTAAAGATATGAGTATTGTTTTAGAAAATATTGCTGGCTATGATGAACATGATATGACATCATGTACTAAAAAAGTACCATCTTATTATCAATCTTTATCTTCAGATGTATCTCATTTGAAAATTGCTGTCATAAAAAATGTATATGAAAGATTAGCGGATTCACGCATAAAAGAAAAATTTATGAATTGTGTTTCCATATTCAAAACATTAGGAGCAACAATTCATGAAGTTGAATTTCCAGATACTTATCTTCAGGCTTTATCACCAGTTTATCAGATTATTGCTAATGGGGAAGCTACAAGTCAACATGCCTGCTTAGATGGCATTAAGTATGGCTTACAAAAACAAGGGGAAAATATAGATGATATGATTATACGTACTCGAAGCCAGGGTTTTCATCAAAGCATTCAACAGCGTTTTATTTTGGGTTCATTGGCCTTGAAACAGGAAAATCAGGAAAAGATGTTTAGAAAAGCTCAACAGGTCAGACGACTCATTGTTAATTTGATTCAAGATTTATATCGTCATTATGATATTATTTTGACTCCTAATGGTGAGGGAATTGCTCCTTTCCTTGATGAGGCTAAGCAAGTTGAATATACATTAGTTGATGATTTTTTGATTGTTGCGAATTTGGCAGGATTACCAAGTTTAACTTTACCATGTGGTTTTGTTGACCATATGCCTGTAGCCATTCATATAATGGGACGATGTTTTGAGGAACAGACTGTTCTCAATTGCGCCTATGCGTTAGAAAAATCGCTATCTTTTTCTCAGCAATATTGCCAAAAGGAGATTCAACATGTTTGAAACAATCATAGGTATTGAAGTCCACTGTGAATTAAAAACGCAGTCTAAAATGTTTTCTTCAGCTCCTGTTTCATTTGGACAACCACCTAATAGTCAAGCTCATGTTATAGATTTAGCGATGCCAGGAACTTTACCATCGGTTAATAAAAAAGCAGTGGAAATGGCTATTCGTGTTTGTCATGCCTTGCATATGGATATAGATAGTTTGCTTCGTTTTGATCGTAAGAATTATTATTATCCAGATTTACCAAAAGGTTTCCAAATAACGCAACAATATCATCCTATTGGTAAAAATGGATATTTAGATATTGAAGTCAATGGACAAAAAATACATATCAATATAGAACAGCTTCATCTTGAAGAAGATACAGCAAAACTCACCCATGATGACGATTGTACATTGATTGATTATAATCGTGCAGGTATTCCTTTGATTGAAATTGTGACACAACCTCAGTTTCATAATAGTCAGGAGGTTTGTGCTTATTTGGAAGCTTTAAGAATGATTTTGATTTATACTGATGTTTCAGATGCTATTATGGCTCAAGGGTCTATGCGCTGTGATATTAATATTTCATTACGCCCCGAAGGATCTCAAGGCTATGGTGAAAAAGTGGAAATTAAAAATTTGAATTCACTCGCTAATGTGCAAAAAGCGATTGATTTTGAAATTCAAAGACAGACAGAACTTTTATTGAATCATTGCTCCGTTCCAAGACAAACGCGACGTTTTGATGAAAAGACACAAAAGACAATAGCGATGCGTGATAAGGAATTATTAGCTGATTATCGTTATTATCCTGAACCTAATATTTTACCAGTTCGTCTACCATGGCAATGGATTGAAAGTATTAAAGATCATTTACCAGTGCTTCCAGCACAAAGACGCGATAAATATATTCATGAATATAAACTTTCAGTAAAAGAAGCTGATACGCTTTTATTGAATAAAGATTTATCAGATTTTTATGACCAGGTAGTTAAACAATGTATATATTATGATACAGTATGTCACTGGCTTATTGGAGATGTTTTGTCTTATCTTCATAAAAATCATTTACATATTCATGATATATTTGAAGTTCAGGATTTTGCGAAACTGATGAATATGACAGGTCAAGGAATTGTTTCTTCTAAACAAACAAAACAGGTTTTATCACTAATGATTTTAGAAAAAAAGGATCCTTTAACTATTATGCAAAAACATCATATTCAACAAATGAATGATGAAAATGTTTTGATAGAGCTGATTGAAGAACTGCTAGATAATCACTTTCAATTGGTTCAGGATTACCATCAGGGTAAGACAAATCTTTTAGGTTATTTTGTAGGACAAGTCATGAAAAAAACTCAAGGACAAGCGAATCCTCAAAAAACAAATCAATTATTAAAACAATTATTGGAAAAAAGAAAAACATAATGTTCTATACATTGTTCATGAATTTTGGTACAATAGAGAAAAAGTAGGTGAAAAATAATGGCAAAAAAATTTCATTTTGATGATGAAGACGATATTCAGGATGAATACCAACCTTCATCATATCTTGATGATTTAGAAAACAAAAGAGAAAATGTGCCTTATACTGCAATAGATGAAGAAGATGACGAGGAAGAGGAGCCAATGAAGAAAAAGAAAAAAGGTTTTGTTATGAAATGGTGGCACTATCTGCTCATTTTATTTGGAGCTTTAGCTGTTGCTTTTATTATTTATATCGTAGTTTTATCATTTAATAATGGTCCTGTCTACGGAGATCGCTGTGAAGGTATGGTGAGTATTTCTAAAGATGCCAGAGATTCAACTGTGTCAACTATGGAAGAAAAATATGATGAAATTGAATCAATGACACTTTCAACTGAATGTCGTCAATTAAAATTAGATATTACTTTTAAAGCAGGTATGAGCACCAAAGAAGCACAAAATATTGCAGAAGAAACAGTTCAAACTTTGGATGGTATTGTGGGAAGAGAAAAAGAAGATGGCCAAAAATATAGTGATTTATTTGGTACAATTGATGGTGTGACACAATATGAAGTCAATGTTTTCATGACATCTTCTGATAGTGAAGATTTTCCGATTTATGGAACAAAAAATATTCAAAATGATGAGTTTTCCTATACTTTAGCTTCTGTAAGAGATGAAGAAAGTGCAAAGAAAGCTCAAGAAACTTTAACGGATGAATAAAACGAGCTAAGCTCGTTTTTTTATAGGAGGACATATATTATTATGCAAAAGAATGAATATATTGAGGCAAAATGTATTGATTACACTCATGATGGGATGGGAATTGTCAAATATGAAGGAATGCCAATTTTTGTAAAAAATATGCTTGTTGATGAAATTGGAAAAATCAAGATTATTAAAGTTTTGAAAAAATATGCCATTGGAAGGCTTATTGAATTGAGTGATTCCAGTCCACTTCGTCAAGAAGCAAGATGTCCGATATTTAAACAATGTGGTGGCTGCCATTTACAGCATTTAAATCAATTGGCACAACAACAGTTGAAAACCAAGAGGGTTGCAGATACATTACTTAAAATTGGTCATTGTCAAGTGCCAGTTGAACCATGCCTCATGATGGAAAATCCCTGGTTTTATCGTAATAAAGTTCAAGTTCCTGTAGGAATGCATCAAAACCATCTCGTAACTGGATTTTATAAGCAGCATAGTAATGATATTGTGGCGATGGATCAATGTTATATTCAAAATGAGTTATCTAATCAGATCATCCCTTTTACAAGACAATTGTTGGAAGAAGTAGGTGAAAAGGCTTATGATAAAGTCACACATCAGGGAAATATTAAGCATATTCTTGTCAAATATGGTTATCATACGAATCAGGCTATGCTTGTTTTCATTACATATCAACGTTCTATTCGTCAAAAAGACTATTTAATACAAGCTCTTAAAAAGCAATTTCCACAGTTAAAAACAATCATTCAAAATTATAATCCTCGCCATGATAATGTGATTTTAGGTGATGATGTTATGATTTTAGATGGTGATGGATATATAGAAGATCAGTTATTAGGAAACACATATCGTATTTCTTTAAAATCTTTTTATCAGATCAACCCATTACAGGTGGAAGTCCTATATCAAAAAGCTATTGAATATGCCAATTTACAACCAACTGATGAAGTGATAGATGCTTATTGTGGGATTGGAACAATATCTTTATCATTAGCTCAATATGTTCATAAGGTTTATGGTGTTGAAATTGTTGAACAGGCAATTATTGATGCTAAAGAAAATGCAAAAAGAAATCATATTGATAATGTTGAATTTTATTGTCAGGATGCTGGTGAATTTATGGTTGATTTTGCGACAAAGCATAAACAAATTGATGCTGTGATTGTCGATCCACCTAGAAAAGGATGTTCTCAATTATTTTTGAATCAGCTATTGTTATTATCTCCTGATAAAATTGTATATATTTCATGTGATGTGGCAACTCAGGCAAGAGATATTGATATCTTGCAACAACATGGATACCATGCTGTGAAATGTCAGCCTGTTGATATGTTTCCACAAAGCTTTCATATCGAAAATATTGTGCTTCTTACAAAATAAGATAAAACCTATTGTTTTGGTTGACAAAAAAGTTAACTGTGTTACAATGGAGGTCGAATAAGTGGTGGAGTCTGTCATAAAGCTAATACGCTTTATTTATTCGAGAGTTTTACTTTATATGTGTAAAATAAAATATCTTGACAGATTCTTTTAGGAATCTGTTTTTTTATAAACAGATTTGAAGGGAGTTGTCATATAGGAAAAGATATGGGTTGAAATAGATTATTTTATAATTGTTTTATAAAAATATATGATATTTTATATCAAATGTTAATATTTATGGAGGAGAAAGATGGAAACGGTTGATTTTCATAAATCAAAGAAAAAGAAAGTCTTTTCACCTATGCGACGTATTGCTTTTAGCTTTTTTATGGTAATACTGGTAGGTTCTTTGTTATTGGCTTGTCCATTTTCAAATCAAGGAGCAGTTGCTCCATACATTGATCATTTGTTTATTGCAACATCAGCGACTTGTGTAACTGGCTTGGTGCCAGTTGTTGTCGCTGATCAATATACACTCATTGGACAACTTATTATTATTTTGCTTATTCAAATTGGTGGATTGGGATTCTTGACCTTATTGAATATGTTTATTTATGCTTTAAGGAAAAGGTTAACATATACAAATAAAATTATTATGCAGGAAGCATTAAATCAGAATTCTATGGCTGCCATTGGCGTTTATATTAAAAGAGTTATTAAATATACAGCTTTTTTTGAAATTGTTGGCGCATTATTATTATGTATTGTTTTTGTTCCTGAATTTGGTCTTGTGAAAGGAATTTATTATGGATTCTGGCATTCAATTTCAGCTTTCTGTAATGCTGGTTTTGATATTCTTGGTCCTAATTCTTTGATTCCTTATCAAACAAATGTTCTAATGAACTTGACGATTGCTGGTTTGATTATTGCTGGAGGTTTGGGATTTGTTGTTTGGATTGATTTAAGAATGTCTTGGCGTCACTATAAAGAAAATTTTAAATTTTTTAGGATAAAGACATTTTTCTCATCATTATCTCTTCATACAAAAATTGTTCTTTTAGCAACAGTCTCATTATTGCTAGGGGGAACATTAGTCATTTTATTCCTTGAATATAATAATCCAGGAACATTAGGACCATTGCCATGGGGTGATAAAATTTTAGCAAGTTTCTTCCAGTCTACGACAACGAGAACTGCTGGATTTGCTTCTGTTGATATGGCCTCTTTACATGATTCGACAAAATTATTTATGTCTATTCTCATGTTTATTGGTGGTTCACCAGCAGGAACAGCTGGGGGAATTAAAACAGCTACTTTAGTCATTGCATTAATGTATTTACATTCTTTACAGAATGGTTATGAAGTTGTCACAATGTTTAAACGTCGTATTGATGATCAGGTCGTGAAACGTTCATTGACTATTGCTATATTAAGTTTCTTTGTTTGTTCGTTGGGATTATTTATATTGTCGATGAATGAAGGTGCAGATTTTATTGATTTAATCTTTGAAGTCTTCTCAGCATTTGGAACAGTTGGTTTATCTGCATCACTCACACCAACTTTGACTGTCATAGGAAAAATAGTTATTATTATATTAATGTATATTGGACGTATTGGGCCAATGACAATGGTATTAGTCTTTGCAAAGAAATATAAACAAAAGAAAGGAAAGGACATCGTTTATCCAGTTGGTGATGTTCTGATAGGATAGGGAAAATGAAAAGTAAACAAGTTGTAGTATTAGGGTTAGGTGTTTTTGGTTCAACAATTACCAAAACATTATCACAGTATGGTTGTGAGGTTGTGGCAGTAGATAAATGCCCTGAATGTGTACAAAGAGTTTCAGAATTTGCTACAAAGGCAGTTATTGGAGATATTACTGATAAAGATTTTTTGATTGATTTAGGGATCGAAGAATTTGATGTTGGTATTGTTGCTATTGGTAATCATTTAGAAGAAAGTCTTTTAGGTGTTTTGAATTTAAAAGAAATTGGTATTCCATATATTATCGCAAAAGCTAAGAATAAAAGATTTAAATCTATCTTAGAAAAAATTGGTGCTGATCGTATTATTCGTCCTGAAAAAGAAATGGGAGAAAGACTCGCACGAACATTGCTTAGAAAGAACATAACTGATTTGGTTGAACTTGATGAAAATTATAGCTTAGTGGAAATGAAAGTACCACAGGCATGGGTTGGACATACGTTATCTTCTTTAGATTTAAGAAAAAAATATGGAATCAATATTTTAGGACAACGTGATATGGAAACACAGAAAATTGAACTTTATGTTAATCCGGAACATGTCTTACGTGTAAATGATCATTTCTTAATGGTCGCCGAAACTGAAAAAATTGAAAGATTTGATTATTTAATTGTTTAATGTCGGCAGGTGAATATATGTCTATTGATGTAAAAAGAATATTAGGAACAGCTTTGTTAGAATTGACTCAAAAAAAGCCTTTAGAATCTTTGACAGTATCTCAAATTTTAAAAGAAACAGGTGTCAGCAGACAAACATTTTATAATCATTTTAAAGATAAGAATGATTTGATTTGCTATGTTTATGATACATTTATTGTTCCTGATTTTCATGATCAGAATATGAATATTGATTTTCATGATTCACTATTAGTGACTTTTGAAAATATAAAAAAATATTACTGGTTTATGAAACAGGCGTGTCAAATGGAAGGGCAGAACTGTTTAAAGGATTATATTGTTGATCATTGTCAAGCTTTTGATTTAAAGTGGCATCAGGAGCTTTATGGCAAAGAACCTATGCCAGATGCTTTAAGGTTTGCAACAATCTATCATGCTCATGCGTCTAGCAGTATGACATTATCTTGGATTCTTTCTGATATGCCAGTTCCATGTGAAGAGATTGTTCAAATGATTGTTGAGATGCGAGGACTAGGCATGGATAAATTATTTCAAGATAGTGACAATTCAATTCATCCTTATCAGAAATAGACAAATTCATAGAAATGTCCATTTTTAGACAAAACAAAAAATATATAAATAGAAATCTCCTTCTTTTTATACTAAAATAAAAGTATAAAAGAAAGGAGATTTTTTGATGAGAAATATAGTTAAGAATAATAAAGGTCAGGCGGTTGCTCCTGCTTCCATTCCTATAACAAAGGAAGCCTTTTATAGTGACCAGGAAACACGTATTTATTGGCTAGGTGGTGCAGGCATTATGATACACAGTTATCAGACAAATGTTATGATTGACCCAGTATTAGAAGGATTTGATATTCCTTTGTTGTATGAAGTGCCTATTTTATCACAGGATGTTCCACAATTAGATGGTATATTGATTACTCATATAGATAATGATCATTTTTCTCGACCTACTTGCCGTCATGTACAAAATGTTTGTCAAAAATATTATGCTCCTAATTATGTTGCAGATGTTATGAATGAAGAAGGATTTCAAACTGAAAAGCATGATATTGATGATGTTTTTCAAGTACAGGATTTATCTGTTCAATTAACTCGAGCACAACATAACTGGCAAAATGGTTCGAAAAAATGGCAATATCGTTATTGGGAAGAGAAAGATTATTGTGGTTATTGGTTAAAAACGCCTGATGGAACAATTTGGTTACCTGGTGATTCACGTTTATTAGATGAACATTTGCATATGCCTGAACCAGATGTTATATTATTTGATTTTGCTGATAATGATTGGCATATTACTTTGGATGGAGCAATTCAATTGGCTAATACATACCCTCAAGCTCATTTGATTTGTATACATTGGGGTAGTGTTGATGCTCCAGATATGACACCATTTAATGGTAATCCTGAAGATTTATACCAAAGAGTCATCAATCCTGATAGAATACATGTGTTGGCTCCAGGTGAAGCATTTGTTTTAAAGGGTGAACATTAATGAAAACATTATACCTCATGCGTCATGGTGAAACCTTGTTTAATGTTCTTCATAAGATTCAAGGATGGTGTGATTCTCCATTGACATCAAAAGGAGTTCAACAAGCCCTTTTAGCAAAAAAATGGTTTGAGGAACATCAGATTCATTTTGATCATGCTTATAGTTCAACAAGTGAAAGATGTTGTGATACATTAGAATTAATAACGTCCATGCCATATCAGCGATGTAAAGGACTTAAAGAAAATAATTATGGCTTACTAGAAGGAGAACATGATTATTTGGCAGAAAATGATCCTCAAAAATGTGAAACCTATTATTTGCAATTTGGTGGTGAATCTAATAATACTTTAAAAGAGAGAATGGTTGATACATTAACTGCGATTATGGAGAAAGAAGATCATTATTCTGTTTTGGCAGTAAGTCATGGTGGCGCCTGTTTTAATTTTTTAAGAGCATGGCAAGATCCAACAGAAGAATTAAAAAAAGGATTTGGAAATTGTTGTATTTTTGTATATGAATATGACAATCATCAATTTTATTTAAAAAATGTGATTAGACAAGACGATAAGTCATAAGAACTCTATGATGAATTTAAGTTGAAATAACAGTAAAAAATATATATTGAGATTTCATTGAATATAGGTAATAGTGATAGATATGAAAAAAGATGATTTGGTGTCAAATCATCTTTTCTATATGTTGAATTGGATAAGCATATTTTTCAATATATATTAAATATCCTAAATTAATGGAAACAGGAATCATTAAAAACCAAATGGCTGCTAAAGAAAAAATGGACCATAGAAGATACGACAAAGCAACACCACAATGAAAACATAATAAAGTGCCACCAAAAAAACAACCTTTTTTGAGTTTTTCTTGTTTGATTGTGGTGTCCTGTATTAAAAAATATTCTGTCAATGATACAACAGTCTGTTTGATATTATTGGTTGAAAAAATAGTAGAACTTGTATATCCCATAGCGCCTTTGAAAATACACCATTGAAATGCTGTAACAAAAAAACAAGGATACAAAGCAATGATTGGCGGTATGTCTTCAGGAATAAATCCCAATATAACAATACATATCATTTCAAGATATAAAACAAGGTGTTTAAGATTCCATTGAGATTTATATGTTAAAACTGTGGCAATCATTATTGCTAGAATATATATAAGAAGGGCACCTATTCGCATTAAAGATTCCACATAATTAGCTCCAAATATATTTTTGATCAGTTCAATTAAATTGGCAGTTTGTGCAGATCCAAAAATATTCATTCTAGCAAAAATAGCATATCCACCTAAGAAACCACCTATCATAGCCATCAAAAAATGAAGAATAGCATCTTGATGATCTTTTTTCATTGATAACACTCCCTTAAATGCTTTTTTATTATATCACTCGGCATCTATTTGACAATATATATTGATAAAAAATAAAAAAAATTTAAGTTTTTTATTGTTGAAAGGGCTTTTATTTTATATAATAGAAATATGAAAAGAGGCGAGGTTAGGTGTATTATATTTCACCATATGCTTTATATAAACTCGTAAAGCAATTGTTTCATGATGTCAATGATGTTAATGATATGACATTATATGCTTATCGTGAAAACAAATGTTGGAAAATTGGTTTTTCTAATGAGTATATTGATCAAATTCCTGATGATTCTATAAATATCAGTTATGAATTTAAAGATGGATTTTTAAAAAATAGTCCACAGCAGGCAACTGAGGAAATTATGAAAAGTTTAAGGCGTTATGAACAAGATCGTATATCTATATAAAAGCATAAGGAAAGCTGGTAAATGAAATGTTATCAGCTTTTTTATGTGAAAAAACATCATAGTGATTTGTTTTCATCACTATGATGTTTATTTTGATTATAAGTTTTGAGCGCTTTTTGATAATATTCACATTTATAATCAATTAAATCAAGTTGTTTTTGTAAATCTTGCATTTGTTTTTCAACAGTTTTTTTACGTTCTACAAACAATTCATAACGTTGTTGTAAAGAAATATCGCCTTGTTTGACTAATTCGATGAAATGCTTTATTTCTTTGATAGACATACCCGTGTTTTTAAAGCATTCAATAATTTCAAGCATACGAATATCATCCTCTTTAAAAATACGATAACCGGAATCTTTACGTTCAATATAAGGAAGCAACCCTTCTTTATCATAATATCTTAAAGTGGAAACAGGTAAATTCATGATTTTAGAAACATCACTGATAGAATAATTCATATGTTTTCATCTCCTTGTTTTTTATCATAATGTTTTTGAGTATAAAATGCAATATATCTTTATAACATAAGAAAGTATGAAATGATTTTTTGATACTTTCTCCTGTGTTATAAAGCCAATAAAGCCAATAAAGTCAATTGAAATCATTTGCGTAGTTATCCATCAAAAGAAAAGGTATAAAAAAGTTATTTTTTTTAGTACAATAGTAAAAAGGGGGCTTATCATGGAAATTAGAATATTGAGATATTTTTTAACAGTTGCAAGAGAAGAAAATATTACACGTGCAGCAGCAGTATTGCATATTACACAACCGACTTTATCAAGACAGCTTATACAATTAGAAGAAGAATTGAATACGCAATTATTAATTAGGGGAAAAAATAAGGTTACCTTAACAGATGCAGGTATGTTGTTAAGAAGAAGAGCAGAAGAAATTATTGATTTAGCTGATAAAACTGAAAAGGAATTTTTAGCGGCTGATGAATTAATAGCAGGGGAGATTTTTGTTGGTGCAGGAGAAATTAATGCTATGCATCAGTTAGGAGAATTTATGATAGATTTTCATCGTCGCTTTCCGCATATTCAATATCATTTGTATAGTGGCAATGCTGATGATGTTAAACAGAAAATTGATCAGGGATTTTTAGATATAGGGTTACTTACAGAACCAGTTGATATTGAAAAATATGAGTTTGTACGTTTAAAATATAAAGAAGCATGGGGTATTATTGCACCTTTAAATAGCGAAATCGCTAAAAAAGAGTATGTAACACCTGAAGATATACAAAAATTACCACTCCTTATAGGACATCGTTTAATTGTCCAAAATGAACTGGCACATTGGATGGGATTGGATATTAGTGATTTAAATATTGTTGCGACTTATGACTTGATATATAATGCTGCTATTTTAGTAGAGAAAGGGTTAGGATATGCGTTGTGTCTAGACAAAATTGTATATATGTCAAATCAATCATTGGTTCGTTTTGTTCCTTTAAAACCGGCCTATGAAACTGGAGCGGTTATTGTATGGAAAAAACATCAAGTTTTTTCGGCTACAGCGACGCGTTTTATTCAAGAACTTTATACATATTTTCATAAATAAATATTTCATGCTTAAAAAGTATGGCTACAAATACATAATAAGTATTAGACAGGTTATTTTTAAAGTTTTAAAATAAAATTATCAAGGAGGAAAATTTATTTATGAGAGATATTGAAAAAGCAAAAGAATTATATCAGTCATTGCATAAAAATCATTTTTGTCCTCATGACTTAGCATACGAGGAAATGATGATTCATTATATTTATGGTGATGTTTATCAGCATGGTAATCTTGATTTACGTCTTAGAGAATTGATTTTAATTGTTGTTAATACAACGAATATGACTTTAGAATCTTTAAAAGAACATGTTTATGCAGCTTTAAAGGCTAATGTGACTCCAGTTGAAATGAAAGAAGCCATTTATCAATGTACTCCATATATTGGTGTAGGCAAAGTGAAAGAAGCTCTTGATGCTGTTCATGATGTTTTTGTTGAAACTCAAATTGAATTACCTTTGGAAGATCAATCAACAGTAGAAGAAGAAACAAGATTCCAGGCTGGATTTGATGTTCAAAGTGAAGCGTTTGGTCGTGAGAATATTCAAGCTAATCATGATCATGCACCTCAAGAATTAAAACATATTCAAGATTATTTATCTGCACATTGTTTTGGAGATTTTTATACACGTCAGGGGCTTGATTTAAAAATAAGAGAAATGTTAACTTTTGTTATGTTGGCAACTTTAGGTGGCTGTGAAAATCAGTTGCGTGCTCATACTATGGCTAATATACAAGTTGGAAATAGTAGAGACATGTTGATTGATGTGATTACACAATGTCAACCTTATATTGGTTTTCCAAGAACTTTAAATGCTATCAATATTATTAATGAAGTTACACAAAAATAAAAGGCCATTGACCTTTTATTTTTGATGTTTACGTTTCCATTGTTGAATTTGTTGAAGTCGCAGTTCGACTTTTTTTTCATTTCCTTGATTTGTTGGATGATAATATTCTCTGTCTTGAAGTGATTCAGGTAAGCAAGTCATAGTTGTCAGTTTATCTTGAAAATCATGTGCATATTGATAACCTTTACCATAATTTAAATCTTTCATTAAACGGGTAGGAGCATTGCGTAAATGTAAGGGAACTGGTTTGGCGATTGTCTTTAATGCATCCTTTTTAGCAGCTTCATAAGCGACATATAGAGCGTTAGATTTAACTGATAAAGATAAATAAGTGACAACATGAGTAAGATGGACACTGCATTCAGGCATTCCAATAAAATGACAAGCCTGATATCCTGCAATAGCAATTTCTAATGCTCTACTATCAGCCATACCAATATCTTCACTTGCAAATCTAACAAGTCGTCGTGCAATATATAAAGGGTCTTCACCAGCTTCCAGCATTCTGGCTAACCAGTAAATAGCAGCATTGACATCACTATTACGCATTGATTTGTGTAATGCAGAAATCAAATTATAATGCTCTTCACCATTTTTATCATACAGTAATGATTTTTGACTTGTCATTTGTTCGATAATTTGAGGAGTAATAGTGATGTGATCATGATCACGAGGAGCATTATAAAAAGCCATTTCTAATGTGTTAAGAGCTACTCTGGCATCTCCATTTGCAAAATGAGCGATCATTGATAAACTGGAAGAATCAATATCAACATGAAAGTGACCAAAACCTCTAGGATCTTCAATAGCATGATGCAAAAGTTCCATAATATCTTCAACATTTAAAGCATTTAAGACAAAAACTTTACAACGTGATAATAATGCTGAATTGATTTCAAATGAAGGATTTTCAGTTGTTGCACCAATGAGAGTAATACTTCCTTGTTCTACATATGGTAAAAAAGCATCCTGTTGTGCTTTATTGAAACGATGAATTTCATCGATAAAAACAATTGTTTTAATTCCTTGAAGATGTGTCTGCATGGCATCTTGCATGACTTTTTTTATTTCTCTAATACCACTATTGACAGCACTAAAATCAATGAAATGTGCTTTTGTTGTTTGGGCTATAATTTTTGCCAGAGTCGTTTTTCCAACTCCTGGAGGACCCCAGAATATCATAGAAGGAATCTGATCATTTTGTATAAATTGCCATAACACTTTACCTTTACCAACAAGATGTTTTTGTCCTACATATTGGTCCAATGTCAGAGGTCTTAAACGATTGGCCAAAGGTTCTAAAACAGGCTGTTCTTTTGAGATTTTCATACCATTCACCAGCTTTCATTTTTATTTTAACATTTTTAAAATAAAGTTTCTATAAGTTCATGTTTCGTTCATATCTTCACACTATACTAATCATGATTTATTATGATAAGGAGATCATGATGTTTGGATATATAGTAATCAATAAACCAGAAATGAAATTTAAAGATTTTGATATCTATCAGTCATATTATTGTGGGCTATGTCGAACTATAAATGATAATTATGGTTTAAAAGGACGTGTGGCTTTAAATTATGATATGACATTTTTAGCTATTTTATTATCTGGTTTATATGAACCACACAATCAATCAAGCTATCGTAGATGCTTTTTACATCCACTGAAAAAGCATCTAGAAATACAAAATGAATATGTTGAATATGCTGCTAAAATGACAATTGCTTTAACATATCTTAAATGTGATGATGATTGGATTGATGATCAAAAGATGTCAAAACAGGTCTATAAGAAAATTTTGAATCATAGTTATCAATCTATAAAAAAAGAATTTCCACAAAAGATAGAGATGATTGAAAAACAATTGGACAAGATTCATGAATATGAAAAAATGGAAGATGTTCGTATTGATGATATTTCCGGATGTTTTGGAAAAGTCATGGCTGAAATTTGCTGTTTTCAAGATGATCTCTGGCAAGATTATTTGAGGGAATTTGGATTTTTTTTAGGTAAATATATTTATTTACTAGATGCCTATGATGATATTGAAAAAGATCTAAAAGACAATAACTATAATCCATTTATTTCTCATTTTCATGATGAACATTTTGAAGAGAGATGCCATGATTTATTAGAAATGATGATTTCAAGAGCTGCCGAAGCTTTTGAATATCTTCCAATAGAGGAAAATGTTGAAATTTTAAGGAATATCATATATAGTGGTGTTTGGAGTCAATATGAATTACGTTATCAAAAAAGAATGGAGGATAAGAAGTAAATGGATCCATATCAAGTATTAGGAATTTCTCCAAATGCATCAGATGATGAAGTCAAACATGCTTATCGAACATTAAGTAAAAAATATCATCCTGATGCTAATATTAATAGTGAACATCAGGCTGAATATACTGAAAAGTTTAAACAGGTACAAAATGCATATAAAACGATCATGGATAATCGAAAAAAAGGATTTACGAATCAAACATATGGTCAAAGTTCACAGTCGACTTATCAATATCAGGGTAATGATCAGGCGGCTTTTCAAGATGTTGCGGCATTTATTCAAGCTGGTCGTTATCAGGATGCTCTTCATATTTTGGAACAGATTCGTAATCGTTCATCAATATGGTTTTATTACAGTGCTTTAGCTATGAATGGTATAGGAAATAATGCAACAGCATTAGAATATGCACAAACAGCAGCGCAAATGGAACCTGGTAATTTACAATATATTTTCTTGGTTCAGCAATTGCAGGCTGGAAGTGGTCAATATCGTCAGACACAGCAAACTTATACGTCACCATATGCTAATATGGCTAATTGCTGTTATTCGTTATTGATGTTTAATATTTTTATGAGTTGTTGTTGTAGATGTTATTAAAGGAGAATGATTTATGAGTAAGATTATTGGTATTGATTTAGGAACAACAAATAGTTGTATGTCTTTTATTGAAAATGGAAAAACAACCATTATTCCTAATAGTGAAGGAGCGAAAACAACACCAAGTGTTGTAGCATTCACACATGATGGACAAAGACTTGTAGGGGAAAGTGCTAAGCGACAGGCTGTTACAAATCCAATGGGGACAATTTCATCTATTAAACGTGAAATGGGAACTGATTATAAAAAGAAAATTGGCAATCGTGAGTATACACCCCAGGAAATTTCTGCCATGATTTTACAGAAATTAAAAATAGATGCTGAAAATTATTTAGGAGAAGAAGTTAAACAGGCTGTTATTACAGTACCTGCTTATTTTAATGATGCCCAACGTCAAGCCACAAAAGATGCTGGAAGAATTGCTGGATTGGAAGTTATGCGTATTATTAATGAACCAACTGCAGCAGCATTGGCATATGGTTTAGAAAATAGTTATGGGCAAAAAATGATGGTTTTTGACTTGGGTGGAGGAACTTTTGATGTTTCTATTATTGAAATTGGTAATGGAGTGATTGAAGTTCTATCAACATCAGGAGATAATCATCTAGGTGGTGATGATTTTAATGAATTATTAGCACAACATATTTTAACTGAATTTGAGAAAAGCTCAGGGATTTCATTGAGAAATGATTTAATGGCTATGCAACGTATCAAAGAAGCTGCTGAAAAAGCAAAAATTGAATTATCTTCAATGACTTCTACTGTTGTATCTTTACCATTTATTACAACGACATCTGCAGGACCACAAAATTTAGAAATGACAATCACAAGAGATTTATTTAATCGTATGACTAGAGAATTAGTTGAAAGAACAATTCTCCCAATGCAAAATGCGTTAAATGATGCACGTTTATTACCTGCTGAATTGAATAAGATTATTCTTGTAGGTGGGTCTTCACGTATTCCAGCAGTTCAAGATAAAATTAAGGAAGTTACTGGAATTACACCAAGTAAATCATTAAATCCTGATGAATGTGTCGCTATGGGAGCAGGAATTCAAGGTGGTAAATTATCTGGTGATGTGACTGCAATGGGAAATTATGATGTCTTATTATTAGATGTGACACCATTGACATTATCTATTGAAACAGTAGGGGGAGTTGCAACTCCATTAATTGATCGAAATACACCAATTCCAACAAGTCATAGTCAAATTTTTACAACATCATCTAATTTCCAGACACAAGTTGAAATTAATGTTTTACAAGGGGAAAGACCTTTAGCTAAAGACAATAAAAGTTTAGGTAAATTTAAACTTAAAAAGATTAAGCGTGCAATGCGTGGAATTCCACAAATTGAAGTCACTTTTGATATTGATGTTAATGGTATCGTAAGTGTTTCTGCAAAAGATTTGGCTAGTGGAAATATGCAAAGTATTACTATTGAAAATGGTTCTCATATGTCTGATGAAGATATTGAAAGAGCTATTCATGAAGCTAAACAATTTGAACAGCAGGATGCTAAAACAAAAGAAAGACTTGTTTTTAAAAATGATTTAGAAACATTAATGTCAAGAGTAGAAGCCAGTTTAGCAAAACATCATAAAGAAATAGATAAAACTGTAAGGACACAAATTAAAAATGAATTGAATCAATTAAAGAAATTAACAAAAAAAGTACAGTTTGAAACATGCCCAGATGCACAATTTCAGGAAATTAAAGAAGCAAAACAAAGATTGGAAGATAGTGCAGCATTCTTGCTTTCTATGGGTGAATAAAGACATTGATCAAACATTAATGTCTTTTTTTATAAAAAGTATATATGGAAATAAGATTAGCCAAAGAGCAAGATTTAATAAAACTTGCTGAAATTGAAAGAATTTGTTTTCCTGCTCAAGAAGCTGCAACTAAACAACAATTTCAACAAAGATTTCTTGCTTTTCCTGATTGTTTTTTAGTAGCCGTTATAGAAGGACAGATTGTTGGATTTATCAATGGGGCAATGATTTCAACACGTTTTTTAATTGATCAATATTATGAAGATACATCCTTACATGATTTCAATCATCCATATCAAAGTATATTTGGTTTAGCTGTTTTACCAACTTTTCAACATCGTGGGATTGCTCAAAAATTAATGAATGCTTTTATTGATCTGGCTCTTATAAGAGGTAAAAAAGGCTTGGTACTGACTTGTAAAAAAGAGTTAATAGATTTTTATAAACAATTTGGTTATAGTTGCTTGGGAGTTTCTCAATCTATCCATGGTGGAGTGACATGGTATGATATGTTTTTAGAACTTGAAAGTCATGAAATGTGTTTTATTCCCATGCAATATTATCATTTAAATAAGTGTTCAATATTATTTCAGCAATGTTTTATGCAAGAACCATGGAATGAAACGTGGACTTATGAGCAGTCTTATCAGCGATTGAAAGAAATGCTACTTTCACCATATGCTTTGGGATATGTTCTATATCGAGATAATCAGTTGATAGGTATGATACTAGGACGTCAAATGACTTATTTAGAAAAGAAAGAGCTATGGATTGATGAAGTCTGCATTTTACCAGAATTGCATGGACAACATTTAGGAAGTTATCTATTACAACAAACAAAAAAAGAATGTATCAAATTGCATATAGAGAGAATGGTTTTACAGACAATTCGTGGTTTTTTAAGTGAAGGATTTTATAGTAAAAATAATTTTGTTGAAGAAAAGCATTTGATTTGTATGTCTTGTGATATATAAAAAATCTCATAGATGGAGTGAACCCTTAAAGTTAGATTAGCTTTAGAGTTCAAAACATGAATGAGATTTTTTTGTTTAAAAATAAGTTTTTGTATAAACGACTTTACCAATGATACGAACAGGAAGTTGTTCAACTTCTTCATTAGAAAAATATCTATTTTCAACAAGTGGGTTTGTGGCTTCCAAAATAAGCATATCTGGTTTTTTGATAATACGCTTCACTGTTACTTCTTCACCACCAATCATGACAACTGCAATATCACCTGTTGAGGCATAGGAACATTGTTTAATAAGGGCTAAATCTCCATCCATTATTCCTGATCCAGTCATGGAATCACCTTGAATCTGCAAAAAATAATCTCCCTTATAAAAATCTTCTTCTGTGACTTCTTCTTCACCCATATAGTTATTTTCTCCATACATATCATATCCGGCTTTTGCATAACCTAAAATAGGACGCTTTAAATGAATGGACTTTCCTTTGATAACGGGTTCAATATCATAACCAAGGAGTTCATTTAATCTTTTTAATGTTTCATCTTGAATTCTTTTGACATCTCCTGAAATCCAACGACTGACAGTAGATTTCGTGACTCCTAGTTTTTGAGCAATTTCATCATTTGTAAGTTGATGCCTATATTTATAATCCTTAATAATGTCTTTGAGTTCCATGGTCAACCTCCTATATGCATATTATAGTATAAAATACATCTAAAATAAAGAAAAAATCAAAAATAATAAAATAAGTTGCATAAAAATATTGAAATATGCAACAAGGTCATATATAATAATTGACGAGGAGTGAGAAATATGTGGAAAACTTTAATTGGATATATTTGTTTTGAAGAATGCATAGATCAAATAGAGAAAAAGAGAAATTTCATTATAAAAAAGAGATTGATTCATCAAGAACTCATCAACAAACAAAGAAACATGGATGAATATTGTTTCTATAAAGAGCAAATAAAAAATATTTTATATGAATATTGTAATGATGTCTTTGAAGAAGAAAGAAATGATATATTTTTTGATTTAACAAAATCTCAATATGTATTTGGTATGGATTCTATCAAACTTATGAAATGTATTCAGAAAAGAATAGCAGATGAACTTTGTATTTCAATACATATAGGATTCAGTTTTCATCAAGAATTTGCCAAATGGATTTATATGCACAGTTATGAATCATATAGAATTTTAAGTTTTTATCAGGCAGTAAAAATATTTGGGAAGAATATATGCTCTCAAAAAAGAGATGAAATGTCTCAAATACATAGAACAGTTCATACCCTTCCTCAATCATTCGGTCAAGATAATCAAGATACTTTTTTAAATGCCAGAGAAGCTTTAATAATAGCACAAAATCTAAGCTTCAATTTAGTCAAGCAACTTAAAGAAAAAGACTATGGAATTCGTTGTATTCAAATTCAATTCTATGACATGCAGTTGAATTTTTATAAAAAAGAAGAGAAATTAAGAAATTATACAAATATTCATAGTGAGATTATGTATGTTATTGGAAAATTATTAAATGAATTTTCTTATCAGGGTCAATATTTTGGATTAAGAATAGTGTTATGCGATTTTAAAGATTTTCAGGATGAATCATATATATTACCAAATAAAGTGGATTTACATCATGTTAAAAGAAAAATATTTGGACAGCATAATCATTTGCCATTAAAAAATTGCTCATTGTTTGAAAAAACAGTTTAGTTCTTATGATCATCTCAGTAAGGAGAAGAGAACTATGTGTGATATGGATAATGTTTTAAAAGATATATATTCTTCTGATATTATTTTAAATCAAGATGAAGAAATGATGCTGGAACAGATACATATTCGTTATTTTGATTTAATGGATCAATTTCATGAACGTATTATAAATAGAAAATTAATACTGAGTGAAGAAGAAGTTGAAGAATTAGAAAACTGTGTGAATGAATTTGTTTATGAGTATGGATTTATACAGTTTAAACGAGGTGTTCATTTAGCTGTAGCTATTATACATGGATAATATTATGTATATATAACTGTTTGTTTTTATAACTTTGTTTTATTTTGAATATCATTGAAAAATGGTAAGAAAAGAATCAAATGTACAACATTATCATATATTAAATTTTTGTAAAAAAAGGAAATGAATCATTAATTTTCATTTCCTATTTTTATTTTTTTATAAACTTTTTGATATAAAAGAAAAGCAATGAATGAGGCAATCAGCTCTGATAAAGGAAATGTTAACCAGATACCAGTTACGCCAACAAGTGGTAAAAGAATAAGGGATAATGGGATAATGATGATAAATTGTCTTGTGAGTGTAATGATTAAAGAAATAGGTCCTTTTCCTAATGATTCAAAAACTCCAGACATAACAATGGCAAATGTAGAACAGATAAAACTTAATGATAAAATACGTAATCCAGTTATTCCAACCATAAGCATATCTTGATTGGCATTAAACATTTGAAGAATTTGAGCTGGGAAAATAAAGAATAGACATGTACCAAATAATAGAATAGTTCCAATAGTAAGAGTTGCCATTTTTAATGTCTGATCCATACGATTTCTTTGATGAGCTCCATAATTATAACTCATAATTGGACGCATTCCTTGTACAACTCCTGTTGTTGGCATATTAACGAATGTTTGCAGTTTATAATAGATACCAAAGAATGCAACGGCAGTTTGAGACACAGGAGCAAGGATACCATTTAATGCTGAAACTAAAACAGAAGGTAAACACATCATAACTCCAGATGGAATAGCTATTGAATATAAGTTTTTAAATGTATGCCAATCAATACGAAAATGACGGAATGAAATATGGATATGTGAATTATAGCGTAAGAATAAATATATTGATAAAAAGCAGGCACTAAATTGTCCAATAATAGTTGCTAGAGCTGCACCACTTACACCTAAAGTAGGTAATCCAAAATATCCAAAGATCAGTATTGGATCTAAAATAATATTAACAATTGCTCCAACCATTTGCATAATCATGGGAATGATCATATTTCCACAAGCCTGAAACATTTTTTCGATGACTAAGTGAATAAATGTTGAAAATGTAAAAGTAATAACAATAAAACCGTATTCGATTCCATATTGTATGACATCCTGATTTTGAGTAAAAAGAGTTAAAAAAGGTTCTATAAGGAATAATCCAATTCCAACAAAAAGAATGGAATGTAAAAGTGTCATAACAATGCCTTGAGTAGCGACAAATGATGCTTCTTTATCATTATGTGCACCTAAATGTCTTGCGATAATGGCGTTTAAAGCAATACCTACACCACAGGAAAATGCTAATGATAAGTTTTGTAAGGGGTAGATTAACGAAACAGCTGTTAAAGCTTCTTCACCAAGCTGTGCCACAAAAATACTATCAACTATATTGTATAATGATTGAATAAGCATTGAAATCATTGGCGGAAAGGCCATAGACATCAAAAGGGGAAAAATAGGTTTATAAGCCATTGGATTTCTTTTTTCCATAATTTGAGATTCTCCTTTCGTAAAAAAAGCTATAGAATTTTCTATTTATTAATCAGAAATAGAGAAATCTATAGCTTTACAGCACTCCATATTTTATAGAAAAAATAAAAAATGTCAAATATTTTTTTGTTGAAAATGAATATATTTTAAGATAGAATAATATCGAAATATGAAACAAAGCCAACTATAAAAATATCTATGAAAGGGGACATGAAGATGTTTTTATATGTATGGTTTTTTATTTTGGGTGCTGTTATAGGAAGTTTTTTTCAAGTGTGTAAAGATCGATTGCCACTTGGTTTGGATATTGTAAAAGGAAGAAGTTTTTGTTTTGATTGTTTGCATCCTTTACAATGGTTTGATTTAATACCTATTGTCAGTTATGTGATGTTAAAAGGAAGATGTCGATATTGTCATCACCGCATTTCACTTTTTTATCCTATCTTTGAAATGATGAGTGGTTTTTTGCTTGTCTTACTTGTCTATTATGAATCCCAAGTGATAAAGGCTATTCTTCTTTTTTTATTGATAATGGATTTTATAACCATTTCATTAATAGATAGACAATGGCAAATTATACCTGATGAAATGATTATTTTAGAAATATTTATTGTATCAGGATTAATGCCTTATAGTGATGTTTCATTGTGGGAACATTTGATAGGTATATTGATTATAAGTATGCCATTATTATTACTCAATTTTTGGATTCCAGATAGTTTTGGTGGTGGGGATATCAAATTATTGATGGTTAATGGCTTTATGTTAGGATATATAAAGATTATACTTGCTTTTACGATAGCGGTTTTATTGGGTGGAATCTATGCATCATATTTACTTTTTTATAAAAAAACACATCGCCATCATCATATCGCATTTGCTGGTTTTCTTTGTGTGGGAATTCTTATTTCTTTGTTTTTTGGAGAATATATTTTATATTTTTACAGCTATTTGTTTATTTAATTAACAAAAAAATAGATATTATTTATTTTTTATCTAAAAATATTGACAATTTAATAAAGGTGTGATAATTTGATATAAACAAACCAATGAGTAGGAGATAAAACTTGAAAATGTACTTAAAGAGAGTCCAGGATGGTGGAAGCTGGATAGTGGCAGTTAAGTAAATGGACCTATGAGGGCAAAGGGGAAAGGTAACGAGTATCCTGCGACGTGAGCTTACGTTACAAAGCAAAAATGTGTTGGCATTTTAATGAGGTGGGTTATTTTTATAACCAATAAAGGTGGTACCGCAGATTATAACATCTGTCCTTTGATGGACAGGTGTTTTTTGTTTATATGCCAATAAGAAAGGAGCTTTCTTATGAAAATGAAACGATGGTGTCTTATTTTCTAGTTAAACATGAATAAAATACAATATAAAGGAGATAAGACTATGAAAAAAATTTTAAAAAACGTATTAATAGGAATATGTATATTATCAATGACAATGGGTTGTCAAGGTGATAACTCAACTGTGAAAAAAGTTGCTGTTGTTCAATATATGGAACACACATCATTAAATACAATTAAGGATGCTTTTGATAAGCAAATGGAAGAGTTAGGTTATCAAGATAATCAAAATATTGAATATATTTTTAAAAATGCACAAGGGGATAATAGTATTGCAGCTAGTATTACACAAACATTTGCATCAGAAAATCCTGATGTCGTTGTTGCGATAGCAACCCCTGTTGCTCAGTCAGTTGCTTCGCTTTCTTCAACAACACCTGTTGTCTTTGCTGCAGTGAGTGATCCAATTGGAGCTAAACTGACAAGTTCTTTAGAAAAACCAGATAAAAATATAACAGGAACTAGTGATGAGATTCAAGTAGATTTGATTCTTGATAAAGCCCTTGAAATAAATCCGAATTTAAAAACTTTAGGAGTTATTTACAACAAAGGAGAAGCTAATTCAGTAACAAATATTCAAAAAGCTAAAAATTATGCACAAAAGCATGGTTTTGAAATTAAAGAAGCAACTATTACAAATGTTAATGAAGTTCAAAGTGCAATTGATGTTCTTGCAACTCAATGTGATGCTGTTTTTGCTCCTAATGACAATACAATTGCCAGTGCTATGAATGTTGTCAGTCATTCATGTATTGAGTCACAAGTTCCACTTTATGTAGGAGCAGATTCTATGGTACAGGATGGTGGATTTTTAAGCGTTGGGATTGACTATGAAGAATTGGGAAGGGAAACTGCCAATATGGTTGATCAAATTCTTAATGGTTCAAATGTAAGTGATATTCCTGTTAAGGTTTTTAAGGATGATTTAAAGATTTATGTGAATCAGGATGTCATGACACAAATTGATGTTGAATTACCTGAAAACATCATTCAAGATTCTTCATTGGCTATGATGTAGAGGGGTGGTCATGTTATGAATATGATAGTTATTATTGGAGCATTAGAACTTGGTGGTATATTTGCGATTATGTCTTTAGGATTATATTTGAGCTATAAGATTTTAAACTTACCTGATTTAACAGTTGATGGAAGCTTTACATTGGGTTGTGCAGTTAGTGCTGTTTTGACACTTTCTGGGCATCCTTACTTGGCATTATGTGCAGCTTTTATTGCAGGAATGCTGGCTGGTCTTGTGACTGGGCTTTTAACAACAAAGTTGAAAATTGCATCTTTACTTGCAGGAATTTTAACTATGACTGGACTTTATTCTATAAATTTAAAAATTATGAATGATTCACCTAATTTGTCATTGTTCGGTTCTACAACCATATTTACACCATTGACCAATTTCGAACCATATTCACAGTTTTTATTGATTATCATGTTTGTAGCTTTTATTTTTGGAGTTCTTTATTATTTTTTAAAAACACAGCTTGGTTTAGCGCTGCGCGCATGCGGCGATAACGAAGATATGGTTAAAGCTTCATCTATAAATGCTGACTTGATGAAAATTTTAGGTTTATCTTTATCCAATGGACTTGTGGCTTTGTCTGGAGCTATATATGCTCAGCATCAATCCTTTGCGGATAGTCAAAGTGGCACAGGAATGATGGTCATTGGTTTAGCAAGTATTATTATTGGAATGGCATTTATAAAAAAAGATCAGATTCATTATCAATTATTAGCAGTTACGATAGGTGCATTTATATATCGTGGAATTCTCACTTTAGCTTTACAAATGGGGATTCCATCAACAGATTTAAAACTGTTGTCTGCTTTATTAGTTGTATTGGCTTTGATTTTGACAAAATTAAAAATAAGGAGGAAAAAAGTATGTTAGAATTACAGGACATATCGGTTGTTTTTCATCCTGATACAATTCATGAAAAGAAAGCTTTATCACATGTCAATTTACAAATTCAACAAGGGGATTTTGTAACAATTATTGGTAGTAATGGAGCTGGAAAGTCAACATTGTTTCAAACAATAAGTGGAGCGATTCTTCCAGCTCAGGGTCATATTTATTTGAATCATCAAGATATTACAAATTTAAAAGAATACAAACGTTCACGCTTTATCGGTAGACTTTTTCAAAATCCTTTAAAAGGAACAGCACCTACTATGACTATTGAAGAAAATTTAGCATTAGCTGGTTGTCAGGGACATTACTTCAAATTAAAACCAGTTTCTCACTTACAACGCCAACAAATGAAGGAAGCATTGAAAGAGCTGGGATTAGGATTAGAAAAACGTATGGATACAAAGGTTGGTGTTCTTTCTGGAGGACAACGTCAGGCATTGTCTTTATTAATGGCAACATATGCAAAACCACAGCTTTTACTATTAGATGAGCACACTGCTGCTCTTGATCCACAAACTGCAAAGACAGTCTTAGATTTAACAGCAAATATTGTCAAAAAAAATCAGATGACAACATTAATGATTACTCATAATATGGAAGATGCTATTCAATATGGACAAAAAATCATTATTATGAGTGAAGGGCGAATTCTTGATTTCATTGATGAAAAACGTAAACAAAATTTAACGGTGGAAGACTTGATTTATCTTTATACTCAACATACTCATGATTATACTGATCATATCTTATTACAATAAAAAGTAAGTCAAATGGATAAAATATAAAAAAGGCTGTTTTGAGTAACAGTCTTTTTGTATTATAAGTAATATTGTTGAAAATAGTGTAGACGAATTAAATCACAAATTGTCATAATTTGATAATTAAAATTAATACTATCAAATTTACCAGGAACATAAATAACTTTACAATTTGGTGAAGTTTCTGTTCTCAGATATTTTTTATTTTGGGTAATTAAAATCTGCTGTGCTTTATCAATATGTACATCAGCTTTTGATTTTTTAAATCCTTCTAAGTATCGACCTGTTGCACTAATAACAATGGCCACATCATGTTCATCCATAACAATAGGATCATAACTATGATATTGAATAAAAGGTTTACCAAATGTAATCATATCAGTTTGTAGTTCAATAGCAATAGATATTGGATATAAAGCACCAAATACAACAATTCTTTTGGCACGATAAAGCTTTTGACAAATATCACTTATGATTTTTTGCATTTCATCATCACTACAGTCTTTATCCATTTTTTCAATGAATTCACGACTATCAACACCAATCATTCTGACACGAATTTGATTAAGACGTGTCTGATGATGATTCACTAAGGTTTCCTTAAATTCTTCATATTCTTTAAAGCCTAGTAAGGCAATAAAAGAATATAATTCTTCTTTTTTAAAACATCCTTTTTTTAAAAATTCTTCTTCACTCATATCTTCCATTTCAAGGTAATGAAAAATAATGAATGTACAAATTTTATAATTATAATCATGAAAAAGGGTTCCATTTAAATAGGTTAAAATACGGCTCAATAATATATTCATAAGATACCTCCCTATTCAACATTATATCATGTTTAAATAGAAATAGATAAAGATTTTGCTTTTTTGAAAAAAATGATATAATCAATAAAATAAAGGAGATAACAAAATGCGTATAATGAAAATAGATATATCACAGATAGAATTTAACTATCAAAAATATCCTCAAACACTTTATCAATCAGTTTTAAGAATTGGTTTTTCATTTCCTATTTCTGTCAATCAGGAAAATCAACATTACATTTGTGTGGATGGACATAAACGTTTATCAGCTTTAGCTGATATTATAAAGGACAATCCACAGTATTCACGTGGCACATTGGTCCCTGTTATTATTAAAAATAATGGAAATGTACGTTCCAATGATTGCTGGAGAGGAAGAAATACCCATTAACAAATATTTATATCTTATCTTAATGAAAAACCAATTGGGCAATGTGAAAGAATGTAAAACATTGATCAAAAAAGGTTATGTGATGATTAATGATCAATGTGTGAAAGATCCACATTACCTTGTTTGTAAAGAGGATAAAATTAGAGTTCAAGGTAAAGTGATTGAGACAATGCCATTTGTTTATTATATGATCAATAAACCAGTGGGATATATATGTGCTGCGCATGACCAGAAATATCCTTGTCTATTAGAATTAATAGATCGAGATGATTGTTATTGTGTTGGACGTCTGGATAAAGATACAACAGGTTTTGTGTTATTAACTAATGATAAATCTTTATCTAAAAAGCTTCTATTGCCACAGAATCATGTAGAAAAAACATATGAAGTGCAGACAAAATTGCCAATAACGGAAAACTATGTTGAGGCTTTTCAAAAAGGAATGATGATTGATAGGACATATCAATGTTTACCAGCAGAGCTAGAAATAAAAGATGATTATCATTGCCTCGTTACAATATGTGAAGGAAGATATCATCAAATCAAAAAAATGTTTTTATCAATGTCTAATGAAGTTGTTAGTTTAAAACGAATAGCATTTGCGCATATTGTTTTAGATGAACAATTGAAATATGGACAATATCGTCAACTTAATGAAGATGAAATGAAATTATTGCAGAATGCTTTGGCATAGACATCTGATAGGGAAGTTGATATAATTGTGACAAGATTGGAGGAAAATAGAATGTCAGTATTAGATACAAATATACTTATATATCGTTATTTTGAAGAAATTTCACAAATTCCGCATGGTTCATACCATGAAGAAAAATTGGCGGATTATATTGAAGATTTAGCTAAACAACATCATCTTCGTTATATGCGTGATGATATGCATAATTTAATTGTGTTTAAAGAAGCCAGTCAAGGCTATGAAGATCATGAACCAGTCATGTTGCAGGCACATATAGATATGGTTAATGAAAAGAATAAAGAAAGTCAGCATAATTTTGATACTGATCCATTAAAGCTTTATGTGGAAGATGGTTTTTTACATGCAAAAGAGACAACTTTAGGAGCTGATGATGGTTGTGGTGTATGTTATATGTTGGCATTGTTGACAGATAACAGTTTATCTCATCCAGCATTGGAATGTGTCTTTACTGTTCAAGAAGAAGTTGGACTATGTGGAGCAATGGCTTTAGATACAACATCACTTAAAGCTAAACGTTTAATTAATTTAGATAATGAAGCAGAAGGGGAAACTTGTGTGTCATCATCAGGAGGAAATGATGTTTTGATTACCAAAGAAATCACGGGTGAAGATAATCATTCTCCAGTTTATGTTTTGGAAGTGAAAGGTTTAAAAGGAGGACATTCTGGTGGATGTATTCATTTAGGTAGAGGAAATGCTAATAAGATTGCGGGACGCATTTTATATCATTTATTGAAAAATGGGATGGATATTCGTTTGATTGATATTACAGGAGGATTAAAAAACAATGCGATTCCTAGAGAGTGTACAGTTGCTTTTGCAAGTCAGCAATCTTATGAAGAATTAGCACAATATATTGGACAGTATGAAACAGATATTCGAAAGGAATTAGAAATCAGTGATCCTGAATTTTATGTGGAATTGCATTGTGATGAATGTCATGTCTGTGTGAATGCAAAAGATAGTGAAGCTATGATTTCAATTATGTATTTAGGTTTGAATGGAATGCTGGAAATGTCACAGGCAATTGAACATTTACCAACTTTATCATTGAATATGGGGGTCATACGTACACATGATAATAGCTTTACAATTGATTATTCATTACGTTCACCTTTAAAAAGTTTACGTGATGAGTTATGTCTACAACTGGAAACAATTGCTTTATTATATGGAGCTTCTATTCAGGTATCTAATGATTATCCGGGTTGGGATTATGATCCTCATTCACGCTTTAGAGCACAGTTTAAAGAATTTTATCAAACCTATGCCAATCAGACATTAAAAGAAGAGGCAACACATGGTGGATTAGAAACGGGTATTTTTAAACAAAAAATTCCTGATTTAGATATTATAACTTATGGACCACATATGGAAAATGTTCATACACCTGATGAAAAATTAGATTTGGCTTCTTATTTAAGATGTTATGATTGTTTAGTTGCCTTTTTAGCAACTTTATAGAGGGATTTTATGGATTGTTCAATCAAAAAACAATGTGGCAGCTGTCAATATATTGGAATGGATTATCAAAAACAGTTGCTTATAAAAAAAGAAAAGTGTCAAAAACTATTTCCTCATCATTTCGTTCATGATGTTGCTGGAATGGAAAAACCATATTATTATCGTAATAAAGTCATTGTCGCTTTTAATCAAAAATATGAATATGGTTTATATGAAGAAACATCTCATCGCATTGTACCGATGAAATCATGTTTGTTGCATGATGATGAAACACATCAAATTTTATCGACCATACAGAAGATTCTCAAAAAATATCGTGTATCCATATATGATGAAAAGAAAAATAGAGGATTTTTAAGACATGTTTTAATACGTAGGGCAGTCATAACGAATCAGACACTCGTTGTTCTGGTTGGAACAGATCATGTCATGAAGGGAAGTAAAAATTTTTGTCAGGAATTAATAAAAGCCTGTCCATCTGTTCAATCGGTTGTTTTAAATACAAATCGTAGACAAACAAGTGTAGTTTTATCTAAACAAGAAAAAGTGCTATATGGAAAAGGATTTATTGTTGATCAATTATGTGGCTTAACATTTAAAATATCAGCACAATCATTTTACCAGATTAATCATGAACAGTGTACAGTTCTTTATCATCGCATTTTATCGTTATTGAATTTACATCAGGATGATACCATTTTAGATACTTATTGTGGTATTGGAACGATTGGAATGTTTTTGGCTCAATATGTTCAAACTGTTATTGGGGTGGAAATCAACAAAGAAGCTTATAAAGATGCTATTAACAATGCAAAAATGAATCATATTTCAAATATTCATTTTGTTAATGGGGATGCTTCTGAGTTTATGCATCAATTGGCTATTCAAAAACAAAAAGTAGATTGTGTTGTTATGGATCCACCACGTGCTGGGAGTACAAAAACTTTTATTGAAGCAATTCGTACTTTACAGCCTAGACAGGTTATCTATGTATCATGTGATCCAACAACGCAGGCACGTGATTTGAAAATGTTTGCTAAAATTGGCTATCAAAGTCATGATGTTTATCCAGTTGATATGTTTCCACATACTGAGCATATTGAGTGCGTAGTATTGCTGTCAAAAGTACAGAATTGAATATCGAAAAAGGCTTGAAAACAAGGCGTTTCCGAGAGTTGGGAGTGCGTTTCTTATCAGCTCTTTTGGACAACAAATGACCCTTGCCTTGTAATAAAAACAAGGGTTGAGTTGACAGGTTGAAAATGAGCAAAGTTGAGTTGATAAGATGATTTTGTAATAGGTCGAGTGGATAAGACGATTATCTTGCGACAAGGAGGAACAGTACCGTGATAAACTTAGGAAAATTAAAAGAAATAAAAGACTTACGAAAAGTCTGGCCGCATGAAGCATTGGACTTTACTCCTTGGCTTGCGGAAGACGATAATCTTACCCTGTTGGCAGATGCTGTTGGATTGGAGATAACCGTTGATGAGACGGAGTCCAGTGTTGGTGACTTCAATGTGGATATCTACGCAACAGAAACCGGAACGGACAGAAAAATTATCATTGAGAATCAGCTTGAGGATACGAACCATGACCATCTGGGAAAGCTGATTACATATGCATCCGGGAAATCTGCAGATATTGTGATTTGGGTTGTAAAGAGAGCAAGAGAAGAACATCGCTCGGCTATCGAATGGTTGAATAATCATACCGATGAGAATATTGCGTTCTTCCTTGTTGAAATCAAGTTGTATCAAATCGGCAGTTCTGATATTGCCGTTAAGTTCGAGGTTGTAGAAAAGCCGAATGACTGGACAAAGGAAATCAAGCGTAACACCAGCAATTCCCCTACACTGCAGGCAAGATACGATTATTGGGTTGCCTTTAATGACTATGCATTCCAAAACAACGCATTTGCAAAGCAGTTCAATAAAAGGAAAGCAAGTACCGACCATTGGATGACGTTCAGTGTCGGCTCCTCTGCTTGCCACATCAGTATGTCGCAAATAAGAAAATACAACCACGCTCTTGTGGAATGGTATATTTCCGATGACAAGGAACTGTATCATAAGTTCTATTCCAACAAGGCTGCGATTGAACAGGAGATGGGCGTGCAGCTTGAGTGGAATGAACTTCCGGAGAAAAAAGCAAGCCGTATCCTGGTGTATAAGACGGTCGATTTCGATAATAAGGATACATGGTCTGAACAGTTTGATTGGATGATGGACATGGCCATCAAAATGAAGAAAGCGTTCAAGAAATATTTGTAAGCAACTGAATACTGAGGTGGCTTGAGAGCATAACATTCCGAGGGTTGGAGGTATTCTTCTGGCTCTCGGATTTTTTATTATAGTTTCTTTGTCTGAAATATCACAAAGGTGAAATGAAAAACTAAATTCCACTTTGTATATTTAAATTCAACTCTTCTTGTGGGAGTTGAATTTCAAATTGCAAAGTGATTTTTTGTATTATAAAAATCACCTTCAGATATTGATTTTTGACACATCAGGTCTTAAAATGAACTTATAAGAAGCAATTTGACTTGTTTTTGAGAGTATAGTAAAGCCAGGGTCAAATTTTCTGTTTTTTTTTGCAAAGCAAAATTCCACCCCTGATGGTCTTATTTATCTGTACATTATGGGTATCCCTGTGTTTTGTTTATGCTTTATCTTTGAGATAAGAGCGACTGAGTCAGATTGATCTTATCTGGGTCAATATGTTCGATTCCAAAGTAGCTTGCAACTTCTTTGGAAAACAGCAAAGCGAAGACAAAGAGTGGGGTTTTGTCATTCAGCTTTGGACGAGCATACGAATTAATGTGAGACATCATTAAATTGATGTCTTTTTGCGTATAAGGATCAAATGGTTTTCCTTTGGGTGCGATTCTTCTTATAAATTCATGATTGACTTCACAGTCACCTTTTTCAAACGGAGAGCTGGGGTGACAGTAAAACATATATGTTCTTCTGTTTCCATCTTCATCAAATTCAATGGCTTCTGGATTGGAGAACTCAGGTCCGTTATCTGTGAGAATGACAGGGAAAAGCTTCATGAACATATCTCTTCCAAGATGGTTGTAAATGTCATTGAATATATCAATGACAGACTGTGCATCATTATATTCTCTTCTAAAAGCAATCATAAATGTTGGCACTGTAAAATGAACTGTAAGCAGACAGGCTCCACCTTTAGTGCCTTCAACCGTATCAATCTGGACAACAGGCATGTCAGGATTTTCTTCTATAAAATTCTTGAAGTCCTCGTACCTTCTTCCATCCATGCATTTTGAATCAATTTTGTATCTTGAAGGTTTCTTTCTTTTTTTATAGGTTACCTGTCGAGGAAGATCGATGTTTCTCACTTTCAATATGCCAGCATCAATAATCTTATAGAGAGTCTTTTCGCTGAACATGATCTCGTTCTTATGATGAATGTAGACATGATGAATGGATTGACCCTGCTGGGCAATCAGTGGATAGAGCAGCTCATT
>NZ_NFLH01000014.1 GCF_002160815.1 Massilimicrobiota sp. An134 | reverse complement strand
GTTTTTGCATGCAGAAAAATAGAGTAATGCTGGTGCATTACTTTTTATTTTGCTCATTGTTAATATTTGCTTTAAGCGTTTATCAACCAAACGAAACCAAATTCCTATAATATAAAAAAGGTAGTTAGAAATAACTACCAATTGATTTTTTGAAACTATTAAACATATCCACCATCAATCCATTCCCAAGTCGCCTCTGCAGTCTTTCCGGCTATATACATATAATCAAAATAATAGTGATTATTGCCTAATTGCTCAGGAGCATTGAAAAACGAAGTCTTAAATTCCACATAGACGATTATCACTTCTCGATAACTGCCTTTTTTGACATACTCAGCTTCCATTTCTTTGCTTTTATTCTCGTCATAATACACGCTATAGACTTTTGAATTATCGTTCTTATAACTTTTGATGGCGTCGTCCATAATCATATGGACATCTTCTTCTTTATGTGTTTCGTTATAACGAATTTCTTTTTTTGTTTTGATGGGTTGATTCAAAAACATAGCAACAAGTGATATAGCGACAATCAGTCCTAATATGATTCCTTTTGTTTTATTTTTCATACTATATTCTTAATCTTACATATAATCCTTTCTTTAAATCCTTCCAACCTTTCTGAGAAGCTTTTGCAACATAATTTGGAGTATGTTGTGCAATCGTCACATCATAATATCCGGCTGATGTTTTAGGTCCGTCAGCAACAACATATGCACAATGGTCATAATGGCCATCTCCACCCCAATCAGCTCCTATAATATCTCCTGCTTTAAGACTCTTAGATATTGAAGCAAAGTTAGAATATCCATTTTTAGCTCCTGTTTTCATATACCAGTATAAAACAAAAGCATGTGCATTTACCCAGGTTCTTGTATAAGGTTTCCATGTGTTATTTGTTTTTATTCCTCCAGCAACTAAAATCTGTGAAACAAAGTTTGTACAATCTCCCCTATTATCTCCTTGATAATACTTATACTTTTTTGTATTTGGTTTATCGCCATATACCCTTGCGTATCTATTTTGCTGCATGATTCTTCTATCTCTTGCACTTATACTTCTTGGAGCCATTCTTAAAGTTGCATTTGAATTTATAACCTTTTCAATGACTGGACTCGTGTATGGTAACAATATCACTAATTCATCAAATTGATAATCTTTTTGATTATATAGACTTAATATTTCTTTGTTCATAATATGATTTCTACAGACTGTAAAAAATTGACTTAAAATCTTAAGCTGTTTATCTTGAGCCACTTCATCTATTGTATATAACTTTTCGAATTCCTCTGCATATTTTTCACAATTATGAATCGTTAATTCTGATAAGTCGATTTTATCCTGATTATAGGATTTCATGATATCAATAGCGTTATCAAAATTCTTAAACTCCCAATATAATGGATTCGTCGTTCCCTTCAATTCAATACTTTTTTCATTGATTACAGGAATAATCTCATTCAATTCTAAATATGGATTATTTATGGTGTTTTCTGTATACTGTATGGCAGGATTTTCATTTGAAGCCATAACGTTTCCGATTGTTATTGAAAACACCATGATACCTGATAAAATCATCGTAAATACTTTCTTCATTGTTTTTCTCCTTTCCACTTTATAAATTCATATTATTATAAAAATGTGGATAATAGATGGAAAAAATATGAAAGTTTTATGAACAATTTTTTTGATAAATTTCATCCAACAAGCATTTAATGTGATATACTATTCCTTGCCACAGGAGTCTCATAGACTCCTTTTGTTGTTGGCGGAGGGAAAATATTGTCAGTTAAACTTATTAATTCTATTATGGTAGAAAAGAATAATATCAATCTAGGACTTTCATTATATTTACATACAGATAAAGACAATAAACAGCACTTTGTCTATTATACAGACTATCTAGGATATGGAACCGATGAAGGAAAATATAGTCCTGTCATAGAGAAGACTATACACTTGGATAATCCGGATAATATGAGCGAAGAAGATTATGCTCAACGTATGGAAAGATATGTCAACGATATGAATAATATGTCCTTTGATGATGTTCTGTCATTGATTGCCTGTGCATAAAAAAAGTTCAAGGAAAAACTCCCTGAACTTATATTACTTTGTAAAAGGAACAACATCTTTAACAGCATCTTCTAAAGAGATTTGTTGATCATCATGATCCACATCAATAAGAAGATATTTATCATTTCCCATGTGTAATTCTTTCATATATGATAATTGACGTAAACCATGACGTGTTTCTATTCTTTCAACCAAATCATGATGGTCTTCTTCTTTCATGGCATAGACTAAATCTACTGATGCCTGATCAATCGCAAGGATATCTAATGAAGCTAAGATACCAACATTTGGTGTGACAACTGGTGCTGCAGCTGTTCCTTCACAGTCGCAAGAAACAGACATATTACGCATCACATTGATAAAGACAATCTGATCTCCAAAGTGATCAACAACAGCTTTTGCTGATTCTGTCATACGTTCCATAAATTATTCTTTCGCAATATCCCACATATCATCAGAACCAGGTGTGGTATGAATCATGGCTTTTCCAATACGTCCATCAGCACAGCCAATACCAATATTTTTATTGGATCCTCCAAAACCACCTTGTGTATGTCCTTTAAAATGCGTTAAAACAAGCATAGAATCATAGTTCACAATGTTCTTTCCCATTGTCATATGATCAAACCATTTTCCATCTTTCACCGGTAAATCGACTGTTCCATCAGCATCCATAATATCAACTGGACAGAATGTCCATCCATTCACTTTTAATGTTTCAAGATGCTGATCTGTTGTATAACGATCTCCTTCATAATACGTATTTGTTTCCACAATTGTTGCATCTGGTAATTGTGCTTTGATTAGCTCTTCTACCCATGGACGAGGAATAATATTAGGTCCATGTTGTTCTCCTGTATGAAGTTTCACTGCAACTTTTCCATTTAAATGTTCCTGAATACGATTATAAACTTTTAATAATCCTTTTGCTGAAAGATCTCTTGTAAAATAAACGATAGATTCTTTTCCACTTCTTTCATCATAAGGTACATAATGGTTTCCATTTGTTCCTGGAATAGGTTTTTGATTTGACATCTTCTTTCCTCCTCTCAATATGGATATTCTTAAAATTCTATTTCCATTAATCAAATTATAGCACTCATAAAAAAGATAAACAAGATACGAAAAAAGTCCGAAATGATCGGACTTATTTTCTCACAACACTGATTCTTTGTTGGATATGATTTCCTTTTGTGATTTCATCTACCATTGCAATAGCATAGTCAGCATATGAAATAATGCTTTCTCCTTTTTCATTCAATGTCAATTCTTCTCCACCTAAAATATATTGACCTGTTCTTTCTCCTTCAGCCTGGAAATCTCCTGCTGGACTGATAAATGTCCATTTGACATCATATCTTTCTCTTAATTCATCTAAAGCTTTTCCTTGTGCAGAAGCTAATGGTTTGAATTCTGCAGGGAAATCTTCACCATCCATAACCTGTAATGTATGCTCTTTATTCACATATAAACTTCCTGCGCCACCAACAATACATAATCTGATGTCTGTTCCAGATAAAATATCACATAAATGTTTTAATGACGTACTATGTCCTGGAAGTTCTTCTGGAGCCCATGCACCAAATGCATCCACCACAACATCAAAACTTGCTAAATCTTCCTTTGTTAAATCATATAAATCTTTTTTAATCACATGAGGGGCAACACTTTGATTATCTTCTCTAACAACGGCTGTTACATCCAATCCTCTTTCTACCGCTTCCTTAACAACTAATCTTCCAACTCTTCCGTTGGCACAAACAACTGCAATTTTCATAAGTTTTCCTCCTTTGTTTTGTTGTAACCTTTGTTATTACAGCTTTATTATATATCTGCTTTGTTGTAACGTCAATAGTTACAATAAAATAATTTTATTATTTTTCCCGTCAAAAAAACATGAAATGTATTACATCCCATGTTCTTCCTTTTTATCTAAACTTTTTAAAGCATGATAAATGCCATCATGATTATTATCCTGAGTGACTCTTCCGACTTTCTTTTGAATATCTACAGGAGCATTCCCCATTGCCCAGCCATAGCCAACTTCCATCAACATATCTAAATCATTATACTGGTCGCCAAATGCAACAACATTTTTTAATGGTATACGCCATAATTGACAAAGCTTTTGAACTGCTTTGGCTTTATTAATTCCTAAATCTACAATTTCAATCAGAATATCAGAAGATCGAACAATCGTACATTGAGGAAAAGCTTGTTGGAGATGTTGTTCGATGGTGAAAATATCTGATGAATGACAAATGCAAAGAATTTTATGAACTGTTGATAATGTCTGTAAGTCTTCTAGAGTGGCTTCTAAAGATTGTGCTTTCACTATACTTTCTTCTCTTAAAATACGCTCATCATGACGACTTTTAACAAACCATTGATCAAAAGAATAAACACACCATGCGACATCAAATGTTTCCAGTTCTTTTAAAACTTGTAATGCTGTTGTCGTGACCATACCTTTTTCTGCTAAAATATATCGCTGCTGATCCATAACCAAAGCTCCATTATAGGCAATAATTGATGCTTTCAATTGATAATCTTTAAGTATAGGGAAAATACCTGATGGACTACGTGCTGAAACCACAACAAAAGGAATATTTCTTTCCATCAATTGATGAAGTGCTTTTTGTGTCAATGGTGTGACTTGATGATTTTGATTTAAAAGTGTTCCATCAACATCACTAAAAATAGCCTGATACATAATATTTCTCCTTTATACAAAAAGGGATTGTTTAATAACAATCCACTATTTGATCTGATTAATGATTTTTTGAACGTTATCATATCCGTTTTTATAGCCAAGTCCTACAAGAGCACAAGAGAGGATGCTGATAATCAAAAGTATAACTCCTAGAACTTGTATAAATGGATGAATGGATGAACCAAATAGAACAAGAACGAAAGAAATTGAAGAAAATATAATAAGATTTCTTAACCATTTTTTTAAATGATTTAACATTTTTGTTTGATATTGTACTTCTGCTATATATGCTTTTTTCAGTTTGGCATCCATGATATCGTCTCCTTTGATTAATATTGTAAACCTGGATTAAAGAATCCAACTAATACACCAACAAATGCAATCACAACAAGTAATAACATAACTTTGATTGGTGACATTTTTCTTTTAGCAAGTAAATACCAGCAAAGCATAACAAATGCTGCCGTTAAAAATCCTGGATAAACACTATCCAAAGTGCTTTGTAAATTCAAGTATGGTTCTGTGGCCCCTTCAGCTGTCAAAGTAAACTTTGTTGTAACTGATACCCAAGTTGCTGCGACAGCCCCAATAACAATACCACCTAACATTGTAATTGACTCTCTTAAAGCCTCTCCTTGAGGTCCAACTAAGAAATCAACGGCTTTCCCACCTAATTCATATCCTTTGAAATATAAGAATTTCATTCCAAAGTAAGCAAATAAGTTCCAAACAATGATATAGAAGATAGCTCCTAAAGGTGATCCCCCATCAGACATTCCTAATGCAACGCCTAATAAAATAGGAATGACTGTACCAACAACTAATGAATCTCCAATTCCAGCTAAAGGTCCCATTAACCCAGCACGTAAACCATTAATTGTTTCATCATCTACATCATCACCATTGGCACGTGCTTCTTCCAAACCAGCTGTCATACCAACAATGACTGAACCAATTTGTGGTTCTGTATTAAAGAAAGCTGTATAAGTTTGCATAGCTTTGGCTTTATCTTCCTGTTTGTCATACAATTCATTAACAACAGGAAGCATTGAACATAAATATCCAAAAGTTTGCATATGTTCCTGAGAGAAACATGTTAAGTTTCCATAATACCAATTATGAAATGACTTTGTCAGAGTCTTTTTTGTTAATTTCTTTTCCATCTTAAATATCCTCCTCGTCATCATCATCAGTTTCTGATGCAGCTGCTGGCTTATTGATTGCTAACATTTTAATACGATAGTTAATTAAAGCAAACATTCCGGCAATCACTGTTGCAGATACAAGGTTAATACCCAATGCTGCTGCTAGAGTAAATCCAAAGAAGAATGGAATAAAGTCAACTGCTTTTGTTGCAATCTGTTTCAATAAAATCGCAATTCCAACACATGGAAGTAATGATCCAACAGTAAATAATGTCATCATTGCAATACCATCCATTGGTAAATAATTTTTAATTAATTCTACCATTGGAGCTCCCATCTTACACATAATCAAAGTTGGGATAAATGAACAAAGAATATGTGAAATCCAAGGTAATCCCATATTGACAACATATAATTTATTGAAATCACCTTTTTCTACAGCACGCCATCCTATATGTTGCCATACAAGATTGATTGTTGCTGTTCCATAAAACAAAACAGTTCCTAAAGTTCCAACCATTGTTCCAAATGAAGTTGCCATAGCTTGTCCATCTGCACTTCCGGCATCTAAACCATAGCTCTTTAATGCAATCATAGCTAGTGGAATTCCAATGTAACTTACAGCACGAACGTCAGCTGAAACAGTTCCTCCAGGTGTAACTAAAGCAATATAAACAACTTGCATCGCTACCCCAACTAAAATACCTGAATAAATATCTCCTAAAATAATACCACATACCAATCCACCAATTAATGGTCTACCTAAAGTGTAGTTACCAATTGATGTTCCACCTAAACCTGGCATACTTGATAAACAGGCAAAGAGTCCAAGTAAGGCAGCTTGAATCCAACTAATTTCCATAATAATGAAACCTCCCCTTTATTTTTTAATATCCAAATTTTCCTTTAAAATCATCCCATGTTCCAATAGAAACATCTGGTAATAAGGCAAATTTGATTTTATAACCAGCTTTAGCAATTTTCTCGAAAGCATCTGCTTCTTCTTGTGTAATAGACTGGTTATTTCCTAATTTGACTGCCCCTTCTCGATCATTACATGGTCCAACAATGACTGTATCAATACCACATTTGAACCCTTGATCCACTAAAATTTTACACATATCAACTGGGTTTTTAGTAATCAAGAAATATCTTGTATCACTATCTAAAACCTTTTGTGCCTTTTTTTGAAAGTCATCCAATGTCCAAACAAATGTTTTCTTTCCACTGGCAGCTTTATAAGCAGCTTTTAACACATCATTTTTAGCTGCTTTATCATTCACAGCAATCAATCCATCACATGGATATTCACGAGCCCAACGTGTACATGTTTGCCCATGAATCATACGATCATCAATACGAATAAATGAAACTGACATATTATTCTCCTCCTTTAAATATCATCTTCATCATCATTAACAACTTTAAATTCTTTTAAAGCACTTTGTGCTTCATTTAAAACTTGTACAACAAGGTCATCACGTGCCATTGTATCTTTCATCAATACTGTTGTTAAAGCAAGTGGTAAATTCATTCCACCTATTGTTGTACAATGTTCACTTAATCCTTTTTCAGCGATTACATTCATAGCTGTTGTCAGTGGAGATCCACCAATCAAATCACCTAATAAAATGATTTCATCATCTTGATGAATACCCTCAATAACATGTGAAAATTCTTCAGCGAATTCATCAGCACTTTTTCCATTTTTTAAACCAGCTGATAAAACATCATCACGTTCTCCTGCTAACATGGAAAGTGCATCTTTTAATCCATCAGCAAATTGTCCATGACTTACCAAGACTAAGTATTTCATTTCTTTTTTCCCCTCCTCTTTTTGACACCATTATTGTATCAATTAAGCCCTTTCATTCCATCTGTCTATTGTCACATTTTTATCATGACAGATGATAGAAACAAATATGACATTTGTCATGCTTTTTTAATAAATTTCTTTTCTTAACAATTAACTCTTGTACTCAATAAAAACATATAGCAAAATTATCCATAAGAAGAATGAATTGTTATTATAGAATGGGATATTTTATCAATATAAATCTCATCATGAAATATTCAAAGTAATTAACAAGAAAGATGAGAAAACACTCATATTTATACAACAGGATGGAGCTATGTTATTGCTGTCATCAATGACTTTCCACATAGATAAGTTTTCAGTATAGTTTTATTATTATTAACTCAGTTGAAAAGAAAGGAACAGATCATATGACGAAAATTATTTTATATCATGGAAGTCCTCATAAAATGATTAAACCTACTTATGGCTATGGAGAAGATAAGCATGATTATGGTAGAGGATTTTTTACCTAACTGATAATTTAGAATTGGCAGTCAAGAAAGTGGGTGAATACTAATATGGATCTTGTTTTCTTTCATAACCCAGATGAAGAAAATGGATATTTAAGTAATTGGTACATATCACAGTTTACTATACATGATATGTCCTTTTCTTCTATGGAACAATACATGATGTATATGAAAGCTAAATATTTTCATGATCATGAAATTGCTGAAAAAATACTATCTACTGATAATCCTGCCACTATCAAAGCGTTAGGAAGAGAAGTTTCCAATTATAATGAATCTTATTGGAATGGTATCAGGCAAATTATTATTTATGAAGGTTTATTAGCTAAATTTTCACAAAATGAACAATTAAAAATAGAATTATTAAACACACAAGAAACTATATTGGCTGAATGCGCTGTTGGCGATAAAATCTGGGGTATTGGTTTGTCAATGAATGATAAAAAAAGATATGATATGTCTTATTGGAAGGGTAAAAATTGACTAGGATATAGTCTTATGATGGTGAGAAACAAAATAAGAGAAAGCCTCTAATTACAGATACAAAAGAATATAATAATGAAATATAAAAAGAGATTTCTTAAATGATAGCGTAAAATCATTGTTGAAATCTCTTATTTTTTCATGACTCATTATAAATCATAAACAAGTTAGAAAAATATACAATTTTTGATGCTTTATTCTCTTAAATATTCATTAACTTCATTTTGTAAAGACATTAATGATAAATCTAAATCTTCATTATTTTGTATCATCTGTTGTATCTGTGTATCCATCATTGTTAGAGTGGCATTATATTTTCGAAATTGATTTTGATTCATAGCATTTTCCATAACATCATTCAACAAGCTTAAATCAACTTGCGTATCTCCTAAGGATTCTTCGTTGAGTAGACTTAATGCTTCAGTTGATTGAATAACAGTTTTTAAAGATGATATTCCCTGTGAATAGCGAAAAAGACTTTCTTGCGTTTCTTGATCATATGTTAGTAGTTTTAAAAAATCCCAGGCCTGCTGTCCATAAGATGTACGAGCAGAAATACCCATCAATAATGAAGACACTTCACTACGACTTTCTGTCATCCCAGGCATAGGAACACAATCCCATTCAAACTGAGAATATTTTTGAACACGATAAGGATAAGGCTTATAAGTACGATATTGTGCAAAAGGCATCGGAGAAAATGCCACCTTCCCTGTATCAAAATCCTGAGAAGTCACTGTATAGCCTTTATTCAATTGATTCAATCTCTGAATGAAAGCAATCGCATTTTTTACAGGTTCCTGGTTTAAATAACATGTCTGACCTGTTTCATCAAACAAACTCACTTCATGACTATAAACAGAGTCTAACCAATCATAATTATAACAACCATATTGGTCAATCTGTCCATCATTATTCGTATCTTTTGTTACTTGTTGACAGATATTATAAAAATCATCTAAAGTCCAGTCATTACTTGGAAGATCTATATTTTCTTTTTGCAGTAATGTTTGATTCACAAACATTAATGTTGGATTACTTTCATAAGGCAAAGCATACTGATGATGCTGATATTGCCCTGCAAGCAAGGCGTTTTCATAGTAATCATCGCTATGAAACTGACTATCTTTTTGCATAAAATCATCTAAGTTCTTTAATGCACCTAGCGCACTTAAAGTATTAAAATCTTCACTTAAGACCATAAAGATGTCTGGTTCTTCTCCTTTTAAATATTGAGCAGATAACCATTCTGAATAATCATCTTTTAAAATACCACTTTCATATTCAATATGAATATCAGGATTTTCCTCTTCATATCTTTCAATAGCCTGATCAATAATTTTATAACAATCACCATTAGGTACATCCCAGTTACTTCCAGCAAAAATACCAACTTTTAAAGTTATGCGTTGAGGGCGCCAAACAACACATAAAAGACATCCCAATACAACCAGTATACAGACTATCTTTTTTCTACTCATCGCTAAAATCCTTTGTCGTAATACCTGTTTGTACCGCCCATATTGCCAGTTGTGTACGATCTCTTAAATTTAATTTAGATAAAATCGAACTTAAATAATTTCTTACTGTTCCTTCTGATAGAAAAAGCTTTTGTGCTATTTCTTTATTGGATAATCCAAATGCAACTTGCTGAATCACTCGCCATTCAGGATGACTAATATCTTGAATAGCCTCTTCATCAACCTGAATTGCATAATTATTTTGTGTCATTTTAGAAAACATGCTGAAAACTTTCGTGGCAATATCGGGATTAATCATAGCTCCACCACTATTCACAGTGATAATAGCCTGATAAAGCTCATCCATTCCTACACCTTTCAATAAATAACCACTCGCTCCATATTTAAGCGCACTAAATACGAAATCGTCATCATCAAATGTTGTCAAAATAATAATTTTTGTTTGAGGATATTTTTCCTTCACAATTTTTGTACAGTGAACACCATCCATTCCTGGCATACGAATATCCATCAAAATGACATCAGCTGTTTCTTGTTCAAGAATATGAATCACTTCAAACCCATCCGATGCAACATCTACAACCTGGATATCTTCATGTGTCCCTAATACAATTTTTAAAGATTCTCTAATCAATTCCTGATCATCTGCAATAATCACTTTAATCATTATCTGTCCTCTCCTCTTACTTATACTGGTATTTTAGCGATTGTCAAAAAGCCATGATGACCATCAAACTCTACCTGACCATTAATAACCGCAAGACGTTCTCTCATTTGTGTTAAGCCAAATCCATAATGGACATGATCACAACCAATTCCATTATCCTGTATTTTGAGATATAAGAAATGATTTTCCTGATAAAGATGAATATGAACTTCTGTCGCATGTCCATGACGCAAAGCATTCGTAATAGATTCCTGTATAATTCTAAATAAAATTTCTTCTTTTGTTTTTTCCAGATCTATATTTTCTAGTTCATACTCTAATGCAATCGTCAGATCACTTACACTGGAAAATTCTCCTATCATACGTTCTATAGCTTCTTTTAAACTATGTTCTTCTAAAGCTCCTGGTCTTAACTTATTTAAAGAATTACGAACATCTTTAATGCCCTGCCTGACAACTTTTGAAATAACTTGTAGCTGCGCTTTCGTTGCTTTAGGATTTTGATCAATCATCGCAATACAAGCATCCACTCCTGCTGCTATTCCCGTCAAGGCATGACCTAAAGTATCATGAATTTCTCTAGCCAGACGTTTTCTTTCATTGTTTTCTCCAATTTTTTCGGTAATGGCTGCATAATTTTCTAATTCTTTATTCACCTGATGCACCATATCCAATTCTTGAGAAATATGCTGATTCTTTTGTATTTCATCTACCAGATAAACAATCATAAAAGCAATAAACAATATCATATTGAGCGTTTCTAAACATGACTTACTCATCATAAAGATACCATTAATTTGTGATCCATAGATTTGAAAATATTCATTTATACTTGTCAATGGAAAAATAGCCGAAAAAACATCATAACTAGATATTAAATAAGCCACAACCAAAACCCAAATAAACCACTTAGAATATCTTCCATCTCTTAAATGAAATATACAATCACAAAAAACAAGCAACAAGATACCATTATATTCCATATACAAAAAATAAATCAAAGTAAAACTAACAATCATTTCAATAAAACTATAAATAAAATTGAGTCTTTTATGCGCAATTACTTTTTCACTACGACTATACATAATAAAGATAAATATACCATACAACATCAATGAACCAAAAAATGCAACAATGGGCTGATGTGGAAGATGCGTAATCCGATCTAAAAAATCCCTAGCCAAACGTGTGGAAACAATATATTGCGTTGTCAAAAGAATAACACTGCCATAAAAAACAACAATCAACATATTCAATATCGTCATTGCATTTCTTAAAAATGATAATAAACGCTGATAAGAATATTGCATTATTGCCACCCCGTTTCATCATACATTTCAATATTATCTTCATTAATCAGTTGAACAGGTATGACAACTTCATTTTCAATATCTTTTCCTGCTAAGTATTCATACATTTTTTCTGCTGCCAGATGCCCAATAGAAATAGGTGATTGAGCGACTGTTCCAGCTATCATTGCATGACCACCTATAAGTGTTTTCATATCAGGTGTTCCATCAACTCCATAAACAACTGTATTTTCCTGATGATGTGCTTCCAATGCAGCCAAAGCTCCTAAAGCACTTGGATCATTCAATGCCATGACAACATCAATATTTGATTGACGCTGTAATATATCTTCCATTAAAGGCATCGCCAGTTCTACCTGTCCTTCACACTCACCTTCATCTACAACTTGATATTGTGATAATCCATCTATTGTATCTAAAAAACCATCTATACGATCTTTCGCAGATTTGACATTTGTATGTTTCAACAAAACAATGCGCGCAGAATCAAATCTTTTCATCATATCATTGGCACATTGTACCCCTGCATCATAATTATCTGAAACAATTGTACAATTCACAAGTTCTTCATTTTTAACAGGTGCATCCACAACAATAACAGGTATTCCAGCTTGATGAGCCGCTTCTAATGCTGGTGTAATTTTCTCAGAATCAATGGGATTAATAAAAATACCATCTACATGATAATCAATAAATGAGTATATCTGTTCTATTTGTTTATCCACATCTAAAGCAGGATCTCTGACAAGAAGCTGATCGCCATTGTCTTCTATTGCTTTCAATAACTCATTGTTGATAACTTCATAAAAAGGATTATTCATTGTCATGTATGTCACACCAAATATGCGATTTTGTGTATTAGGATATTGATAATGATAATAAATAATGCCTATCATCAATGCTCCAATGATGCCTAATATCACTATTAATGATTTTAAATTGTTTTTAACCATGATTTCACCACTTTTCCCATAATTCTATCTTATCTATTTTTTTAAATATTCTCAATAATAAATATTTTCAAGTCTATGATTTTTTACAAAAAAAGCTCCAAGAAAATCTTGGAACCTCTTTTTAATATTGTATTCTCTTTTTGATTAATCTAAATCTTCACCATTAGAAGCAATGACTTTCTTATACCAGTCATAAGAATCTTTTTTGCTTCTTTCCAATGTTCCATGTCCTTCATTATCTCTATCAACATAAATAAATCCATAACGTTTTTTCATTTCTCCTGTTGTAAATGAAATACAGTCAATACATCCCCATGGTGTATATCCCATTAAATCTACTCCATCTTCTTCTACTGCTTTCTTCATTTCTTCAATATGTGCTCTTAGATAATCAATACGGTATGGATCATGGCATGAACCATCTACTTCTTTAACATCTATTGCGCCAAATCCATTTTCTACAATGAATAATGGTTTTTCATATCTTTCATAGAAAATATTCAAGGCATATCTTAATCCTTCTGGATCAATAGCCCATCCCCAGTCAGAAACTTTGACATATGGATTTTCTACACTGTATTCACTAGAACCATCTGTTGCCTTAGAAACATCTTTATGCGCTGTTGAATCTACAGTGTTTGTCATATAATAACTGAATCCAATATAATCCACTGTTCCCTCTGCTAAGATTTTTTTATCCTCTTCTGTAATATCAATATCAAATCCTTTTCTTTCAAACATCTTTAAAGCATAAGCTGGATAATGTCCTCGACATTGGACATCACAGAAGAACCAGCGATCATGCATCATTTGTACTGATAACACCATATCCGCAGGACGACAAGAGTATGGATAAATAGGAACCATGGCTATCATGTTTCCAATCTTGAAATCAGGATTGATTTCCTTACCTGCTTTGACAGCTAGAGCACTGGCAACTAGGGTATGATGAGCGCATTTATACATGGCTTCCTCTGGATTATCATAATCTCCAAAATGAGCTCCGCTGTTTGTCCATCCGAAGATATCATTCTTATAATTCATCTGATTGTTGATCTCATTGAAAGTCATCCAATATTTGACTTTATCTTTATATCTTTCAAAGCAGACCTTTGCGAATTTCACAAAGAAATCAATTGTCTTTCTGTTCATGAACCCACCATATTCTTTAGCTAAATGATATGGCATTTCAAAATGAGATAAAGTAATGACTGGTTCAATACCATATTTTAATAATTCATCAAAAACATCATCATAGAACTGTAATCCTTCTTCATTAGGTTCTTCTTCATCACCCAATGGAAAGATACGTGTCCAGGCAATAGATGTTCTAAAACATTTAAAGCCCATATCAGCAAACATGGCAATATCTTCTTTATAATGATGATAGAAATCAATCCCAACATGATTAGGATAGTATTTTCCTTCAATCACACCATCCGTAATTTCTCTAGGTACGCCATGTGCTCCTGCTGTCATGACATCTGCGACACTTAAACCTTTTGATGTTTCTAAAACACCACCTTCAAATTGATGGGCAGCTAAAGCTCCACCCCATAAAAAATCTTTACTTAATACCATCTTCTTTCTCCTTTCCTCATATAAAATATAAGCTTATAATTTTATTATAAGTATATTTCTATTGATATCAATATCTTTTCATCTTATTAGTTTTTTAAACCCAACAAAACCATCTATAATGGAAATATTTGATAAGATGAACACATAATTTTAACAAAATAACAGAAGAAAATCATATAAACATATATTCAATTATGATTATTACGCATCGTTAAAAACATCTATACAAAAATACTTTCTAAAGTATGATTAACATTTCCTGTCGCAAAATCTAAGGCTTCTACTTCCATAACCTTTTTGCCAAACTTTCTTTTTAAATTTGGATACATATAAGCCACTTGAGGTGCTAATAAAATGAGATCATAATCATTTGCTACACCTTCTACATTCATTATTGGATAAGCATCCACAATGATATTTTGTTGAGCCTGTTGCATTAAAGAAGCATAATAATGACTTGTTAAACCTGATGTACAACAGATTAATATTTTTAAAGAAGAAAGTTTTAAAGAGGAATTTACTTTATTGTGATGATTTTCATCTTTTAGAAATTGGAAGAAAGAGAGAATGTTTTTTCTGGTTGATAAAATATCCATCATTTCAAAATGTAAATAAAACACATTCTTTTCAGTCCATTTATCCTCAATAGATAATTCCATCATGTTAAACTCTTTATAAAATATGATATGAGCATGATACTTATCATTACAAAAACACACAATACTCTTGTCATGACAGACATGTGCATTTTTCATTGTGCTCACCCAGCGATAAAAATAACGAAATAAATAATCACGACTCATGATTCCATCTCCTTTTCTATGAATCAAAAACTTCTGATACTTCTTTGAGTAAAGATATAATCTCTAAGTGCTGTGGACAGACACTTTCACATTGTCCACATGCAATGCAAGCTTTAGCGGGTTGATAATCTCCTGTGCTATGATCTTTATAATAAGTCTGATAGCGTCTATTTTCGCCATACATTTTGGCACTGTTATAAGCTGTAAATAAATCCGGTATTTGAATATGCATTGGACAGCCTGATGTACAGTAACGACATTTTGTACATGGAATAGTTGGATATGATAAGACTTGATCTGTAACTTGCTTGATCAATTTGGCTTCTTCATTATTGATTTTTTCAAAATGAGTCATCGTATCCAAATTATCATTCATTTGTTCGATATTTGACATTCCTGATAAAATCGTCATTACGCCATCCAATGAGGCAATATAGCGCAAAGCCCATGAAGCGATAGATTTGTTAGGAGCATAATCTTTATATATTTTTTCAATATCCTCAGAAAAACTTGCCAGTGTTCCACCTTTAATAGGTTCCATCACAACAATCGGTTTATTGTGTTTTCTGGCCACTTCATAATTCTTTCTTGATTGAATCACGCCATTTTCCCAGTCCAAATAATTAAGTTGTAGCTGTACAAAATCTACTTCAGGATGTTCTGTTAAAACTTTGTCTAAAAAATCAGCATCATCATGAAATGAGAATCCCATATATTTGATTTTTCCCTGCTTTTTCATTTCTTGAATAAAATCAAAACATTGATATTTTTCATATGTTGGATAATGACTCTTTTCAACACTATGCAATAGATAGAAATCAAAATAATCAACACCCGTTCTATTTAATGATTCCTGAAAAATCCTTTCAACATCTTCCTGACAAGTTAATTTCCATGCAGGAAGCTTATCTGCTAATGTATAAACATCTCTAGGATACTTTTCAACTAAAGTTTGACGAATAGCTTCTTCACTTCCTTCATACACATAAGCCGTATCAAAATAGTTAAATCCTCTTTCCATATAAGAATCAACCATTCTCTGGACTTCATCTAACTTGATTTGACCTTGCTTGTCTTTTGGTAATCTCATTAACCCAAAACCTAATTTTGAATTTGATAACATACGATTCCTCCTTATCATTTTTATAAGCACTTTTATCATATTGATTTTAGATTCATTAAACAATGGTATTTCATTGAAATAAAACTCCATTTACAAATAAGTTGTTTTTTATATACAATTCTGTAAATTCATTTTGAATCTTTGGGTGATTCTAGAGTCCTTAAAAAAATTATGCTATGATAAAAATGAGGTGATATCCATGTTAATTAGAGAACGATTAGAAAGATGTGACTTTTCTCATAGCGAAAGAGTCATTATTGATTTTATTTTAAAAGAAAAAATGAAAATTAAGGATATGACAACCAAGGATATAGCAAACGCTACATATACTTCACCTTCTACTTTAATCAGAATTGCACATAAGATGAAATTCAAAGGATGGAATGAATTAAAAGAAGCTTATTTAAAAGAGGAAGAATATCTGGAAACACATTTTTTAGATGTAGATGCAAACTTTCCATTTACCAATGATGATACAATTATGTCTATTGCTTCCAAACTTGCGACTTTAAAGAAAGAAGCCATTGATGATACATTATCACTTGTGACTCATGATGATTTACAAAAAGCTGTTCAAATCATTCGTAAAGCATCTTCTATTTATGTTTTTGCAGTTAGTAATAATGGTCTAATTTCACAGGAGTTTGCACATAATATGTCTAGAATTCAAAAGAAAGTCACGATCTGTCATCTGCAAGGAGAACTGGTTTATAGTGCCATGAATGCTGAACCTCATTCTTGTGCTATTATTGTTTCCTATTCAGGCGAAACACCCATTCTTTCAAGGGTCATTCAAGCTTTAAAAGCCAATGGCATTCCCATCATCGCTTTAACAAACATTGGTGAAAACACTGTTTCTAAACATGCAGATGTGGTTTTAAGAATTTGTACAAGAGAAAAGCTTTATTCAAAGATTGCGACTTTTTCTACTGATATTTCTTTTGAATATATATTAGATTTACTTTATTCCTGCATCTTTGCATTAAACTATGATCAAAACGTAGAAAGAAAAACAAAGATTTCTTCAATGATTGAAAAAGGACGTTTTTCAACCATTGATATTATAAAAGAAGATGAATTTTAAAAAAGATATAGCCATTGCGCTATATCTTTTCTATCCCTTATATTCCCATCCATGTTCTCCATGATAAATCATCTGCTTTGTCATACCACCATCAATACAAATGTTTTCACCAGTGATAAAACTAGCTTTATCACTACATAAAAATAAAACCATATGAGCAATATCTTCAACTTTGCCAATACGTTTAACAGGATGTTGTAAAACATCTGCTCCCTGATAAACTGTCTGGTCTGATTCTGTTTGAATCCATCCAGGTGAAATAGAATTCACACGCACTTTTCCAGCTAAGGACATGGCTAAACTATGCGTTAAGGCATGAATACCACCTTTAGCCGCACTATAGCTTTCACTTTGAGGCTGACTCATCCCATCTCTTGATGAAGAAATATTGATAATACAACCTCCTTTACGAAAATCATCTTGAAACAATTTCGTCAAATAAAACGGAGCAGTGACACCAACAGATAAAGCATATTGAAATTCATCATAACTACATTCTTCAATTCCTTTAAACAGTGGTTTTGCGTTATGAATCAAATAATCTATATGCCCATAATCATCAATCACTTTTTGATGAAACTGTTCTAAAATATCTTGACTGCCAACATCACCCTGAAAATAATCATTCTTTTCACCATCAATAATGCAAACATGTGCCCCTTCTTTTTGAAACATTTCAGCAATGCATTTCCCAATACCTTTAGCGCCACCTGTCACAACCACAACCTTATCTTGAAATTCCATAAAAAACCTCCTAATCAAATAAATGTTGATGATTTCCACTTGGTATTCTATAAAAGATACAAATCACCATACCCACTATAGATAATAAACATAGAATTAAATAAAATATATCATATGAATAAAAATCAATCAAATATCCAGCAACAAACTGAAATACAATAGAGCCAAAATTACGACATGTCTGAACAAGGGCTAAGGCACTCATCTGATGTTTCATATCCACAATCGTTGCGACGATTTTTAAATTCAACATGATAAATAACATTGTGGAAACTGCTTTTGTACATATTGATACAATGATCACAATCATTGCCTGTTTTATAAAGGAATAAGTAAAAAACTGTATCGTTAGTAATAAAAATATACCGACAAGTAACTGTTTATTAGTTAATCTATTCATATAATACTGTGAAAAATAAATAATCGGTAGTTCTGAAAGAGTTAAAATAAAAATCACTGTCGATATTATATTCATTGATAATCCCAGATTTTGAAACATAGCTGGTAAATAGGTTGTATTGGTATTTGTGATAGCATAAAACAGGCAAACAATCACTAAATAGATAATAAAGTTTTTTTGTAAAAGGCCTGTAGATTTTTCTTTCTTTTGCGTTTTGACCTGTTTTACATTTTGTGTGCCATAAATACCTATGACACATACAATCAATCCTATCGTAAAGAATGCATACATAGCTTCTGGTGAAACATCATCATAAACAATACCTGATATCTTAGATGCAACCGCATAACCAATCGTTCCCCAAATTCTTATTTTTCCATATTGATAAGGGGATGCAGTCGCAATTTTTTCCATGATAGGATTGACACCATTAATGCTCATCAAGACAACACTGTAACTGATCATAATCATGATAAGATGACGTGATAACATAAAAACAAGACCACCCACAATCGCAATGACAAATAAAACAGTATTCACTTTTTTGAGATTATACTGATCATTCCATTTACCAATGATGGGTTGTGTGATTAAAGATGTTAAAAATGATGCAGACACAACCAATGAAACCTCACTGGCTTTAAATCCCATGCCCATCAAATAAACTGAAATCAAAGCACTAAATAATGCCCATGATAAATAATAAAAATTATACATGAAAAAGTAACTTAAATAACTATTCTGATAACGTTGCCAAAGATTTACACTTTTATAATTTCTGATACTTTCCATAACTTTTCTCCTTTCTGCTTTTTTAATTTAACAAAAAGGATTTCATGATAAAAGACTTGAACGAAAGTTTCAAAACCTGTTTTAAAAAATAAAATGTATAAGCTTATATTTTGTAAATAGGATTTACAAAATATATTCTGAAAATAAAGAAATAATCTTGTTTTATTGAAAAATATTTGTCAGGAAGATGTTTTTAGCTTTCTATTTTATGTTTTTTTGATAAACTAGAAATAAAGATAGGAGGAATATTATGCTTTGTGATTATCATGTACATACTCACTATAGTGATGATAGTGAATATCTCATGGAAGATGTTGTGAAAGATGGAATTAATAAAGGATTATCAGAAATCTGTTTTACTGATCATGTGGATTATGGAATCAAATATGACTGGGATGATCCACGTGCTTTTCAAAAAAGATATGAAACACTTTTAGCAAATGTCAATTATCCTGAATATGAAAAAGAAATTGATGAGTTAAAAGAAAAATATAAAGATCAGATGACACTAAAAATGGGACTGGAATTTGGTATTCAGACACATACAATTGAAAAATATCAAAAATTATTTCATGAATATCCTTTTGATTTTATTATTCTTTCTATTCATCAGGTAGAAGATCAAGAATTTTGGACACAGGATTTTCAAAAAGGCAAAACACAGCTTGAATATAATATGCGCTATTATCAGGAAATGCTTGAAGTTGTAAAAACATATAAAGATTATAGTGTTTTAGGACATATGGATTTGATTACACGTTATGATTTAAATGGTGTTATTGATTTTGCTTATATTCAAGATATTGTCAAAGACATTTTAGAGATTGTTATCAAAGATGGTAAAGGCATTGAAATCAATACTTCATATCATCGTTATGGCTTAAAAGATATGACCCCATCTCGAAATATTTTAAAGCTTTATAAAGAACTGGGTGGTCAAATTATTACAATTGGTAGTGATTCACATCAACCCGATCATCTCGGTGCTTATATTGAAGAAGCCAAAGAAGAACTTAAAAAATTAGGATTTCAACATTATTGTACTTTTGATAAGATGCAACCTATATTTCATGAACTTTAAAAGCTAACCCCAGGGTTAGCATTTCAAATAACTATTTGATATCAATTTTTAAATCTTTAAAGAAGGCTTCTGTTCCAATATCTACAAAAAATCCAACTGAACCTTTCAAATCTTTTCCATGTTTCATATCTTCTACAACAAGAATCAGCTTATCATTGATATAAAATGAAGCATGTTCATCTTCGATAACTGCTTTTAATTGAATCCATTCATTCAAATCAATATCAACAGGTGCTTCATATTGTGCAATCTGATGATTTCTAAAATATTCAAAAGTATATTTTGGATATGAAAAATACTGACATCCATGCGTTTTTCTCATAGGATCTTGACATTGTTTACCATTTGTTGGTCGTACATAAAATGACTCAAATTGCTTGTCATCATCTGTAATACGATAAGCAATACCTATAAATCCTCTTGCGAAATCTGGTGCATCAGGCAATAGACGACTTAACATTTTTACTTCGATTGTTCCATTGTGAAATGAAAAATCTTTTAATTTTGCATAAGTATTTTCATCAAATTCCATGATTTTTTCAACTTTGATAACTCTTAATACTTTTTCACCATCAAGTTCTACATTTTCAATATTTGTATGAACAGGTATAAAAGACTTTTTTATTTAAATCCATTTGTTTTTCCATTGTTCTTCTCTCCTCTATCATAATATACTCCAAATTTGATAAATTTGTAAGTAGGCACTTTTTTGTGCTATAGTTACCAAAAAGTAGGAATTATAAAAAAAATTGATTTTATGATTTGCATCATGATATGCTTATATCATATAATTCTTATATACATAACTTTTGGCATATATCATAAAAATTGACTATAAGGAGTGTTTAAAATGATCAAAAAAGAAAATTTACCTGAATGTCCTGTTGCGACAACTGTTCAACTTATAGGAAGTAAGTGGAAACTACTCATTTTAAGAGATTTGATGACTGAAAAAAAACGTTATAATGAACTAAGGAGATCATTAGATGGAATTTCTCAAAAAGTTTTAACTGCTACGCTTAAATCCATGGTAGAAGATGGTATCGTCATTAGAACGGCTTATCCTGAAGTACCACCAAGAGTTGAATATAGTTTAAGTGAAATAGGTGAATCGCTTCGTCCTATTATTGATATTATGGGACAATGGGGAACACATTATAAAGAAACTTTGCAAGAATAAAAGAAAAGTTCAAATGTTGAAAATAACATAAGAACTTTCCTTTTATATATGAGATTTATCTGTTTTTTGTGCTTCCATAAAAGCATAAATATCATCCGGACTTTCTTGCATGCCTCGTGCAATCCACTCTTTAATCCAGCCATAAATGCCATAAGTCATATAAGCGACTGCATAGGCTTCTGGATTAGATAATTGATTATCTTGAATCATTAATTTTTTTAAAGTATTTCTAAATAAATAAAATAAATCTTTTTGATAAAGTAAAATATAAAAATCTTTATAAGCTACCAAATGTTCAAATAAAGTTTTCATAATCAATTCAAAGGGCATCTGATCTTGAAGTTTCCATTCTTTGATAATTTTGTCAAGATATTGTTTTAAAATATCTTCTTTATCTTTATAGTTACGATAAAAAGAAACTCTCCCAACTTGAGCTTTTTCAGTAATTTCACTAATCTTTATATCCTTTAAATTTTTTGTATTTAAAAGTTCTAATAATGCTTTTGTCATTGCCACTTTGACATATTGATTTCTTTCATCATTATCCATGATGTAACACAATCCTCCTTTTCGTATCATTTTTTTAAATAACTTGAATAAGCCAACCAACCATGATACACTTGTTTCATCCGATGATACATATGTTTCATCAGAATTTTAACAAAATACAAACGATCTTGTCAAGATAGAAACGAAAGGAGAAAATATGACTTTAACAAAAACACGTATAATGATTCTTTTGATTATTGCTATTATGGCTTTTGTATTAGGAAGATTAGCATTGAGAACTATTTTAAACTTACTTTTAGGTGGTACATTATTTGGAGGAAACTTTTTATGAGTTTAAAAAAGGGAGACCGCAAAATGTTTATATTTATATGCATAATGACATTTGTCGTTTGTTTTTTACTAGGAATAGGTTCAAAAGTTGTGTTAAAACCTTCATGGGCCAAAAATGATGAAGTGAAAATGACACCAGAAGTTGGAACATTGTATACTGATTTATCTTATGGCGAAAAAGAATCAAACCGATTTGATATGTATTTACCTCATGATCAGACAAAAAAACATTATGGATTGGTTGTTTATCTCCATGCTGGAGGGTTTACCTATGGAGACAAATCAGGAGATAAAGATATATTATCATGGCTTCGTTTCAAAGGATATGTTGCTGTTGGGATTAATTATACACTTTTTAATGAAGACAATCCTGATGCCAATGTCTATACACAATCTCTAGAAATCAAAGACGCTATTCCTCATATCATTGAACAAGCCAAACAATATGGTTATTCCATTGATCAAATGGCAATTGCCGGGGGATCAGCAGGACATACTCTTGCGATGATTTATGCTTATCGTGATGCCAAAACATCCCCTGTTCCCATTCAGTTGCTCTTTGGTGCTGTAGGTCCATCAAGCTTTTACAAAGAAGATTGGAATATATATGGATTTGATCAAAATACAGATGAAGCCAGACAAGGTGCAGCCGGCTTATTCAGTGTCATGTCTGGGACACAAATCACATCTGAAATGATTCAAGATCAGACATATCTTGAAAAAGTCAAACCTATTTCAGCTCTCATGTGGATTAACGAAGAAACCGTACCAAGTATTGTTGCTTATGGAAAATATGATAAAGTACAACCTTTTAAAGGTTCACAACGTTTATTAAAAGCCTATCAAGATCATCATGTTGATTATCAATACTTTGTAGCTGAACATTCCGGACATGGCTTACAAAATGACAATAAAATCTATTATCAATATATGCAAACAGTAGAAGCTTATTTAGATAAATATATACCTGTAGAGGAATCAGTAAATAAGTGATTAAAAATATGATAAAAATAATAGCTATAATTCTTTTGATTTTAATATTGCTTGTTGGTTGTTTACTTTTATTAATGTCTACAATTCCATCTGTTCCAACCAATTATACAAAGACTATTAAAACAGGTGGCTCAATAGAAGTTCAGTATCTTCAATTAGGTCCAAATGATATCTCATATCAAAAAGAAAATGGAACAGAACTCACAAAGTATTTCCATATCTATTATCCTCAAGAATTAAAAAAGACACAAAAACAATATCCTGTTGTTGTTATATGAAACGGAACTGGTGTTTTACCTAAAAAATATCCTGCTTTGTTTCAGCATTTGGCTTCATGGGGATTTATTGTCATTGGCAATGATGATCCAAGCACAGGATTTGGTTTATCAGCTGATGAAACAATTGACTACTTAATAAAAATTAATGAAAATCAAAATCATATTCTCCACCATCATATTGATTTGAAACACATTGGTCTAACGGGTCATTCTCAAGGTGGTGCTGGTGTATTGACTGCTATATCTCATACAAAACATCAACAGATTTATAAAACAGCTATTGCTTTATCACCCACTCATGAAAAAATGGCTCATGATTTGGGATGGTTCTATGATCTCACTCAAATTTCTATTCCCCTATTCATGATTGCAGGAACAGAAGGTGATTTTGAAACCAAAGCTGTTATTCCTTTAGAAGCCATGCAACAAATGTATGATAAAATTCCTTCACCAAAAGTCATGATGCGAAGAAAAGAGGCTGATCACGGAGAGATGTTATATTCAGCAGATGGATATGTTACAGCATGGTTAATGTGGCAATTACAAGATGACATTTATGCAAGCCAGGCTTTTCTAGGTAACAATGCTGAAATATATCATAATGATTTATATCAAGATGTTCACTATGATAAGTAACTTACTAATAAAAAACTATATAAAACAGATTTCTTTTATAACATACAAATGAAAATACTCAGGGATAATCCATATATTAAAAAGATATCTCACAAAATTCTCAAAAGTTTAAAATGGAATTCTGGACTTGCTATTCAAAGAGTGATACCCTTTCTTTCACACTTTCTTCCTTTGATATTGATTCACATAATCTTGGGCCAAAACATATAAGTAACATTGTCCAACGAACAAAAAAGGAAGCACCGCACTTGGAAAGATTTGAAGATACTAGAAAATACAATGATGGTCGCCTCAAGACAAGGAAAATGTCTCCTGAAGAAAAGATTGCCTATCAGAAGCTAGAAAAATAGCTACAATAAGCGTCAACAAAAAAGAGCACTAAGATAAGGAAAAGCCCATCTGTCAATCATGATGAGAAATAAAGAATCTGTGGAACAGGAATTGGGTGCAACGAACGCCTTTATCGAAAAATCGCAGCAACTCAATCATATGAAATTCAATCCGATTTAACATCTACCGTGCTTACCAATAATCAATTGATTAATGATGAGCTACAAGAAGAAAATGATATGGAACTATAATGATGGCAAGTTGCGGTCGTTAATTTACTGGAAAATATTTGTTTATATATGGTATACTTATAATATAAGGTGGTGGTCTAAGTTGAAATATAAAATTTGCATTCAAAATCCATTTCCATTCTGCGAGAAAGTATATCCAACACAACAAAGGAAAGTAAAAGAAATGCTTGATTATCTCAAACAGGATGCCGACATAAAGTCTATAACATTATTTGGCTCAAGCATCACTTCAAATTGTCATAATGATTCTGACATTGACCTATATGTAGAATTGAAGAAGGATAAAAAAGTAATCAATAGGTATTTTGATTTTGTATTTGACTTATGGACTAATTTCACTGCTGATGAACGTCTTAAGAAAGAAATAAAAAAGAAAGGAGTGGTCATATATGAACAATGAAACTCTTTTTGACAAGGCAAAGCAGAATTTAAAGGTTGCAGAAAGTATTTACTCAACCATTGCCATAAATGATGAAGCTTATCTTAATTATGTCGGATATCATATCCAGCAGGCACTGGAGCTATCCATCAAGTATATGCTTGAAATGAATGGAGTCAACTATCCAAAAACCCACGATATTGACCAATTAATAAGATTAGCAAACATCAATAATGTTGAATTGTATCTTAATGAGTATATTGATGATCATAGTGAGATGTTTTCATTGTGGGAAGCTCGAACACGTTATATTTTGAATTATAGACTTGAAAAAAGAAAAATAGAGCGTTCATTAACAGAAACAAAATCATATTTGGATGTTATAGAGAAGATGATAAGTCATCATCTCGACAATGATGAAGGCTTGGAAATATGATAAACAATCATATTGATATAATATATTGACGGCAAGTTGCCGTCTTTTCTTTTTTACTTAATGTTAGTATGAGATTAAGGAAAGCCAATCTACATAGAAGAATGGCAGATATATACCCAATAAACACAAGCTCATATTCAAAACGAGTCTGCTTCTCAATCAACTGATAAAATCTCGCATTGATTTTCAAGCTGGAAAATATATTCTCGAGTGGAGATGAACTTATAGCCATCAGTGTAGGATTGATAATTCTGATTGAAAAGCTATTCCTCATTCCAAAAAGAATCTAAAAAAAACAGTAAGCTGACAGGAAGCATTAAGAGATGGGAAGGCAATCCAATGATAATAAATTCCTTTGAAAAGGATTCCTTCAATGATATTACCATTTCTGTTGGTCTTGAATTCAATACATTTGTCATACTTAACACAAACAAGTTTAAATTTTTTATAATCATTAAAAATATACATAATCATCTTAGACACAAAGCCACTGATCTTGACCAGTGGCTTAAGACTGTGTCATTCCTCCTTGACATAATCATATAAGATAATTTTTTTATAAAATATACCTTTTTATTTAATTGTCCTTGACATGGGGTACACTTTAAAACCTGAAGTGCTATCATATATTTTTATTTAATCTTCTATCACAAAAGCATTACGTAACATATCTTCCACACCATCAGCTTCTGGATCATGTGTGGTTTTACCAGTATCCAATGCTCTCATAGCTTCCATTTCTTGTTCAGTTAATTGAAAATCAAAAATTTGTATATTACCTTGAATTCTTTGGGGATTGGTAGACTTAGGTAAAACAATAAGCCCATCCTGTGTTTCAAAACGTAATAAAATCTGTCCTGCATCCTTGTTATATTTTTGTGCTAATGAAGTGACTAATGGATGTCCTAATAAATCAGTATTACCATGTCCCAATGGATAATAACATTCTAATTTAACATCATCTTTATCTAAAATTTGACGAAGTTCTCTTTGTTGACAGAATGGATTACATTCAACCTGATTAACAGCTGGTTTTGTTTTGAATTGAGGAACATACTGATTCCAAATCTTAGGTGTCATATTGCTGACACCTATTGATTTGATTTGTCCAGCTTCTTTAGCTTCTTCCATAGCTTTCCAAGCTCCTGTAACATCACCATAGGGTTGATGAATCAAATATAAATCAATATATCCTAAATCAAGTTTTCTCAGTGATCTTGCAATACCTATTTTTGCTTGTTCATAACCATAATCCTGTAACCATAGTTTGCTTGTAATAAAGATGTCTTCTCTAGGAATACCACTATCTTTGACTGCTCTTCCTACATCCTCCTCATTAAAATAAGCTGCTGCTGTATCAATATGACGATATCCGGCTTTTAACGCCTAATATAATGCTTCTTGATTATTCGTAATATATTCTTTATGTGCAGCATTTTGTACCAAACTGTTATAAATGCCAATTCCTTCATCTAAAATTGCTATTTCTGCAAGTTCGTAAGTTGGCCAATATTGCCCACATATCCAAACAGTATTTGTTTTAGCATGTTCTGGTGTATTTCGTAAAATCTCACGAATTAAAAATGTAAGTAATCTATGCAATTCTTTATTTCCTCTATCTACAACACGTGCTAATCGACTCGCTTCAGCTGCAATTAACTCACCAAGAACCATATAGTTCCCTTTCGCATATTCTTTTTTCTGTAATTCATCTATAACTATTGGTGTTATGGGTATATAATTTTGACTCCCGTTTGCTTCACCAGGTTTCTTTCCAATTTCTAATGATGATGAAATATATTTAAAGAAACCCATTGTGCCTGCATAATTCTTTCCACCATTATCAACACCAGTAAAGTCAAAGGATATTTGTGGAAACTTGTTTATATAATGACGTATGATAGCTCCCATAAACAACATAGGAAGAGGATCAAATTTATGCATTTTTGTAAAATCAAAAATCATCTCATTGTCTGGAACTATTTCATTTAACTTTTTTGCAAATTGAAGTTTTTCTGATAAATCTTTATTGTCAATATGAATTATCAATTTAATCATTCCCTTTAAACAACTCAAATTTCTTATATTCAATTTATTTCCATATGCTTTGAACAATTCATTTATTCGATTATTTTATACTACAATGATAACTGAAATACGTTATATTTATTATTTTAAAGAGATTATGTAAATCTAATCGCTCGATAATTTTATTATACCCAAAAAAAGCAATGATTATCATTAATTGATTTTCATCACCTTTTTATAATATAATTATTTACACTATAACAAAAATAAATGAATCATGTATATAAACAATTAAAGATATACTACCATAATGAATAGTGATATGAGATAGTGCATAAAATGGTTGAAACTGCGTATACTATCAATGTAGTTCAATGTATTGACAACGAATTACATTTTGGTATAATGATGGTGAGAGAAGGAGGCGAATGAAACATGGCACAGATGAGCTTCAGAATCAATGATTCAGTCAAGAAAGATTTCGAAAAGATATGTGAAGAACTAGGTTTGAATCCAACGACTGCATTGACAATCTTTATTAAAAAAATGTGTAGAGAACGCAGAATACCTTTTGATGTTTCTCTATATAACAGTGATACTCTTAAGATTCTTGATGAAACAGCAAACAATCAGAATCTCAGCAAATCATTTGATACTGTGGATGAATTATTCGATGATTTAGATGCTTAAAATCAGGTATCATCATACCTTCAAAAAAGACTATAAGCTGATGAAGAAACGTGGAAAAGATTTGGAAAAGCTGAAATACGTTGTTAATGAACTGGCTAATCAGCGTCCACTTGATGAAAAATATCGTGACCACGAATTGACAGGCAATTATAGAAACTTTAGAGAATGCCATATTGAGCCTGATTGGCTTCTCATTTATAGAATAGAAAAAGGTGAATTGACACTTGCATTGGTTAGAACAGGTACACATTCTGATTTGTTCTAAAAAGGAAGCCAGACAATCTGGACTCCTTTTTTCATGAAAAAATCTTCTTTATTGATGATATTTCTTATATTCATCCATATCGACATAATATTGTCATTTATCATAGTATAAATTCCCATCTATGATCACATATGTTATATAAAGTTTCAAGCTGACTTTATACGCTCCGATAACAAAATAAGTCCTTTCCTACGACATATTGAGGTAATGGTGTAAGAAACAACAAAAAAACTACGAAATAGCTTCCGTAGTTTCTAAAAAAACATATCATATTAAGTTAAAAATCACTTTAAAAGTGCCACCAGTTTGCCACCAGCTTACATTTTAACTTCAAAATTCCCTGATTATATGGGCTTTTTTTCTTTCTATTCACCAACGTATGATAAGCTTTAAAATATTTTAGTTTTATTAAGTATTTTTATGGCTGTATTTAGTGTAATTTTATCTTAGTTTCTGCAGATTATTTTTATTTACAGAACATCTTAGTACCAAAATAGTACCATTAATTAATATAGTATTAGTTGCTAGATATATCATTAATTCTTTAGACCAGAAATTACCCAATAACTAATACAACTTTAAAACTTTTTATCTTATCCGAACTCAACTTTTGCAAATCGTTCCTTCTTATATCATATTGCATTTTGTTAATTTTATCCAATATTAGCAGATTATACCCATTTTTGATTTTTTAAATTACATAATGTACTCAAAATATACTCAGATCGAGTATATAATTCAGCATCCATTATAAAGTTAATAATGATAACATTAAAACAACACTCTAAAATCTTACGATGTGTAAAAATTGTACAATCAAATTTTTCAACTGTTTTTGAGAAAAGAATTTCCAGTAGATTTACAATAACACGCTATCTTTTCACATTTATTTTTAAAGAAAAATTTAAATTGGAAATACAGTTATGTGTCTTACAGTTGTATATAGTGTTACTATATACATAAACTATATTTTCATACATCTTCGATTAATATAATATCTGTACAGTCTTGTACATCCGAGGAATTATCTGTTATTCTATAACCCAAAATTAACATTTTACCCAATACTTCTTCCGTATATTTTATTGGATTGTCAGTTGAAATTATTTTTCTCGTTAACTCGCTAAAAATATTTATTAAATCATGACCATTACAAATATATTCGCTGGCATATTTTTTTTCAAGTAACAATTTAACTTTTGAATAAATATCTTCTCTTTCTTTATTAAGATTCATTCTTGCCACAAAATACTCCAAAAACTTTTCATCATCATTATTTAACAATTTCTTATAATCGAGGCCTTCAAAACAAAAATTATATTTTTCAATATCATTTAGTAATCTTAGAATTCCTAAAATATACGCTTTTTTATATAAAATATTTTTTAATACATCATCTTCTAATTTCTTATTTTCAGAAGAAATTAACGTATTCACCTCAGAAAATACAGAGGATTGAATCAAAACATTTTCTAAATCAATATATTTATAATAGTACAAATTATCAATGCTCTCTATTTTATCCCTGACAAAATCATAATCTAAATCTATCACACCAACTACATTATTTTTCTGCCTTCCATTCATTATAGAAATAACTTGCTTTACATACTCCTTATTTCCTGAACATTGTTTTTTATTTGCTACTCTAACCAGTCTTTTTTTTAACCCACCACAATGTAAATGTTCCCAAAAATATTTATCACTTTGTCCTTCAACAATTAAATACTCTTTGCTTATCATAGAAAGCTCGGTTGCCAATTCATCAGGAGACAAACTCATTTTTTCTTTAGTACTTTCTTTCATTTATTCATAATCTCCTAAAGTATCCACTAACTCCCAATTATCATTGATTATCTGTGGAGAATGAGTTGCAATTAAAATAGAAAATCCATTCATTTGAACAATTTTTTTCATATCATCCAAGAATTCTCTTTGCCAACAAACATTCAATGAAATTTCTGGTTCATCAATTAAAATTAATTTTTCTTTTTCACCCTTAAAAATAAGATTATATAGTAGAACTAATTCCTGTTGTTCCCCTGAAGATAACAATCTCAACTCTAAATTTTTATTTGACTGTTTTTGTAATACGACAATTCCATTATCTTTACTAATAAAAATCTCCTTATTAATGCCAAATTTATTGGTTATCATATTTTTAAATAATACAATCCTATCCGATATACTATTAAGTGATTCGAGTTTTATTTTCGTATCTTGATAATATACTGATAAAATTGCAGCTGTACTTTCATCCAAACTTTTAGGATTTACATTAACATTGAGAATTTTGTCATTACTCTCTTCCAATACCCCTGCCTCTACATGCTTTTTTCTTAACTCATCTATTTTCTGCATATTATTTTTTAATTCTTCTACTGAAAATTGTTTGTGTTTCTCTATTGCCTTTAAAATCTTGGATGGAAATTGTTCGTCAAGTTTTTGGGAAGTATTGGCATACTCTGACAAAATGTTTTTAATATTATTACGCAATTCTTCAGAACAATACTCTACTGCAAATTTCTGTACAAATTCACTTCTTCTATCTTCATCATATGGATAAATTCTTTTCAATCGTTCAGTTGTTATTAACTCTATCTGTATATCAGAAATTAATTCTTGCACTTCATGAGGTATTGTAACAAGGTCATTCTTTACTTCTTCTGGTAGTTCATCAAAATATGTATCTATTACTTCAGATAAAGTTAGCACTTCTCCCCCTCTCATATCGTAAATCATATTTCCTGGTCTTCTTCTTAATGAAGGAATGGCTCTTATCCAAAATATAGGGGAATTTATTTTACTATTTTCTCTATAACATTTTTCTAATACTTGTGAATCCACATGATATTTCAAACTTTTTATTGTTATTTCTTCATCTTCAAGATATTCATTAATTACTTCGATTTTTAATACATGACTTGATATTATTAATTCGATATAATCAAATTGATATTGAAAAAGATGGCTATGATTCTTGGAAAAAATTGCATTTAGAATATTCAACATTGTAGTTTTCCCACAACCATTTTGTCCAACAACAACCGTAATTCCACCATCTCTGAAATTTATCTCATTATCAAATAAACCAAACAGTTTCTTTACAAAAAGTTTTTCTAACATAACAATCTCCTTTAATTTATATATTTTCAAACTATTTCAAAACATCAACAATCATTTCTAACTGCGCTGATTCCCTATGTTTCAATTCTTCTACCGTATTAAAAACAACATACATCGATAAATCAAATTATCTCGTTACTGATTCTATATATGCAGTATATGTACCCTAAAATCATATTTTTCTTCTCTTTAATTCATAATCATCATATATAAGTCACTCTTTTAACTTGTAACATTCCACTCTCTTCATAATCTTATCTGACAAAATTTCATCTTAATATTCTCTAAAATCACCTTTTGTATTGTTGTATCCATCTAGTTTTCGGCGAAAAAAACACTGCCGTCTCCATATGTCTTGTTTAACAAAAAATATAACTTTTTTATATGTGTGATGTAAGTATAATTCATTGAATGACACCTACTAATTGCCTGATACTATTCGAACTCCGAAATAAAATGATTATAATGAACATATTTGTTAACATTAAAAGCGTAAAATCTCATTTTTCTATCAGATTATTTCAATTTTTACAATAAACACTTTATGTTGGTAGCATAACGGTATCAGGTTTTTTATACTCCATCCTTTTTAGAGAGTAATTCCAGCAAATCAGTGTCGTTTCTCAAGCTTTCTATCAATTCAACTAATGTTGATCTATATAATTCTAACGAACTATCAGAACAATTAATTTGATATTCAAAATCATCTTTCATATCAACTATTTTCTCTGACAAAGTAACTAAATTATCAAAATTCATTAGTTGATTTTCTGATCCATCTACATTAAAGAAAACATTCTCTTTTTCTTTTAAAATATTAATCTCCATATTTCAAAATACCTCCATAAATTTGATATCTCTTCTCAATATTTTGTTTTCCTCCATCCAATATTCGTGCAACTTCATCAGTTCCTACTTTATTGCATTCTGTATATTCTAATGGATATGACATATAACTAATTTTATTATCTTCATCAACATCTGCTTGTATTATCATATTCGCATCTGCATTCACTGTTAATATTGCATCATGTGAAGTAATAAAAATCTGTGATACCATTTTCTTATCTATTAAAAATTTAGCTAATGTTTGGGTTAAAAATTCTTTATCTACATCATTTTCAGGTTGATCAATGAAAATAATATCTGGTTGCTCAGTTTTTATAATATCGTTAAAATAATGTTCCATAGATACTTTTGCTATTGTTCCTTGATTAATTGCTGTAGCTTCTTTCCAATTCCCATTTACATTTAATTCAAGAGATAATGGCAACTCATTTTTGATGATATTATTAATATCCAAATTTACTTTTTTAAGTTCATTTATAAACAATTTAATTGATTGATCATCTAAAAAGTCAATATATTTTATTGGTAATTTTCGTAACTTTGTAGAAACATTTTTTGTTTCAATAAAATCACTATCATCAGTTAAAACATGTTTTAAACTTTCTTTATCAAAAGATAATGTAAATCTAGCCAATTCATTTGCATTCTTTGTTTCAATTGTATTTTTTATTTTATCAAAAGGATATTTCAAATGAACACTTTCAAGTTCTTTATTAATTTTCAAAACATTTTTTATACAATTAATCAAAGTTGACTGATTATTAGATAATAATTCTTCTCTCTCTTTGAAGATTTTTTCTTTTTGACCTAGTTTGGTTGAAGAGTTGCGGATAGCTATATTTAATAAATTTTGTATCTGCTCCAGTACTTTTTCTTTAATCTCTCTTTCTTCAAAAGCATCAATTTTATCATTTATCCTATCTAATAAAAACAAATATTTATTAATAATTTCTTCTACTATTTCTTTAAATTCAAAATCCAGCGTTTTATCAATGTCATTAAAATATTTTAAAATTTCATCTTTTTTTAAAATTATTTTTCTATCATTTTCTATAATTAAATGTGTTTTTAATGAATTTGGATTCGTCATATTCTTGGGTTTTAATTTAAACATGCTCTTTTTAACTGGATTAGCATTTAAAAATTCAATACTTGTGAAAATATTTCTTAAACTTTCGCTTCCTAATTTTTTCTCATCTTCCAAATCAGACATTAATTCACTATATTTATTACAATCTAAAATGAAGTCACTAATCAATGAATTCACATAAGATCTATTAGAGATTTTGAACACATCTCCTAATTTCTCATGATTATTTACATATTTCATTATTTCAGTATAAATATTTGGTATTTCTACAACTTTGAATTCTTTATAATTATTGGGAACTGATTTAATTTCTAAAAGAGCCCCCTTCCCAACTTTAGAAAAATATGCACTTTCTCCCTTTTTCTTGCTGTTATTTTTGACATCTTTTAAATCATTTCCTGTAATGCTCCTGAATATTTCATTAAGTAATAATGTTTTTCCAGATCCTGATCCACCAATAATAACATTTAATGCTGGAGATAACTCTAATGTCATATCGTTTCTAAAATTCTTATTATTATGTATCTTAATTGATTCTAAATATTTACCTCTGGATATTAGTTCAGATTCATGCGCCATTCTTGTTTTATGATTTCTAACAGAAATCTCTAACCCTCTATATGTTGGCTCCGAAAAAATATAATGTTTAACTCTATCAATAGCAACTTTTCTTCGTTGCACATCATTATCAAACTTATAATCTGACCCAACATAACAAGCGGGATACTGATAATCATCTAATAAAAGTTCTTCGATTTTACCATAAATTGAATATTTATTATAATTCTGTGTGTTCTCAAATATGACTGGAACAGAAATTCCATTTTTTATCATATTAATCACCCAGTCTTCCGCTTCTTCCACTGGTTCTATATCTTTTGACGGATAAATCCCTTTGTTTTTCATTACATGAGGAATAAAAATAAATTCCATATTTTCATGTAATCTCGCAAACTCATCTTTATCTAAAAATTTTTTTTTAGATTTATTAGTAATAATTTCATTTAGTCTATATGAAAAACATACTATATCATTTTGTGGATTCAAGATTGTAATTGCATGCACATCTTTTGTATCAAATAAATAATCTATTTCCACTCCTGGTAAATAGTTAACATTGTTTTTCTTACATATTAATGCATGTTTAATGTGATCAACAATATTCAAAGTATTATGATTAGTCACCGCTTTTAACTCAACACCTTCTTCTATCAAAACATTTTCAAATTTTTCATGAGTATACAAACTTTTAGGTTCTTTACCATCATATGTAATCTCATGTAGTGTATGTTGATGTAAATCTATTTTGTGCCATCCTTTCATTTTTTCACCCCTTAAAAACATTATCATTTTTAATTATGAAATTCATTTTCTAATAATATAACGGTATATCACCATTCTGTATTATTTCCTTCAAATAATAAATTAATCTATTGTACAAACTTCATGGAATGTTTCTTATATTATCAAAACAGTACATCATTGTTACAAAAACAAACCGCTATCTAATCCGTTTGTTAAGAAACACTCTCATTTTAACAAATTTCATTAATTACTTTTTTAATATTTCCAATCCAATAATTTATGTTTTTTTATCTCATCAAAATCTATTCTATATATTGTTAATCCTATGCCGAGAAGTTCAGTAATTTTTTGTAATTTAATCGACAAAGATACCTTAGAGTTAGTTCGTTCATCCAATCACTCATTAATATCTTTTAAAGATATACCAGAGTCATTTTTCCAATCGATATTCCCGTTACTTGTACGGCCAAGAATCACTGCAGAGGCGGCTGAAGGTGCATTAAATTCATAATCTTTTTCAAAAATATCATTTACAATAATTCCATCATCCACTAATTTATTCGTTAAATTGAAATAAGATCTTCCTCTTAATTCAAACGAAGAAACCATGTGATCAGATACTTTCGATCCTTTTAAAACTGTAAATCCACCAGAACTAACAAATCCTTTAGCATTTGCTCCACTTCCTTTACAATACAAATACACTGTTTTTTCGTCTGCATGTGGAACTGGTTCAAGAACTTTATATCCTAATGTATTAATAATTATCTTTACATTATCAATAAACTCTTCCATAGAAGCAATCTGAGATTCTTTCATCACTGTATTCTTATATGTATTTTTAGTTAATATCTGATAACGACCACATTCTCTTGCTATCTCAACAAATCTATTTTCTAAATAACGTATCAAAGCTTTATTTAAATCCCTTCCTGTAAAAACAACAGCTGAATTCCAATAGTATTTTTCTTTATCAGAATTATAATCTCTTAAATGTTGATTTAGTCTATCCAACACATTTTCAGCTTCTCCTATGTAAACAGAATCTATATCAGAATCTTCCTTACAAAATAAGAAATATACTCCCGCATTTCTAAGATCCTCACGATTACATTGTTGAACTTCTGTTCTAGGGATTTTAATTGCTTTACCATTCCAATTTGATAATTCAGCAGTTACTAAACTCTCTGCGGTCCCATTTACTAAAAATAACTCTATTGCTTTTCCATGAACCATAATATTACACTCCTATCAATCATTGGTTATCAGCCCACATCTCACATTGCATCATGACAGTTTGAACTGCATCATCCATTCCATCAGGTGGATATCTATGTATCTTTAATAATCTCTTAATCTTCATCCTCATATTTGCTCTTGCTGATTCTCTCTTCTGCCAATCAATAGTACTGTTTTTACGAAGTGTATCTGCTAGTTCCTTAGTTATTGCAATTAACTCTTCATTCTCATAAAAATCTTTAATTGCTTGTGGCTTTGTTAATGCATCATAAAAAGCTAATTCATCAGCTGTAAGACCTAACTTATTACCTTCATTTTGTGCATCAGTAATTTGTTTTGCTAATGTTAAAAGTTCTTGTATTACTTCCTCATTTGTAATCATTCCGTTAATATAACGATTAAGTGTCGCTTTTATAATTTCGCTAAATTTTGCAGATTTTACAACATTGGTTCTCTTATATACAGCTACTTGATCTGCTATTAATCGTTTTAACAACTCAATAGCTAGATTTTTTTCTTTCATTTTTGCGACATCTTCAAGAAATTTAGGATCAAACAATGAGAACTCTTCCTTGATCGATGAGAAAAGATTGATTACTCCATCACTTTTAATGCTTTGCTTTAATAATTCATTTATTCTTTCATTAATATCTGGCAAGGATAGCTTCTGACCATTACCATTATTCATTAATCGATTTACCATGACACGAATTGTTTCAAAAAAGGCTGCCTCAAAACGATTTTCTTCATTCACAATAGATGAACACAATGATAATGCTTGATGCATTAATAATGCTTCCTTCACAAAAATATCTTTATCTTCTTCTCTTACTGGATCAATAATGAAGTTTACTGCACCAGAAATTACTTTTGCTCTTTGTAATTCTGTTCCGGTTTTAAATAAACTATAATCATAACCATAGAACAAATCTTGGCAAACTGATAATTTTTCCAAGAATTTAGGATATGCTATATCTACGATATTCATATCTCCATAATTCTTTTTATCTCTTGTTGTATAATCATTCATCGCTTGTTTTAAAGCTCCTGCAATACCAATATAATCAACAACAAGTCCACCTTCTTTATCTCCGAAGACACGATTAACTCGTGCAATGGCCTGCATCAAATTATGTCCACGCATTGGTTTATAAACATACATTGTTGCTAATGATGGTACATCAAATCCTGTCAACCACATATCCACAACAATTGTTATTTTTAAAGAACTACTATTATCTTTAAACTTCTTAGCTAGTTCTTCTTTATGCGCTTTATTCCCAATAATTTCATGCCATTCTTCAGGATCTTTATTCCCGGAAGTCATTACTACAGCAACCTTTTCTTCTTGTTTCCAATGAGGTCTTAATTCAAGTATCTTTTCATAAATCTTCATTGCAATCGGTCTAGAATATGCAACAATCATGGCTTTACCTGTTAATAAGTGTTCACGATTTTCTTCATAATGATAGATGATATCATTTACCAAAGAATCTATCGTGCTATTATTACCCAGAATAGCCTCCATTTGTCCTAGTTTTTTCTTACTCTTTTCGATAACTGCTTCGTCAGCATTACTAGCCATTAAATCATATTCGTCATCGATGATTTTTAAAGTTTCTTCGTCCAAATTTAATTTTACAACACGACTTTCATAATACACTGGTCTTGTTGCCCCATCTTCTACCGCTTGTGTCATGTCATATATATCTATATATTTACCAAAAACTTCCGTAGTATTACGGTCTGCTGAAGAAATAGGCGTTCCAGTAAATCCAATAAAAGTCGCATTAGGTAAACTATCACGAATAATTCTAGCAATCCCTACTGTACGTTTTGCTATTTCTTCGCCTTGTTCATTTTTAGTCATTTTTATTTTTTCAGTTAATCCATATTGCCCACGATGTGCTTCATCTGCCATTACAACAATATTTCTTCTATCAGACAATGCAACACCATATTCTTCAAACTTTTGCATTGTTGTAAAGATGATACCATTGGCTTGTCTACCTTCTAATAATTGTTTTAAATGATCTCTACTTTCTGCTTGAATAGGAGTCTGTCTTAAAAAATCTTTGCATTTACTAAATTGTCCATATAACTGATCATCTAAATCATTTCTATCAGTAATAACAACAATAGTTGGACTATTTAATGCTTTTTGTAACAAATGAGCATAGAACACCATGGATAATGATTTTCCACTTCCTTGTGTATGCCAAAATACTCCTGCTTTTCCATCTGTTTGTGTTGCATTTTTTGTCGAAACAATGGCTTTTTTTACTGCGAAATATTGATGATACCCTGCTAATATTTTAAAAGTTTTAATTCCTTCATTTGAAAAACAAATAAAATTTTTAATAATATCTAACAATCTTTCTTTTTCAAAAATTCCTTCAAAAAAAGTATCGAATTGAGCAAACTTGTCATTTACTCGATTTCCATCTTTACTCTTCCATTCCATAAAGCGATCTTCACCTGAAGTAATCGTTCCAGCTTTTGATACAAGATGATCACTCATCACACAGATGGCATTATAAATAAACATCGATGGAATCTCATGCATATAATTCCGTAATTGACGATAAGCCTCTGAAGCATCTGTTTCTTCTCTAGAAGGAGATTTTAATTCCATTAATACTAGTGGCAATCCATTAATAAACAATATGATATCTGGTCTTTTATTACTACTTTCAATAAACGTCCATTGGTTAGCCACAATAAATGAATTATTATTTACATTATCATAATCAATCAAATAAACAATCGAAGACTTTTCTTCACTACCATCAAAATAACGAACAGGTACTCCATTTTGAAGATAATCCATAAAAACCATATTCTTTTGAACCAATTCACCATTTTCGAAGTTTTTCAATTTATATAGCGCATCATCTATAGCACTACGAGGTAATCTTCTATTAATTCGTTCAATCGATTCTAGTAAAACATCTTCATATAAAGGGTTATAAAAATCTCTTACAATATCAGGACCATAAACACGTTGATATTGTAAGTCATTTTCAAATAAATCTACTATTGAATTTTCGTAACTTTCTTCATTGTATACTTGATGCATGATTCTCACTCCTTTATTCTCAGATATTCTTCAATTTTTTCAAAGACGAGCTTCTCTTCCATTTCTTTAATCATATTTAAAAATTCATTTTTTACTTTTTCAGTACTATCTGCATCAAAAAAATATTTTTCAAATTCAGGATTACTTTTAAATGATAAAATATCATTATTTTTCAAATCACTGCCCATTAATATTTCTATCATCAATTTATAATACACATCAGCTATTCTCGTTAATATATATTCACTATCTCGATCAAGCAATAATGAATACTGTTTGATAATTCTTTTTTGTCTACCAATATAAGTTTTAAAATTTCTTTCATACTCGTCTAAATCACTATCTTTACAATCAATAATCTGATACCCTATCAACTGTTTATGTTCATCATAGATATTCTTTATATTTAATCCAATTTTCTTTTGTATTTCTTCATCACGATCACCGCTATACATAAAAACAATTAAATAATGTCTAGATTTTGTTATAATACTTAATTCGTCAATATCTGATTTTTTTATTTTTGAAAGTGCATTCCCAAAATCTTTCAATTCAGATACTATTTCACGCAATTCCCAACGTTTTTCAAATAAGGAAATATCATTTTGATTTTTAGCAATTTTTTCAGGAACTTTAATAGCAACAATAATCGCTATTAAAGAAGTAAAAACTCCAGTCCAAGAAGCACATACTGAAAGAGCATCCCAATTATTATCTAAAGAAGGATTATATGTAATTTGAAAGCCAAAAATATATGATATAATTATTCCTATTATTATTACTAAAACTATCATAAATATAGATTCAATTATTTTCTTTTTCATATATTCCCCCATTTTTACATCAATGATGTGTTTTGCTTTATACTCAAAATTATTTTTTTCTCTTCTTGATTTTCTAATTAATATTTTATGAATTGCAGTATATACAATATAATACAAACATTGTTTGAAAGTATTTATCTTCAAATGTATTAACTTGTGCATCCGTTATATCGTTTATTAATATTTTTGAATCATAGATATCATGGTTATAAAGATTCATTACAGTATAAAAAACCAAATCCATTATCCACCAACAAACTATTTCTTCATCTGTATCTATAGAAGATAACTTTTGATCTTGCCATACATAATCAAATGGTGGTTTTGGTTTACCAATACATAAATCTGAATTATCTATATACAAATTAAGATACTCATTAATATAATTTCCAATATTTAACTTGCCATCTGTAAAACATATCTTTGAAAATTGTTTAAATTTATTGATCGGTTCAAAAATTCGTGGAGTTCTTTCCCATTTCTTTTCCTTATAATGTTCAAAAGCTCTATGAAAATATTTTGCGTTATCATACAAATAATCACGTTGAGCCAATTGAAATTTTTTAATATCGTTTCTTAGTGACTCTATGGCTTTATCTATCCAATTTATATCATCAATAGTACGTATATTGTATTGTTCAACACGCATTATTTCATTTTGTAATTCTATAGAACATTTACAAAAATTCGTGTATATTTTACGAGTATGTTTTTGATGTCTAGATAAGTTACTAGCAATAACACACCAAGGCAAATAATCAATCTCTTCTGCATTATCTATTAAAAACCTATGTGCTTCTTCCTCTAATTTTCTTTTTTGTTCATTTTCTTCCATCATTTCTATTTCTTGTTCATGTCTTTTTTGTAACTGATATATTCTAAACGAAACAAAAAATGTTGCACCTAAAGAAAGTAAACCTATTATAATTTGTATTACATTACTATATTTATCTACCCATTCAATCATTATAAACTCCTTTTGTTTTTATAAACAATAATTTAGTAGCTTAAAGCTCGATGTTAGACACATCAATCTCACCAGACATCAGTTTTGGTAAAAGGGTATCACGCAAAGAAGAAAGGTATTGGTTTTCTTTTTTAAGTTGCAAACGTTGCTCAAACATTGGCGCAATAATATCTTCAAAGTTCTTTACGATGGCCTCATCAAGCGGAAATTCTATCTCAAAAGAGTTTATATCACTTTGATTGAACCCTGATTGTGCGCTTCTTCCACCTTTATTGTTTATCCCTTCATAAAATGTGCGAGAGGATAAGTAGCATCGAAGAAACTCTCTGTAAAAGGTTTTCTTTGGAAAAACCTTAGCAAGAGCAACATTATAAGCTCCGTTAATTCCGAAGCAGATTCGCCCCAAAGATGCACCATATCGGGCAATCATTATATCGTGTTCTTCACAAAGCTTGTTTTTGGAAGAAACAGGTATATATGTAATGTGACTGTCAGTATCGTAATCTCTAATTTGAACAAAACGAATGTAACCCTCTTGCGGGCTAAAAATGAATTCGGAAGCAGGTGGTTGGCTTCCACCGGCATAGTCCATTAAGTTCGACAATGAAATTCGTTTTGTAGCAAAATCTGCGGGTTTACAAAAAGTATTTTCAAACAAAGTCTGTGCTTGCTGCTCTAAATTATTGTTTATTGCTTCATTCTTCTTAATTTTTTCGTCTATACTTGAAAGAATACTTACCAAAGCATCTTGTTTCTTTCTCTCAATTAGAGGAATCGGCATTTTTCCAAGAGTTTGAGCATTTATGTTTCCACGTGTGCTACCAGTATTAAAGGAGTTAATCCAGTCCTTATACTGTTTAGATTGACAGAAATACTTTATATATTTAGGATTTACTTTTTTCTCATCAATACTGAATTTAATAAGAAATCCTGCATATACAAACTCCCCGTCTGTTCCATCGTAAAAATAATTTCTTCCAGTACTTGCTCCTGTTCTTGCAAATACAATATCGTTCGGTTTTAAAAGATATTCCGAAGCTTTATCATCATCAACCGATTTCAAATCTTGTAGATTGAGTGTTCCGTCATCTTTTATATCTGTAATTCTCAAATAGGTATATAAATCTCTTGAGAAAGGAACGGCACTTGCACCAATTCCGTATGAACCTTTTCCGTTTACCGTTAGTGAAGCTAACGTTGTGATTTGTTCAGCCATAATCTTTTCCTCTCTATCCAATGTATTTTCGGTGAGCAATTTTAACATTGCTCTGTTTTACCATTGCATACTGCAAGGTTGTATCTATCTTCCTATGTCCCAAGAGCTGCTGAAGCTGCTCAGTAGGCATTCCTTTATCTATTGCCATAGTTGCAAGTGTACGCCTAAACTTGTGTGGGTGTACTTTTTGCAAACCTAATCGTTTTCCGTATTCACGCAGACGGACTTCAACACCGCCGATTTTTAGCCTTTCGTGAGGTGACTTAAGCGATACAAACAACGCCGGATTATCATCTGTTCTGCTTTCTAAATAATTCTGTAAATGTATCTTAGTTCGAGCATCAAAGTAGACCACACGCTCTTTGCTTCCTTTACCGAACACAATACATTCTCTTTCATTGAAATCAATATCATTTCGATTTAGCAATACCATTTCGCCGACACGCATACCTGTTGACGCAAGCATATCTATCATCGCCAAATCTCTTAATTCCGTACAATTATCTCTCATAAGTTCTAACGCCTCATCGGAATATGTTTCCTTGATATTTGTTCCAGTTTTCACTCTGTATATGCGTCTGACGGGGCTTTTCAGTATATAATCCTCATCCTCCAACCAAGAAAAGAAGCTTGATAAAATACGGCGAATATTATCTATTGTAACTTTACTTGAACCATTTTTCTCTTGATAGTGAGTAAGATAATTGCGAATATCATCTGTTACAATATGCTTAACGTTTTTTTGTAATTCCGCAATCATAGCTTCAATGGTTGCTTTATAATATTTTAGAGATTTCTCAGAGCAGCCCTCTATTCGTTTTGCAGATAAGAACAGTTCAACAAAGTCCTGCTCCAAGATTATCTCTGTCTCTTTATTTTCTGTTACCTCGTATTTTCCAAGAGCATATTTCAAAACTTCTTGCAATTTTTCGCTTTGTGCATTGTTTAAGAAAGGTAACATTTCCTGAACAACGTCTTTAATTAAATTTTGTTTCACAGTCAATTCTCCTTTGAATAAATCTTAGAGAACGACAATGAGGCGGAAGTCCCCTGATATTAACTCCCGCCACCCACGGGAGTTATCGGATATATTATAAACAATAATTTAGATGAACAAATGCAAGCGCTCTACAAATCTTGGTTTGTTGATTATGAGCCATTTAATGGGACAAAGCCAGCTAACTGGAAACTTACAGATATATATTCTGTTGCAAACATTATCTATGGTGCTCCTTTTGCTTCAAAAATGTTCAATACGGAAGGATTTGGTAAACCTATCATTCGTATTCGTGACCTAAAGGAACAAGAATTTGTAACCTTTACAACAGAAATACATCCAAAAGGTCATTTAATTCATCCCGGTGACATTGTAGTTGGTATGGATGGAGAATTCCGTCCATACATTTGGGGTAATGAAGAAGCTTGGCTTAACCAACGAGTATGTATTTTTGAAAATAAACAACCAAAGAGAAAAGCGTTTGTTCTTTACAGTATTAAGCCTTTACTGAATCATATTGAGCAAACACAGGTTGCTACAACTGTAATTCATATAGGCAAAAAAGATTACGACTCTTTTGAAATCTTGCTACCTGATGAGAGTACGCTCAACAAGTTCGACGAAATAACAGCGCCGATGATAGAACAGATTGTTAATAACCGTTTAGAAAACAAACGCTTAGCAAAGCTTCGAGATACTCTTTTACCTCGTTTAATGTCCGGCGAGATTGATGTGTCAGGCATTGAGCTTTAAGCCGCTAAATTATTGTTTATCGCTCTGTTATTGCGTATTTTTTGATTGAGCAACCATATCATATTAGCAACATTTATTTGCACACTCATTTCTGGTACTGGTACTTTTAGCAGCCTTATTGTTTTCATTGGAATGGTAGGTTGTCCAGATCCCGTCATATTGTTAGACATTTGATTATAAAAGGCTTTGGAACGAATATAGCAATATAAATAATATGGGAAAACTTCTTTATTATTAGGTACAATTTTGCAAATATTGGGTGCTAAATGGTACTTATCATTATCTTCTATTATTGCACAATCGCCATACCCATTTCCTGTATAAGTTAACAATATGTCGTCTTTATAAATTTTACTTCTAGTCAATCTTTCTGACACTTCTCTTGATATTCTTTTGATATCAGTTAAATCTAGTTCTCCGTTTCTCAAATTTAGAGCTCTCAACGCTATAATTTCTCCATCACTGTTGTATTTTATATGCTTAGTAAACTCGAAACCAGCCAGTTTTGTTACTTCTGCAATTTCTCCAAGACTTTTCTCAATCCATTCAACCATAATCTTTTCCTCTTTATCTAATGTATTTTAAGTGAACAATCTTAACATTGCTCTGTTTTTCCATTGCGTACTGAAAAGTTGTATCTATTTTCCCATGATCTAAGAGTTGCTAAAGCTACTCGATGAACTTTTCTATACCTGTTAAAATATTTTAAATATGTTCTTAAGTTAATAAAATATCCGATTAGTATCCTTAACCAATATTTAATTTCACACAAATGAATTTACTCACAGCACATTTAAATAATATAGCAAAGTTATATTTCATATCCAATTGCACTCAATTTTTTGCGTATCTCATCCTCTAACTCACGAGACTTTTTAAACATGTCTGACAATTCAGAAGTTAGACGTTTCATCTTATCATCAAATAGCTCTCCATCATCTTCTTGTTCCGCAATACCTACATATCTTCCTGGAGTTAAAATATAGTCTTGTTTTGCTATATCTTCTGTGGTCGCAATGGCACAAAATCCTTTTACCTCTTCTAAGGTACCACTTTGAAATAATTCAAACGTGTCAGCTAGCTTTTTAATATCTTCAGTAGTAAAGTCTCTATGTTTACGATCTACCATATATCCCATTTTGCGTGCATCAATGAAGAGAGTTCTTCCTTTTTGTTTTTTATTTTTACTAATAAACCATAATGTTACAGGGATTGTAACACTATAGAATAATTGTGTTGGTAATGCTACAATTCCTTCGATTAGATCTGCTTCTATAATATTTTTTCGAATTTCTCCTTCTCCTGATGTTTGAGATGATAATGCACCATTAGCTAATACTAAACCTATTTTTCCATTTGGTGCCAAATGGTGAATCATGTGCTGAATCCATGCAAAGTTCGCATTTCCTTCAGGTGGTAACCCATATTTCCAACGAACATCATCCTTTAATTTATCCTGCCCCCAGTTTTTTAAATTGAATGGTGGATTTGCCATGATAAAGTCTGCTTTTAATGTTTTGTGTAAATCATTAAAGAATGTATCTGCTTGATATGGTCCAAAATCTGCATCAATGCCTCTAATTGCCATATTCATCTTAGCCATTTTCCATGTATCAGCATTTGATTCTTGACCATAAACAGATATTCTATTTCTATTGCCAGAATGTGCTTGTAGAAATTTTACACTTTGTACAAACATTCCTCCAGACCCACAACATGGATCATACACTCGACAATCTTCAAAAGGTTTCAATATTTCAACAATTGTTTTAACAATACTAGAAGGTGTATAGAACTCTCCACCTTTTGTTCCTTCATATGCTGCAAACTGTGCTATGCAATATTCATATGTACGACCTAATATATCTCGATCTCCATCAATATCTTCCATATTAACTTCGTTTGTGAATAAATCAACAACTTCGCCTAATACTCGTTTATCTAAATCAGGGCTACCATATATCTTTGGTAATACATTTTTAAGGCTCTTATTTTCATCTTCGATTGCTCTCATTGCATCATCTAATACAGTTCCAATTTCAGGCGTATGTGCTGCAGAAGCAATTACATTCCAACGTGCTTTTTCAGGTACATAAAATATATTTTCTTCTATATATGCATCTTTATCATTTTCAAAACCATAACCTTCTTCTACTAGTTCATTGTATCGTTTTTCAAATGCACTAGAAATGTATCTTAAAAATATCAAGCCAACAATCACTTTACGATAATCTGCTGCTGGAATATGCCCCCAAAGAACACAGGCTGCATCCCATATTTGTTTTTCAAATCCTATTTTTGTATTGTCTTTTGCCATCACTATTTCTCCTTATCTTCTGATATAAATTCAAGAATATCATCTATCTTACAATCTAAAGTACAACATATTTTTCCTAGTACATCTAATGAAACATTCTGATTTCGAGAAAGTCTCGCCATCGTATTTTGACTAATACCTGCCATCTTAGCAAATTCCATTTTTCTAATTCCTCTATCAATCAATAATTTAAAAAATTTGTTGTAACATACTTTCATAGACTATCCTCCATACTATTTATAATTATATATTTTATTTGCAATCATTTATATAGTTTTCTTGCACTTTTACAAGTTTTTTATCAATTTCGATAATATAATTACCATTACTACACTTTAATTTAGTCAATTCTGAGACAAATGACTAAATTGAAGACCAAAATGATTAAATTAAAAGAAGTAGGTTCCCCTACTTCAATCCATTTCATTCCAGATAATTTCTTCCACACAATTTTTGATATTATTCATCTCTTGAACCCATTTCATTTGGTCTTGTTCTTTCAATTCTTCAGTTATGTTTTTTGATACTTTGTATTGTTCAACAAGGGTTTCATATCGCTGGTTTAACTCTTTATCCATACGAATCAGTTCTTCATTTAGCTCATCTCTTGCTCGTAAGGCTAGGTAATGCCCTGGATGTTTTTCCTTTAATATTCTTAAATATTCTCTTCCAAATCTAGATAAATTTGGTAAAGGTCTTTCTTCTTTTAATGACGGAAATTCATAATCCCCTACTGTGTTATACTTGATTTCTTTCATGATTTTATCCTCCTATCTTGCACCTCTTTGTTTAATTTTCTTTTGTGCTATTCTTTCGATATCTTTATCAAAACTACGATTCCTGATGTTCTCACACGCTTTGATTTGAAGCCTTAGTTTCTTTATTTCTGGTGTAAATAACTTTGCTTTTGCTGACCATTCTTCTTTTTCACCCATCGTTCTTGATCGTTGTCGTTGATAATAACAACCTTGTCTTTGTTTTAATAAGTCATTGAGTTCATCTTGTTTTTGTTGTTGATAATTATTTAATTGATCAATATCTTCTATCTTGTTCTTGGCAAGAAGTTCGATTTCTCTAGAGTATTGATCCATTTTCTTGAGTGCTTGTCTTGCTTCTTTAGAGATATGTTGCTTTCTTGTAGGTAAGATATTAATTGAAATAAGATAAGCAACATGGATTCCTGCTAGCTTAGGTAACTGTTTTCTTTTATAAAGTTGATAATATTCCTTACAACGATAATAACTTTGTGTATGTTCAACGTTTTGAGGAAGGATCCATTTGTCAGTCAATCTTTCTTCAATTTCATCAAGATGATACTTTTCTCCTAACAATTTTAGATAGATTGGTTCATTACAATATGGATGATAAACGACATCTTCTCCATCGATTCTTTCGAACTCATACCCTTTCTTTTTCATATTACCCTTTAAATCTTTAATACAATTACTCTCTTTTACAAGAGCATCTATATCCTTTTTTATGTCATTCATATAGGTTTTCATGATATGATAATTCAACTTTTTTGAATCGTATGATGGATCTTCAATGATAGATAATCCATATTCTTTGCATAATTCATCAGACGTATTTCTCATGTTCCAGTAATCTTTTTTTGTATTACAGAATCGTTTTCCATCAATGAATGAAGTTGAATTTATCAAGATATGATTATGGATATGATCTTTGTCTAGGTGTGTGCTAACGACAACTTCATAACGATTTCCAAACACTTTTTGTGCAAACTTTACACCAATTTCATGTGCAATATTTGCATCGACCTCACCGATTTTAAATGACTGATAACCATGAAATGCTACGATTTTTTTATGATCATGGAACAATTTTTTAGTCATCTGCATCGATTTTAATGGGGCAAATGCATCACAATTAAGACAAGTTACATACTTTTTTTGTTTGACTTTATTATCTTGGCTGATGTAATCCAAGACCGTTTGCATCGTCTTTTTTTCATCTTCGACATATTTGATGACATTATCCAAACGATCTCGGATAGCCCAAATTGACGTTACTGCTTTAATCAACCCCTTACTTTTTCATCAAGATTTTTAATCATTTGTCGTAATTCTTTGATGGTTTCCATGATGGTTTTTAGTGATATGTCTTGTCTATTATTCAATGCTCTTGCTATCTGATTTAGGTTATTACCAATATGATTGAACTCATTTTTTAACTTATAATAATCTAGATCAGGTGGTACTTTTATCTCTTTACCTAATATACAAGCTCTAGAAAATGCTTCTCTACTTAAGCTCGTTCTTTCTAATTTATTGTTTAAGATTTTAAATTCATCATCATTAAATCGTATCTTAATTTCATGATTTCTTTTCATATGAACCTCCAATCTTGCTGGTCGTACCAGCTTTTGATTTTGTATTTTGGGGACAAAATACGTTGCTTGCTAATACATAAAATCTTAAATTTAACTTATTTAAGGAGTGACGGTGTGACGGTCAAAAAGTATTGCCTTATAACTGTCACACTGTCACTAAATTTCCTCATTTCCATGATATATTAAACAAATAGGTCTTGCTTTATTTTGTCGTGGTTGCTTCTCGTAAGAGATAAATGTTGACTCTAGGATATTACTGTTTTTTGCTAGTAAAGCTTGAAGCTGTCTTCCTGTCAGTGAAAGTGAAAGAATGGATGACAAATCTTCATGAGAACCAATAAATTCTTTTTTTCGAATGATAAAATTAATAACTTTCATAACATTTTCATCAACATCACCATCATCCTCATTTTCAGTAATTTCTAAATTCATACTATCATTTTGTAATAGTGTCATTTCATCATCCGGTATATCTTTCCCTTGTATTGCTAACTGTCGTGTCTTGGATAAATGGTTCTTCTTATACATAACAAGGATTGAATCAGACCCAGCTGTTAAACCTCTACTTCCATAGATTGAATCAAATGGATGATTGACATCTATCTCTTTTTTTACATGTGTTATTAAGATAATCGCAATATGATATTTACAAGCTAATTCATGATACATTGTCGCTTCGGCATACTCACTATCATAATCTCGATCTTTTGATTTTCTTATCTTATGGAATGTATCAACCACTACAAGTTTTAAATCTGCATTTCTTTGAAGCTCTTGTTCAATTCTTAATTCTAAATCATACAAATGATTCGGCTTAAGAATATCAATAACAAATTTATCATTGGGGTCTACTTGCATTCTTTGCAATCTTTTTTTGATTTTTGTCTTTTTATCTTCAAAAGCAAGATAGACCGCTGTTCCTTTTTGTACTTTCCTTCCTAAGAAATTTTTACCTTCTACAATAGCATCACATAGCTGCAATCCAAAAAAAGTTTTTCCTGATTTTTGTGGTGCACCTAAAAGAGTTAGGCCTACCGATATCATATTTTCAACAATATCATCTTCATCATCATCTTTAGAAGCATAAAGTTGTGTTAAAGTAAACGATCTTTCATACTCAATTTCGTTTCGTAATTGAACTGAACCTTTTTTATATTTTAGTGTACTTTGAACAATACGTTCAATTTCTTGAATTTCTAATGGTGGCTGGCATTTTTCTTCATTCTCTTTTTTAATACATTCATTGATAGCCACATCACTAAATCCTTTTTGTTGCAAGAAACACGCCATACGAAATAGATAATCGTTCCTATATCCTTCATTAACGATATCTTGACTTGTAAATGAACTCTCTCGATTTTCTTTATGTCTATTTAAAAAGTTTCGTACTGCATCATTTATTTTAGCAACCGGTTCTTTATTAATAAACTGATATTTATTGCCATTTATCATACTAGGTGGTGCTACAATGTAGCCACCTTTTCCTCGTATATCAATACCATCATACAATCCTGTACATGTTTTAACTTCTTGGCGATCATCATAATAGTAAAGATGAAATCCCCTTGAGGGAGATTTCACCATTTTTGTGGTAGGTAATTCTTTTCCATATTGTTTTAAAGATTCAATTCCATTATGTTGATTTTTTATATCAACATCTATAACAAATAGTTTTTCGCCCGTTACGATACCAATATTATATTGTGGATTTGTATCCCACCAATATTCAATAGTATCTGGATTCGTGGTTGCTTCTTTTATCCATGAATGAAGAACTTGCTTTCCTTTACTGTTTGGTGCCAGTGGAAAGACTCGTAGCCCTTCTTTAGCATAGGCTAGTGCACTTTCTTTTAAACTAGGCATGTGTTCCACCATACCACTTTTCATTAAAATATCTTGCAGGGACTTTACCAGAAATAACTAAATATCCTTGTTCTTCTAAATAATCATTCATCTCTCTCATCACTGCATAAGCTTTACTTTTACTAACTCCTAATAATTTAATTACATCGTATACATCATAATAACTTTTTTCAATTTCCATAATTTCTATTCTCCTTCTTTTAATATACTATCAATACTTACATCTAACGCATCAGCAATTTGTCCGATAGTTTTGAGTTGCCCAATCCTTTGACCTCTTAATATTGCAGAGATTGTACTATAAGACAAGTTGTTGATTTTACAAAACTCCTTTACTGATAATTGACGTTCTATCAGTAAGATTTTAATTTTTGTTGAGTCAACCTTCATATTTCCACCTCCTTTATACTCAATTTGAGTTATTTTCAATTAAATAATAGCATATATTAGGTTGTTGTCAATATAAATAACTCATTTTAAATAATTTTCATATATTTTTATTCAAAATGAGTTATATTTATTTACAAGTTGTACAAATTTGATATAATTAACTCAAGAAAGGAGGTTAAATACATATATATGGCTACTTTTTCAGAAATATTAGCAAGAGAACGTAAGAAAAAAGGTCTATCTAAAGCCGAGTTAGCCAGACGGCTCAATATCCCATATACAACTTATCAAAATTACGAAAATGGTCGTGAACCTAAAATAGATGTCATCAAACAAATATCTGATGAACTCTCTATTTGCCCAAGCGTGTTTTTTGACTTAGATAACGAAGATTTTCTTTTTGATCATAACTACTATCCTGTACAACACGATGAATTAAAAGATATTTTATTATATGATTCTGGTAAGTTCTTTGATATGAAAGAAAACTTTGATAAGGAACATGAAAAGTTTGGAAATTATGAAATAAAAATTTATACACTTTTCGATGAATTCTATACATTACTAAAGGCTTTTCGTAAACTTTTCTTTGTTTCTGTTGATCAGTCTCAATTTGAACAATTGCGTAATGATGCTTATCTTCTCATTAATAGAAGTTTACAAGATGCTCAATACCAATATCAAAAAGTTGTATATGAATCTCAATTTATGAATGAAGAAACAATTAATCAATATAAAGCAAATAATCCAAATTATAAGAAAGATATTATTTACAAAGTTCTCTTTACAAACAAAGAATTAGACCTTGATTTTGAAGATGATCAATCAATTGATACGATGTATCGTGTCGCATTAAAAAAATATTACAATAAATAAAAAAAGCACTCCAGCGCCAACTAGAGTGCACAGCATGAAAAAGAATTACCTACCACAGCAATCATTTTTCATGCTCCAATTTTAACATGAAAAGGAGCGAAATACAATGCCAACATATTATGATAAGAAAACCAAAACTTGGTTTTGTAAGTTTTATTATACTGATTATAAAGGTGAGAAGAAACAAAAGAAAAAAAGAGGATTCAAATTACAACGTGAAGCTAAAGAGTTTGAACGACATTTTCTAGAACAACAAAGTACAGATCTTAATATGTCATTTGAAAACTTTGTTAAACTTTATCAAGATGATATGTCACCTCGACTAAAACCAAAGACATTACTTGTTAAAAACAATATTATCGAGAAAAGGATTCTTCCTTTTTTTAAACAATATCAAATGAATGAGATTACTGCCATAATAATAAGACGATGGCAAAATGTGCTTATAAGCCAAAACTATTCTGAAGCATATTTAAAAAAGGTGAATGGAATACTAAATGCTATTTTTAATCACGCTACAAAATATTATGATCTAAAAACGAATCCTTGTACTAAAGCCGGAAGTATTGGTAGCCATAAAAGCAAAAAGATGCAAATTTATACTATTGATGAGATGAAAACTTTATTAGAAAACGTACAGGACTATAATGATTACACTATATTCTCTACTCTTTTTTACACAGGTATGAGAAAAGGTGAATTATTTGCATTACAAAAAAAGGATATAGATTTAGATAAAGGAGTTATTCACATTACAAAATCATATCAACGTATTAATAAAAAGGATGTCATTACATCTCCGAAAACACACAATAGCTATAGGGATGTTGGTATTCCTCAATTCCTTGTAGAAATTATTAAGAAATATATCGATAATCTCTATAAGCCAAAAGATGATGATTATATTTTTATGAATCATTACACAAAAGCAAGAGGGCGATTGAAATACGCACAAAGCAGAGCCAATCTTAATCCTGAGTTTACTCTCCATTCCTTTAGACATAGTCATGTTTCTATGCTTATTGAATTGGGTTATAGTGCACTCATGATAGCAGAACGTATAGGTGATACCGTTGAAACAACATTAAAAACTTACAGTCATTTATACCCTGATAAGCAAATTCAGCTTGTAAACAAGCTTGATGAATTAAACAATAGTACCAAATTAGTACCATTAATAGATAATAAATAAAATACTCTTAAAATTAAAAGCGTTCCAGGAACGCTTTTTGGAACGCAATTTATTTTTTTACATATTTCGTGTTTATACTCTTCCCAATCATTTCAAGAATATTCTCATCACGCATTTTTTTTGTATATGTGCTAGCTTGTTTTTTTGAACAACGACATAACATACGTATCTTTTCATTATTGATACTTTCATGTGTTTCTAAATAATCTAGTATTAAACTTTTAGCTTTCAAATATGTAATAGCTTTATCCTGTACATATTTAACATCAGATTTTACCCTATCGTATGTTTGCGCTGTTAACATATAAACTTTTCCTGACACTTCAATCAAAGTTTCATTTTCCAAAGTTCTTAAACTATGCCTTACATCATTTATAGATAATTGAGTTAGTTTAGCTGCCTGCGATAAAGAAATTTCTTTATTCTCATATAAATAACGCATTATCATTAATTCTGACAAACTGAATTGTTGCAAACGCTTATCTTGTGTTTCAGCAATAAACTTTACAAATTCCGTATCCTCAGTCGCACTATATAACGTTAAACGTATTGCATCGTTATATACCGTATACTCAGGATATGGTTTTCCCATTGACAACATTTCTTTAAATATAATATCGATACCTTGTCCAGACCTTTGTACATACCTTAATCTTTGCAATGTTTCTGCAATCAATTTATTTCTTGGTAAAGAAGGGTGAGTAATAATATTATTTTCATTAATATCAGCCAAAAAACCACCAGGACTTTCAATTACTAATTTATCTGAATAATGTTTAACATAAATCGATCCAGGGCTATCATAACGACGATGTGTATATGCATTTAGTAATGCTTCTTGAAAAACTTTTTCAGAAAAATCATAAATTTCTAATCTAAATAATCCAACTTGAATATTAATGAGGTGATTAAAATTTTGAATTTTCTCTGTTAGACGATCTAAAACAGAAATAATAGGCAACTTTAAATCTAATCTACTGTCATATTCTTCTGTATTATTATCACTATAATGTAAATAAATACATTCAGCTTGAGGCATTAATTTTTGAATAGATAATTCTTTTCCAACAAAAAGCAATCCTGCAACAGTAAGCTTAATTCCTTCATCAGTTTCCTTGATTAAAGAAAGATTTTTCAAAAAAGACATGTCATCTAATTCTGCCAGAGTTGATTCTCTATCTCTAGTTTTTAATTTCTCTTTTAATTTATATACTTCCAACAAATTTATATCATCTTCCGAAGTCGAATCAATTATCTGAGATGAATAATCAGTATCTTCATCAAACACAGCTTTCATTTTTTCAGGAGTGTATGGTTTAGAATTTTTACCTAATCGTTTATAATATTCACCTGAAGAAGTTCCACAAAGTCTTTTGCTTTTATCTACATATATAATAATAACATCTTTATCTTCGATTTTTTGACTCTCTACTCGTGTAAATAATTTTGGAACTGTTCTATCATAAATACTTTCTATTATATTCTGTAAATCATATTTTTCACATCCAGTAATAGTTCCATCATCCTCTACTCCTAATAATAAATATCCCCCGTCTGAATTAGCGAGTGCCACTACTTCTTTTACACATAACTTAATAAGACTTTTAAAATTAGGAGTTTCAATCCAAGATTTAAACTCAACTTTTAAATTTTCTCCACCATTAATTAAATCTTGTAATTCTTCCATTCTCATTATAATCACTCCCTCGATTATTCTATTATATCAAACTATGAAGTCAGTTAAAACATTATCATATATATTACTTAAGTTATAATTTAAGATAATATTTAAAAAGCGTTTCAAAGGCGTTCCAGAAGCGTTCCACGGAACGCTTTTAACAGATGCTCAATATAAAATATTTGCTTAAACTATAAAAATTTTTTAATTAATTAACGTTAGTATTATCGCTTCTTGCTAGATTATTCAATTTATTTAATATTAAGTTCTATTTCCTAATAGTACCAAATTAGTACCAGAAACTCCTCAAGAAATAAAAAAACCTTGATTTTATCAAGGTTTTTTAATCATTATTATTCACCAACGTATGGTAATAAAGCCATTTGTCTAGCACGTTTAATAGCAACTGCTAATTGTCTTTGATATTTAGCACTTGTTCCAGTTACACGTCTAGGAATGATTTTACCGTTAGCAGAAACAAATCTTTTTAATAATTCAACATCTTTGTAATCGATGTAATCAATCTTGTTTTTTGTAAAATAGCAAACTTTTTTTCTTGGTCTTTGTCTTTTGAATGCCATAAACCTTTTCCTCCTTAAAATTGAATATCATCTTCCATGATATCAAATGAATCAAAAGAATTATCAAAATCCTTTTCTAATTCTACTGTTTTCATATCATAGAAGTTATCTTGTGATACTTGTGGTTGTTGTTGCTGTGCTCTTTCTCTAGCAGCTCTTGTTTCTAAGAACTGTACACTATCACAAACAACTTCAACAACATACACTTTTTGTCCCTGAGCATTATCATAGCTACGTGAACGAAGTCTTCCTTCGACACCTACCAATGAACCTTTTGAACAATATTTTTCTACATTTTCAGCAACTTTATTCCAAACAACACAATTGATATAATCAGCCTGTTGTCCATCTGCTGAATTATAGTTACGATTTAATGCTAAAGTAAAGCTTGTAACTGCAGCACCACTATTTGTTCTTCTTAACTCAGGATCTCTCGTCATTCTTCCAACTAATACAACACGATTAATCATCAGAATTCACCTTCTTATTTAGATCTTCTAAGAGTCATATGACGGATAACGTTTGCATTGATACGTGAAATACGTTCAAATTCAGAAATATTTTCAGGAGTAGTTGTTGTATCTACGACAACATAATATCCTTTTTTGTAATCCTGAATTTCATAAGCAAAATCACGTAATCCCCATTCATTAACATTATCTACAGTTCCTTCACCATTTGTTAAAATGTTTTTGAAGTTTTCGATTAATGCATTTCTTGTTTCTTCTTCAACATCAGGTTTTACAATAAACATGATTTCGTACTTATTCATCTTTTTACCTCCTCCTATGGTCTAATGGTCTATATCTTAAATATAGACAGGCAGTAAATTTATTACATGCTCACGTAATATACCACATATACGCCCTTTTGTCAATCCAGACATATATAAAAACCTCATAAAATCAATACTGGTGAAATGAAAAACTAAATTCCACTTTGTATATTTAAATTCAACTCTTCTTGTGAGAGTTGAATTTCAAATTGCAAAGTGATTTTTTGTATTATAAAAATCACCTTCAGATATTGATTTTTGACACATCAGGTCTTAAAATGAACTTGTAAGAAGCAATTTGACTTGTTTTTGAGAGTATAGTAAAGCCAGGGTCAAATTTTCTGTTTTTTTTGCAAAGCAAAATTCCACCCCCTGATGGTCTTATTTATCTGTACATTATGGGTATCCCTGTGTTTTGTTTATGCTTTATTTTTGAGATAAGAGCGACTGAGTCAGATTGATCTTATCTGGGTCAATATGTTCGATTCCAAAGTAGCTTGCAACTTCTTTGGAAAACAGCAAAGCGAAGACAAAGAGTGGGGTTTTGTCA
>NZ_NFLH01000013.1 GCF_002160815.1 Massilimicrobiota sp. An134 | reverse complement strand
AAATAATTTTCTCTCTAGCCATGATGTGACTGACTTCATCACTCGATTTGCTGCCATCTCGCTTTTAACGAAGATATTACTATCGTCCGCATATCTCACAAAGCATAGTCCCCTTGCTTCTAATTCCTTATCAAATTTATCTAAGTAGATATTTGATAGAATTGGACTTAGAGGTCCTCCTTGTGGCATTCCTATGGTACTAGCTTTTACAAGACCATTTTCCATGATTCCTGCCTGCAGGAATTTGCGAATCAAATGCAGTGTTGTCGAGTCATTCACATGCTCTCTAAGTATTGAAATTAATTTATCGTGATTGACTGTATCGAAGTATGCTTCTATATCTAAATCAATGACCCATTCGTATCCTTCATTCAAGTAGTCTAGTGTTCGCATGATGGCATCATGTGCACTCCTATTTGGTCGAAATCCAAAACTATTCTCACTGAACTTACTGTCATAGATTTCTGATAATATTTGTGCTATCGCTTGTTGGATGACTCTATCTACTACTGTTGGAATTCCTAGGGGTCTTTTCTTCCCATTTGATTTAGGAATATAGACTCTTCTTACTGGTTGGGGTTTGTATTTCTTCTCCAATATCTGTTTCTTTATCTGTTCCTTATGGGTCTTGAAATACGCGTCAATTTCATTCACTGTCATCTTATCAATGCCAGGTACACCTTTATTACTCTTGACTCTTTTGATTGCCTCTTCGAGATTTTCATCTCTTAGAATCACTTCGATTAATTTCATGTTGTTGCTTCTCCTTCCTTTTGTAGATATATCTGGAACCATTCCCTCTACCTTCATTCCCATGGGATTACGATTCCCACTTATGGAACTATCCTCGATTTCGAACTGTCCAAACATTGCACATGGTGAGTTGCACCATATAAACATTAGGTCCTTTGGTATAGATGTCTTTACCTACTACGACCTCAGCTGACTTCTTGTGGCAGACCTTTTTCGACCGATGTTACCATCACTGATTTTAAAGATATTGGAATTCATCGTCCACAAGACCTCCCGGGGTAAATCACGAATCCTATTTCTTTCACAACGTCCTGATTTACTGTCTTGGTTTTACGTTTACCTTTTGGACTTCGGTTTGTACTGCAATCTTATCCACCATTTAGCCTTATATCAGGTTTCTGTTCGTACGCTCAAAAGAATCGCTACACCACTTCCTCCATCCTTAACATCACTGTTAACGACTTGTGGTTCACTACACTTGGCGGTAACTACCTGTGGTCGGTCTATCTCCGACTGAATCCGTGCCATGCCCGGCACACAATAAAACTGATAAAGAGCATCTCACTCTTTATCAGTTGTCATATTACCATTATTTTAATTTTGACATTGGAAGCATGGCTGCACCAATAGCACCACAATCTTCTAATTCTCTTTCTAAAATAGGGATATGTCCTCTCATACCAACATGAATTCTAGCATTGAATTGTTCAACAAGTTGATCATAGAAGTATTTTTTAGATTTCATAACCCCTCCACCTAATACAAAACAATGTGGATCAACAGTATGAGCAATATCTGCTAACATAGTAGCAAGTTCACTGACACATTCATCAACGATACCTTTCGCTTTGATATCACCTTCATCAGCTAATCTGAAAACATCTCCAGCATGATTGACACGATCTTCACCTAAGATTTCTTTTCCTTTACGTGTAATAGCTGTACCACTAGCTTCACCTTCTACAGCTCCAGGGTTTAAACCTCCGAATTTATATCCGTTGTTTTTCACAATAATATTTCCAACTTCTCCAGCGTGTCCTCTTCCACCAGAGACAAGTTGACCATTCACAACAAAAGCTCCACCAATTCCAGTTGAAATTGTCACATAATAACATGTTGGTTTCCCTTTACCAGCACCTAATAAAGCTTCTGCTAATCCAGCAACATTAGCATCATTATCAATAAATACAGGTAAGTTAAAACGACTTGAAAGTTTTTCACAAATAGGATAATTTTCAAATCCAGGTAAATTTGTTGCCATAATCATGACACCACGTTCAGTATCTACAGGTCCAGGAACACCAATTCCAATCCCCTGAACATTATTGATACCACCACAAATTGAATAATCTAAACTTTCAATTTGTCTTATAATTTTTGAACAAACATAATCTGGTCCATTTTCTCTTTCTGTTGCATCTTTGACTTCACTATATGATTGTCCATTTTCATCAACCAAAAGAGTACGTACGTTTGTTCCACCTAAATCAATCCCAATATAATATTTCATCTTAGTTCTCCTTCCTTGATTTATATTTATTATACAATAAAATCAACTGTTTTCATAGATTCTTTTCATGAAACAATGCATTTTTCAAAACTTCTAAGTTTTGTGGTAATGGACATGTTATGACATGATCCTGTAAGTATTTTAAAGAACCTATCGGTTTAACAAAACAGATGGAATAGGCATGTAAAAATTGATTTTGAAAATGATAAGTCTTTTTCAAATAACGATTCAATTCAAAATCTCCATATTTACTATCTCCAATCACTGGATGTCCAACACTTGATAAATGCAGACGAATCTGATGGGTTCTTCCTGTAATGATTTTAACTTTCAATAAAGAATATTTTTGATTAGATTTAATGTTTTCAACAAGCGTATGCATCTTTAAAGCCCCTTCAGTTGAAGGTGATACCATTCTTGCAAGTGAGCGATCGCTATCTTTTTTCATATATCCAATCAACTCACCACTAGGCATATAGCCTTTACAGATTGTCAGATATGTCTTGTCAATGCAATGACGTTTTTTCATCATCTCATTTAAATCCTGCAAAGCACGCATCGTTTTTCCAAAAATCACAATGCCACTGGTATTGCGATCGAGACGATGGACTGGTCCAGGAGTAAATCCTAATGTCTGTTGAGGATCATATTCTCCTTTTTGATGTAAATAAGTTAAAACCTGATTTGATAATGTATTGACATCTTCATGAATATCTTCATGAACCAGCAAGCCAGCTGGTTTATTGACAATCAATACATTGTCATCTTCATATAAAACATCAAAAGTAATTGGTAAATCAAAGATACTTTGAGGTTTTGTGAGCTCTAAAAAGCGATCTTCATATAAAAATAATTCTACCTGATCCCCTTTTTTTAAAATATAGTTTTCTTTCACCCTGACACCATTAACTTTCACATCTTTTTTTCTTAACATTTTATAAATCAGCTGTGGCGGTGCCTGACATAATAATTTCTTTAAATATTTATCTATTCTTTGGTTTTCATAATTTTCATCTATCATTAAAGTTTTCATTTCATCACCATTTTCATTCTATCAAAATTTCTTAAAAAAATACACAATTTTATTTGAAAGCCTTTACATCTCTTAAAACTCTGTTATAATTATTTATGTTAAGTGGTTGTCACTTAAACATACCCCCCTATTATCACCCTAACGTGTAAATAATAGAGATAGAAGAAAGTATGCTCCCCCGCATACTTTCTTTTTCTATTTTATGTTATAATATGGAGGAGGTGAAAAATCATGGAAAAAGAGATTCAAAGAACACTTATTTATGATGGTAAAATTATGCAAGTCACAAGAGAAGAAGTCGAATTAGAAAATGGTGAACATGCCTATCGTGAAGTTGTTTATCATCATGGTGGTGTTTGTATCTTAGCTGTTAAAGATCATCAAATCATTCTTGTGAAACAATTTAGATATCCTAATCGTATTCAAACTATTGAAGTGCCTGCCGGAAAGTTAGAAAAAGATGAAGATCCACAAGATTGTGCCTTTCGTGAATTAGAAGAAGAAACAAATAATCGTGCTCGTGACATGAAATTTATTATGAAAGTTTTACCTTCTCCAGGCTATACAAGCGAATGGCTTTATCTTTATGAAGCGATTGATTTTGAAGAAGTCAATGATGCTTTAGCTGGTGATGATGATGAGTTTATTGATATTATCAAGATGGATATTGATGAAGCTTATCAAAAAGTATTAGACGGTGAAATCGTTGATGCAAAAACAGTCATTGCGATTATGTATGCCTATCAAAAAGATCATCAATGATAAAGTGGTAAAGCCACTTTTTTCTTTTATAAACAAAAAAACTATTCCTTGATGGAATAGTTATCATTTTATATGGCGGTCTGGACGGGGCTCGAACCCGCGACCTCCGCCGTGACAGGGCGGCATTCTAACCAACTGAACTACCAGACCAATATAACAACTGCCAAGGGTTTACATAAATGGCGGAGACAGAGGGATTTGAACCCTCGCGCCAGTTTCCCGACCTACACCCTTAGCAGGGGCGCCTCTTCAGCCTCTTGAGTATGTCTCCTTCAGTTGCCTAACTATAATAACATACCTTTTTAAAGATTTCAATACTAAAATGAAAAAACTTTATACAAAAAAGAGTTAGCGAACTAACTCTATTTATTAAAGAATTGTGGTAAATAATCTTTATGTGCTTCTAATAATTCATCAATCACAATATTAGCAATTTCATCACTTGGACATAATGGATTCATATTTAAAGCTGTCACTGCTAAATCACGATCACCTTTGATGGCTGCTTCAATAACTAAACGTTCAAATGTTTTCATCATATGAACATATCCACTAATTGGTAATCTTAAATCTCCTGTTGCGATAGGTTGTGGACCATCTGCAGTAATACGACAAGCCACTTCTACTGCACTATCCATTGGTAAATCAGCAATAGCGCCATTGTTTCTGACATCTACATATTGAATATCACCTTTATTTGTATAGATAGAAGCAATTAAATTACATGCTGCATCAGAATATTTAGCACCTCCACGCATTGCTAATTGTTCTGGTTTTTCCTGAAGTTCTTCATGACTATATAATTCAAATAATTCTTCTTCAGTCTTGCTGACAACTTCTCCACGAACTGTTCCTGTTTTCAATTGTTCTAATTCTTCTTCTAATTGTTCTTTTGTATAGAAATAGTAATTATGATATGGACAAGGAATGGCTTTTAATCCTTTGATAAATGATGGAGAGTATGGTAAAGATACGAAGTTTTTCATTTGAATTGTATCTTCAGGTTTCAAATATGCATATTTATGCAATAATTCATCAAAACGTAAAACCCCATCAACAAAAACATCAGTTGCAAAAATAAAGTGGTTAACCCCTTGAACTTCCATGGTCACTTGACTTTCATCAACATTTAACATTTTTGCAAAACCAGCAACCATATTCACTGGAACATTACAAAGTCCAATGGCTTTTTTAAAGTTTGTATAGCGCAAAATAGCTTCAGTCACCATTCCAGCTGGATTTGTAAAGTTGATTAACCATGCATTTGGACATAACTCTTCAATATCTTTAACAATATCTAAAATCACAGGAATTGTACGGAAAGCTTTGAACATTCCTCCAGCTCCATTTGTTTCTTGTCCAATTAAACCATGGCTTAATGGAATTCTTTCATCTAACACACGCGCTGGTAAACGTCCAATACGCATTTGTGTTGTGACAAAGTCTGCATCTTTTAAAGCTTCACGACGATCATAACTTAAAATGACTTTCATTGGTAAGCCTGCTTTTTTAACCATACGCTTTGCCAACGCGCCTACTGTTTCTAATTTTTCACGTCCTGCTTCAATATCTACTAACCATAATTCTCTAACTGGTAAATGATCATATCTTTTAATAAATCCTTCTACTAATTCTGGAGTATAACTGCTTCCTCCACCAATTGTTACAATTTTAACACCATCTTTATTCATTTTGAGCACCTCTTTCTTCTTGATGATTTCATTATAAAATAATTATTTAAAAAAGCAATACAATGAATCGTTAACTATACCGGTATAGTTTAGAATGTGATATACTATCTTTAAGGAGTTGATCAATATGACCAAATATGAACGTCTAGCTCAATCATTAGAACAAGATATTATGCAACAGGTTTATAAACAGGGAGAACGTCTGCCTTCGATTGGAACTATGGCTAAAAAACAAGGATGTAGTAAGGAAACAGTGATCAAGGCTTATCAATTATTGATTCATCAACATTTGATTTATGCCAAAGCACAAAGTGGCTATTATGTACTTGGTTCCCCTATCTTACCAATATCCAATACAAAAGAATTTTCACTAGAAACAGGGAATCCTGCAATCAAAGCAACATCTTTAGAATATGCCAAACATTGCTTATCATTAGCTATTGAAGAATATAGAGAATCTTCATTGAACCTGTCTTTACAAGGTGTTCAATCTTTACGCCAGACTTTAGCCGACTTCTTTTTTGACATGGGCATTTATACTCAAGAAAGCTCTATCTATCTGATTCAAGGTGTCACACAAATGTTATCTTTTTTATCGGCTATTGATTTTCCTAATCAGCATACATATATTCTGATTGAAGAGCCAACATATAGTTATTATGTTCAATTTTTAAAATCTCAATCATTGCCTGTTTTGACAATTACCCGTGATGAAAATGGTATTGATTTAACTCAATTACAATATCTCTTTCAACATTATGACATTAAATTCTTTTATACCATTCCACGTAATCACAACCCTTTAGGAACAACTTATTCTACCTCTATGCGCCAAAAAATCGCGCAACTGGCTTTAAAGTATAACGTCTATATTATTGAAGATGATTACTTTGGGCATTGTTCATCAACATCACATTATTTACCACTCTATTATTATATGGAAGGACAAAACTGTATTTATCTAACAAGCTTTTCAAAAACAATTCCTTATTTACGTATTGGTGCTGCGATTATTCATAAAGACTTTAAAAACACATTTGAAAAATTGAGTCATCAATCCTACTATTATTCTTATCAATTACCATCATTAATTTCTCAAGCCACTTTAGAATCCTACATTAAAAGCTCACTTTATAAAAAACAAACTCAGCAACTACAAAATCATTTAAAAAAAGATTATCAGATTATCAAAAAAGTCACTCAAAACTGGGATTCACAACTGATTCAAGTGATTTCCAGCTATTCTGGTTACTATTTAACCATTCAATGCCTTGTTGATATTAATCTTGATTTATTCCAAACCAGACTCCAACAAAAACATATTAAAATTGCCCGTAATGAAAGATGTTTTTATGATCCTTCCCATTTTCATCCTTCGATTCGTTTAAGCCTGGTAAGAATTGATAGTCATGATTTAAAAGAAGCTTTACAAATCTTTTATCAAGTTTTTTTAGACATGTTATAAAAATTTCTTTTTCTTAAATAAAACAATCAATCCAATCACAACAATACAGCTTAATACAATCACAGCTGGATAACCGTATATACTTTTTAATTCAGGCATATTTTCAAAATTCATCCCATACCATCCTGCAATTAAAGTCAATGGCATAAAGATCGTTGTGACAACAGTAAAAAACTGCATTGTTTTATTCAGTTTATAGTCTTCTCTAGACTGATGAGCACTATGAGCCTGATTCAGGATTTCTCTTAACATTTCTACATTTTTTGATAAACGCTCAATACGACGTGTAAAGATTTCAAAATATCTTGAATCATCATCTTCAAAAATATGATGATGATTCATTTCTAAATCTTCACCTATCGTCATGAAGTTTTCATAATAATTTTGTAATAACAGCAATTCTTTATTTAACTGTCTTAACTGATTTGTAAAATGCATGGAATCTTCTTCTTGTGTTTCTAGTTCCTCAATTTCATTTTGAAGTTCTTCAAGATACTGATAATCAGCAGCGAGAAGGTCACTTAAAAAATAATAAACAAGTCTTGTAATAGAAGCTTCTTTTTGTAAAACATAATCACTGGATGATTGAAAAACCTGATTGATGTGATGATCTTCATCATCAATCACAACAACCAAAAATATATTTTTAAAGATAAATAACGCTAATGAATCTTTCTTTACAAAAATATCTCTTGCATTAATCAAATGAACCAAACCAAAATAATAATGATATGCTGGAATAATCATATTTTGATGAAATAATGAAGGATCTTCTAAACGTTGAATAGCAGCTTCATCAATGCCAAACTCCTGATAACAGGACTTGAGTTCTTCTAAATCCATCATTGCAATATAACGATGTTCCTCTTGAATATCATGAATATTAACAATTTCTTTTTGATGATCAACCTGATAAATCATAACTTTCCTCCTAACAAAAAAGAAATAGAGTTTCCCCTATTTCTTTGTATCAATTAAATCTAATAAATCTTGTACTGTTGTAATTTTCAACAGTTCATCATCTTGAAACTCAACACCAATTTCTTCTTCTAATTCAAAGACTAAATCAACCAAATCCAATGAATCAATACCTAAATCTTTAAAAGAAGATTCTTTTGTTAATTCCTGACCTTTTAATTTAGATGATAATCTCTCTTTTATTTTATCAAAATAATTCATTCCTTATTCACCTCATTTTCATTATAATCATATCTTTTAGAAAACACAATCTCTTTTCTTACATAAAAGCTTCTTTATGATTCAAAACATAATTCAGACTTAACATTTCTAAATCTTCTTTTAACTGCAAAAACTCCTGATCCAATAAATCAAACAACCATGAAATTTCACTATAATCCAAGTTTTTCAATTCTTCCATTCTTAATTGCTGATTTTCTGGGACAATCCCTTCATGAAAAATACCATTGCCTCTATCCAAAATCAAAGCAGTACGTTTAGCATTCATTTCTAGTAATGCTTCCACTGTTTCATTAGCATAATTTCCTGATGGCTCTTTGTAATAGGTTTCTATACCACCACTACCCATCATCAAAACAAAAGTCTGACAGAGATAGAAAACTCTTTCGATTCCATTCAATTCATTTAATAAATCCCCGTTTTCACACTTTTGAGAAATCACATTATATAAATCTATGACAATTTGACTATCATCTTCTCTAGATACAATCTCACTGGCCTGTAAAGTCAAATCATCTAATACATCTTCTACTGTTGGCATATTCACACCTCCTATCTCTATTTTATACTTTTTGAGTGAAAAAGTATATAATATCCCTTTATCTTTCCTATAAACATAAGCTATAATAAATGCATGGAAAAAGAAATCTTAAAAATATTAAAACAACACCAAAATGAATATATTTCTGGACAAGATATTTGTGAAAGTTTAAATGTGTCACGTATGACAATATCAACATGTATAAAAAAATTAAAAGAGAAAGGATATCATATTTTATCATCGACAAAAAAAGGATATTGTTTAACTGACGATAATGATGTGATCTTGATTGATCATATCAAAGCACAGATTCCTGATTTTTTTAAGAACATTGAGTATTTTGATGATATTGATTCAACCAATGATTATCTAAAAAGATCACCTCATCAACAGGGAGATATTGTCATTGCCCAATCACAGACAAAAGGAAAAGGAAGAAATGGAAAAAGCTTTCATTCCCCTCAACAAAAAGGGATTTATTTATCTTTTGTCTTAAAACCAGATCTAACCATTTATGATTCTTTAAAAATCACTGCATGCCTAGCTGTATCGCTAGTCAAAACGATTGAAAAAAATTATCCTGTTTACCCTCAAATCAAATGGGTTAATGATATTATGATTCAGGATGTAAAGGTTGCAGGAATTTTATGTGAAGCGAGTCTTGAAATGAATACAGCTCGTATTGAAAATATGATTGTCGGTATTGGTATCAATGTTCATTCTTATACAATGCCTGATGAACTGCAAAATATTGCAGGCTGTATTGAAGACTTTTGTACAACAAAAGTTTCTCGTGAACAGCTCATTATAGATTTTTTTCATATTTTCTATCAAGATTATCAAAACTTACAGACATCTTCATTTCTTGATTTTTATCGTCAGCATTCTTATATTTTACATCAAAATATTACCGTCTATGAAAATAATCAGACCTATACAGCTTATGTTTTAGATATTCATGATGATGCATCATTAAAGATTCAAACTGAAAAAGGCATCAGTCAGCTTTGTTCTGGAGAAGTTTCTATACGAAAAAAAACATCGTCGTAACGATGTTTTTTTATGGCTTTAAATAAGTTTCAATATGTTCCTGATTCAAATCTTCTCCAATGACAATCACAATATCCTGTCCATCAGATATAGGTTGTAAAGAGATATGATCTTGAGTGGCATTCAATTCCATCCATTGTTGATTTTCAGATATGAATCCTTTGATACGAAAAACATGTCCACATGACAAATCATGAAAAATAGAATCAATAGCTTTCTTGAATTCTGTCTGATTCAAACGATTATTCATAAAATATAATGATGTATATGCTTTTTGATAATCAATCTCATGTTTCATATAATCACTCAACACATAACTTTTATTCATAAAACTTTGGAAATCTTCGTCCGTCCATTGCATCCAATGTGTATCAAAATCCGTTTCTTGAAGCACTCTTTGACATTGTACATCATAAAGAGATTGTTGAATGAAATGAATTGTCTGCTTCACTTCTTCCAAACTGGCTTCCTGATAATGACTCAATAAAATACATCCTGCATGAGCAACTTGAGAAGCTAATAAAAAACGTGAAGTCTTTGATAAATGCTGTTCAATTTGAGCATTGACAACAGCAAAAACATTTCCTATTTCATACCAGTTTTCTAATGGCTCTTCATGTAAGACATCAAAGAATTCATCAACATCATATATACCAGATGGTTCAACCAAAAGATAATCATATTTTAACATGCCCATTGAAATGAGTTTGGTCTTGAAACGTCTTTGATGCGTTTGGCGATCACAACCACCCGCAATCATTTCTAAATCACATTGTGTACCTAATGATTCCTGTAAAAGCATCATATCCACATTGACAGCGCCAAAATCATTTTCAATGATACCCACTTTGTATCCCTGCTTCACCAGATAACTGGCATAATGTTTAATAAATGTAGTCTTTCCTGAACCTAAAAAACCAGTAATTAAATCTACCTTTGTCAAATTACCATCTCCCTTCATTTATGGAATTATCTTTTATAAACATGTTCAAATAAGTGTCATAAAAAGAAGCTCATTAATCATTGATTCTATCTGTATTTAATCAGTTTAATGAATATCTCCATCAAAAATCATAATACCACTTTTCATGAATCTATTGAATTATAATCATACTTAAACATTGATAAGTTGAATAACTTGTCTATAACATCATATAGACTTGTGATTATATGGTGTATTTTAACATATTTTTTAATATTCTACTACTTTCATGATCATGAAAAAAGAGGGAATGGACATGTTCCCTCTATCATTTTATTCATTTGTTCCCATACTCATCGTTTCAGGCAATGTACTTCCACCATCAATAACAAACTGTGAACCAGTGATATAACTTGACTCATCACTACCTAAAAATGCAAATAATTCTCCAACTTCTATTGGTTTGGCAAGTCTTCCCATTGGAACGCCTTTGGCAATATCAGCAATTGCACTTTCTGGATCATCTGGATTTGATTCTACTGCCATCTTTTCAACCATTGATGTTCTGGCATAACCAAGTTGTGAACAGTTCACACGAATATGACGGCTGGCATATTCAACAGCTAGACATTTTGTTAAACCAACCAGAGCTGCTTTTGTCATGGCATAAGCTGCTTCTCCTGCATCAGCCACAATATCTCCAGTCACGGAAGAAGCAATCACAATACTTCCTTTCCCTTGTTTTAACATATAAGGAATGACTGCCTGACAAGTATTCCATACACCTTTGATATTGACATCAATATGAAAATCTCTCATTTCATCACTCATTTGTTCAAATGGTGCTAAGCGACAAACTCCAGCATTACAGCAGGCAATATTCACTTCTCCAAATGTATCCACTGTCTTTTGAACTGCTTCTTTCATTTGATTTTTATCAGCGACATTACCTACATAAGTGATGATATCACCATGATATTGATCACGTAGCTTTTGAGCTGTCTGTTCAACATCTTTCGATAAATCAATCATACAGATTTTAGCTCCATATTTCACATAGGCTTCTGCAATACCTTCACCCAATCCAGCAGCCGCTCCTGTAATGATTGCAACTTTTCCATCTAATTTTCCCATAAATTCATGTCTCCTTTATTATTATCTATATCTTTATTGTAATCCTTTTGAACATAACACTCAAACATTTCATGTCTGATTTATATTTTCTATATCCAGTCGCTTCATATATTGAAGCGGAACCTTTTTCACGAGCCAGATATAATTAGCTGAAAGATAAAAAATAATGCCATCCTGATACATTTGTTTCGCATCAATTTGATAGATAACAGGTTCTCCATGTCTTTTTCCTACTTTTATAGCTGTTTCAACATCAGTCGATAAATGAACATAAAGTCGTGATTTAGAAATCAAACCTTGCTGTTGAATAGAAGATACATACTTTTTAGCTGTTCCATGATATAAAATATCAGGTGGCACTGCATGTTTGAATTCAATATCAACAGGTATAGAATGACCCTGATTAGCGCGAATCAAAGTATGATCTTCATTAAAAGCATATCTTTGTTTTGAATCAGTGCGAACAATCTCTTCTAATATCTCTCGTTGAAATTGTGGATATCTTTTTTGAATACCTTTGATTAATTCATCTACATGTGCCCAGCCATGTTCATCTAAGGTTATCCCTGCCTGTTCAGGATGATGACGTAACAGTAATGCCATGTAACGACTTATAGGTGTCAATTTCATATTTACTTAAACCCTCCTGACTTTCTTTTTGAAATGCTGTTCATAAATATAGCGATATCTTGCTACATCTTTTTCAACATAACAGAATTTATTGATGATATCGTTTAAATTGAATTTTGATTTCAAATTTATTATACAAGAAAATCATATTTCTTAATAATATTTTCTATGAAGCATTGATAAATAATGATATGAATAAAGTCATTTGATGGATGTATTTGAAAATTAATTTGAAATATGATAAAGTTTAGACATTCTTGATTAAAATCAGGAGAAGGGAGAAAAAATGGAAAAATTATTTAAATTGAAAGAAAATGGAACGACTGTTTCAACAGAAGTGATGGCTGGAATTACAACATTCTTTGCGATGGCTTATATTATTGCAGTCAATCCAAATACATTATCACAAGCTGGAATGGAATGGGGAGCTGTCTTCTTAGCTACAATTATTTCTGCAGTGGTTGGAACTTTAATTATGGGACTTGTAGCAAATGTTCCTTATGCTCAAGCACCTGGAATGGGATTGAATGCATTTTTCGTTTACACAGTATGTTTTCAATTACAATTCACATGGCAACAAGCCTTATCAATGGTTTTTATTTGTGGTTTGATTAATATTTTCATTACTGTTACAAAGATCAGAAAAATCATTATTAAGGCTATTCCACAATCTTTACAAAATGCTATTGGTGGTGGAATTGGTGTCTTTATTGCTTATTTAGGTTTCTTAAATGTTGGTTTTATTACATTTGATAGCGGTGTTCCTGCCATTGCTACATTAAATCAACCTGTTTTATGGATTTTCTTAATTGGATTGGTTTTAGCAGCTATTTTAACATTAAAAAATGTGAAAGGTGGTATTTTAATTGCGATTATTGTCACAACTATCTTAGGTATTCCTTTTGGTGTGACAACCACAACAGATACTGTTAGCTTTAGTGAAGCATTAAGTGCTTTACCTTCAACATTTGGTGTTATTTTTACATCTGAAGGTTTACCTTCATTATTTAGTGATCTGTCTCGTTTACCTTTAGTTTTAATTACTATTTTTGCATTTAGTATGTCAGACACTTTTGATACAATTGGTACATTTATTGGAACTGGTAGACGTAGTGGTATTTTCTCTGAAGAAGATGAAAAAGCATTAGAAACAAGTAGTGGATTCAGTTCTAAAATGGATAAAGCATTGTTTGCGGATGCAACTGCAACATCTATTGGAGCTATTTTTGGAACTTCAAATACAACAACTTATGTAGAAAGTGCTGCTGGTATTGGGGCTGGGGGTCGTACAGGGTTAACATCTGTTGTCACAGCCATCTGCTTTGCTTTAAGTGCCTTTTTAGCAACTTTTGTCAGTGCCATTCCTTCAGCTGCAACAGCACCAGCATTAATTATTGTTGGATGTATGATGGTTTCATCATTTGCTGAAATTGACTGGTCAAATTTAGAAGATGCGATTCCAGCTTTCTTTGCAGGTATCTTTATGGCTCTTTGTTATAGTATTTCTTATGGTATTGCCAGTGCCTTTATTTTCTATTGTTTAATTAAAATCTTTAAGAAACAAGCCAAAGATATTCACCCTATTATTGCTGGTGTTGCATTATTATTTATCTTAAACTTTGTCTTACTTGCGATTATTTAATACAAAAAATTCAGGAGTTGACTCATCAGAGCAACTCCTTTTTCATAGAAATATTTAGCTATTATATTTGAGACGAATATATTGAACAAGTTCTTCGTATTGATGTTTTAATAAAAACGGATTATCTAATAGTTGTTCTATAAGTTCTTTGGCTTCTAATTGAGAATGATTTTTGATAATCATGTCTACCTGCACTTTATATTCATTGAGATCCTTAATAATATAATAAGAATGTGATAATCTTATTTTTTTCATGACCTCTTTGATAACACAGATATCTTCTAATGAATCCATAATCTTTTTCAAATCATCATATTGAATACATTCATAAATACCCATATCATATATATCAACAGTATCGTTTTCATCATCATGATAAAATTCTCTTGTCTGATCGTTTTCGACATAATAAATTTTATTATTAATTTGTTCAACAACACTTTCAACATAGGCATTATATTTTTGCAAGGCATTTTGTATATCTTTTTGTGAAGCCTCCTGATTGATAAGCTTTTGATAAATGGAATAAGGAATTTCATGATATGTGATATGAGCATGAAGATAGTCATTATACCTTTTTTGTAGAGCATCTGGCTTTGATGTAAAAGAAAGTTTATAAAAATAATCATCGAGCTTTGGTAAGTGAGGCTCAACATCATCAATATTGCTGTAGCCCATCCATAAAAGAACATTTGTTATTTTGGGGGTAAAAATTGCATCATGATGTTTTAACAAACTTTTGTGATCAGCCAAGAAAAAGTCTTGAAAAATGCTAGATACAATACTTTTTAATGCAAAACCTTGCTTATCATAGACAAATGTGATAGGACTCTTTTTTTGCATGAAATGCAACTCTAAATGATAAGAAAAATTCTGATTCAGAAACTGACAATATGCATCAATAATTTCTTTAACAAGCTTATGAGCCATATTTCTTATTTTATAAAGTTCATCATTTTTCATGACTTGTCTTAAATCACGTAAAGTATGAATATTTGCTCTTTTCAGGCAATTGTAACTACGGACACTTAATCCTAGTTCTTCAATAGGTGTATGAAGCAATTCATAAGGTATATTTTCATCAGATGACTGATAAACATAGCCTTTTGCTTTTAATAGAGTATACAATAATGAATCTGGATGTAATTGTTCTTTTAAAACAAGTTCTTTGATTTCATCTTCTATGATCTTTTTAAAATCCATACAATGATGAATGTCTTGAAATTGAGAAAAGTTTTTATAATTTCCATAATCACGTGATGATGGATAAAATTGTAAAAATCGTAATGGATCCATATCTAAATATTGAGCTATTTGGCAGTAGTCGTGACATTCTTCTTGACCAATGCCGTAATAATACTGGTTATCAACAGTCGAACAGGATACAGTTTCTTTTTGTTGAGAAGTCAAATGAATATCTTCATGATTGTAAATGCTGACATAGGCATCATAACCATCCATAGCTGCTATCTCATATTTTTGATTTAAATATTCTTTAATATAATATCTCATAACACCCCTCCTACATAGCAAACAACGCTTTCAAATCTTCTGTTGATAATGAAGAAATATTTCCCTCACTGTTTTCTACAAACATGTCTGCTAATTCTTTCTTCTTAGCCTGTAAGATTTGAATTTTTTCTTCAATACTCTCTTTCATAATCAATTGATGAACCATAACATTATGATATTGTCCAATGCGATAAGCTCTATCCGTTGCCTGATTTTGAGCAGAAATGTTCCACCATGGATCATAGTGGATAACAGCCTGTGCCTTTGTTAGATTAAGTCCTGTTCCTCCTGCTTTTAAAGAAATCAAAAAGACATCAGCCTCACCCTCTTGAAAACGCTGTACAAGTTCTCGTCTTGTTTCCTTAGAAGTTCCACCAGTTAAGATAAAATAACGAATGCCATTTAATTTTAGTTCTTCTTCCATCAAATCGAAGACTTTTGTAAAAGATGAAAATAATAAGACTTGTTGATGGTTGGCTTTATAATTACAAATCAAATCCATACAAGCTTTCATCTTAGATGAACTTTGATAAATATTATCATATATCATTCTTGGTTCACAGCAGATTTGTCTTAGTTTTGTCAACATTGATAAAATCACAATCTTATCAACTTTTTCCATTTGAAATATTTCTTGAAGCTGAGTATTAATTTGAGCAAGATTGGCAAAATACAATTCACTTTCCTGTTGTGTAAAAGGAATCAATTGTGTTTTTTCTATCTTATCAGGCAATTCTAATAAGACATCTTTTTTATTTCTTCTTAAAATAAATGGTGAAACCATTTTTTGAAGTTGTTGAATTTTCTTTTGATCTTGATTTTTGATAATATCTGTTTCAAATTTCTTTTGAAAATAATGGTAATTATATAAATACTGTGGCATTAAAAAATCAAAGACTGACCATAATTCAGCTAGTGAATTTTCTATAGGTGTTCCTGACAGTGCTAATTTATGCAGAGCATGGAGTTGTTTAACAGATGTTGCATTTTTTGTTTTCTGGTTTTTGATATATTGCGACTCATCAAGAATCACGTATTCAAACTCAATAGCATCATATAACTCTATATCACGACGTATATAATCATAAGAAGTGACATAAAGATGTTTACCACAAATCGCATGTATCATCGTTTTTCTTGTATTCGCATCCGATACAATGCATGTCACTGATAAAGTTTGAGAAAACTTATGAACTTCATCTTCCCAGTTATAAATTAACGAAGAAGGACACACAACTAAGCTTGGTTTATCTGTTTCCAATTGATCCAATAAAGCAATCACCTGTAACGTTTTACCTAGCCCCATATCATCAGCCAATATCCCATTAAATCCCAATTCGTAAAGTGTTCGTAACCATTGATAGCCTTCTTTTTGATAATCTCTCAATAGTTGATTGTAGTATGGTGTTAAAGGATAAAGATGTTGTGTATGCTGATGGAATTGTTGAATAAGTTTTTGAAAGGATTCATCTCGTTCAATTTGTATATGTTGCAATTCTGTTGCATTATTATCCAATGCAAATACACGATTTTTATTTAAAGTCAGACTTCCATTTTGAATATCATTTGCATTGATATGATATTCATCCATAAAATTTGATAGTTCTTCCAAATCAGGTGATTCAAGGTACAACAATTCTCCACTTTTCAAACGATGAAATTTCTTTTTGCGACGGTATTTTGATAAAACCTCAGCAATTTCCATTTGTGGAATTTGAGTACTTTTCATATCTAAAGATATAAGATCATGATCAACTTTAACACCGACCTGAATTTGATAATGAACTGGTTTCCCAATTTTCTTTAATGCTTCTGAAATATATATTTCACTGTATTGTTGGAGAAATTCAATACCTGTATGCATAAATTCATATGTTTTTTCATCATAACTATTAAAATAGGCACAACCATTCTTTTCATCAATTTGCTGACAATGTTCACGAAAATATGTTTCTACAATATCCTGTTGAACGGTTGTCATTAAATCATTTTGAAAAGCATGAATTCGATTTTGATTTTCATCTTCATAATAAATCTTAAAATAAATTTGTTCATTTTCATTCATATCACCATATATTTTAATGAAAGTATAAGATGACTGGATAAGTTCAAAATCACATTCTAAATCAAAAGAATTTTGCATAGGTGTCCATACATATTTATAAAAGTCATCAAAATCTTCTTCTTTAATAAAGATAGGTTCTTTAAGTAAATGAAGTAAAGCATCAAAAGATTTATCATTTAAATTTATCTGAAGACGTTGAATATTTGTCTGTGAATCAGATTTTGAAATAAAATAAATATAATGATTACCATGATAAAAGACATTTTCATCTGTGACACGAAGTATATAGTAATGATTGTCTTTGATTAATTGCACTTTGATAGCATAATCAATATTTTCAAAATGGCAATGATTTAAATCTAATTCTTTATAGACATCATAAAATTCATCAATAAATTCTGTATGAATATATAAATATCTTCCTATATTGAAATCTCTTCGAAAATCAAAAAAGTAGTTATCGCGATAAATCTCATTCATTGTATTTTTAGCATTTTTAAGAAAATCAATCTGTTTTAATGCTTCATCTGTAAAAGATTCACGTGTATGAACAAATTGTAGAAATTTGCCATATTTGACCTGCTCCTCATTCTCTATATGTTCCAAGAATTCATCAATATTCTTAATAATGTATTTTTTCGTATTACCAATCTTATATTCTAAATATAAATCATCATCGTCATTATAAAAAGAAGGTGTTAATTGATATTTTTCATGAGAAATTGATGAGCTTACCTGATTATGATAATATTCTTTATTTTGTTGAATTAAATTATTTGTTTCTAAAGCTCTTAAAGCATAAGCGCGCTGAAGTTGTTGTTGGCGATGTTCTTCTTGTCGCTTTTTTTCTTCTTCAATTTGAGAATTGGTATAGTGGTATGGAAAAGAGGGAATCTCCAGTTGATTTAACTTCAATAAAACTGCACCAATATGAGCACATGGGCTCCCATCACGGCACCAGATACATTCACAATTGTAATCAGTCAAACTATACTCCTCATCAAAGGAAAAAGAACATTGAAACTCTTCACTTCTAACTCTCACGACAGCATCAACATGATATCCATTTTCCACTTGTTCAAGATCAATGCTTAAAACATTGTCATAACGATCATAACTTTTAGCAATAGATATATTATTTGGATTAGAAAATAAAGTTAATAAATTAAAATCAGTTTTCATAGATGAATTCTCCTTATATGTGCACATTATATCATATTTTATCATAATAAAAAGAGCCATATCATGACTCTTTGAAAATGTTTTGATTACAGATTCACAATTTCCTGTTCCAGCTTACAATTGTGCGTTAGCATATAACTGATAACTTCTAAATGATGTTTTTCCTGCAGTTTCTCTAATCGGCGTCTATCATTTTGCGTTAAGGATTTACAATAAGCCTGATAGTGCTGTAATGTGGGAATATCCATGCCAAGCATCTCAAAAGGAATCTGTGTTTTTTCTTTTAAATGATAATAGATATAAAAGCCTCCTGCATCAATATCACCAAAATGATAAAACTTTAGATGGGGATAAAGCGCATATATTTTTGTCAGCAACGAACGTCTTAAAGCATTATGATAACCACCTAAGTAAATCACAAGTGTATTATCTAAAACAGTATCATAAAATGAAGTCAGATTTTCAATGGTCAAAACATTCTGATCTTGGATATCCAAGATATGTAATTGTTCTATATTTTCACTCATCAAAGAAAAGGGACTTTTTAAACGCCCTAAATCAATGACTTGACCATTGAGTTCAATGACCATGCGTCCCCTTAAATAGAGAAAACCAGGATTTTTCATAATATTGAAATATGCAAAAGCATCATCTTCATCCGCAAAACTTTCCGGACAGTAATCAAATAAAATATGTAATAAACGTGTTTTGATAACTTCTAAACGTTTAGAATCTTTTAAAATTGCTAAAGAAAACTTTCTTAATGAGATTTCATGACTTTGTAAAGGCAAAGCTTTCAAAACTGTAAAAATATCCTTAATTTCCAAAATATCATCAAGATTCAAATAGCGATAAACCGACTGAAACAAAGAAAGCTTTTTTAACATATCGATACGAAAAGTTTCCAGCCATTGATATGAAAATGTTGTCTGTTCCAATAGCTGAATAACTGTCTTTCTTGTTTCTAAAGAAAAAGTTCGATTTGCATATTGATAGGCTTTTTCAATATAAAACAAAGAAAGCTCAATATCATCAATACCATCTAGATCCATTGATAAACTCACGATATGTAATTCTCTTAAATCATGAAGTGCTTCATCAATCAACAAACGTTCATGATAATAATCACTGTTATCATATTTAGGAAACAGTTTACGCACTGGTGTATGAATACGTAAATGTTTATCTGAGCCTTGTTTAGACAAAACACTACGTTCATATTTATCTAATAAATGATTTAAAACCAATTTTCCATATTTATTCATGAATGATTTCCTCGACAAAAGAATGATCTCCAGATTTGATAATCGCTAAAGTGGTATCAACATAAGGCATAATTGTACTAGCCCTATCAGGTGGAACTGCAATAATAATCTGAACATTGAGTTCATTATAAAATTTCATCATAGACTGAATTCTTGTTTCATCCATATTATTAAATGCTTCATCAAATAAAACAACACATCCTGAATCTTCCTGATATCGTTGCTTAATAAGCTGTTCAAAGCTTGAAGCAATCACAACATAAAATGGTGTCTGTGTCTCTCCACCTGATTTTTCACGATTGACCTTAGAAAACTTTGTGAAATCACCATTTTCATGAGTTATCTTGATATCATAATCAAGATATTCACGATAGTCTGTATATTTTCTGAGTAACTTTTCTCCACTTTCATTATCATCTAATAAAGCCATTTGTTTAAACAGCTCATCCATAACATGACGATTTTCTTGTGATAACGTCGTAACAAATAAATTGTCGCTGTTATATTGCTGGTTTGTACTGATGATATCATAATATTGTCGATATTCTGGTCGGCGACTTGGATTGACTTCAAATTCATAGTGATCTCCATTAAAGTTTTTATTTTTCAATCCTTTATTCAGTTCCTGAATGTCTTTTTTAGCTTGTTGAATCTTTTCATAAAGCCTTGAAATAAATGATTCCTGGAAAGACATTTCACACTTCATGCGTGCCTGACGAACATCTTCCTGTCGCTTCACAATTTCGATATCTCTTAACTGATAATACATCGTTAAATAGGCATCAATGTTTTCAACACTTTCTTCATAACCCATTTTAGCTTCATGATTAAATGTACGCATATGATATTCTACATCTTTTTCATCTTTGACAACTTGAGCGTTATCTTCATTGATACGTGATTGCAGCTGATGATTGATTGCCTGATACTGATATCTGCCATAACGTTTTTGGTAACGTTGTTTGATTTTTTCAACTTCTGGATCAAGTGTTACAGGAAGTGGTGGTAAAGATGACAAAGTCTGTTCCAAAGATTCTAAAGACTTCTGGTTATTTTCCATGCTGACTGTTTCATAACTATATTGATTTTGTTTCTCTGTCAGCTGATTTTGAACTGTTTTCAATTCTTTTTGAAGATGTTCAAGCTGGAACATCAAAGTCATAATGGAATCATCTTCTTCAATCTCACTTAAGCGTGTTTTTAAATCCTGAATTTGTTTTTCAAGCAGACGATAATCATCAATAATATAGAAATTTCTAACAAGATCACTGATATGTGACTGTTCAATCCAATGGACAATTCTTGATGCATCCTGTTTTTGTTTTTCTATCTGTGTCATCTCTTGCTTTAAATCAGTTAATTTTTGATGAATGATCTGCTTTTGAATTTTCATGGCTTCCTGTCCTAGATATGGTTGTTGATAGATTTTAGGATTGATAGCTCTCACAGCATAATTTTGATAAACCATGCATGTCTTTGTAATTGCAATTGGATATTGTGTCAAATCTTCAACATGTTCAACACAATGAACCTTATTTAAAATCATATTGGCATAATTTTTGGCATAGCTATTATAACTTGTCACAAACTGTGCCAAGCTATTTTCTGCTGTTTGAGAATATTTCTGTAAAGGAATCACATTTACAATACCGACACCAAAAATATGATGTTCTGCTTTATATTGTTCATAAATTTGCATAGCTTTTTGAAAATAAACAGGTTCAATAATCAAATCAAAGCGCTGCGTATTGAGATAACCTTCAATAGCCTGACGCCATGATTCATCTGTTACTTCCAGATATTCACATAAAGGCTTAACTTCAACTTTTTGCTGAAAATATTCTTCCAGATTCACTGAAAGAACTTCGATTAATTCACTGACTTCTTTGCGATAATAAAAACGATTACGATTCAACAGTTCCATCTGTTTATTGAACTGCTGACTGGTTTCTCTAAGCTGTTTGAACTCATGATTATATTGAGCTATTTTTTGCATATTGACATTTCGTCTTTCATTTAAATCATTACGGATATCAAAAAGCTGTTCACTTAAATACTGACTATCATAATCTTGATTTTGAATACGTTCAACAAAAGTCTCTTTCATTCTTAAACGCTTTAACATTGTGATATCTTCCTGTAATTGTGATATATAGAACTGATAATCTTGAGATATCTGTTCAAAACGTCTTTGTTGCTGATGAAGATTTTCTTCTAGTTCTTTTTTTAAACGATAGCTTTCATTAGATTCAAGAGTACTTTCCAATTGAAAGACATCTTTTTGTAAACCATGTAATTGATTTTGAATCAGAGATATCTGTTGTTTCATATCTTGAATCATTTTCTTATTTTTCGCGATACTCTGTACCAATTGTCCTTTTTGATAATTTAAGCTTTCTATATAAAACACATCTTTTACAAATTCATAATTTTTTAAATGTTTCATTGTTTTTTGATATTGCTGATATGTTTTTTCAATTTGTTCTAATAATTCCATACGTTTTTGTTGTTCTTTTAAGACATCACTTAAATGTCTATAAGCATGAATATTATTACGTAAATCATCAATTTTGACAGGATCTTCATTCAATAAAAAATCATAAATAAAATTATATACCTGATTAATAGGCTTAAATGCCAGGGCTCGAGATATCAGTTCAAAATATTTTGAAGAGACACCTAAACTTTGTCTAAAAAGTGAAGGAACCTGACTCTTCTTATCTGCAAAATTGGCTTTAAGCTTGCGTTTTTGTAATTCTTTTCTAAATTCGTTACGATTATAGATATGTCGTTTATGAATAAACAAATCATCCTGTATATTTTGGTCTAAAACTTGAAAGAAGAGTTCCTTTTTAATATTGGCTTGACTTAATTCAAGGACGACGCCTATCAGTTGTGAACGTTTGGATGTTTCATCAAAATATTCTAAGACAATGTAAGAAACAACATCCCCAGTACGTAAAAATGGCTTACCTTCTCGTCCCAGTTTTCCACGCATATACCCTTCTATATTACGTTTTCCAGAATCATTGGCAGCACTGTTAAATTTGGCTTTCCCAGCAGTTAAAACATACTGAAGTGCATCCAATAATGTTGACTTACCTGTTCCATTTTCCCCTGTAATAACAACATTATTTTTGATTTCAATTGTTTCATTACTAAAAAGATGCCAATTAATAATCTTCATCTTCACGAGCTTCTTCACTTTTGTCACCACCTTGTCTGCTGTATTCTGCTAATCGATGATCAATATCTTCTATCTGTTGAACTGGCAAAACATAGAGTATTGTTGGATAAATGATAATGATTGATTGATCATCATCACTTTGTCCTGTTGTGTCAATAATATGATAACGTCTTAAAATACGTAATATGTCTCTCATTTCACCTTTATTGATGCGTTTTTCAAAAAGTCCTGTGGCAAGCATAGCATCATGAAGTTCTTCCATTGTCATTGTAATCTGATCTATTAATGAAACTTCCTGCATCTTCTGATAATAGAATCTTCTTAAAAGCAATAAAACAATGGATTCATTTTTCTTCAATGTATAACGATTATAATTTTGTAAATTATATAAATTAATGACTTTATCTACTTGATGATGTTCTACAACATAATCCATTAATGCAAAGTATTGAACATATAAATCTAATTCACTAACAATTTTATAATAGTCATCCTGATCTTTAGGACGACTGGCACAGATATAATTATAACTCAATAATTTATTACACAAACGTGAAAACTCTTCTTTCTTTGAATCACTTAAACGTACATAGTGATTATAAAATGTTGTGGCCTGCTGATATTTATTCATGTCATCTCTCCTTCACCAAAAAGTCCTGAAAACGATAATGATTGATTATCACTTCTTCATTTAAAGGTTCTACCTGATATTTGGTCTGATAGCTAAATCCATAAAGATAAATAAAGACAAAATAAATCAAATCATTTTGTGTCTCTAATGGTAATTGTGAACCTTTAAATGGTCCATCCTTTAATAATAACATCACTTTTTCTTCAATTTTTTTATGAGAATAATTTTCTGATCTTTTGATTCTTTCTATAGATTCCATTTTTTCCTTTTCATCTAAAATGACAGTATCTTCGATTTGTGTTTTCATTGGTTTACTTATTTGACGAGGAACATATAAAGAATCACGATTAATCATCTGATTGATATAGATATTACCTAAATCATTAACATCATTTCCACTGGAAATAGATTTTATAATATTATTAATTTTTCCTTCAATATCATTTTGATTGTTTAATAAGAAAGTTATACGATGAATCGCTGATTCAATAAATTTATTATTCTTACTATCAATTTCCTGCATGATATCCTCAATATGTTCAAAAGATTGCATGATATATTCTTTCTGATTCATCAATAAATCATAAGCCTGATCATGTTCGATACCTTTTCTTTCCATAATATTATGAATAATCAAACTGACATAATCCTGATTATCCATCACTTCCTGAATACGTGAAAGAATGCTCTGACGATATTTAGAAGGATTATCATAGGTTGTCAGATTGTAGTAGGCACGATCAATGATTTTTGTCTGATATTCCTGCAGTAAAGAATTTAATAATGCCTGCAAGTCATCTTTTATGCCATCATCTAATAGTTTTTGAATATATTTTTTGATATTGGAATTCAAATTTTTTAATTTATGAATTAAATCTTTGGTATTTTCATAAGCTGTTTCAAAAATCAAATCTCCTCGATGAATATCAAAGTTTTGAAATGATGTATATATGTTATATATAAGTCCTGAATATTCTTCACTTTCTCTTACATCTTCTAAATGAAACAAACAATCCATAATCTGAATACTATAATCTTCAAAAGTGATAAACACTTCATAATTTTCCCCAACCTCTTCATGAATCCATCCACAATCCTTTAAACGCTTTAATACATACAAAGCCTTATCTCTAGAATTGTTTAAATTTTCTTCACTGTCAATCGTGGTAAGATGTGTTTCAAAGTAATCTTGAAATATCGTTAGTAGCTGTTCCCTTGTACATGAAAAAGAAAGATCATTTTGAAATGACTGATAAGCTAAATAGACACAATCTGACAATATACGCTTATTATCACCTATAAAAATATAGAAAAACTGACTTGATATCACATCAAATAAATTATGCATAAATCTTCCCTTTCTCTCAATTATTCATATTATAGCATATAATGACATAAAAAACCGTTCTTTTCAAACGGTTTTATAAAACAAAATGTAGACATTATACTTGTTTTGCATATTTTAACATTTCAGTTTTAAAAGCATGTTTACGTGAATATCTTTTTATATAGTCTTTCACAAATGTTTCCATGCTTGTAATGTTTTTATTGAGATATAAAATTTCTGATAAAACAACAATTTCTTTTGCAACCTCATAATAGCTATGACGATGAGTTCCTCCTACAATAACTTCAGCTCTTTGTTCGATTTCATCTTTTAACCATTGGATACATTTCTTTTTGAATTCATCAGTCATCATGTATTTTTCTTTCCAGATATGAAATAACTGATAGAAATCTTCTCCTCTTACTTTTAAACTACGCTTTAAATCATCCATAACTGCATCATCAGCCACAAAATGCATCTTTTCTGGTTTCAGATACATGAGTAATAATGGTATAAGTATTCCTTTTAAATTTGATGACCATCCAAGATTATCTTGATTTTTTTCAGCTTTCTCAAGAATGTCTTCGTAATCTCCTAAGAAAAATAAAAGTATCTCTTTTTGGTCAGAAGATAAAGAGGCTTTTTCTTGTTCTAGGGTTGCAAATTCAAAACGAATAGCATAGTTTTTCTTCTGAAATTCAGTTTTTATAAAAGCGATATCACAATCTAATGTATATAATTGCAAACAATGATTAATCTGAGGATTGGATAAGAAAGATATTTTATACAACTCTATATCATCTGGACAGTATGGAATCAGTTTTTCAGCAATTTTTGAACGTATCGTTAAACCTTCATCTAGCTGCTTGAAAGCCTGTGATGCGATAGATTTAGCATGTTCTAATTGATGTAAAGAAAGATCATAGTCAATAACATCCAGATATAAAGATGGATGTTTAGCTCCTATCTCGAAAGTCATTTTTGTTAATTGATTGATATCTCCATAAAGAAAGCATATATCTCTTAAAAGCTTTGCTGCATAGTCTCCTGGCGTATTTTCTAAAAATGATATCCATCGATCATATTCATCATCACTCAGTGTTATCTCTTCTGGTCCAAAAGCCATTAAATCGCTGAGAACATATTCAACCTTACTCTGATTGAAATATGAATACATTTCAGATATATTTCGATGTAGCTGAAAAGCAGCATATAAATAATAAAGTGAATATTGTTCAAGGCTAACATCCATCAAGTTATTTTCAAATAACTCTGCAAAAGATAATTCATATATATCCCCATAATCATATACAGCTTCATATTCTAAATCTTGCAGCTTTTGAAGAATATTGAATCCCTGCTGATATTGACAATTATTGATATATAGAAAAGCATCTTGAATATAATCATTCAATTGATTTAAAAGATCACATTCTTTTGTATAATACGTTATATATTCTGAATCATAGCCATAATAATAATCATCCTCTTCTGTTGCAGGTATCGTTAATTCCCCATCACTCACATCCTTGATAAATTGTTGAAAGTCTTTTTCATGAAAATTGATGATTTGAGAATGTTCAAAATTTAAACTTTCTAACATTTTTTGACGTTAACTTTTATCAAGAACCCTGGCATATTGATAAATCCATTGATTCTTTTCTTCTTCACTCATTGTATTCAATCTTTGTTGAATCTGATTCATATAATCTTTATATTCCATAACAACCTCTTACTTTTTTAATGTATTTTCGTTAAAGATAAATGCTGGCCCATCATCAATACAAGCCTCAAGATCAATATATTGACTAATAAAACGGAAATAGCCATTTTTTCCAAGATCTTTTTCAAATCTATCCATGCTGACTAATATTCTAGACAAACATAGAAAAATATTTTTAAAAATATAATCAAACTGTGATTCATCTTTTAAATCAACAAACTTTGATAAATAATCATATAACTGTGGATTGATATAAGGATTACACATTTTCTCTAATCCGTCTGCTAAAGATAAAATGTCTTCAGTTGTATAATCTGTATAATCACTTGTATAATGATTCTTCAAATCTAATAAACGATTCATGACAATATGTATAATCTTCTTCGCTTCAAATGTATCAATCTTATATAGGGCATGTAATACTAATAAATGAGATTCAATCACAAAAAGCTCATCTTCCAATTCTTCAACATCAGATTTTAATTTTCCATATTCTCTTTGAATATGTCTTAAATTACGACGTTCTTCCTGAGCATCAAATTCATATTCACCTGGCACATGATAAATGGGTTCCAAGTTATCTAAAAACGCTTTCCATTTTTCATTATTAAATTCCTGTAAATGAAAATTTTCCTGGATATACATTTCCATATAAAAGGCAAGTAATTCTATCGCTCTTTCTTCACTCATTCCTTGATCTAACATTTTTTGATACATATTCATTGTATTTTCATCTAAATGATCTTGAACTTGATTTGTTATGATATCTATTGCTGCACTTCTTATATATTCTCTTTCTGACATAGTCGTTCTCCTTTTTTATGCTTTATATTTTTTATATTTATCTTGTAAGCTTTGTCTAGGTTCAATATTTAATTTTAAACCATACTCATAAGCTTCAATCCATTCTTTTTTGGAAAAGAATATCTCTGTTAACATCAAAACTTTATAAAGAGTCACTTCCTGATTACGTTCATAGCTGTTTTTAAAATAATATTGAAGAGCCTTTTCAAAGGAACCATAGTGAAAAATGAAAACAACATCATTCGTTTCATTCAGTAATGAAGTTGCTTCATAAAGTCTATCATCATAACGTTCTAATGAAGCAATAAACTTTTTCTGTGACTCAATAAATTTTTGACCATATTCTTTAACCATATCACGATATTCCAGTTTTTGAATATGAAAGTTTAAAACGCCGTATAACATTTCATGCAAACATTCACGACTCAAATAACAATGTGTTGCACCAGTAACCATCTCTCGTATTGTCTCTTCTGTGACTGGTAATTGCATCTGTCGTTTTATATATTCTTCATATAACTCTTCTTGAGCGATACCAACTGATGCAAAAGGATCATCACTTGAAAAAACATAAACACCACAGCCATAACTTAACACCTTATAAATTTCACGAATCAATATAACAACTTGTAAAAAATCAGGATGATCTGAGGAAACCTCAAATAAAATCTTTAAATATCTTTTGACTTTATAACGCCATTTAGGCCTTTCTTTTTTAGGCACAATACGATTAGGGGCTATATAAAAGCCATGATAAGCATCCTGTAAAAAATCTTGAATTTCAACAAATAAATCATTTAATGAAACTTCTTCTTGTTTAACTGTTTTTTTCTTACCTTCACCTTTCACAATACTTTCAATAACACTATCTAATTCTTCTTTTTTTGATTTTGGTAAAGCTTTGTAAACTTCTACAAAAGCATCATTAATCAGCTTTATGTCTTTATCTTTTAATAAATCTCTTAATTCTTTAACCTTCATTCTTTTCCTTCTTTCATCACTTTTTGTGTTTCTTGTAATAATTCATATACTAATTGCTGGTGTGAAATTCTCATCATATAATCTTGTTCTTTAACATTTGATAGTAAATTCATATTTCCATACCAGATCATTTCTTTATCAATTATAGCGTAATGTTCATATAAAGATGAAGTAACAATCACATGAATAGCATTTTCTTTTAAATTTTGAATCAATATGTTCGTTTTTTCAATCATATTTTTTGGATAACTTTTAGAATCTAAAGTGAGAATTGTTATGGAAATATTTTCTTTTAACTTAGATTGAAACAATCTTAAATAATAATTAACACTCTTTTGACTTAAACCTGGACTTGAAATCACAATACTTTCATTAGCACATTCTATATCTTTATCAAATATTTTTTGATAATCAGAGTTATCATATATCATTTGAATTTCATCTTCACGGACATGTAATGTTGTACATATTTCATAGCCCATCTTTTTGTACGTTCTCATACGTTTATGATACATTTTTTCCAATGTTTTTATATGTGAATCAATATAATCATAAATAATAACATCTTTTTTTCCTTCAAAATCTCTATGCAATCTTCCTGAGTATTGCTCAACATTACTTTCTACTGAAATAGGAACAGTTAAAAATAAAGTATCTAATCTAGGAAAGTTGAAGCCCTCTCCTACATATTGTGCTGTTGCTACTAAGATAACACTTTCTTGTTTGTTAATATTTTTGAGTTTTTCACGTATTTGTCTGTTGGTTTTATGACCTTTACCCCCAACCAACAGAAAAATATGGTCACTTCGTCCCTGTAATTGTTCATATAAATATTGAGCATGTTCCTTAAATTTTGTAATAATCAATGGTGTACGTTTATTTTGAAGTGCTTCTTTTATATCTGTAAGAATTTGTTGATTTCTTTCTTGATCATGAATCAATTTTTGATACATTTCATTTATTGATATTTTTGTATTTTCTAAATCTATGAATCTCGTAAAACGTGGGAAGATATAATGATTGACATTTTGAAGTTGTAATCTTTGCTTGGTCGTAAACTGATATCGAATAGGTCCTAATTGCATAAAAGTTTTTTGTTCCAAACCATCTTCTCTTTTTGGAGTTGCAGTAAATCCATAAACATATTTAGCGCGAACTTCAGTGAGTACATCATAAAGCATAGCAGATGCACTATGATGACATTCATCTACAATAATCATTCCATAGTTCCTAACCAAATCTTTGATTTCACCTTTTGTAATGAGTGAATTGACAATAGCAATATCAATAATACCAGTTACAGAATTATGATTACTATATAATTTCCCAATAACACTCTTTCTTGTTTTCTTTATCCCTGATGGAGTTGTGTATGTTGGTAATTTCTCATGAACACTTAAAAAGCGGTTAAGATCATCTTCCCAGTTATTCATAATCAAATTGGTATGAACGATAATGAGTGTATTCACTTTTCTTTGAGCTATCAAGTTTGTTCCAACAACAGTTTTGCCAAACGCAGTCGTTGCATGACAAATTCCTATATCATTTTCTAATAATGTTTCACATGCCTTTTGTTGATTATCATATAATTGACCTATAAAATTGACATCTATTTTCTTTTGCGAATTTCTAAGATCTTCTATATGATATGTAATTTGACTTTTTTCTAATTCATTTCGAAGAACTGATAAACATCCCCTAGGCAAACAAATCCAATAATCTATATCAATTGCGCATTCTATCCATGAATTCATCCCTCTAACAGATAATCCCATTGCTCTTCTCTTAAAAAATTCTTTATTTCTAAAAGCTGCTAAACGTCTTATTTGATTTTGAATTCTTGGCTTCAAACTTCTTGTATCAATATAAACCATATTTGCAAATTTGATGTCAACATGATGATTGACATCATCTTTATGAAAATGATTTTCTTTAATCCATGGTTGAGATATCGAATAATCATAATTCTCACTAAATATATCTTTATCTTTCCATAATTCAAGTTTCTCTTCTACAAATTCCAATGATAGTTTTTTAACTTTTTCAAGACATTCCCATTGATGGGGATAAACATTCCAATTTTCATCTACAAAAGCACTATTTTGTTTTTTCAAAGCCTGGCCCTGTAATGGTAAGGCAATTAAATTTCCTAACCCATCATCCGCCAAATGATCTTGTGCAGGAATCATACGATCATATGTTTGAAATGTTTTTAAATTAATAGATTGAGCACCTATATTTAATAGCGCTCTACCAAAACGTCTTGCTGTTATAGCAGGTAAGGGTTGATCAAAGAAAATCCAAAGATGAGCCCCTTTACCTGATCGTGATCTTTCCACAAGAATATCAATTTGATGTAATTGACAAATTTCTCTTAGAGCATTGACCTCTTCTTTCCAACTATTATCAACATTCTCACCATCTGTTCCGACTTCGTGATTATCAAAATCAAATACCAATAAGTTTGTAGTTTCATCTTCTAACATAGGATAAATACCTATGACGTCATTACCATTGATATCATTTCCTTTAAGATGCTCCATAACAACTCTTTGATTTAACACTTTCCATTTTTTATTTGGACAATCTTTACATTTTATTTTTTTATTTGTTTTTTTCAAACAGATTTCATTTTTCCAAAAGTTTTCACATTGAGGATAATATCCAACTCTCCCATCTTTATTAATATGTCTTTGACTATAAACATCTTTTCTCCCTTTAAAAAGTCGATAAAATATAATCGCATGTCTTGGGGTAATGACTTCACTATTAATGAAATGATTTTCCTTTTCTATTTGATGATAAACAATATGATGTTTATCTAAAAGCTTTTCTAAATATTCTATTCTTTTTTTGAGTTGCATATTTTCTTTTTCTAAGTCTTCAAATGTCGTCATTTTACCCATGATAATATCCTCATTATTTACTTTTTCTACCATATATTTTCTCATTAAAAGAAATAAAACACAATAAGTATTTTGTATATCGACTTCCATAATATTCAAAGAAAAGAATTTGTTTTGATAAAGTGGCATTTATGTTATACTTATAACAAGAAAGAAGGTGTAACAATGAAAAAGGCTTTACCTATTGGAGTCATGGATTATCATAAACTTATATCTGAAAATTATTATAATGTAGATAAAAGTTTAATGATTAAAGATTTTCTCGAAAGAAAAACGACTGTAACCTTAATTACACGACCAAGACGTTTTGGTAAAACTCTCAATATGTCTATGATGGCTGAGTTTTTTGATATAACCAAAAATTCAAAAGACATATTCAAAAATACAAAGATTATGCAAACAGAATATGCATCATACATAAATCAATATCCAACCATCTTTATATCTTTTGCTAATGCTAAAGGTCATAAAGAACAATTTATTTTATCAATAAAAACAACTTTACAAGATATTTATGAAAAAAATGAACATGTATTTTCTAATATGTCTAAATTTGAAAAAAGTCGTTATAACATAATTGTTGATGCTTTAATTCATGATAATAGCTTAAATACGATAAGCGAATCATTAGATTTTTTAATGAAAAGGATGGAAAAATATTACCATCAAAAAGTTATGGTTTTTATAGATGAATATGATACACCTTTTATCGAAGCACATGTCGGTGAATTTTATGATGATATCAAAAGCGGTTTAGCTTCATTACTTCATAATGCCTTAAAAACTTCTCCAAGTCTGCAATATGCTATGTTGACATGCATACAAAGAGTCGCTAAAGAAAATATTTTTAGTGATTTAAATAATCCAGCTGTTTGCACTCTTACAGATCAGCATTATAGTCAATATTTCGGATTTACAGAAACAGAAACAAAAGCTATGCTAGAATATTATGGACTTTCATTGAATGATAAAGTCAAAGCTATGTATGATGGCTATCATATTGGAAACATGGAAATTTATAACCCCTGGTCTATTATCAATTATATCGACAATAAAGAATTAAGACCTTATTGGGTCAATACAAGCTCTAATAAAATGATTAAAGATGCGATGAAAGAATGTGATACATCTTTTAAGCAAGGATATGAAAAACTTATTGAAACAGGAAAACTTGAAACACTCGTACAAATGGAAACAAGTTTTTTTGAAGTCAGTAATACTCCTAATCTATGGGGGTTATTTGTTAATGCAGGATACTTAACAACAGAAAAAACAAATTCTTTGCAAATTGATAGATATATTTTACGTATTCCAAATCAAGAAGTGCAAAAAGAATTTCAGCAATTAACCTCTTATTATCTCAATATTTCTTCAACAGATCTATCCGGATTATGCGATGCATTATTGTTTGGCAATCAAATTGATTTTAAAAATTATTATACTCACATTTTATTGACATTACCATCTTATCATGATTTGCAAAATGAAAATAGCTATCATGTAATGTTTCTAGGAATGTGTGCATGGTTATCCCATGACTATGAAATCATCAGCAATAAAGAAGCCGGAAAAGATCGTTGTGATATTATTCTAAAAGCAAAAAGTGCAATATCACCTTCTTATATATTGGAATTCAAATATTCAACAAACAAAGAAAAAATAGAACAGCTTTCTAATCAAGCTATTCAACAAATTCAAAAAAATCATTATGACGCCAATATGTCAGGCAAAGTTATTTATATTGGATTAGCCCATTGCGGCAAAGATGTTTTTATAACATGGAGAAACAAAGACAAGCAATAGTAACCAAATTTGCTTGTCTTTTATTCTTATTACCATAATTTATTTTTTGAATAATTAAGTCTACTCTTTCTATAATAATTATTCTTTTTTTAATTCAACTTATAAAAATACAGACAAGTTATTCATTTAATATCTATAATTTTTTATCAATTTTATAAAGTTTTATTTAAACAAATGATTGATAGCTTCAATATCTTTATGTGAAGTTTATTCTCTACCATTAAATTTCCCTATTAGTTTATCTTTAAATGTGTGAAGTCCTTTTATTATCCAAATAACTTAATAAGATTTTTACAATGCCTTTCAACCAGATTTCCCATATTTTATATTGAAAAGGTGAAAATGATTGAAAGAGTACAACTTTCTCTATAAATTCTTAGTAAAATTGTTGTATAATAATTTTTAGGTGGTGAATATCATGTATAGAATATACTATAAAAATAAAGATGAACTTGAAGCTCAATTACTTGATTTTAAAATACTTTTTGCTTATCACTCGAACAAAATTGAAAATCAAAACACAGATTACCATGATACAAGAGATATATTTGAAAAAGGGAAAGTATCCAATTACACTGGAGATTTAAGGACACTTTTTGAAATTCAAAATCAAAAAGATTGTTATCATTTTTTGCTTGACAAAATTATTGACAAGGTACCCTTAAGTATTCCTCTTATCAAGAAGATTCATTATGAACTTTCAAAAGGAACATATGATTCATATCGTTATGATATGAATCATGAAAGACCAGGAGAATTCAAAAAACATGATTATATTACAGGTAAATATGAAGTAGGAAGTTATCCTGAAAATGTCGAAAGCGATCTTCAAGAACTGCTCGAAGAAATAAATGAGTATGAAGGAGAAGATGTTTTCACTGTGGCAAGTTACCTTCATGCCTGTTTTGAAAATATTCATCCATTTGCTGATGCAAATGGAAGAACTGGAAGAACAATCATGAATTATTATCTGCTTATTCATAATGTCAGCCCTATCATTATATATGAAGAAGATAGGAAAGAATACTATGATTGTCTTGAAAAATTTGATGTAGATTCCAAATTACAGCCACTCAAGAATTTTATTATCAAACAGCAGGAAAAGACATGGACACGACAACCAAAAAAGGCAATAAAACTAAATGATATAATGAATAACAATGAAATGAAATGATAATTAAGTCTAGAAGAAAATATAGATTACCTCAATTTTCATCTAGCTTGAACAGCCCATACAATATTGCATGGGCTGTTTCTTTTTTCAAATATTACCTATAATATTTTCATTAGAATATGTAAAAAAGATGAAACTCTCTCCGTCTAAAGATAAAGCTTCATCTAAATAAAAACTCAAAACATAAAATAAAAGTTCCCTATCATTGTTGAAACGTGGATTCAGCTAAAAGCCTACCATAAAACAATAAGGGAACTTATATCATGGAGCAGCACTAGCCTTAAAGGCTACAATAAGAAGACATCCATGACATTGTCATTATAAAGCTATATTTTATTTTCTTCAATAAGAATTATCATAAAATTCAAATCATTTGATTATTCTACAAACTCTATATTATGTTTATGACACCATTGAATAGCCAATTCTCTATGAGTTTCATATAAGAATTGTTGCCATGCAGTGTTCAATTGATTTTTATAGATGAAATCCTTAAAGCGACGAAACACTCCTTTACCTTTTAATGTCTTTTGAAGTTCTCTTTTCATATGCTGATCTTTTAATTGATTGGCGAACATTTCCATAATATGATATTCATGAATGTCATAATGATCTGGTAGTTGTATATAATCTGGTGAATTCAATACAATCATTTTTTTTGCAATATTCGTATCATCATCTATATTGATAAATTGTCCGTGAGATATTTGATAATACCAAGTTATATCCTGATCAGTCATTTCAATAGCTCTAATCACATCTTTTAACTTAACTTTATTTATTCTAATTTCTTCTATCATTGCTGGTCTATTAGGATATAACGATATCAGATGATTTGATAAATCAAAAGCTTTATCAAAATCATATTCACTGATTTTATGAATAAGCTCAGCCATTTCATGATAGAAACTTCTTGATCCTGTATGTCTTAAACTATTCATCACATAGCGACTATAATATTGAATCATGTTGTCTAAACAATGTTCAAAAAGAATATCTTCATGTTTCTTCATACCAAATATATCATCATTTTTAGCTAAATATTGAAATAAAGCATCATACATTTTTTCTTGTATATAAATTTCACTTATATTGATTTGGTTCTTTTCTAAATCATGGATAATGTCTTTTTTCTTGTGTTCCCATATTTCTGGTAAATATGATTGTTGAAGTAACTGATAATATTGGATTTGTCCAGGATATTGATGATAAAGCAACTCAGTAGCAAGAGCAATGATTTGCTCATTTTGATTGGTTTGTTTATAAATATCAAGAAGTAATAAATAAATATCTTGATGAGGATGTTCTTGAAGTTGTTGGAGACATAAATCAATGGCTTTTTGATAGTCTTGATGATTCATATAAAGATTGATAGCTTCTTTAATAAATACTAAATTGTTTTTATTGGTGTCTATAACAGAAGATAATGATTCTCTTTGATAGTGATATAAAATATAAAGATATTTATCGTAGATTTCAGTTGAAATAGGATAAGAACTTATCTTTTGTTGATAGGATGATAAAAGATCATCTAGAGGTATGTTTTGTTGATGAAGCTTGTCAATAAGTTGATAAATCACAGATTGATTATATTTTACACAGAGATCAAAATAAATACTTGTTTTTTCATTTTGAGATGCATAAGTATCTATTAGTTGAATCATCTGATGAAAGAAATCTTCCTGATAAGATTGTAAAGATGGAAATGTATGAAGAAGCTGATTGAGCGCTTCTTTAGCTAAATCTGGTATATATTGATCTTGATGAAAATGATGTAAGTTTTGAATTGATGTGTATATCTTTTCATAATCTTCACTAAGAGGTATTTGATTTGATGATATATATTGATAAATCATTTGATATATATGATTGACTCTTTGCATATCTTCTATAATATGGAAAAAGGTTTGATATGTTTCTGATGATTCAAGAGCTTGACCAATGATCTCCAGTAATTCTTCTTTTGATTTCTTTGATAAGGGTTCTAAAATTTCATGACCTTGGTACATATCACTGCAATTATCATCTTTTGTATCATAATCATAGCCATAGTCATCATAATCATCGTCATAATCCTCATAATCATGATCGTCATCGTAATCGTCATAATCATAATCATAATCATAAGATGAATGATTACCAAATAGCTCTATAAGCAATGCAGCTTCATGTTTACATTTTTTACCTTTCATAGCATAAGGACAAGTACAACGCATATCAGTAATCTTCAGTTGATCAGAAACTTCTATTTCAACATCATACTCATGGTTGCCTAATACCTTTCCTTTATATACATTTCCCACTTTAACAACATTGTAAACACCACCACTATTGTAGATATCAACACCTCTATTATAAATATGTCTTGCAAAATAATTTTGAATATTCATTATTATTCCTCGTTTCTTATTTCACTATATAATCATAAATATCTTGTCTTACAGGTTGATCTAAATGATATAAAATTTCACATACTGGAATTTGATCTGCCATATATTCTTGTTTGATATTTATAATATTTCCAATACCTAAATAATAAAATTCTTTAGAAGTTTTATCATCTTTATTCTTTCGAACAAAAATATGAATTATTGTTTGTCTTTGTTTAGCTTGAGTAAATATATCCATCCCTTTACTACCAAGTTTTAATTTACTCTTTGACATAGCAACTAATGTTTGTGGGTCTACAAAATGATCTGTATATTTAATTGTATCTGCAATATCTTCTTCCTTATCATAATTAATAAAGACTGGTAAAGTATTTGTATGTTGATCATATTTATATCCACCTATGTTTAAAGGAACAAGATTCTTTTCCCAATTAAGTAACTGACAAACATCCTCATATGTATATTTCTTATATAAACATAAATCTGTGTTTTGATAGCGTTGACTATACTCTTGTTTATATAGATCTATACCATAATCAATGACTTCTAATACTTGTCTTTTAAATTCTTCATTATTTAATAGTGATTGAAAAACATGAGATATGTTCCAATCAGTATCCAAAATAGGAACATCTTTAAAAGCATCTTTAGATGATCCTGTTGCAAAATTTTGAGTTAATATATTTTGTATTGTTGTATAACTCACTTCTGGCATTTGAATTTGATATTCATCTAACATTTGTTGTTTTAAATATTCATTAACATGTACTTTTCTTTCTATAGCAAGTTTAATGGCTTCTAATTCTTGAACACGTTTAGCTGAAGAAAGTTTTGATGAAATAAATTGTAAATACTTTTCTTCTAATGAAGAAAATTGAACATCATATTCTTTCTCATATTTCTTTAAAAACATATGATAAGAACCTAAACCCTTATTTTGAAATATCTTTTGGATATCAATAGCACCATATTTTTCAAAATCTTTAATATGAGGTATTCTGCCCAATTTAGCTTTTAATTGAACATAACTTTCTTTAATCAGTTTAACATCATTAAAATTTGCATGATCAATTGATTCAAAGATTCTTTTTTGAGATATTTCATCAAATTGAATTGTTGATACTCCAGGTATTAAGACATTTCTTTCAGTTATAAATTGTCTCAGTGTATCTTTATTTAAGTTTGTATTTCCACTTAAAGCTATAGGAATTAAAAAGTTTCTTTCATAATTCCCAATAAAATCAATAACAACGACATAATCTTTTTCATCATTTCTTCTTAATCCTCTTCCAAGCTGTTGTACAAAAATAATAGCTGATTGTGTTGGCCTAAGCATCACAACTTGATTCACTTTAGGAATATCAATTCCTTCATTAAAAATATCAACTGTAAAAATATAATCTAAGCCATCTTCATCATTAGATTCAAGGCGATCCATTGCTTCCTGTCTTTTTTCTTCATTATCATCACCAGTTAATGCAATAGTATTATAACCTCTTTGATTAAATAAATTGGACAATTCAATAGCTTCTTGTTTCCTACTTACAAAAATTAAACCATGAACCTTTTCACCTGAATATCCATATTCTTCAATTTTTTCAATAATATAATCAATACGTTTTTCATTAATTAAAAGATTAAAATCAGATTTATCATCTATACTAATACCATCAATATTTAAATCAGTGATACCATAATAATGGAAAGGACATAACAGATCATATTCCATTGCTTGTTGAAGTCTGATCTCATAAGCAATATTATAATGAAACATTTTATATATATCAAACTGATCATTTCTTTCTGGTGTAGCTGACATACCTAATAAAAATTGAGGATGAAAATAATGAACTAATTCTTGATATGTATAAGCTCCCGCTTTATGAACTTCATCAATAATAATATAATCAAATTCATCTTGTTTAAATAATTCTCTATTTTCTTTTTTATGAATAGTTTGAACTGTTGAAAACAAATAATCTTTATCCAATTCTTTAACATTGCCAGAAAAAATACCCATTGTTTTATCTTTAATAATTGTTTGAAATGTTTCCATAGCTTTCAAAGCAATACTTTTTCTATGAACAACAAATAACATTCTACGAGGTTTAACTTTTTGAACATCAAAAGCAGAAAGATATGTCTTACCGGTTCCTGTTGCTGAAATAAGCAATGCCCTATCTTGATTTTGTTGTCTTAAGTGTTCTAATGAAGCTAAAGCTTGTCTTTGCATATAATTGGGGACAATGTCTTTTTGAATATGTCGTATTGAATGTTTTTCAGGTTTAACATAATTTTTTTGATATTCATTGATCCATTCATGAGTTAAAGGAATTGATCTTTGCCATTGATTTTCAAATTCACCTTGTATTTGTTTTATTGTATCATTTTGTTTATGTGATGATACATAAACATTCCATTCTTGATTTAATGATAAAGCAGACTGTGTTAAATTTGAACTTCCTACTATTGCCCAATAATTTGAATTTTTTTGGAAGATATAACCTTTAGAATGAAAACCATGATGATCATCATATACTCGTACCTCTATGTTAGGATATTTTAATAAGTCTTTAAACATTTTAGGTTCATTAAATCCTAAATATGTACTTGTGATGATTCTTCCTTTTTTATTTTGAACTTTCAATTTATGTAAAGTTTCTCTAATAGAAGCCAATCCTGATAACGCTATAAAAGCAACAGAAATATCAAATGTATCACAATCTAATAATGCATTTTCAATATCTGTTATAACCTTTTTGTTTTGTTGTTGATCATTATAAATGAGTCTAGTTCTTTCTTGTAATAAAAGGTTATCCATTGTGAACCTTCCTTCTTATTTCCTCGATAACTTGTACATCAGCAGGAACCCATAATATATCTTCTTGAACAGGATGAATCCATTTTGCATCTAAATGTTCTAATAATGAAATATGTGCATCTTTCAAATGACATAAATAACAATCCATTTCCAATATAAAATCTGGATATTGATAATGAACATGACATATAAATGAATCAACTTCAATATTTGCTTCCATTTCTTCTTTTATTTCCCTTTTTAATGCTTCTTCAGGTGTTTCACCTTTTTCTATTTTTCCTCCAGGAAACTCATACATTCCTTTGAATTCTCCATATCCTCTTTTAGCAATTAATATCTGATCATCTCTTTTGATGATGGCAGCAACAACATTAACTATTTTCATAATTTCCTCCACAAACTTGACTATATAAGTATTGAAAGCAAAAATACTTTATACTTTTTTAAAACACGTATTTCAATTATATCATATCAATAATATTTAAAAAACTTTTTCAAATGAAAAAATCTAATAATAGTCCCCCTATTATTAGATCTTAAAAAATTACTTTTTAATTAAAACAATATTATAATTTTTCCCTTCAATATTCTTTTTATTAATCAACCTAACACGTTCTCTCACTGGCTCTGGATGTTCGTCGGCAATTAGAATAATTCTACCGATAGGTTTATTCAATAATAGTTGTTCATCCCACAACTTTTCAAAAAAGTAGAGATCATTAACTTTAGTTTTTATACATTCAAAATACAAATCATAACCCTCATGAGTGCAAACTTGACAATTACAAATAAATTTTTTTGTTTTAATAGCATCATAAATTATGTTTTCTTTATCAACAAAAGTCAAATTTACAACTTGATCAATAAATTTCATTTTTATATTTTGATTCATTTCTTTTTCATCATACAATAATGAAATTTGATCAGCAATCCAATGAAATAAAAATGCGGTTTTTGAATCAGATCTATTTAAACCAGTTTTTGTTGTACGTGTATTAGGTAGTCTTCCTCTTTTATCAGAAATTAAATTGACAACTATGAGATTACCATTATAAAATGGATGTGATTTTATACCCCAAATTTCTTCAAAGCCCAAAAATTCAAGCAATCTCCCGTTAAAACGTATTTCTACTCCTGAAGATCTCATATTTTTTAAATAATATTTCTTTGTTAGTGTATTTTTTGACATGATAATATGTTTCAAATCGATTTTGACTACTCCATTACCTAAATCAACCATTTGCGATTTATTCATTTTACACTTTTCGACAACTGGAAATATAGGTTTTACATCAGCTATACTATTATATTCTTTATCGTCATCAAAAGCCTTTATTGTTATTTTAATATTTTCTTGTTTAATGATATATGAATAATGAACACCTAAATCTTCATACAATAGATCCACTAAATCTTTAAATTGAGATGTTTGACTTCCAAATGGAATTCTTATTGTCTTAAAAATATCATATGAACATGTGAATTTAATAATTGTTCCTGTTTCACTACCCGTCAAGCAATTTCCTTTATGTATCTCAACATTCATACCTTTAAATGAATAAGGTGCTCTTACTACTTTATATTGCCCCTGTAAAGCATCTTTTATTGTTCTTGTCATTATTATCCAGCTCAAATTAAAAGGATCAACAAACGATAAACCATTATTCGAACCACTTCCATGTTCATTAAACAAAGATTCAAAAAATTTCATTCCTCCCAGAGTTAAAGCATTTTCAATGTCTATAATACCTTTTCCATGATCTTCGATTATAACTTCTACTTTATTTTTGCTCATTTTTTTGAATGTAATAATAATTTCACCATTTTTAATTTTATTTCTAATAAAATCCGAAATAGCATTATCCACAAACTCATGAATAACTTGAGAAAGATTTTCAAAATGATAGCCAAGAGTCTTCCATAAGTGATCTATATCAGGAATTAAGTTTAATTTTTTCATTTTCTTCCCCTTTCCAAAAGAAATATAACACAAAAACATTTAACAAATTCAAAATTTTTATTCTTTGTAAAAAATTTAAATTGTACATATTAATAATATAAAATTATTATTTTATCTTCATACTAGAATATCCAAAATCTATTTTCTTATATGCTTATAAAATAAAAAATCATCATAAGATGACTTTTCTCAAAATTCCATTTTCTAAATCATGAATATTATACAAAGTATTCAATACATCAAAGGTCTCCTTAAGATTATGTTTAGCACTTCGCCAACCATAACCATCAGTGACCCATATAAATGTTACTCCTTCAACCCTATCAATTTCTTGGGTGATATTTTTATAACTTCTTGCTGTTTCATTTAACTTGCTTCCACCAGCTTTATAAAAATTCGTTTCAAAAACATAAATTTGATTCTCTGTTTTTACAACAAAATCAAACCTTTTAGCAACATCTCCAGCATTTGTAAGTAGTGATAAATCAATATTCCATTTCTTTTCAATATCTTTAGTATACATTTCTTTATAATATTCAACATTCAGCTCTTGAATATATCTTTCTAATAAATTTTCCATCAAATGTCCACCACGATTTTTTCTTCCATTTGAATCTAATCCAACCTCTATGCCTAATACATAGTCAACTAAATTATTAATAATATGATTAACTATCAACTCTTTTAATCCAGTTTCTTTTAAAAACTCAAGATAGAGATCAATATCATTATGAGATAATTTTTTGTATTTATATAACATAAAATCATATTTAATATTTTTATAGTTTGTTTGCACTTCTATCTCATATTGTCTGACAGCCAACAATATAGGAATGCATTTTAATGTTTGAGGATATTTCTGACATATAGATCTAAACTCATCATCAAAATCTTTTGATCCTATTAATGAATTTAAAATATTTAATTCAACTTTAATATCATTTATATTTTCATATACCTTTTCAAAGTCAACATAATATTTATAATCAGATATTGAACTTCTTAAAGTTGATAGCCATTTCTCAAAGTTTCTCTCCATAATTAACATCCTCTATTCTCTTTAAACCTATTTCATAAAATTCCTTTTCTTTTTCTATTCCTATAAATCTTCTCTTTAACTTCTTACATACAACGCCAGTTGTAAAGCTACCCGCCATAAAATCACAGACAAGGTCATTTTCATTTGTACTTGCTAAAATAATTTTTTCTAATAGATATTCAGGCTTCTGCGTGGGATGTTTCCCATATCTCTTTTCTTTTTGTGGTGTTAATGATCCAACAAATACATCTTTCATTTGCTTTCCTTCATTCAATTCTTTCATTAATTTGTAATGAAAAGTATGCTTAACATTTTTAATATTCTTTTTTGCCCATAATAGTGTTTCAGTTGAATGAGTAAAACAACGACATGCTAAATTTGGTGGTGGATTTGTTTTCATCCAAGTTACATTATTAATTATTTTAAATCCTAATTCTTCTAATAAATACCCAATAATATAAATGTTGTGATAAGTACCAGATACCCATATTGTTCCTGTATCTTTTAATATTCTTTTTGCTTCTATTATCCATTTCCTATTGAAATCTACCTTTTCCTGAAAAGAATAATTTTCATCCCATTCACCTTTATTAACAGAAACTTGCTTACCACCTGAGCAAGATATACCGCCATTTGATAGAAAATATGGTGGATCAAGAAATATCATATCTATTGTTTTATCTTTAATAGTAGGTAATATTTCAAAAGCATCACCATTAATTAATTGAATATCATTATTTGATTCATAATTAGTAATAATCACTTCTTCACCAGTTCTTTTTTTAGCATCTGAATTAATATTTCTTTTAACATTAATAACCTTGATATGAAAGTCTTTATAAAGTTCTCTTATGAGTTCTGTATTATGATTTGTCAGCATACAATAGACACCTTTTTTAGATAACTCTTTATAAAGATTAGCTAATCTAATATGTTCTTCTTTTGTAAATCCTTCTTTAGTATATGATTCAAACGATGTATCATTTAAAAGATCATAAGGACTATCAAAAAATACAAAATCACCTTTTTCACAGTTCTTACAAACATTTTCAAAATCAGTACACAAAATATTTACATTCTGTAAATACTTAGATATTTGATCTATATCCTCTTTTTTATAAGAATTTCCTGATTTCTTTTGATTAAATGGTACATTAAATAAACCTTTAGAATTAACTCTATATAATCCATTAAAACAATGTTTATTCAAATAAATAAACATTGCTGCTAAAGAAATGTTTTTTTCTTGATTTGCCATCATTTCATTATATAAATCTCTTGTATGATAATAAAATTCTTTAGGATTCTTTTCATGCTCCAAAGCCAATTTATCCAATTCTTTTAATAATTCATCTTTCTGATTTTTTATACACTCATACGTAAAAATAAGTTCTTGATTAATATCATTTATTGTTGCTTTTTCAAACATAAAATGCAATGCAACAGCACCACCACCGACAAACGGCTCATAATAATGATTTATTTTGCTTGGTAATAGTTTTTCTATTTCTTCTAATAACTGTGTTTTTCCACCAGCCCATTTTACAAAAGGTTTCATATTCACTCCTTTTTTCCCTTAGTAATGAACTAAAAGAAAAAATCCGTTGAAAACGGATTTGGACTAAATATGTATTCTGTTCATGCAATCTTGTTTATATTTATTTTGACAATGAACATATAAATTCATTGTTGTTGCAGGTGATGCATGTCCTAATATTTCACTTAAACAATTGTAATCAAAACCTAGTTCAATACATTGAGTTGCAAAATAATGTCTTAATGAGTGCACTGTTACATTACTTATATCTAATGTTTTTAATAAAGATTTAAATTTATATCTAAATCTTCTTGGTTCATAATATTTTGATGATTGCGTTAGAAAGTAATTATCACTATCATTCATAATTAAATACGGTATTAATACATCAGGAATTGGTATAACCCTTGCTGATTTTTTTGTTTTTGTAGAACTAATAATAATTTTCGTTTTTTTATTTTCAATATCAGCTATTCTTTGAAGTGTTTTATCAATATGAATTTCTTTATTTACTAAATCAATATCATCATTTTTTAAAGCACACAATTCTCCAATTCTTACACCTGTACATAAAATAAATAATATTCCTATATGAAAATGATTAGGATTGTTTTTAAGATAATCCACCAAAATGCGATATTCATTTTGATCAAGGATATTTATTTTCTTAACTTTATAAGGATATTTAATATTTAAATTTATGTTATCAATATATCCTTTTTCTGTACAATATTTTAAGCCAAGTTTGATAATATTTACCAATTCTTTGACTGTCTTTATTGATAACCCTGTTGAATCTTTAATTCGTCCACATTTTAATTTTTCAATAACAAATAATTGAATAATTTTCTGATTTATATCTTTTAGATAATATGATTGAAAATATGGTTTGATATGATTGTTTATATGACTATAATAAGTCGCATATGTTGATTCTTTGATATGATATCTTTGAATTTCTAACCATTCATCTAAAATATTAATAAACTTATATTTCTTTTTTCTTATCATTTTATTACCTCCAAATATTAAGATAACAAAATGATAGAATATTTATTTAAAAACTGTTAAAATAATCTTAATAAAAAAGATCTCTTAGTTCATTACTAAGGGATCTTTTCATTAACTTCAATACTTGTTTCAATATCACATTCTTCAGGATAAAGCATAAATTCACCTGAATCATATTTTGATTGTATCAACTGTCTTGCTTGTTCTTCATTTTCAGCTTCTACACTAATGCTTTTACTTAAAGTTTCATGAATTGTTATTGTATATTTTTTCATTTCATCACCATGATTATCATGGATCAATTTTTAAAGTAAGTCAAGTTAAGATGAAACTATTTGAAACGTCTATACTTACCGCGAGATATAAATTCTATATATCCTTTATCTCTTAAATGTTGCAAATTCTGACGAATCTTTGATTCAAGATTATTATTATTCGGATATAATTCTTCTAATTCATCTTTGTAATTATACATTTCTGTAATATCAAATTCATTTTTTTTCATCTTTTTTACAATATTTAATATATCCTTTTCAGATTGACTTAACTCTTCGTAAAGCATTTCACTTTTAGTTGATAAAACGTATTTTGAAGATTTGTCTTTTACAGATAAATTCTTTTGGGAATTCTTGTTATTATTTGCACAATGATTTTTGAATTCAAGTTGATTATAAAAAAGATTATCAATAATTTTTTTCTTTACGATTTTATATCTACAGTCTAAAAACCTAAAATAATCTTCTTTTAATTCGTTAAAGTCAGTATAATCTTTATCCATCCATTCCAAATCTTTTTTTGTAGTAAAAGAAAAACGTGCTTCAATTTCTTGAAGAGAAATTTCTTTTTCATATAGACATTGTAGATATTTATTATCTTCATATAATGTTTTATCTTTTTTCTTTCTATTAATAGCTTCTCTCAACAAACAAATATTCGCAAAAGAGCTGATAGGTAATCCAATTTGTTCATCATTTTTTGCAACCTTTTTAATTAAAATTTTCAATTTACCTTTAGGTGCTAAATGTTCAATATCATAATTAATGTCATCATTTTGTTCATAGGCAGAAAATGATCTATTATAAATAATACTTAACAATAATTTTTCAATAGATTTTGGCTCGGCTACTTTTTTACTTTCTTTACGACTATTAATGTTGCTTATCCAATGATCTAGTTCATTTTCAAGTTTTTCTGGTGATATTTCATCAGTATAATAATTTTTGTCTAAAGACACGTGATTAAGTTTGCTGTCTCCACTTCCACGCCAGTAATCATTTAATATGTCAACAAGATATCGTTTAAAAGCATAGCTTTTAAATGCTTTTTTAAACTTTTTATAATCAGCATTTGATCTGTCAATTAAAATTGTTCTACCTATAATTTCATTACCAGATTCATCATATGTGTATGTAGAATATTTAAAATTAAAATAATTCGAAACTATTGAGCAGATTTGAAATTCTGATTGATTAATAGCTTTAGAATCTTTTCTTTTATTTAATTTAAATTCTAAATAAGGTTTAAAAATTGCATATACACAATCTATTGTATTTAAAACATTAACTAAAAATTGATTAAATTGATTGTCTGTAGGAAATAGTTCTTGTATTATCGCTGGTAATTCTGCTAATTTACTATTTTGATTTCCTATACAAGCATTTACAAGACTAAAGCCACTACTTTCTACATTTTGATCATTTTTTGATCTAAAGAAGAAATATGGATATCTTACTGATATTAGTTTTCCAAATCCAAATAATATTTGATAAAAATTTAATTTTTTCGTCTTTTTTATATCATAAGGATTATACCCTTCAATACTGAAATTATTTTCCAAAATACTTCCGTAAAATTTATCTACATATTCTATAATATCCAACAATTTATTATCAATAATTTTGTATTCATACGTTGTCCATGTAGCTGATAATATTTGATATTTAGATAATGTTATGCCTTTAGAATTAATTCTACTAAATATGTCTGGTAAACTATCTGGATTACCTTCATATACTATTGCTGGAATTTCAAGATTTACCAAATCTTCACATTCATTTCTAAAGCATGAAAATTCATCAATTAAAATATTAGTAATCTCAAATAATGCCCCATTATTACATGTTGGAAATTCGGTTTGAATATATTTAACACATTTAGCTGCATTCATATTTTTAATATCTTCTAATGTACGTGTATTATCTTCAACCCATTCTTTAATGACCTTTTCAATGTTCTTTTTAATAGTTTCTTTATTTCCAACCAGTTTTAATTCTAAAAAAATTTTATCTAATGTACTATCTGAAATATTATATTGTTGGAAGTATTTACTTGGATTATATATATATTCATATATTGTAGATATTCTTTGCAAACCATCTATAAGTTCATAATCATTATCTGCTTTTTTATATAACAAAATTGATCCAAAAGGATATCCTTTTTTTATTGAATCCATTAATCCTTCTTTTTGTTTTGGCTTCCACACCTGGCCTCTCTGATATTGAGGAACTTTTATAATACCTTCCTTAATTTTATCAGCAATCTCTTTAGCATTATAATCCTTAATTTTCCATTTTTTAGACATTTTTGAACACCTCTTAACATAATTAGATCATATTTTATGATCTGCGTAAAGATCTTTTAATCTACATAAATATTTTTTAAGATAATAATTACTTCGACATAATAAAATGCTAACCACAAAAGTTAGCATTTTTGCTTTAATGATAATCTTACATCTTACAAGAAACATAGAATTTCTGCACATAGTTATTTTCTATTGCTTGTTTTAAATCATTATAATAGATTGTTCCATAATCAATAGCTTTTATTAATTCTTTATTTCTGTTTTCTAATCTTTTTATAGTTTTCTCATCAGGTATTGTATTACTTTTTCTAGAATTCATTGATTTAGAAGTAATCACTAAGTTCCATATATCGTCACTATACATGAAGGACCATGGTATAACGTGATCAACAGATATATCATTTTCTTCTAAGATATCACCTGTATAAAAATCAATGATTTTTCCATCTTTCATCTGTTCCAACAATATATTTTTAAACTTTGTTAAATTATTTCTTCTTATTTTTTCATCAGAAATTCCTTTTACTTTCAAAGATATTTTTGGACTATTATTAAATTTTTCTAGTAATTGAGCCCACCTGTAATTCAATAATTGTGATAATATAAAAGCATATTCTTTTAAATCTATAACTTCTTCTTTAGAAAAGTAAATTTCTCTTTGTTTTAAATCTATCCTATAAATTTCTAATGTTTTATCTTTAACTTTTTTAAATCTCCAAGATACATCATGTTTTAATGTTATTGCTATTTTATTTATCTTTTTTTGATAAAATTCCAAATCTTTTTTTAAATAATCTTCAGCCAAATCAAACCATATAGGATTATTCATTTGCCTTATTTGGTTAACATAACTAATACATTTCTCAGTTTCTTGAACAATAATAGGTTTCTTAGCAGGACTTTGTTTTAACTGAAAAAAATATATTTGATTCCAATAATATTTGAGCATCTTCACTGCTATTTGTTGAAACGAAAAAACATTCACATCTTGAACAACATCAAGTTCTATAATTAATTCCAACAATGCTCTACCCCATGCTAATTTATATGTATTATCATTATTCATATTTTCAATAATATCTAACCAATTCTTTATATATTCACTCATATTTCATCCTCAATGACATATTCTAAAAAAATCTTTTGCTCAAACTTGCCATTACTTTTACTTTTTTTATCCTTAACATTTTGAATCTCTGTATCATTAATATTATAAATATCTTTAATAGCCTCAACAACCTCTATAACATCAACTAATTCTTCAATTATATTCTGTTTGGTTAACGCTACATTAACCTCATAAGCTTCTTCAATTAATTTCTTTTTTAACTCGATAATGTATTCATCATTAGTAAGTATTCGTGTTTTAAATACTTTACTATCTTTTTCTATAATCTCTGGTATATAGTCTCTCACAAGCTTATTATATATCCTTTTCACTATTTTCACCTTTATACTTCAATTTAACATAAATTAATTATATATATTAATAACATTTACAAAAAATCATCTATATTTCACTTACTTGATTCTTTTAAAGAATTCTAAAATAATATAATGACTCTTTTTATTATATCTTGCGTTATCAAACCGTATCTCTTTAAATTTTTTCTCTATACCACTCATTAATTCCTCTAAAATGAAAACTTTAATTATTCAGTAATAATGTATTTCACAGTCCACTTGAAGCATTTGACTTTTGTATGTCATTTTAAGTTTTGTTTTCAGATAAAAATTATTTAGAAAACGAGTAGTAATCAGATTTATTCCTGAAAAATATCAAACATTTTTAACAAGCGTGTCTAATGGCCTATGAAATATATTTATATTAAACAAGTTCACTATCAAAATAATCCAAATCTAATTGTTTGATTTCATAAGTCTGCACAATACTCACACCTAAATTATATTTCATCATTAAATCCGTTAACATTTTACCATCAACTAAAATGAGCTTAACTTGTAATTGTTTTTTCGCATAATCAATGGCTTCTCTTGTAAAAGTAGATGTTGTAATAAATAATCCTTTTGTACCACCTTGACCAGCTACTGCGCCTAAAAACTTCTGAATTTCTGGTCTTCCCACACTACTTCTATTCCATTTCTTAGCTTGAATATAAATACTATTAAATCCAAACTGATCTTCATTGATAATTCCATCTATACCTTCATCACCACTATAATCAGTTGAAATGATAGATTCTTTATCATAAGCATAACCCATTTTATCTAATAAATCTAAAACCAGTTTTTCAAAGAAAGCTGGATCTTTAGATATAATCATATCCAACAATTCATCACTGACACGTGATGATATCATCTTAATAGATTGACCAATATTTTCTAAAGGTGTAGACTCTTTTGGTTTTGTTTGATTTTCAGGTTGTTCATTATGACGATTTACAAACTGTCTAACTTCTTCATATTGCATTAAATAATCATCATCAACATGAATATGAGAAGATAGTATATTTTCTCCTTGAGGTGTAATTTGATAAACACCTCTTTCTACAGAACGAATCAATCCTGCTTTTGTTAAATATGTTTTTGTCCATCCCAAACGATGATAAATCACTGTTTTATGACTGTTTTCCATCTTTTGATTTCTTTCATCTTCAGTTAAATGTAATACATCAGATACTTCATCTACCATATCACGTACTCTTAACTGATGATGTTTATTTAATACGTGTAACACTTCATTATACATTTCATTATATTGTGGTATCATTTGTTATCTCCTTTACTTTTTTTACAAAATATATAACATTTCTACTTTATTTTATAAATGCTATGATCAGCATCCATGAATGTATCATAATAACTTTTGATTACTTGCTTAAAATGAGCATCTCTTTGATGACATCGACGAATCTGATCTTTTAAAATCGCATTCATATCATAATCTTCCATAATTTCTTCAACACTATTGATATGTCGTAGTTTCCCATATTCTACTATAGATTCAATAATTCCTAATATTTTTTCTTGTGCTTCATTTTTTGGAACGTCATCCAGCACATCGATTCTCTCCATAATAAACCATGGATCGCATATTTTTTCTATATCATAATGTTTTTTAACTATTTTACATATAAGTTGAAGCAAAGCATCAGAATTTAGTATTTGTGCTTTATCATCAACAGCTTCCCAACTCATCTGATCTTTTTTAAAAAAATAATCATCAGTATCTGTTACACTCATATATTCTTGATACTTATCCAATATGTCTTGTTCAGTATACTGAAAACCTAATTGATTGATTTCTTTTAATAAATCATCAATAGATATATTTTTCATATATTCTTCTCTTTGGTGATATCTGATAAAACCATCTTGCATTTGTCTTAACATTGCCCTTTTTTCTTCATCACTTAAATGCATATTGCTCAACTCCCTTTTCTTTCTATGATTATTATAACAGATTTTCCTTATCTATTTATCTTGTTTCGATCATTTTTGTGATAAAATAAACATGAGGTGAAAAATATGGTCATTTTTTTAACGAGTAGTCCTACTGGTCCATTAGATGGCAGTAGAAAAGTAGATGGTTTAGATAAGAAAAATCATTTTGTAGATCAATTGAGAAAATATTGGAAAGAGCATAGTCGTTGTTGTATCATTGCCGCTAGTCCTGATGCCTATGAACAAAATGATGAAATGTGTGATTTCTTTAGAGAAACTCTTTTAAAAGAATATTTTTCTATTCAATGTTTTGATTTGATTGATAGAAGATATAGTGACTTTACAAAAGATGATCTTCAAAAATATGATGTTATATTATTAGGTGGAGGTCATGTTCCTACTCAAAATCAGTTTTTTAAAGATATTCAACTTCGAGAAAAAATCAAAGATTTTGATGGAATTATCATTGGTATTAGTGCTGGTAGTATGAATAGTGCAGGCATTGTTTATTGTCAACCTGAAGAAGATGGCGAAGCTATAAATCCAAAATTTCAAAGATGGATAAGTGGTCTGGATCTTACAAAAACAAATATCATCCCTCATTATCAAATGGTTAAAGATAGATACATAGATGGTATGAGATTATATGAAGATATCACTTATAAAGATAGCATTGGCCATCCATTCATCGTATTTGTTGATGGAAGTTATGTCTTCATTAATAAACACGAAACAATATATGGTGAAAGTTATCTCATTGTTGATGGACATATTCAACTTATATGTCATGAAGATGAAACAAAACGCATAGATGAAATAGAGTTATAGCATGATTATCGTGTTATAACTTTATTTTTATAAAAATACAATAATTATACATTTAAAGTGATTGAAATATTTTAATTGATTTTAATACAAACTATCAATATTCATGTATAATAGATAATGGATTAATTATGGGAGGATTATAAACATGATATTAGAACAAATTCATCCAGATATACTGGAAATGGCAAAAGAATCAGAAAATATTTTAAATGATATTTATAAAAAAATAGATGAAATAGCTTTAATAAATTCTAATCGTATCTTATCAGCATTTATAGAAAATAGAGTTTCTTATTCTGATTTTGCAGATATTAATGGATATGGAAATTATGATGAAGGAAGAGATAAATTAGAAAAAATCTTTGCGACTGTTCTTGGTTGTGAAGATGCCTTAGTTCGTCCTCAGATTATGAGTGGAACAAACGCATTATATTTAACGCTTTCTGCTTTATTAAAACATGGAGATACCATGATTTCTTTATCTGGAGCTCCTTATGATTCTTTACAAGAAATGATTGGTTTGAGTGGAAATTCTACACAATCATTAAAGGCAAATGGTGTGAAATATGAACAGATTGAATTAGTCAATGATGATTTTGATGATAAGAAAATTGTAGAGAGATTAAAACAGAATAATGTCAAACTTGTTGAAATTCAAAGATCTAGAGGATATTCACATCGTCAATCTCTTTCTATTTCAAAGATTGAACGTATAATTTCAAAGATTCGTGAAGTAAATAAAGACGTCATTATCATGGTTGATAACTGTTATGGTGAGTTAGTAGAAGACAAAGAACCTGGTCATGTTGGAGCTGATGTGGTTGTAGGCTCTTTAATGAAAAACCTCGGTGGTGGAATTGCACCTACTGGTGGATATATAGCAGGAAATCAGGAACTTATTCATATGGTTGCTGAACGTTTGACTGCTCCTGGTATTGGAAAAGATTTAGGTGCTAATTTCAACTTAAACAATACTTTCTTTAAAGGTTTATTTATGGCTCCTAATGCTGTCAAAAATGCTTTAAAAACAGCTGTATTTTCTGCATATATGTTAGAAAAATTAGGTTATTCTAACGTATCTCCTCGTTATGATGAGCCACGCACAGATATCATTCAAACTTTAGAACTCAAAACAAAAGACAATTTAGTGAACTTTACACAAGGGATTCAACAAACAAGTCCTATTGATTCATTCGTTCAAGTTTTACCTGCCCCTATGCCAGGTTATCCTTTTGATGAAGTCATGGCAGCAGGTAGCTTTACACAAGGAAGCACCATTGAATTAAGTGCTGATGCCCCTGTTATTGAACCTTATACACTTTACATACAAGGTGGATTAACATTTGAATATGGTAAATTATCTATTTTACTTGCATTATCAAATATGAAAGGGAAGTTGGATTAGCAACTTCCCTTTTGTCCACCATCAATACGTATGACAGTATTATTAATAAAATTAGCTTCATCACTTATTAAGAATTTCACTAAATAAGCCACTTCTTGAGGATCACCATATCGATTGACCATAATTTTTTCAACTTCTTCTTTTAAAAACTCTTTATCATATCCGTCCAACTCATTTTCTGTTCCGATAAAACCTGGAGCAATACAATTGACATTAACATATGGAGCAAACTCAAAAGCAAGATTATGTGTCATGGAAATCAATGCTGCTTTAGAAGCATCATAATCTATACACATAGGATAATATGTATTGATACCATTAGTTGAAGAAATATTTATAATTCTACCATATTCCTGATCTAACATATGTCGATAAACACGTTTACTGCAATTAAATGCACCGACAACATTGACATCTAAAGTCTTTCTAAATTCTTCAGCATTTTTCAAATGAAAGAGATTAGATAAATCAACAGCAGCATTATTAACTAAAATATCAACACCACCTAGTTCTAATTCAATAGAAGATATCATTTGATCAACTTCATCTTCTTTAGACACATCACATTGAATAGCCATGCATCGTACACCATAATTGTCTCTAATCATATCTTTTAATGCATGAGCTTCTTTTTTGGATGTGAGATAATTAATCACAATATCATAACCTTGTTTTCCTAGTTCTAAAGCAATGGCTTTTCCAATACCTTGTGCTCCACCTGTAATTAATACAACTTTATTCATCTTTGAAAAAAAGAGCTTGATTAAGCTCTTCCTGCATACTTACCATCTGCTGTAAAAACAACAATTTTTTCACCAGGTTCAATGAACTGAGGAACACGTAATGATAATCCTGTATCAGTCACAGCATCTTTTGTTTGGTTAGATGGTGCTCCTTTAATAGCTGGATCAGTTTCTACAACTGTTAATTCTACTTTTTCTGGTACAGATACTGATAATAAATCACCTTCAAAGAACATTAATGAAACTTCTGAACCTTCAATAATATAATATTGAGTATCTCCAACTTGATCATTAGCCAATTCATATGTTTCATATGTTTCCATATCCATAAAATAGAATGTTGATCCATCTTTATATGAATATTGTGCTGTTTTTCTTGAAATATTAGCTTGATCAAATTTTGTATTTGCATTAAAGTTTCTTTCTTGAATTGCATTTGTTTTTAAGTTTCTCATTTTTGTTTTTAAGATAGCTGCACCTTTTCCTGGTTTCACATGTTGAAAGTCTAATACCTGGCAAGGATCACCATCAACAATTAAAGTTAATCCTGTTCTAAAATCTCCCGCTGATATAGCCATATTTTTCACTCCTTATATATTTTCAAGATTTTTCTTCACGCTTATTTTACCAATTTTATAAACAATCTACAAGTCTCATACAGTGATTTGTTTTTGTTTTTCTTGTGAATGTGACTGAATATACTTACTCCACTTAATATAACCATATGTGGTATTTGTAAAGTAACCTAATTTTAGAACTAATAAAACATATTGTCCTGAAATCACATTAATAACTGCTTCCAGGAATGCACAAATATACCACGCAATCCACTGTTCTCTTAGTCTAAAGAAAATAAACAATCCATTTGCAATTCCTACAGCTGATGCACAGGCATCAATATATATAATGGCTGTTTCTAATAATTGGTTGTTATAAAAATCTGTTGAGATATCTAAACCACTAATAAAATATCCTACAACAATTGTCCAAACTACAATACCTACAATGACTAAAACTTCTTGGTATCCTTTAAGTTTTCTAACAACTGTCAATTCACTTTCTTCTTCATCTTTATGTCTTGACCAGTTAATATAACTAATAATATCAATTGGTAGCCAGAATAATAATGTTGTGACCATTGTCGCAAAACGATACATTAAGACAACACACATTGCTATTTCTACGATTTCTACGAATACAGAAACAAGGAAATTGTATCTTGACTGTTTAGAAATAAGTAACTCACAAAGAATGTTCAAGAACGTATCTAGTAAATAAAGCAACATGATGATAATTCCATTGACACCATTTGCACTTTCTTCTGGAAAAATAACTGAAATAATCGTAGCCAATACCATGATTGATAAAAACCATGATTTTTCATATGTTGTGAACTGTTTTGCAAATAATGTCATAATCAAAACAGATATCATCAAAATAAATGAAGCAATTCCAAAGTTAAACACAGGTGTTAATTCATTCGCTTTGACTTGTCCATATGAATGTTGTATTTCCTGATCTGTTATATTTTGATGATCAAAATAGAGCTTTGTTCCATTATCAGTTTCATATTCATATGCTGTAATACTATCATCTTCTAATTGAACGTAATCTTCATACGAATAAGAAACAACTAATTGCTTATCCCCACTTACATATGTAACATCACAAACTGTATTATCCTCACTATAATCTTCTAGTTCCCTATCTCTAGTCATTTCTATACTTTGGATAAACTTTGCATCATTGACATTGGCATTCACCTGAAACATACCATATCCAATAGATACAATAGAAGCAACACATAATAAAATAGAAATAATAACTTCTGCAATACGTAACCCTTTTCTAGGTTCCATATTGGCTTTAAAAAACTTTATCATATCAAACCTTCTCCCCTATCATTTGCATTTATAACATGCTTTCCTATTATAAACTATTTTGATAGAAGATGATATATTTAATTGTTAATTACTATGAAAACAACTTATTATTTGATTGTTTTTTTCAAAAACATTAAACATTCTGATAATTTGCCTTATGAGAAAGTCGGGAAAAATGAGCCCGTTTGCATTGCAGATGAGGTTCCGTTTGAAATTCCGGATTCATGGGTATGGACTTAACTTGGATTTATTTCTTCTTATGCTGAAATCAAGAAAAAAATCAAGGCGCAGGATGCACCAACAAATCTTTGGCAGCTAGACCTAGAAGATATTGAAAGGGGCGACCGCATTCTTAAACACAAAACTGTAGGTGAACGAAAAGCTGTAGGTGATAAGACCTTTTTTGAGGCAGGGAATGTATTGTATAGCAAACTACGTCCTTATTTGCTAAAGATATTAGTTGCCCCAGCAGACGGTATCTGTACTCCGGAAATTGTACCGTTCAGTCTCTATGGAAATATTCTCCCAAAATATATAGTGGCATTTTTGAAATCTCTATATTTCGATGGTGTAATAACTGCTGTAACATATGGAGTTAAGATGCCTAGAGTCGGAACACAAACTATAAGCACCTTACTGTTACCCCCCTCACTGAATGAGCAGCAGGCTTATAATGGCTGTCGATCAATATTGAAGTTGGCAGACTCATATTCACCCAGACAGCTAGAAGAAGCATGTGAAAAAACACTAAAGCATTTATCATTGCCCCGCTATAAAAATATTAAATTAATTATTCAATATAATCAAGATACAAGACAGGTCAACCAAGAAGATGAAAACAATGATGACTTTGCATTTGTCAGAGG
>NZ_NFLH01000012.1 GCF_002160815.1 Massilimicrobiota sp. An134 | reverse complement strand
AGTTGTGCAGAGGACTTCCACATCACAATTGCACAGCTGCTCGCCTAAGCATAATTGTTAGTGCTTTTATCGCACATCTATTATACTATTTACAGGCTCACTGTGCAAATAAGGATTTATAAATTTTAATTCATTGACATAAAATTTTTATTCAATTAAGATTGAAATTGAGGAAGATCTTGCTCGAAATAAACGAGGAGGAAAAATAATATGTATCATGGAAGATTCAAAGGTAGTCACTATGATTGTGGTTTTCGTTGGGGAACTTTATTAAGAAAAAATAATAAAATTATTGCAAATCAGCATACATTTGTTGTCAGTGAAGAAAGAAAGGAATTTGCTAAGCAATGTTTACCTATTTATGAAAAATATTATCCAGAAATTTTAGATGAAATAAAAGGGATTGCTGATGGACAGCAAACGTCATATGAAGATATGCTCACTTTTTTATTGAGTATGTACTGTTTTGAATTCAATAATAAATGTACGTGTATGGCAACCAGTGATAAAAATCAAATTATCTTAGGAAGAAACAGTGATTTTTTAGTTGAATTAGAGAAACTTTATATGAACTGTTTGTATAATTTAGATAATTGCTACTCATTTAATGGAAATACGACAGCGTTTGTTGAAATGGAAGATGGTATCAATGAATACGGCTTAGCAATAGGAATGACTTTTATTTATCCACAGAATATTATGCCTGGAATAAATGCAGGAATGATTGTGCGTTATATTCTGGAAAGATGTCAGACACTACAGGAAGCTATTCAATTTATAAAGTCAGTTCCCATTGCTTCTAATCAAACAATAACAATAGCAGATGCTTTAGGAAACATTGCAATAGTAGAGTGTAATAGTCAAAATGTTGTGGTCATTTATCCTTTAGAAAATGAAAATTTTGTTACTACAGCAAACAACTTTAACTCGTCACAAATGAAAAAATATAATGAATACAATATTGATGACTGGAATTCATCATTAAGACATCAAATTGCATATCAGTCATTAAAAAATAACGATTTATCAATGGAACTTATTTTTGATATATTATCTGGAAAGTATGGATTTATGTGTCAGTATGATAGAAGAAAAGGCGCAGATACTGTATGGTCTGTAGTTTATGATATTAAAAATAAAAAAATATATAGAGTTGAAGGAAATCCATCAAGAAAACAATATCAGGAAGATCATCGATTTAAATTTTCTTATTGATATAGTTAATGATTGTCAAACATTTTTTATAATGGGATAATGATTATATCAAGTACATTATAAAGGAGAAAATAAAAATGAAATTAAAGAACCCTATGTTAGTAGTCACTGATATAGATAAATCAGTTGAGTTTTATAAAAGAGTCTTTGGACTTCATGTGATTATGGATTTTGGAGCTAATAAAACTTTAACTGGAGGTTTGTCTTTACAGACAGTTGAAACATATAAAGAATTTATCAGTGCAAGTGAAATCACCTTTGGAGGTAATAATTTTGAAATTTATTTTGAAGAAGATAATTTTGATAAGTTTATTGATAAATTAAAAGAGTGTGACATTGAATATGTACATCTTGTTATAGAACATTCATGGGGACAACGTGTAGTTCGATTCTATGATCCAGATAAGCATATTATCGAAGTTAGAGAAAATTTAAAAGTCGTATGCAAACGTTTCTTGAATAGTGGAATGACACTAGAACAAGTAGCAGAACGTATGAATGTACCCATGAAATTTGTAAATGCGTGTTTAAAGTAAATCAATAAAAATAGTCAAAAAGAAGTTATTTATATGGTCTAGAGATTGTAAGCATTATTTCAAACAGTCTCATTGCATTGAATTTTTTATCTCTTTATAATAAAGATAGGAGGTGTTAAAGTATGGCTAATGAAGAAAAAAAGGATTTTAATGCCATGTTACACGATAATAAAGATATGCCTAAATTTCAGGTGATTACAGACCAAAAAAGTATTGAAAAATATGGTGGAAATAATATGTATTTTGCTCCACCAATTGATTACGATAAAGTCATGAAGAAAATACCTTATGGAAAGGTAATCACCATTGGGAAAATTCGAGAATTTTTCGCAAAAGAGAACGATGCAGATTTTACTGAACCTATCACTGCAGGGATTTTTGTATCTATTGCAGCATGGGCAAGTTATCAGCGAACTGAAGATAAAACTCCATATTGGCGAACATTAAAAGCAAATGGAGAATTGAATTCAAAATATCCAGGAGGTATAGAAGTCCAAAAAGAAAAACTTGAGGCTGAAGGACATACAATTATAAAAAAAGGACGCAAGAATATAAAGTATTATGTAAAAGATTATGAAGATGTACTTTTTGATTTGAATAAGGAACATTGAAGGTGATTAAAAAACGAAAGTGAGGGGAACTCATTTGAAAAAAGTTATTATATATATTCATGGTAAAGGTGGCAATTATCTTGAAGCTGAGCAATATAAGAAAAATTGCCCTGGCTTTGATATTTACGGAATAGATTTTAACGACTATCTTCCTTGGATTGTAAAAAATAAATTTGTTGATTTTTATAATAATGTTCAAAATAAATATGATCAAATTTATATACTGGCAAATAGTATTGGTGCCTATCTAGCAATGCACTCACTACAGAAATGTAAAATCAAAAAAGCGTTATTTATATCTCCGATATTAGATATGGAGCAGTTGATAATAGATATGATAAATTGGGCAAATACTTCAGAAAAAGAATTGGCTGAGAAAAGAGAAATACAGACAGATTTTGGAGAAACATTATCTTGGGAATACTTATGTTTTGTTAGAGACAATTCAATAATATGGAATGTTAAAACTGAGATATTGTATGCAGAACATGACAATTTAACATCAAAAAAAACAGTAGATGAGTTTATAAATGGTCATGATGCACATCTTACCGTAATGGAAAATGGTGAACATTGGTTTCATACTGATGAGCAAATAGAATTTTTAAATAATTGGATGAAAAATGTCATATAACAAAAAATTTATAGAGAGTTACAAATACGAGTGGAGGTATATAACCATGAAAAACATGATTGCATATTGCGGATTGGATTGTGAAAATTGTGATGCATATCTTGCGACAGTCAATAATGATTAGGAGTTGAGAAAGAAAACTGCCAAGCTATGGGCTGAATTGAATAATGCACCCATTTTTCCTGAACATATTAACTGTGAAGGATGCCGTGTTGATGGTGTGAAAACTGTATTTTGTGATAGTATGTGTGGTATTCGACAGTGTGCAATGAAAAAGGGTGTTAATACTTGTGGGGATTGTTCGGATTTAGAAAAATGTTCTATTATAAGTGCCATCCTAGAAAATAATCCATCTGCTTTAAAAAATTTGAAAGAATAGATCCTTATTTGAAAGGAAGTGTTAAAAATGCCTACTTCTCATATAAAAGCACTGATTGATAATGATATCCAAAAAGTCTGGGAAGTTGTTTTCAATGTTGAAAAATACAAGTTATGGCGTAGTGATTTAAGTCAAACAGCAATCATAAATGAAAAACAATTTATTGAGTACTCTCAAGAACATTTTGCTACTACTTTTACTGTTACTGTTGTAGAACCATATAAACGTTGGGAATTTGATATGGAAAATAGCAATATGAAAGGTCATTGGATAGGTATTTTTACTCCTAAAGGAAATCAAACTGAAATAGAATTTACTGAGGATGTACAAGCTAAAAAATGGTTTATGAAACCATTCGTTAAATCTTATTAAAAAAAACAACAGACACAATTTGTTGAAGATTTAAAGAAATCATTAAAGAAGTAAATTGAAATTATGGAGGGATGTTCATGAAAATAGAGATTGAAAAGGAATTTCCAAAGTATTTTAAGCCTTCATATCCAGAGGAGTTTGAATTATTTTCACATTTTGAAGTTACTGCAGGTATACCTACAGTTTTATTTGCCATTACCACTTGGAAAGAAAATGGACAACCTAATGTATGTTTTCATTCCTGGAGCAGTTTTCATGGAGATAAGACAGCTTTCTTTGCGGTGATGGGGAATTTATACCAACATACGCATACATATGCGAATATAAAACGAGATAAATGTTTTTGTATTAATTTTCTTCCTATTAGTTACTATGATCAACTTGTCAATACAATTCATCATAATAAAATTGAAGATGATGAATTTTCAGTAGGGCAATTGACACTTGATCATGCCAAAACTATACATGCACCTGTTATTCATGAAGCTTTTATCAATATGGAATGTACTTTAAAAGATATACAAGATTTGAGCGGAGCAGGTATAACAGCCATGATTATAGGCCAAGTACAGCATATATCAGTTGAAGAGAACTATGCTCAAGGATATAAGCGATATGAAAAAGATGGATTTATGATGCTAATACCAGCACCACAAGATCTTCTGACTGGGGAACCGAATCAATCTGCTATAGCTACTATAAATATCGAAAAGTATGACTAAAAAAACAAAAAGAACAAAATTGAGTTAATTGAAGATAAAATATCTTATTTAACAAAGATACTTTGAGTATGTTTAAATTGACTCTTTTTTGTTTTTTATATATAATTATACATACCAAGAGTATGTAAGAGGTGGGAAGCATGGCTAGAAATAAACATCCTGAAGTTACAGTCGGTAAAATATTAGAAGTTTCTAAGCGACTATTTTTAGAAAAGGGGTATGACAACACAAAAATTCAAGATATAGCAGATGAGTTAGGTATGACAAAAGGTGCTATCTATCATCATTTTGAATCTAAAGAAGAAATCATGAATAAATTAGGTGAAACTATGTTCATTCATAATAATCCTTTTGAGATAGTCAAAAAACGAAATGATCTAAACGGTCTAGAGAAAATGAAATTAGCAATCAAACTCAATCAGTCTAATGAACAGATGGTAGAATTAACTAATCAGGCATTACCTCTTTTAGAGAATCCTCAAATCTTAGCGAAAATGTTTGAATCTAACTATCAGAATTTGCTTCCCTATTGGTTGGAGTTGATTCAAGAAGGACAGGAAGATGGTTCTATAAAAACAGAACAGCCAAAAGAATTAGCAGAACTCTTCATATTAACTGATTTATGGATGATACCATCACTGTTCCCTGGTAATGTTGATGACATCAAGAATCGTTATAAGTTTGTTACTGTTATGCTAGGAAAGATGGGGTTACCACTTTTTGATGAAGAGATGATCGAAAAAATTGATAAGTTACCATATTATAAATAAAAACATTGCCTTATGATAAGGCAATTTTAAATAAAATTATACATACTTAAAGTATGTATGCTATGAGTAGGAGGAAGAAAAATGACAAAAGTATTTATTCATGGATCTGGGCATAAAGGTAGCAGCTGGAATGAAGTCGTTAAGAATATGCATAACAACAAAGACATACTATGTCCTGATTTATCGACAATCCTCAATGGGAAAGAAGCAAGCTATTCTCATTTATATTCTTCATTTGTTGAGTACTGTCATGAAATTGAGGGACAAATTGATTTATGTGGACTTTCATTAGGTGGAATATTAGCTTTGAACTATACTATAGAATACCCTGATAAAGTAAAGTCATTAGTCCTTATTGGAACACCGCATAAAGTACCGAAAATCATGTTTCGTATTCAAAATATTATTTTTAGATTCTTGCTAGAATCAACATTTAAGAATATGGCTTTCAATAAAAAAGATACATTTATTTTAGGAAATACAATGAAGGATTTAGATTTTAGCCATAAAGTCAATGTGATTAAATGTCCAACGTTTATTATTTGTGGAGAAAAAGACAAAGCCAATATGAAATCAGCTTATTTTTTCTCTCAAAATATTCAACAATCAGAATTCATCATTATTAAAGAAACAGGTCATGTTGTTAATGAAGACAATCCAAAAGAATTAGCAAGAATATTAGATGAATATTATGATCAATTGAATAATGTTTATAAATATTAGCTATTTTTTTAGACAAGACAGAATTTTATGGTTTTGATTATCATTTAAAGGTCTCTATATTTATGACTAAAAATACATAATACTGAATTTTATTATTCTTTATCTTGTTTGATTTTATTTAATTCTTCTTCTAACTTTTGAAAGCTTTTCTTTAAAAGATCATATTTATTATGCTGATTATCTTCTTGAGAGTTTGAGTCTTGTTCATTGGATTGACTATCTGTTGTCTGAAAGGAAGAAAGATAACTGCTGTTAAGAGCTAATAAATCACCAAGTACATTGAAAAAGGCACCAACAACAGCTTGTTCATCAACGGATAAACTTTCTGTTAAAGGGGCAACCAATAAAACAGCTAAACCATCAAGTGCGATAGGATGAATAAAAGTTAAGGACATTGTCATCACCATAATTATCATATGTTCCTATTTGAATTTTGAGTGTGGTAAATGACTTATATAACAAAGTGATTGAAGAAATGAAGATGAAAATATTATTTATCTGGTATATACAGATATTTTTTTCATAAGTTGAAATTTATATGAATAAATAAGAATCTATGATATGATAATAATAACTTTCAACAAGACTTAACGAAAGTGATTGAATCTTTTATCAAAGAATTGGAGTTTAAATAGAAAGCGTGATATTTTGTCAAAAGTTAAAGATTTAAAATACATGAATATTCAAAAAGTAAGACAATGTTTTTATGATGGAAACATATGGACGAAAACACAGTTATCTGATGTAACACAATTATCGTTATCATCCATGACAAATATTTTACAGGAGCTATTAAAAAATCAAGAAATATTTTTTATAGGTGAAAATGCATCAACAGGAGGACGAAAATCAAAACAGTATGTTTTGAATAAAGATTATCGTCATATATTAAAAATGATTTTAAAAAGACAAATCAATGGTTATGAATTTATTTGTCAGAATGTGAATCTTTTTAATCAGGTTATTTCATCTCAAACAGTTTCTTCATTATATGGACAAGTGGATGAATTGATCTTATTAATGAAGAAGTTTTTATCTGCTGACTCTTCTATAACAATGATTTGTTTAAGTATTCCTGGTGTCTGTCATGATGGATATATTGATGTGTGTGACTTTGAATTGTTTGAAAATGTGAATCTTTTAGAGATGATTCGTGATTTTTATAAGAATCAAATCATTTTAGAAAATGATGTTAATATTACCAGTATTGGTTTTTATCATCAATATCCAAAATGTCAGCATTTGGCATTTGTTTATCAGCCAGCAGTTCAATATATAGGATGTGGAATGATTATTAATGGAAAGTTATATAACGGTTTTACGCATTTTGCGGGAGAGTTGAGATATTTACCGTTTTATACATCTGAGCAACAAAATCAAATGCTTGAAACTCAACCTAAAGAATTACTAGAAAAACAGTTATCGACACTTTGTTGTGTTTTCAATCCAGAAATGATTGGGATTTGTAGTGATGTTATTGATTGTTTAGATGATTTTCATCTCAATACGATTCCATTTAAACATAGACCACGTATGATTCATGTAAAGAATATGGGTTCATTGATAGAAGATGGGCTTTATCAAATGAGTATTCAAAAAATATTAGAGGAGGAGAAGAATGATGACAAAGAGTTATATTGATTTACATATGCATAGTATGTATAGCGATGATGGAGAATATACACCAACACAGTTAGTAGATATGTGTCATGAGGCAGGTGTGAAAATCATAGCTATTGCTGATCATAACTGGGTAAAAGCAAATGAGGAAGCAAAAAAACATGCAGATGAATTAGGAATGACATATATTCCTGCAATTGAAATTGATTGTACATATAAAGGTGTTAATTTACATGTGTTAGGATATGGTATTGATAATCAGGAAGTCTTTAATCAATTAGGTGAAGATATTGAAAAACAGGAAATTGCATGCAGTATGAAGAAATTAGAATTAACGAATGCCTTAGGATTTGATTTGAAAAAAGAACAATTAGATGCATTATCAACAAATGGTGTTTATACAGGCGAAATGTTTGGTGAAGCCTTATTAAATGATTCACGATATGATGATCATGAATTATTAAAACCCTATCGTCAAGGTGGAGAAAGAAGTGATAATCCCTATGTGAATTTTTATTGGGATTATTATGCCCAAGGGAAACCATGTTATACAGAAATACATTTTCCAACTTTAGAAGAAACTATACAATTGATTCATCAACATGGTGGAGTTGCCCTGTTGGCTCATCCTGGTAATAATTTAAAAGGACAGTTTGAACTGTTTGATGAAATGGTGGCATTAGGATTAGATGGAGTAGAATGTTTTTCAAGTTATCATACAACAGAAACAAATGAATATTTCTACAATAAAGCTAAAGAACTAAATGTCTTGTATACATGTGGAAGTGATTTTCATGGTAAGACAAAACCATCTATTCATTTAGGAGAAAATGGTTGCTTAAATCCACAGGAAATGGAAGATTGCTTAAAAGCTCATCATCTTATTTAATAGAATGAAACACTACAGTATTGGAAATCAATAGGTAGTGTTTTTAATTATTATTTGATCAATTTATATTTTTCTTTAAGCGCTTACATAAAAGTGATAAAATATAAATATGTAGGTGAGGAGGAAAAGTATGTTAAGAGATTATCAATTTGAACAAATAGAAATTGCACCTGATATTGAAGAATGTTTAGAAAATGCAAAACTTGAGTTGTCTAAGAAACAGATGTTATTAAAAGAAAAGAAATTACCTGTTGTAGTTTTATTTGAAGGATGGGGAGCATCTGGAATTGGGACAACGCTTGGCAAAGTGATTCAAAATATGGATCCCCGTTTTTATAATGTTGAAACAATGAATAAGATAAGTGAAGATGAACAAAGAAAACCTTTCTTATATCGTTATTTTTTACGCATTCCAGAAAATGGAATGGCCACATTTTATGACCATGGTTGGATGAATGATGTCACAAGAGAGTATATGCATAAACAAATTTCAAAAAAACAATATTACCAAAGAATTAAAAGTATACAGAAGTTTGAAAGAACTTTAGTAGATAATGGTTATATAGTGATTAAATTCTTTTTCCATATTTCTCAATTGGAACAGGCAACACGTACACATAAGTTGTTGAAAAACAAGAATACAAAATGGCGTGTCAGTGATGAGGATTTATGGCAAAATAAACATTATGATGAATACTTAAGTTTATATGATGAATATATGAATGCGACAAATGACCCATATGCTCCTTGGTATATTATTGATGCAACAAATAAAAAATTAGCTCAATTACAGGTGCTTGAAACATTAATGAGCTGTATTCAAGAACGTCTAGAACATGAAAAACAGGATGCACCACTGATTGACAATGTTTTTGAGATGAGAGAGAAAATTCACTTAGAAGATTATGATTTGAGTGTTAACATTAGTGAAGAAACATATCGTAGAGAATTAAAAAAATGTCGTAAAAAATTAATGAAGTTGCATAATAAACTTTATCGTAAAAAAATACCTGTGATTATTGCCTATGAGGGTTGGGATGCAGCTGGTAAAGGTGGAAATATCAAGAGAGTCACTTCTGGATTGGATCCTCGTGGATATACAGTTTATCCTATAGCAGCTCCTGATAAAAGTGAATTGAATAGACATTATTTATGGCGTTTTTATAAACGTTTACCAAAGGACGGACATATTGCCATTTTTGATAGAACATGGTATGGCCGTGTTATGGTTGAAAGATTAGAAGGATTTTGTAGTGAAAATGACTGGCAACGTGCTTATAATGAAATGAATGAATTTGAAAAAGAACTTTATGACTGGGGTGCTATTGTTATTAAATTCTGGGTACAGATTGATAACCAGACACAATTAGAACGTTTTACTGAGCGTCAAAATACACCTGAAAAACAATGGAAAATTACCGAAGAAGATTGGCGTAATCGTGAAAAATGGGATTTATATGAAAATGCTATTGAAGAAATGCTTCAAAAAACAAATACAGTGTTTGCACCATGGTATGTATTAGAATCAGTAGATAAAAAATATGCACGTATTAAAGCGATGAAAATTGTCATTCGTGAAATTGAAAAGAGATTAGGATAATATAAAAACAAGAATAAGCTCATGTCTTATTCTTGTTTTTGGCATAATTGAAAATGAACACAGGCATTCAAAATACCATCATGATCAACATCATCCGTTATATAATCAGCAATAGCCTTGACTTCATCACTGGCATTTCCCATTGCAACACTTATAGCAACATGCTTTAACATAGGAATATCATTTCCACCATCGCCAAAAGCCATAGTTTGGGATAAATCAATATGATAATGTTTTAAGAATTCATCAATTCCATGTTGTTTAGAACCACCTATCGGTGAAATATCACAGAAAGTGGGATACCATCTTGAAGCATGACAATGGGGCATGACTTTTAATAATTCCTTTTCCTCATTTTCATCAACAAAGCACATACATTGATATATCTTTTTATGGATAACCTGACTGCAATCACGAGCAGGATGATCATCGTTATGTGTGATTGCATGGATTTCATCAACAAGATGATTACGCATATTAAAATATTTGGTATGTTCTTCAGTAAAACCACAAGGAAATGGTTTTTCTTTTAAATATTCTAATAAAGCCTGAATATCCTGAGAATCAATTGTGTTTTCATAAATCAGTTCATCATTTGTAAAACAATATTGCCCATTTAATGTAATATAGCCATCAAAGGGGAAACCTTGTAAAATATCTAAACCATCTTTTCCTCTTCCAGTTGCAATAAAGAGTTTGATTCCATTATCTTTGAGTTTATTTAAAGTATAAAAAGTTGAATCAGGGATTTGATGAGTTTTGAAACTGGCTAATGTACCATCTATATCAAAAAAGATTGCCTTAATCATATATATCCTCCTTATCGTTTCTTTTATTATATCAAACATTATATATTTTACAAAAAATTTTCATTTTTTGCTTGTTTTATCTTTTTTATAATAAAAGTGCTATAATGCATGAAGAAAGAAGGGGAAAAATGTTTGACGTTTTGATAACATCATTAACTTTTATTTTGATTATTGTGATTGCATACTTTTTAAAAAAAGTGAAAGTTTTAAAAAAGAGTGATGCAAATATTTTAGCAACCATTATTATGAATGTGACATTGCCATGTGCTTTATTAACAAGTGCCAATGGAATTACATTAGATATGACAATTCTTATATTGATAGCTGTAGGTATTTTATCTAATGTTATTATGATTCTCGTTGGTTATGGATTTGCTTATAAAGAACGTCCTGTTATCAAAGGAACATATATGATTAATGTATCGGGGTATAATATTGGAAATTTTGTATTACCATTTGTTCAATCTTTTTTCCCTGGTATGGGAGTCGTTTATTTATGTTCATTTGATATTGGAAATGCATTAATGGGATTAGGGATTACGTATGCTTTAGCCGATCATGTTGCCAGTGGTCAAAGTGATTTTCATTTAAAGGATGTTTTAAAAAAACTTTTTTCTTCTATTCCATTTGATGTCTATTTATTGATTTTTATAATGGCAATATTTCAAATTGAATTTCCATCATATATTCTTTCAATGGCAACGACTATTGGCGCAGGAAATAGCTTTTTAGCCATGATGATGATTGGTTTAATGCTTGAAATCAAAGTCTCACATAGTGAAGCATATCATGTTGTCAAAATTATAGTGTTAAGAATTGTTGGCACTTTGATTTTATCAGGTATCATTTTCATTGTATTACCATTGCCATTATTAGCTAAAGAAATATTAACTATGGCTCTTTGTGCCCCTTTATCAACAGTTTCAGCTGTGTTTAGTCAAAAAATTGGCTATAGTGGTGATATGCCTGCAACAGCAAATTCTTTAAGTATCATTATCTCTATTGTCTGTATGATTACATTGTTATTGATTTTTATTTAATCAAATGAAAGATATTCTAAATGAGTATCTTTTTTTTGAATTTATGGTACAATAAACGACAGGTGGTGAGAATATGACAGATATAAAATTATTAAAAACGACATCTCGACGTTTAGAAATTTTAGCTTCAATGAATATAACAACTTTGGAAGACTTGATTTATCAGTATCCTTATCGTTATGAAGTGATTGAAGAAAAATATCCCACTGATGAGGATGAACATCTGATTATTGAAGCGACTGTCATTTCACCAGTTAAGATTTTTTTTAAGGGTAAAATGTCTAGAATGAGTTTTGAAGTCGAAGATAAGTATTTACAACATTTTCAGGTGTCTATTTTTAATCGTCATTTTTTAAGGCAACATTTAAAGCTAGGAACAACCATAACAATCATTGGTAAATGCGTCAATCATCGTATTACGGCATCTGATATTAAAATCAAGTCATTACAAGACATATCTGGTATTTATTCAGTCTATTCTTTAAAAGATGGAATAACGCAAAAATCTTTTAGACAATATGTCAAAAAAGCATTGTCTTTATTAAATCATGAATTTGATGATTTTATTCCTGAAAAATACCGCATTCAACATCATTTGATTCGAAAGGAAAGTGCTTTGTATTGTATTCATTTTCCAGAAAATAAAAAAGATGTTCAAGAAGCGTTGAAATATTTAAAATATGAAGAATTCTTAAAATTTCAATTAACAATGCAATTGATGAAGCAACAACGTACTCAAGAAATGGGGATTGCGAAAGATTTTGATGTAACACAATTACAATCATTGATATTATCATTGCCTTTTGCTCTTACCAAAGATCAGCAGACGGCTATTAAAGAGATTGTAGAAGATTTAAAAAGTCCACAGATGATGTATCGCTTTTTACAGGGTGATGTTGGTAGTGGAAAAACAGTTGTCAGCTCTGTAGCTTTATATGCCAATTACTTAGCTGGTTATCAAGGAGCTTTAATGGCACCAACAGAAATTTTAGCGACTCAGCATTATCAGACATTAAGCCGTTTCTTTGAAAATACAGATGTCCATATAGAGTTATTAACAGGTTCATTGTCATTGAAAGAAAAAGAACGTGTTTATCAGGCTATCCAAAGTGGAGAGGCAGATATTGTGGTTGGGACACATGCTTTATTTCAAAAAAAAGTTGTTTACCATAATTTAGGATTTGTGATTACTGATGAACAGCATCGTTTTGGTGTTATGCAACGTAAGGCTTTAAAAAATAAAGGTCAGCAGGTTGATTTTTTAATTATGAGTGCAACACCTATACCACGTACGCTAGCTATTTCTATGTATGGTGATATGGATGTATCGACAATCAAAACAATGCCTCAAGGGCGCTTGCCAGTGAAAACACAATATATTCACTCGTCTTCGATGAAGCCGATATTAAAACATTTAAAATCATATTTGGCTCAAGGAGGACAATGCTATGTGATATGTCCGTTAGTGGAGGATAGTGAAAATTTAGAAGCAAAGAGTGCCTCACAGATTGCTAAGGCTATGCAAAAGTATTTTCAAACTCAATACAATGTTGGATTATTACATGGACAGATGAAAGAAGACGAAAAAGAAAAAGTGATGAATGGCTTTTTGAATAACACAATTCAGATTTTAGTATCTACGACAGTTGTAGAAGTAGGAGTAGATGTTAAGAATGCAAATATGATGGTTATTTATAATGCAGAGCGATTTGGAATGAGTCAATTACATCAATTGCGTGGACGTATTGGGCGAGGACAGGAGCAGGCTTATTGTTATTTAATGAGTTCATCATCGTCAAAGGAAGCCATTGAGCGATTGAAATATTTAGAAAAGAGTCATGATGGATTTGAAATATCATTATATGATTTAAAACTTAGAGGACCTGGGGAAGTTTTAGGCCAACGACAAAGTGGTTTACCAACTTTTTTAGTTGCTGATATAATGAAAGATTTTCCTATTTTATCAATTGCAAGAAAAGATGCCGATGAAATTATACATGATTATATACAAAATCATGAATATCAGGGAATTGTATGTAAGATTCAAGAGAAATTACAGGTGAATAATGAATATGTTGATTAAATATGTTATACTATACAAACGAGGAGTGAAAGAATTATGTATAAGTTATCAATAGATGCTATGAGTGGTGATTTAGGAAGTTCTATCGTTGTAGAGGCTTGTGAAATGTTTATGAAAAATCATCATGATGTAGAACTTTATGTCACTGGAAAAAAAGAAGAATTAGAAACATTAACAAAATATGAAAATATTCATATTGTAGATGCCAGAGATGTTGTGAAAATGGATGATGGCATTATGTCTGTGCGTCGTAAAAAAGAATCAAGTATGGTAAAAGCTGTCATGATGGCACGAGAAGGTGTTGTTGATGGTGTGGTATCATGTGGTTCAACTGGTGCCTTTTATACAAGTGCTATGCTCTTTTTAAAACGTATTGAGGGTGTTGAAAAGTCTTGTCTGATGGTTATGATGCCTACATATAATGGAAAAGGCATGGCTATGCTTGATGTAGGAGCCAATGCTGAAAATACAGCTGAACAATTGTATGATTTTGCGATTATGGGGAATATTTATGCTAAAAATATAAGAGGAATCCAAGAACCTAAAGTTGCTTTATTAAATATTGGAACTGAATCTAAAAAAGGTGATGAAGCGCATCAGCAGGCATATCAGCTCTTACAGGCAAGTGACCGTTTGCACTTTGTAGGAAATGTTGAGGGTCGAGATATTTTAAGTGGTGATTATGATGTTGTAGTCACTGATGGTTTTAGTGGTAATATTGCTTTAAAAACTTGTGAAGGGGTTGCTTCAACATTAATGAAAATGATCAAAGAAAGCATGATGTCTTCACTAAAAGGAAAAATAGGGGCATTATTAGCCAAATCTTCACTTTATAGTTTGAAAGAAAAATTTGATTACAAATCTGTTGGTGGTGCTTTAATGATGGGATTTGAAAAAGCAGTTGTAAAGGCACATGGAGCCAGTGATGCTAAAGCGTTTTGTAATGCTATGGATTTAGCTTATCAGATGGTGAAAATGGATGTTGTAAGTCAAATGAAGGAAGGATTAAGTCAAAAATGAAAATATTAGATTTTTTACAGAAAGAAAATATACCATTTCATAACATTGCCATTTATAAAGAAGCATTTACACATGCTTCATATGCTAATGAATCGCATTATGTAAAAAAAGACTATGAACGTTTAGAATTTATGGGAGATGCTGTTTTACAGCTTTATGTTTCAGAGTTTTTATTTAATCTTTTTCCTGATGTTCCAGAAGGAACATTGACAACTTTACGTAGTAAACTCGTACGTGAAGAGTCATTAGCACGTTTCTCTAGAGAATTAGGTTTAGGAGAATTGCTATACTTAGGTGTTGGTGAAGAGAAAAGTGGTGGTAGAGAACGTGAAAGTGTTCTTGCTAATATTTTTGAATCATTTATAGGTGCATTATATTTAGATTGTGGTCACGATGAAGTTTTAAAGATATTACAACAAACTATATTCAAACATATCAACGATTTAGATTATGATGATATTACTGATTATAAAACAACTTTGCAGGAATTAATTCAAGCTGATCAGCGTCGTACTGTCACATATGAATTGTTAGAAACATCTGGTCCATCTAATGCTCCAGAATTTAAAGTAGCTGTCATGATGGATGATATGTGTCTAGGTGTTGGGAAAGGAACAAGCAAAAAAAGAGCTGAACAGCAGGCAGCGAAGGATGCTTTAAATAAACTTGCGACAAAATAATGATGAAATGATGGATTTTGCCTAGATATCTTTTTCAAAAAAGCATAGTTTATTTTGGGAGTGATAATCATGTATAATCCATATATGTATGATGATGAAAGAGTCATAAATCCTCGTGTTGGAGAAATTGTTTTATATACGGTACACAAAGGTGATAATGTTTATCGTATTGCGAAAACATTAAATAGTGAAGTGGCATGGATTCAGGTTATGAATCAGCTTAATGATGATTTGTTGATTCATCCTCAACAGGAACTCTTGGTGCCAATTGTTTATCAAAAGGTTCCACCAATGCCACAGCCATTCCAAAGAGAAACTTATGATTTATATTTTTAAAAAAATGCATAAGATTTTCATTTGAGCAAAAACTATAAATAGGAGGTTTGAAAAATGAAGAAAATAATCATCCTATTTGTAGCTATGATATTATGTGGATGTGCTCAAGAAAAACAAGTAGAAGAAAAATCGCAATATAAAGATGGGACTTATACAACAACTGCTATGGGATATGGCGGAGAGTTTGAGGTTGAAACAACATTAAAAGATGATAAAATTCAGGATATTGTGATTAAAGAGCATAATGAAACACCATCTATTGGAGGTGTAGCTTTAGAACAAATGATTGACAACATGAAGAAAAAGAATCATTATGATGTTGATACCATTTCTGGAGCTACCAAGTCTTCTCAAGCTTTAAAAGAAGCCGTTGCTAAGGCTTATGAAGAAGCTAAAAATGAATCTTAGTATTTTATATTGATCAAAAGTAGTTACAATAAAAGTGACTGCTTTTTTGTTTATTGAAGAATAAATCTTTATTTTTTAGGAAAATTAGTATATGATAATGAAAATGATAGGGGGCTAAATAATGGAAAAAAACTATGTTGGTTGTGAAAGAAATATCACTTTGATCATGGATTTTTATGAATTAACAATGGCTTATAATTATTTTAAATTAGGAAAACAAGATGAAATTGTTTATTTTGATATGTTTTATCGTAAAAATCCTGACCAGGGTGGTTTTGTTATTTTTGCGGGTTTACAGCAGTTAATTGAAGCAATTGAAAATATGCATTTTACTGATGGGGATATTGAATATTTAAGATCATTAAATGTCTTTGATGAAGATTTCTTTGCGTATCTCAAAGATTTTCATTTTACAGGAACTATCTTTTCGGTAAGAGAAGGGACACCTGTTTTTCCATATGAACCATTAATTACAGTGAAAGCTAAACTTATTGAAGCACAGTTGATAGAAACATTTTTATTAGTGACAATTAATCATCAATCTTTAATTGCAACAAAGGCTAGACGTATTGTACAGGAAGCAAAAGGGCGTGCTGTGATGGAATTTGGAGCACGTCGTGCTCAAGGATATGATGGCGCTCATTATGGGGCACGAGCTGCTTATATTGGCGGAGTGGCTGGAAGTGCGACTGTATCTGCTGGAAAAGATTTTGGAATACCTGTATTAGGAACAATGGCACATTCATTTGTACAGTCTTTTGATTCGGAATATGAAGCATTTAAAGCTTATGCTCAAATTTATCCTGATAATTGCGTTTTACTTGTTGATACTTATGATACTTTAAAAAGTGGTGTTCCTCACGCTATACGCGTTGCTGAAGAGGTTTTAGCACCAATGGGGAAAAGATTAAAAGGAATTCGTTTAGACAGTGGAGATATTGCTTATTTAACTAAAAAAGCCAGAATGATGTTAGATGTTGCAGGATTGCATGACTGTAAAATTACAGTTTCTAATTCATTGGATGAGTATTTAATTCGTTCAGTGTTGGAACAAGGCGCTCAGATAGATTCATTTGGTGTAGGTGAAAATATGATTGTCTCTAAATCTTCACCAGTTTTTGGTGGTGTATATAAACTTGCTGCTATTGAAAAAGATGGAGAAATTATTCCTAAAATTAAAATATCTGAAAATACTGAAAAAATTACAAATCCAGGATTTAAAAAAGTTTATCGTTTAATTGAAAAAGAAACTCATAAAGCCATTGCTGATATTATTGCTTTCCATGATGAAGTTTTAGATGAAAATCAAGATCTTACAATTTATCATCAATTAGATGCATGGAAACATAAAACACTTTATGCTGGAACATATGAAATTCAACCATTGCAGACACTTGTGTTTGAAAATGGAAAAAATGTTTATCCATATTATTCTTTAGATGAAATTAGAGCATATTCTAATCAGCAAAAGCAATTATTATGGGATGAAATTTTCCGTTTAGAATACCCTCATTTGTATTATGTTGATTTAACTCAGAAATTATTAGATTATAAGCTAAAAATGTTAGCGAAAGGAAAAAAAGGACATTAGTCCTTTCTTTTTAAAGGATTTTATTTATGATTATTACAGTTGTAGGATTAGGTGTTATTGGTGGTAGTTTTGTTAAAGCTTTAAAAGGAAAAGGATATGATGTTTATGGAGTGGATTGCGATCAGCAGACTTTAGAAATGGCGAAAGCTGAAGGGTGTATTATTGAAGGGTATCTTGATGGACATCAGATTATTTCACAGAGTGATTTAACGATTATTTGTTTGTATCCATCAAAAGTTTTAGATTTTATTTCTGAACATACTTTTAAAAAAGGAAGTATTGTTACAGATGTTGTTGGTATTAAATCATATTTTTTAAATCAAGCCTTATCAAGAATAGATCAGGATGTCGAATATATTAGTGGTCATCCTATGGCTGGTCGTGAAAAAAAAGGCTATTTGTATGCCAGTCAGGAAGTTTTTCAAAATGCAAATTATATAGTTATTCAGCATGAACATAATCAGATAGATAAAATTGATTGGATGCGTCAATTTGTAGGACAACTAGGTTTTAAGAGTGTGAAAATCATGAGTCCTTATGATCATGATGAAATTATTTCCTATACATCACAATTACCACACACATTAGCTGTAGCATTGATGAATAGTGATGATGAAAAATATGAAACAGGTAAATATATTGGAGATTCTTTCCGTGATTTAACGAGAATTGCTAATATCAATGCAGATTTATGGGCAGAACTTTTCTTTCATAATCGTGATTATTTATTGGCTTCTATGGAGCGTTTTGAAAAGCAATTTGATTTGTTAAAACAAGCTATTGCTTCAGGGGATGAAAAATCTTTAAAGGAGATGTTTTGGCAATCATCTAAGCGTAGAGAAAAGTTAGAAAAATAAGTCATCAAAGAATTAAGAGAGTAGATTTATCAATGAAAAGATAAAGATACTCTTTTTATAAAAAAATTATATTTTATAAAATAAAAAAAGCTTTGAATTTAAGAAGTAAAATTAAAATATGGAGTCAAATGAGAGCAATCATTTGTAAAAAAAACGAAAAAAGGTATTGCATAAATGTGGAAAATATTATATACTAGGTGAGCAACGAGTTAAGGAAGTTGGTTCCATAGCCAAGTTGGTAAGGCTACAGACTGCAACTCTGTCATCGTCGGTTCGAGTCCGGCTGGAACCTCCAACTGCCCAGGTGGCGAAATTGGTAGACGCACAGGACTTAAAATCCTGCGGACCTTAAAATCCGTGCCGGTTCGACTCCGGCCCTGGGCACCATTCAAAAAAAGAATTTGAAAAAAATGAAAAAAAGTGTTGCAATTGAATAAGAAATGTGATATTATTGAATGGCACTGTTAAGAGGCGCTAGTAGCTCAACTGGATAGAGTGCTTGACTACGGATCAAGAGGTTGTGGGTTCGATTCCTGCCTAGCGCGCCAATCAAATATACGAACGGGAAGTAGCACAGCTTGGTAGTGCACCTGGTTTGGGACCAGGGGGTCGCAGGTTCGAATCCTGTCTTCCCGACCATTGTAATGGGGCTTTAGCTCAGCTGGGAGAGCGCCTGCTTTGCACGCAGGAGGTCAGCGGTTCGATCCCGCTAAGCTCCACCATTATGTTGCGGAGGTTTACCCAAGTCCGGCTGAAGGGATCGGTCTTGAAAACCGACAGGGGATGAAAGTCCCGCGGGGGTTCGAATCCCTCAACCTCCGCCATTTATTAAATTTCATATCGCGGGATGGAGCAGTCTGGTAGCTCGTCGGGCTCATAACCCGAAGGTCGTTGGTTCAAATCCTTCTCCCGCAACCAAATGGTCTGGTAGTTCAGTTGGTTAGAATGCCGCCCTGTCACGGCGGAGGTCGCGGGTTCGAGCCCCGTCCAGACCGCCATTTATTTTGGTTCCGTAGCTCAGTCGGTAGAGCAGAGGACTGAAAATCCTCGTGTCGCTGGTTCGATTCCGGCCGGAACCACCATTTTTATCAAAAACGATTCACTACATGGCGGGGTAGCTCAGTTGGCTAGAGCAATCGGTTCATACCCGGTGGGTCGGGGGTTCGAATCCCTTCCCCGCTACCATTAAGTTTAATAGTGGTGAATACCACTTTTTATTTTACTTGGACCCTTAGCTCAGTTGGTTAGAGCTATCGGCTCATAACCGATCGGTCGAAGGTTCGAGTCCTTCAGGGTCCACCAAGATGTATGCAACCTCTTTATGAGGTTTTTTTATTTTTTTATATTATAATTTGTGTTATGATATTTTTATGATATTCATATATATTTCATAACAATGTTATATATTGATATAAAAGTAGGTGATTTGATGGATGATATGAAATATATGGGGTTAACATATCAACAGGTAGATGAACGTAAGCAACGAGGGCTTATTAATATATCACATGATAATATTTCAAAAACAAAAAAACAAATTGTTTTAGAACATACTTTGACTTATTTCAACTGTTTAAATGTTTTTTTAGCAGCCATTATTATTTCTACTGGTCGTTGGACCAATTTAACCTTTATGGTTGTCATCTTTATTAATGCTTTTATTGGTATTTATCAGGAGTTTAAGGTTAAGAAAATTATTGATCAGTTAACTGTTGTGACAGTTAAGAAAGTAAAAGTTATAAGAAATCAAGAAGAAATTATTATTCCTACGGAAGAATTGGTTTTAGATGATATTGTTTTTTTAGAAATGGGTAATCAAATAGGAAGTGACTGTATCGTTTTAAGTTCGCAGGGAATGGAAGTTAATGAAGCTATGTTAACTGGTGAATCTGAACCTGTTAAGAAGTATAAAGATGATGAGTTACTTTCAGGTAGTTTTGTAGTTGCCGGAAGTGCTTATGCGAAGGTTATTCGTGTAGGGAATGATAATTATTCCACTAAGCTTGTTCATAAAGCGAAAAATAAAAATAAAGCTTCTTCTGAAATGAAAGATTCTATTGAAAAAGTGATTAAAGTTTTAAGTGTTGTGATTATTCCAGTTGGTATCGTATTGTTTTTTTCACAACGTAGTGCCTTTCCAAATGATTTAGCCAGTGCCATTGTCAAAACTGTAGCTGGTGTCGTTGGAATGATTCCTGAAGGTTTGGTTTTATTAACAAGTTTATCATTTATCATTGGTGTTGGGAAATTGGCGCGTAAAAAGGCCTTGATTCAAGAAATGGAAGCTATTGAAGCTTTAGCAAGGGTAGATGTCTTATGCTTAGATAAAACAGGAACCATTACAACAGGTGAACTCAAAGTTGAAGAAGTGATACCTGTTGAGCCATATCGTTTAAAGGAAATAGAATATATTATGGGTGTGATGGCTCATGAGTTTGATGATGTCAATGCAACGCAATTAGCATTGCAAGACTATTTCTTTAAACAAGACAACGTTATTGTGAATAAACGTATTCCTTTTTCATCTCAAAGAAAGATGCGTGGCTTAAGTATTCAAGGAAATGGTAACTATGTCTTAGGAGCACCAGAATTTTTATTACCATCAGATCATGTTGTTTTAAATCAGGCTGATGAATACGCCCAAAAGGGATTTCGTGTTCTTTTGTTAGGAAAAACAGATTTGATTGATGAACAAGAATCCAAGATTGGTCAAGTCAAGCCAATCGCACTTATTATTATTTATGATTGTATTCGTCCTGAAGCTAAAGAAACATTACATTTCTTTGAAAATGCAAATGTGGATATACGTATATTATCAGGGGATAATCCAGCAACTGTATCTCGTGTTGCGCAATTAGCTGGATTAAAGAATGGTCATCTCTATATTGATGCTTCAACATTACCTGAAGATGATATGGAATTAGAAAATATTGTTGCACATTATCATGTTTTTGGTCGTGTTAAACCAGAACAGAAACAGCGTATTATTAAAGCACTACAGGTAAATGAGCATGTTGTTGGAATGGTTGGAGATGGAGTAAATGATGTTCTGGCACTTAAAGATGCTGATTGTGGTATCGCTATGGCCGTGGGAAGTGATGCTGCTAAACAGGCTGCACATATTGTTTTATTAGATTCTTCTTTCGCATCTATGGTTGATATTGTGAAAGAGGGGAGAGCTATTATTGCAGATATTGAAAGAGTCAGCTCACTTTATTTAACCAAAACAATTTATTCAACAGTATTAGCCTTGATTTTTGCGGTTTTAAGAATGAGTTATCCATTTACACCATTACAGTTAAGTTTAATTAGTGGTTTAGCAATCGGTTTACCTAGTTTCTTGTTGACTCTAGAACGTTCATCGTCTTTATCATCACAAGGTTTTTTGAAACATGTCATTTCGACAGCTTTGCCTTGTGCCCTGACTATGATCATTTATATGTTGGCCATTACCTGGATTGGAAAAGAATTCCATTTTGATGCTAAAATGTTATCTACATATTATTATTTAGTTGCTGGTTTTATCAGTTTTCTGGTCGTTTTTGTTGTATGCTTGCCATGGAATCGTATAAGAGTCATTGTTACGAGTACGATTACAGTTGTTTTTTATCTCATATTGATGATAATGCATGATTTCTTTGAGATTTATTCACTTTTCTCAAAATCATTAATTTTCATTATTCCAATATGTTTGAGCAGTATTTTTGTATTATTGATTTTAAAAAAAGCAATTGTCCTTTTATATCAACACTTTGAATTAACGTAATAATTTTAAATTATAAACTGAAATGTGAGTTTTATCTTTAGATAAAATTTGTTGACATTGTTCTTTAGCTAGATCAAAGAGCTTATAAGGATGAATATTAATGGTTGATACATAAGCACCACATTTGATTTGAAATGAACATGTATGATGTAAGTATTCAAATGTTTTGTTTTTCAGATATGAATGAAATTGAATAAAAGCAATTTCAATCAGTTCTTCATTTGTATTAAACATAACTAAAAAGAAGAAGTTCGATCTTTCATAATAGAGGTGAGCATCACCAAAATCAAAGAATTCATTCATTTTTGTTGCTAAATGTTTTGAAATATGAAAATAAAGTTGAGGATATTCTTCAATATGAAAGGGTACAATTTGATATTCAATATATATTCCTGTTAAAAAGCGTACAGTAGAAGGAATATGTAACTGTTTAAAGAAAGGATATAGATTTTTTTGATAATCAATATGCTGATAGGAAAAATCTGGATCTAAAATTGGAAATTGATATTGATTATTCGTTGAATCATATATATGCATTTTTAATCACCATGATTAACTTTAACATGTTTTCAATAAGAAAAATGTCGATTGTTGTCATGAATTGTAAAAATAAGTCCTGAATGGACTTATTTTTATTTATAAACATATAAATGAATAGGTGAGTCTATGGATAAAAAACAATACCTTATCATTGGGTTTGGTTTATTAATATATATTATTATTTTAAAATATATGTTTTCTTTGCTTTTTCCATTTATATTAGCTATTCTCTGTTTTTTTGTTTTAAAGCCATTGATTGATCGTATTCAACAGTATATTCCATTACAAAAAAGTGCTATAGGTATTTCTTTGCTATTATTTATTTATCTTGCTTTAGCATTCCTTTTGGGCATATTAATAACAGCTTTATTTTGTTTATGTGTTCACTTTTTTCAACAATTGCCTGTGTATTATGATTCTATTTTTTTACCCTTTATATATAAAATAACAAAACTTTTAGAAAATATCTTTTCTTTTGTACCACAAGATTTTGTAATCATCTTTCAAAACTGGATTAATCAGAATATGCTTGATTTCATATCTTTTGCATCATCTTTTATTAAATCCATTCCTTCATTTCTTTTGTCTTTCTTCATATTTGTGATTTCTACATTTTTTCTTGTTTTAGATTATGAAGATATGAAAGGTTGTTTTTTACGACTCTTACAAAAAAAGACATGTTTTCAACTTGTACAGTTTAAAAATAGAGTCTTAAAAAGTTTATGGATTTACATGAAATGTCAGATTATTTTAATGTTTGTAACATTTTTAATTTTATTGATTGCTTTTCTTATTTTAAAGATTGATTCACCATTGCTTTATGCTTTTACAATTTGTTTGCTGGACAGTTTGCCATTTATTGGAATTGGAATTATTTTAATACCTATGATGGTTCTATATTTATTTCAAGGGGCATATATGAAGGCAATTTATTTATTTTGCTTATATCTGATTATTAATATGATACGTAGTTTTCTTGAACCACATATCATGAATAAAGAGATGAAAATTCCTGCTTTTTTATTATTGGTATCTATGGTTTTGCATATTCATTTTTTTGGTATAGCTGGCGTTATTCTTTCACCCATTCATATGAGTTTTATTTATCAGTATTTTCATAAAAGTGAGGATTTGATATAATAAACTTTAGGAAGGTGATGGTTATGAATAAAAAATATTTTTTCTTTGATATAGATGGAACACTTACAAATAAGCAAACAGGTGAATTGATACCTAGTGCAAAAACAACAATCAAAAAATTACAGGACAATGGTCATTTTGTATGTATTGCGACAGGAAGAGCTTATTATAAAACAAAAGAATTTGCGAAAGAAGCAGGATTTCACCATATTGTAAGTAATGGAGGCGCTGCTATTACAATGGATGATCAGCTTATTGAAAATAAACCTTTGGATCGTCAAAAAGCTATTGCGTTATGTCAGGAAGCTCATCAAAAAGGGTTTGGACTTCTTATTTCACCTAATGATAGTATTGATGTTATTATGAATGATGAATTATTTATTCAACAGGTTGGATATAGAAAAGAACCAACTAGATATTTCTTTGATTCATCATTAACTTATCAGGATATTCAAGATTATTATAAAATTTATATTGCTGTGGATGAAAAACATGAACATGAATTAACACTTCTTGATTCAATTGGACATATTCGTTTTATGAAAGAATATTTAACATATCAGCATGATGCTAAAGATGAAGGCATTTTCAAAATGTTAGAGTATGTTCATGGTCAAGCTGAAGATGTCGTTGTTTTTGGGGATGATTATAATGATTTGATTATGTTTAAACCAGAATGGACATCAATTGCAATGGGAAATGCCTGTCAAGAATTGAAAGATAAAGCGAGCTTTATTACAAAAGCAAGTTATGAAGATGGTATTGAATATGCCTGTCAATATTTTGGATGGATTTAAATATCTATTTATTGTATACAATTATACAAAATAGTGATATAATGGATTTAATATAGAAAAAGGGGTGAGAATCTATGAATGATCAAATCCAAGATTTTTTTGAAAAGTCCTTAGTTGAAAATCATATAGATAATGAACTTTATCAAACTTATTCTGTGAAAAAAGGTTTACGTAATGAAGATGGTACAGGAGTATTGGTTGGATTAACTAAAATTTCTGATGTTGTTGGATATAAAATCCAAGATGGAGAAAAAACAGATGATTATGGAAGTCTTTATTATCGTGGTATTAATGCTGAAGACATTATAAATGGTCAAAGAAAAGAGAAAAGATATTTATTTGAAGAAGTGTGTTTTTTAATTCTTTTTGGTTATTTGCCTTCATATGATGAGTTTGAAAAATTCAAAAAAGTTTTAAGTGATCGTTATGAATTGCCTCCACATTATTTAGAGGCCAATATCTTAGGATTTCCAGCTAAAAACTTAATGAATAAATTACAGCAGGAAGTATTGATGTTATATGGTTATGATGATGATCCTGATAATACAAGTATAATAGAAACTCTTAATAAGGGAATTGATTTATTGGCTAAGATTCCAAGTATTGTCTGTTATACATATCAGACAAAAGTTCATTATTTTGATGAAAAGAGTCTGGTTATTCATCATGTTCAAAAAGATTTAAGTATTGCTGAAACGATTTTATCTTTATTGAGAAATGACGGAAAATTTACTCAAAAAGAAGCAGAAGCTTTAGATATTGCATTGGTTTTACATGCAGACCATGGTGGAGGAAATAACTCTACATTTACCAATGTTGTTATTTCTTCAACAGGAACAGATATATATTCTTCAGTAGCAGGAGCTATTGGCTCTTTAAAAGGACCACGTCATGGAGGAGCAAATTTAGCTGTAAAAAAACAAATGGAAAACGTTATTGAAGAAATATCATTAGATGCAACTGATGATCAAATAAAAATGATTATTAATCGTATTTTGGATAAAGATTTCAATGATGGCAGTGGTCTTGTTTATGGAATTGGACATGCTGTTTATACATTAAGTGATCCTCGTAGTGAGATGTTAAGTCAAATCTGTGAGGAATTAGCCATTGAAAAAGGGCGTCATCAGGAATATTTATTTTATAAACGTTTTGGTGAAATTGCTGTTCAAGAAATTTATCAACGAAAAGGAATCCATGTCTGTACGAATGTCGACTTTTATAGTGGGCTTGTTTACAATATGTTGAATATACCGAGTGATCTTTATACATTATTATTTGTTGTTGCAAGAACAGTAGGGTGGATCGCACATAATGTAGAAAACAAATTATATTCAAACCGTATTATCAGACCAGCCACAAAATATGTTGGGACATTAAAAGACTATCAGCCAGTTGAAAAACGTAAATAAAAAGCAAGTCTAAGCTTGCTTTTCTTTTTGCATTTTTAAACGATAAGTTAATGATGATGGATGCTTTTGGCCAATAGCAATATAAATAAGAATAGATAAAATATTTGCTATAGCAATGATAGCAAACATATAATTATATCCAATCATATCAATCAAAACACCAGCGATTCCTCCACCTAAACCAATTCCCATATCATAAGCACATAGAAATGTTGAATTGACTGCACCTCTTCTTTGAGGTGGTGCAATACTCACGGCCATAGATTGTAAGGCGAGTTCAATTCCTCTAAAGACATAACCAGAAAGAGCTGCTGAAAGAAGAAAAGTGATGTTATGAGGAATGAAAGCTATCAGGAATAATGCAATAAACATACACATATGACATGTGTAAACAAAGATAACTTCCTCTTTTTGATTGGCCACTTTTCCTATGAAAATTCTTGTTAAGAATAACATGACAGCCACAATTGTAAAATATATTCCTCCTTTAAATGACAAAAAAGGCATAAGTCCATAATCTGGACTTACACCTTTTCGTTGCTCGATAACGTTGATATTATAGCAAAATCATTTTTAAAATGCAAAAGTTTGTTTAAACAAATCTCTATATGTTCATTATTTAACAACTTTTGTCCAATGATATTTATCTTCAAGACGACCCCATTGAATACCTGTTAGAGTGTCATAAAGTTTTTGTGTGAGAGGACCTGTTTTAAAGTCATGAATCGTTATTTTTTCACCTTTATAACAAAGTTCACCAATTGGAGAAATAACAGCAGCTGTACCCGTTCCCCATGCTTCTTTTAATTGACCAGTACGACCCGCTTCCATGAGTTCATCAATACTTAAATCACGTTCTTCTACTTTATATCCCATATCTTTTAAAATATGTATAATAGAATCTCTTGTCACACCAGGTAAGACAGAACCTTCAAGCGCCGCTGTCACAACGGTATCACCAATAAGGAACATGACATTCATAGTTCCAACTTCTTCAACATATTTTCTATGAACACCATCTAACCAAAGAACCTGTGTATATCCGTTCTGTTCAGCTTTGACTTGTGCAGCAATGCTGGCAGCATAATTTCCACCACATTTTGTAAAACCAGTACCACCTTTGACCGCTCTGACAAATTCATCTTCAACCCAAATTTTCACTGGGTTTACACCTTCAGGATAATAAGCACCTACTGGTGAAAGAATGATGATGAAACGATAACTGTCAGCAGGATGTACCCCAACGCCTGGTTGAGAAGCATACATAAATGGACGAATATATAAAGATGTATCTGGTGCAGTTGGAATCCAATCTTGTTCAAATTTAACAATGGCTTCAACCGCTTCTACAAACATATCTTCAGGAAGTTCAGCCATACATAGACGTTTGTTAGAATTAATCATACGTTTTCCATTCATTTCTGGTCTGAAAAGTAAAATATCGCCATTTGGATTACGGTAAGCTTTTAATCCTTCAAATGTTTCTTGAGCATAGTGTAAAACCATTGTGGCTGGATCCATTGGGATGGGTCCATAAGGGACAATGCGTGCATCATGCCAACCTTGATCTTTATCCCAATCCATAATGAACATATGATCAGTAAAATATTTTCCAAAACCTAACTGATCTTGATTAGGTTTTTCTTTTAAAGTTTGTGCTTTTTCAATTCTTATTTCCATAAAAATCCCCCTTTTTGATTAAAGAAATTATACTCTTTTTTAAAGTTGTATACAATGTTTTTTTGAAATGAAATAATGAAAAAACGTTATATTTTCTATAATTCATAAATTTGTTTATAAAAAATTGTTATATTGGTATAAAATGGTGATGAACAACTTTAGTGAAAAGGACATTGAGTTGCAAGAAACAGAAAAATCATATATAATATTTTTGTTAACATTTTGAAAGGGAGTGTATTTGTGGAGTATATAACACTGATTGGAATCGTTATCATCGTTGTAGGATTTGCCTTAAAATTAGATGTTTTAGCGACCGTTATTATTTCAGGAATTGTGACTGGTTTAGTTTCTGGAATGAGTTTTATTGAAATATTAGAAATCTTAGGAAGTTCATTTGTTTCTAATCGTTTAATGTCAATTTTCTTAATTATTTTCCCAGTTATTGCGATTATCGAAAGATATGGTTTAAAAGAAAGAGCCGCATATTTAATTGGTAAAATAAAAAATGCATCGGCTGGAAAAGTCTTAGCGATTTACTCTGTTATTCGTACTATTGCTTCTGCATTAAATATTAGAATTGGTGGGGTAGTACAGTTTGTAAGACCATTAATTTATCCAATGGCTCAAGCAGCAGGTGAAAAAGTTAAAGGTGGAGAGTTAGATGAAAAAGAAGAAGAATCATTAAAAGGATTATCTTCTGCAGTAGAAAACTATGGAAACTTCTTTGCACAAAACTGTTTCCCAGCTGCCAGTGGTGTTGTTTTGATGTATGGAACAATGGCTGAAGCAGGATTTACAGAAGTGACTCTTGCATCCATTGCAACGGCTTCTATATATATTGCGGTTATTTCTGTAGCATTAACATTTGTTCAAGTCTTTTTATATGACAGAAAAATCAAGAAGGGAGGAAATAAATAATGTTAGACTTTTTAACAATCTATCTTCCTGAATTCTTCTATGTTTTATGTGCATTTGTAAGTTTTGATACTGCTTATCGTGCAACACGTAATAAAGAAGCAAAAGTAGGAACAACATTATTCTGGGCTTTATTAGGTGTCATTTTTATGTTAGGGAAATTACTTCCTAATGTTTTAATTGGAGCTATGCTTGTTGTTATGGGATGTTTAACAGCAACAAATCAGGTGAAAATGGGTGAATTTACAGAATCAACTCATGAATTCCGTCAACAAGCGAGTGAAAAATTAGGAAATAAAATCTTTATTCCTGCTGTTTCTATTGGGGTTATGGCTTTAATTTTATCTTTAATTCAATATAATGCTGAAACAGCACAAACATTTTTCTTGAAATTAAGTAATTTCTTTACTTTACAATTATTTTCATTTGGTAGCAGTGCAGGAAATCCAACTGCATTAGATGGTGCCGTTATGACAGGAATTGCATGTCTTGTAGCACTTGTTTTAGCGATGATCATTTGTAAACCAAAATTATCTGAAACACGTAGTGATACATCACGTTTATTAATGCAAGTAGGAGCTTCTTGTTTATTACCACAGTTGTTAGGAGCTTTAGGAAGTGTTTTTAATGAAGCAGGTGTTGGAGATGTTATTTCAAACATTATTTCAAGTGTTATCCCATCTGGTAATATTGTGATTGGTGTTATTGTTTATGTTTTAGGTATGGTTATCTTTACAATGATTATGGGTAATGCTTTTGCGGCATTTACCGTTATTACCATTGGTATTGGGATTCCATTTGTTATTAATCAAGGTGGAGATCCATCAATTGTAGCTGCTTTAGGTATGACAGCTGGATATTGTGGTACACTATTAACGCCAATGGCAGCAAACTTCAATATCGTTCCTTGTGCTGTTTTAGAAACAAAGGATCAAAAATGGGCTGTCATTAAATCACAGCTTCCAATGGCTTTGATTATGATTGTTATTCATATTGTATTAATGCTTGTCTTAGCATTTTAGGAGGTTATAAAAGATGAAAATTTTAGTGACTGGTTTTGACCCATTTGGTGGAGATAAAATTAATCCCGCGATTGAATCTGTAAAATTATTGCCTGATGAAATTGCAGGAGCTCAGATTATAAAATTAGAAATTCCAACAATTTGTCATCAATCTTTAAATGTCATTGATGAAGCAATTGCTAAATATGATCCAGATGTTGTTTTATCTATTGGCCAGGCTGGAGGACGTACAGCTATCACTGTTGAAAGAATTGGAATTAATATTGATGATTGCCGTATTCCTGATAATGCTGGGCAACAGATTATTGATGAACCTGTTTTTGAAGATGGACCTGCAGCTTATTTTTCTAATTTGCCAATAAAGGCCATGGTTGCACGAATTTGTGAAAAGAATATACCAGCTGCAGTATCTAATACGGCAGGGACATTTGTATGCAATCATGTGTTATATGGAGTTAGACACATAATTGAAACGAAATATCCAGGGAAAAGAAGTGGATTTATACATATTCCATTTTTACCAGAACAAGTTATTGAAAGAGCAAACACTGCAAGCATGAGTTTATCAACTATAGTAGAAGGTTTATGCGCAGCTATTGAAGCTATTGTAGATACTAAAGAAGATTTAAAAGTAACAGGTGGAGCGACACATTAATGGCAAAAGTATTTGTATATGGAACTTTAAGACAAGGTATGTATAATTATGACATTTATTTAAAAGATCAAGCAACATATTGTGGTCATGGTTATATAAAAGGAAGTTTAATGACAATTATTGGTAAAATTTATCCTGCTTATTTATGTGAAGGTCAGGATATGATTTTTGGTGAAGTTTATGATGTTAATGATCAGACTTTAGCTCATCTTGATGAGTTAGAAAGCTATTTTGGTAAAGATTGCCAGAATAATGAATATAATAAAATTTATATGGATATTTTAGATAATGCTGGAAAAGTCAAAGATCAAGCATATGTTTATGAGTTTAATATGGATAATCCTATGAATGTCAATCTTTTAGGTAAAGATATCCTAGAACATGATTATGTTCAATATATGCAAAAGAAAAAATTAAATTCACAAAATTTATTTGATGATGAAGATATGTTTTATTAAAGAGTGTTTATATTGAAACAAGTCTATTATAAATGTAAAAAACCACGTCTTTTGAATGAACTCTAAAAGTTCAATTCATGGCGTGGTTTTTACTATTCAATTATTTCTATTTGTAAAGACTTCATAACGTCAATACTTTTTTGATGAGTGATTTGATCACTGCTGGCACAACCTTTTAAATCTACACGTACGGGCGTGTCAGGTAAAGCTGATTTGACCATAATCGCATTCGATAAAACACAAATATGAGAAACAAGTCCAACTAAAGTAACACTTTCATATTCTTTATTTTTTAAATCATTAGCCATTTCTAAAGATGGAAATGTTTCTTTCTTATAGCAGGTACAATCACTTAATAATTCTTTCACTTTTCCATATAACTGCCATCCTGGTGTATTTTCTATACAATGGGCAATAGGAAGATGCAATCCTTCATAAGTCTGTAGATAATTTGTTTGATGTGTATCCATTGTATAGATAATATCATCATGATTTTGTTGGAATGTCTGAATTAAATGGACAATATGATTTTCTAGTTGAGGAGCTTCATCAAATCCTAAACTACCAGTCACAAAGTCATTTTGAAAATCAACAACAATTAATAATTTTTTCATGTTTTCACCTCAATATTATTTTACTGCTTGTTTGAAGCATGTCAATGATATTGAAAAAGATAATATTTTCATTGTTTAAAAAATGCGTTATAATGGGTAGGTAGATGAGGTGAGGGTATGACATTAGATCAGATGAGTCCTCAAACATTGGTACAGATTGTATCTGTTAATGGTAAAGGACTTTTGAGAAGACGCTTATTAGAAATGGGTTTAACACCCCATACATTAGTGAAAATCAGGAAAGTGGCACCTATGGGGGATCCAATAGAAGTTTATTTAAGAAGCTATGTTTTGACTTTGAGGAAAGAGGATGCTGCCTTGATTGAAGTGAGGGTGGTTGATGATGAGTAAAAAAATTGCTTTAATTGGTAATCAAAATTGTGGGAAGACAACATTATTTAATGCTTTGACTGGTTCTTCTCAGCATGTTGGGAATTTTCCTGGCGTTACTGTTGAACAAAAAACAGGATTCATAAAAAAACATAAAGATGAATTAGAATTAATAGATTTACCTGGTATTTATTCATTATCACCTTATACAGCTGAAGAAATCGTTTCTATTCGTTATTTATTGGAAGAAAAACCATGTTTAATTATTAACATTATTGATGCAACGAATATGGAACGAAATCTTTATTTAACAACTCAATTATTAGAATTAAATATTCCTATGATTCTGGTTTTAAATATGATGGATGAAGTGATTACGAGTGGTAATAGCATTGATATTGATGGCTTAAAGGAACGTTTAGAAATGGATATTGTTCCTATTTCAGCAAGTAAAAATGAAGGTATTGAAGATGTTATAACGGCTATTGAAAATAATTTAGATAAGCCATCACAACATATTGATATTTGTCATGGTGTTGTGCATAAAGCTATTCATTCTATATCACATATCGTTGAACAGAGTGCACAATCTTTACAGTTGCCTTTACGTTATTGTGTGACAAAGATTATTGAAGGTGATGATGAGATGTTTGATCAATTGCATATTGATCAGGGAGATCGTCATATTATTGAGCATATTTTACAGAAGATGGAAGAAGAAGCAGGGACAGACCGTGAGGCAGCACTTGTTGATATGCGTTATTCTTTTATTGAAGATGTATGTAAGCAAACTGTTTTTATAGAAAGTGAAACAAAAGAACAAATTCGTTCTGAGAAAATTGATCGTTTATTGACACATAAATATTTAGGAATTCCTATTTTTATTCTTATTATGTTGTTGATCTTTTATTTGACATTTTCACTTATTGGAGCACCATTACAAGATTTAATGGATTCTATTATTGGAGAATTTTCAAATATGATCATTCGCCTTCTAGAACAATATGATGTTGCTTTTTGGTTACGTTCTTTAGTTGGAGATGGTATTTTGGCAGGTGTTGGAAGCGTATTATCATTTCTACCAGTGATTGTGATTTTGTTTTTCTTTTTATCAATGCTGGAAGATAGCGGTTATATGGCACGTGTTGCATTTGTCATGGATAAGGCGTTGAGAAAAATAGGATTATCAGGACGTTCTTTTGTACCTATGTTAATTGGTTTTGGATGCAGTGTTCCAGCTATTATGGCAACACGTACCTTATCCAGTGATCGAGATCGTAAGATGACAATTATTTTAACGCCATTTATGTCTTGTAGTGCAAAACTGCCTATTTATGGAATGATTATTGCGGCTTTCTTTCCTCATAAAGCAGCAATAGTCATGATAAGCATTTACTGTATTGGAATTTTAGTCGCTATTATTTCTGCTTTATTATTGAAAAATACGATATTTATTGGTGAACCTGTTCCATTTGTATTGGAGCTTCCAGCTTATCGTATTCCAACTTTAAAAAATGTCTATTTAAATGTTTTAGATAAAGCAAAGGATTTTATCCATAAAGCCTTTACTATCATTTTTATGGCTTCTATTGTGATATGGTTTTTACAAAGTTTTAGTTTTACTTTTGATTTTGTCACAGACAGTTCGCAAAGTATTTTAGCTGCAATCGGTTCATTTGTATCACCTATTTTTGCACCACTTGGTTTTAATGATTGGCGTGCTTCAACAGCTTTAATGACAGGTATTACTGCAAAAGAGTCAGTTGTTTCTACTTTAACTGTTTTAACACAATCTTCTTCAACAGCAGCTTTAAATCAAGCATTAATTGGCATTTTTACACCATTAAGTTCTTTTACATTTTTAGTTTTTACCGTTTTATATATGCCTTGTGTTGCTGCTTTTGCTGCAACAAAACGTGAATTACGTTCATGGCCTCAGGCAATTTTAACAGTCATGTTTCAAACCGGAATGGCATATCTGGTTGCGTTTGTTATCTATCAGTTAGGACAATTGCTATTATAGGAGGATAAAAAATGGAAGAAAATTATCAAACATTATTACGTATGAAAGAAAATCAGTTAATAAAGGCTTTTGAAAAAAATCAGATGTCATGTATGATTGTCAAGGATGAAAATGAATTAAAACAATATTTAAGAACTGTTTTAAAGGATCAAAAGAAAGTTGCTGTAGGAGGAAGTGTCACATTATCACAATTAGGAATTATTGATTTGATAAGGGAAAGTGATGTACAGTTTATAGATCGTTATGAAATGGGATTATCTCAAGAACAAGTGAAAGAACGTTTAAGAGAAGGGCTATTGGCAGATATATTTATTACAGGAACTAATGCTTTGACAATGGATGGATGTTTATATAATATAGATGGTACAGGGAATCGTGTAGCTGCAATGATCTTTGGTCCTAAAGATGTTTATGTTATTGCTGGAATAAATAAAATCTGTGCGAATGAACAGGAAGCGATTGAACATATACGTCAATATAGTGCACCAGCTAATGCTTTACGATTGCATAAGCATACACCTTGTACAAAGTTAGGACAATGTCAGGATTGTTTAAGTGACGAACGTATTTGCAGCAGTTATGTTAAACTTGCTTATCAGGGACAAAAAAATCGTATTCATGTCATTATTATTGAGGAAAATATAGGTTATTAGGTGAAGAGTTATGAAAAAAACAGGTATATTATTTCCTATTTCAGCATTGCCTAGTGTATATGGAGTAGGAGATTTTGGTCAAAATGCATATCAATTTATTGATAAAATAGCCGCAGCACATCTTGAAATTTGGCAGATACTGCCATTAAATCCATTAGGATATGGTCATTCCCCATATCAGCCTTTATCAAGTCATGCTGGTGATGAAATTTATTTAGATATCGAAGCTTTTATTGAAGCAGGGTTATTATATCCTGATGAAGTTCACATTGATAATCAACAGAGTTTATATGTAGATTATGCAAAGGTAAGAAAACAAAAACAAGCATATTATCGTTTGGCATTTTCACGTTTTCACGGTGATCAGCAATATCAGGAATTTGTTGAAAAAAATAAGTCATGGCTTTATTCATATGCTATTTTTAGAGTTTTTAAATCACATCATCATGAACGTTCATGGGTTGAATGGTCAGAAGAATATAAAAATTATCAACATGATCAATCTTTTTCATTATTGCCGTTTACTAAGAATATTGATTATCAAATTTTCTTACAGTATTTCTTTTTCTTACAGTGGCAACAACTCAGAGATTATGCGCACAAAAAAAATATTGAAATTATTGGAGATATGCCTATTTATGTAGGATTAGATTCGGCGGATGTTTGGCAAAACAGAGAATGCTTTTTATTAGAAGAAGATGGGACACCTTCATTTGTAGCAGGTGTACCTCCTGATTATTTTAGTAAATTTGGACAACGTTGGGGAAATCCTATTTATAATTGGGATTATTTAAAACAACATCATTATGCCTTTTGGGTTGAACGTATGAAAGCGAGTCAACAAATGTATGATCGTGTTAGAATTGATCATTTCAGGGGATTTGATACGTATTGGAAAATTCCAGCGAGTGAACCGACTGCAGTTATTGGAGAGTGGGTTGAAGGACCAAGTTATGATTTATTTGATACTCTGTATTCATCAATTGATCATTTGTCTATTTTAGCTGAAGATTTGGGTGATTTAAGAGATGAAGTTTATCAGTTGAGAGATCATTATCATTTAAAAGGTATGTATGTTTTTCAGTTCCATTATGTCTATGATTTTGATTTTTCAAAAGTTGTTGTTTATAGTGGAACACATGATAATGATACTTTAGTTGGATGGCTCAATACTTTAGATGAAGATGAATATAAAAAATTAGAAGAACTATTACAAGATTATTCACAAAAACATATGTATCAGAAAATCTTAAATTATTGTTTAGATTTAGATGCCAAAGAAGTTATTATTCCATTTTGGGATTTGATGGGCAAAGATACATCTTGCCGCTTTAATGTACCAGGGAAAATTGGTTCTCCTAACTGGGAATATCATTTAACAGATTTTCAGGAATTTGATGTCTATTTAGAACAGTTCTCTCATATGATAAAAGAGAGCAAAAGGGGAGATTAATTTTGAAAAAAGCAATTGTTTTCGCTGGAGGAGGAGCCAAGGGTGCTTATGAAGCTGGGTTTATAAAAGCTATTCATGAAGCGCAAATGGATTATCAGATAGTAACGGGAACATCTATAGGAGCTTTAAATGCCTGTTTGTTAGCGCAAAAGGATATAGATGTTCTTTTGCATTTATGGGAAAATATTGAAGAAAAAGATGTTTTTGAAGGGGGCTTACCAGATTTGAGTTTTGATTTTGATCATATGCTTGATCAATCACATCTGGTTATTTCATTTTTTAAGAATTATATGAAAGAAAAAGGTGCTGATATTACACCTTTAAAACATTTGATACGCCGGTTATTAAATGAAGATAAACTTCTTCAATCATCAATTGATTTTGGATTATGTACAGTACAATTTCCATCACTCAAACCCTTGTATATAACAAAAGAAGAAATGCCACGTCAACATATTTATGATTATTTATTAGCCAGTGCCTCTTGTTTTCCATTGTTTCCTATTCATCGCTTTCAAGATCAGGCGTATATTGATGGAGGATATTATGATAATGTTCCCATTGATTTAGCTTTAGCTATGGGAGCAGATGAAGTATTAGTCATTGATATGAGTTATCCTGTTAAGCATTCCCATTATTTGCATCGTCCTCATATTCATTATACGTATCCAACTGTTGAACTCAGTGGATTTATGGATTTTTCTAAAGAATCTATTCAACGTTCACTACGTTTAGGATATCAGCAGGGTCAAAAAGCAATGAACAAGTATGTTGGTCATAAATATACATTTTTACCATTTCAAACTGTCTTATTTGAAAAAACTTATCAAAATATTTTATTGATAGAAAGATATATACGTCAATATACAAAAAGTAGTAGTCAAGATCATCTTTATCAGCAGTTTCTAGAGGCACATTTTCAAGAGCCTTTACAAAAAGAAGATTATTTATATATTTTACTCGATTGGATCTGTGAAATTTTAGGACGTGATGAGAGTTATGTTTATCAGTTTGACATATTCGTTCATGATTTACTCCAAGATTTTCAAGAATATCTGCAAAAAGATTTTTCTGTTTTATTAAATGGTGATTTGCACATTCTTAAACATATGAATAATAAAGGAATTGTAGGCATCATTCTACATTTTCTGCTTTATCCTGAACATGATAAAATTGGAAATGAAAGATTGATGACATTATTTGATAAACAATATGTTATAGCTCAATTGATTAAAATGATATATATAGAAGAAAAACAAGGTTCATTATAAACCTTGTTTTTCATATAAATTCTTTTTTGTTTTATCATAAATGATTTTAAGACCTTTAAATGTAAGATCAGCATCATAAATATCAATGAAATCTGTTTCTTTAGCAATCATTCTTCCTAAACCACCAGTTGAAATGACTTTCATATCTTGTTGATATTCTTTTTTGATTTGTTTAATCAAATATTCCGTTTGTCCAATATATCCAAAGAAGACACCAGCCTGCATACTTTTGATAGTATTTTTAGCAATCACTCGTTCTGGTTTTTGAATTTCAATTTCAGGAAGTTTAGCTGCCTGAGAAGACAATGCAGTCGCACAAATACCTATTCCTGGAGCAGTTGCTCCACCTAAAAACTCTCCTTTTTCACTCACAACATCATAAGTTGTAGCAGTCCCAAAATCAATAACGAGGCAAGGACCACCATAAGTATAATAAGCACCAGCGGCATCAACCAGACGGTCAGCACCTAAAGTTGAAGGATTATCAATACGAATATCAATACCAGTTTTGACACCTGGGCCAATAAAGATAGGATTTTTATGTAAATATTTTTTGATACAGTTAGTAAATGAATAGTTGATTTTTGGTACAACACTACTAATAATAATATCTTGAATATCATCAGCAGATATTGAAGAAGCGCTCAAAAAAGATAATAACATAAATCCATATTCATCAGATGTTCTTTGGAATTTTGTTGTTAAACGATAAGTTCCAATTAACTGATCTTGATGATAGATTCCCATTGTAATATTTGTATTTCCAATATCAATAACAATTAACATTTTTCTTCCTCCAACTTTTTCATTTGATTTAAGATAATGTAAGCTAATTCCTGTTTAGACATCTTTTGATAATCTGTGATTTCTTGCTGTGTTAAAATACTGACGACATTGGTATCTCCTTGAAAACCTGCGCCATCTGTTTTTAAATGATTAGCCACAATCATATCGCAGTTTTTCTTTTGTAGCTTCATTTGAGCATTTTCAATAAGATGACTTGTTTCCATCGCAAAACCACAAATCACCTGAGATGCTAAACGTCTTTTCCCAATTTCTAATAATATATCTTTGTTTTTATGAAGTTCCAATGTAAGTGTATCTGTATGCTTTTTGATTTTCTCATCAGCTATTTCATTGCAGGCATAGTCACCCACAGCAGCAGACATAATCATATAATCATATTCTTTAACACGCTGAATGATTTGATGATACATATCGTTTGCACTGATCACATCAATAACATTGACTCCATGTGGCTTTTTGAGATGCGTAGGTCCACTGACAAGCGTGACATTGGCCCCTAATTGGAAAGCAGCTTTCGCAAGCGCATAGCCCATTTTACCACTTGAGTGATTGGTAATAAAACGAACAGGATCCAGACTTTCTTGTGTAGGTCCAGCACTGATTAATATGTTTTTACCTGAAAGTGTTTTTGGTGCTAACATATAATCAATCATTTCTAATAAAGTGTCTTCATCTGCCAGTTTTCCATTTCCTGTATCACCACAGGCTAATAATCCTGAGATAGGTTCTACAAAAACAACACCTGTTTCTTTTAATAACTGCATGTTCTTTTGTGTGATTGGATTTTCATACATATGAACATTCATTGCAGGCGCAATGAGTTTTGGACATGTGGCAGCTAAAAAAGCACTTGTTAGCATATTATCAGCCATACCATATGCCAGTTTTGCAATCGTATGAGCACTGGCAGGGACAACCATAAATAAGTCAGCATCTTTGACAATATCTACGTGAGTAATGATAGCTGGATTTTCATCATCAAATGTATCCACATAGACTTTACGTTTTGTCAGCGACTGAATACAAACAGGAGTCACAAAACGTGTAGCACTTTCGCTCATCATGACTTCAATCTGATATCCCTGTTTCACTAAATCACTAATGAGCTGTATGCTTTTAAAAGCCGCAATACTTCCTGTAATACCAATAATTATTTTTTTTGACATTTTTTCACCTTATTTCTTAATTTGAATTAAAATACGTGAAACAATAACAGAAATAATTGTTCCAACAATAGCTTCTAACAAACCAGTTGTCGCAATGATCGTGAGAAGATAGGGCATCAATTTTGAAAATGTCATGCCTAAAGCTGAAGCATATTGATTTCCAAAGAAAAGATAAATACCACCCAATACAAGAATTGTATTTGTCATTGCACCTAAAAAAGAACCTAGACTCATTGCTAATATAGGATGTTTTTTCCATTTTTCATAAATCATTCCAGCAACATATCCAATACAGACCCTAGGAATGATCGCAATCACTAAACTCCAAAATGAGCCACTTATAAATGGTGAGAAAACAAAAGATGTAATGGTTGGCTGAATTGTATTTATAAATAGACTTGATAAGCCAAAAACCAGACCAACTTGAGCACCTTTATTTTTCCCTAAGACAATCCCTGCAATAATAACAGGAATATGCAAAGTTGTGGCACGTAATGGACCAATAGGAATAAAACCTAGAAAAGGAACCATAACCATTAAAATTTCAATGGCAATAAAAAGCGACATGAATGCAAGATTCTTAGTTTTTTGTTTATTCATTTGTACCTCCACTGTCATTTCTATCATAGAATACGACGTTTTCATAAGTTTAAAAAAGAAAAGTTAGTGCTTGATAAAAGTCACTACTGACGATATTCTTTTTTCATTTCACATTATACATGGTTATCTTTTTAAAAGCAATGTATAATATTATTAATAATAATTACTATTATTAAAAAAGTCCTTGCTTTATTATTTTTAAGGTGTATAATGAAGATAGATGAACAAGGAGGAAAAAGAAAATGTCAAAATGGATTTGTAAAATTTGTGGATATGTTCATGAAGGAGAAACAGCTCCAGAACAATGTCCAATCTGTAAAGCTCCAGCAAGTCAATTTGAAAAAGTTGAAGAAGAAAAGAAATCTAAATATGCTGGAACAAAAACTGAAAAGAATTTAATGGAAGCTTTTGCAGGTGAATCTCAAGCAAGAAATAAATATACTTATTTTGCTGAAATGGCAAGAAAAGAAGGTTTAGAACAAATTGCTGCTATTTTTGAAGAAACAGCTAACCAGGAAAAACAACATGCAAAAATGTGGTTTGCTGAATTCCATGGTATTGGTTCAACTGATCAAAACTTAGAAGATGCTGCTGCTGGAGAAAATGAAGAATGGACTGATATGTACAAACGTATGGCTCAAGAAGCAAGAGAAGAAGGTTTCGAAGAATTAGCTATTAAGTTTGAAAATGTCGGTAAAGTTGAAAGATCACATGAAGCACGCTATTTAAGATTATTAAAAAATTATAAAGAAGGAAAAACATTCAAAGGGGATGCCCCAAAAGGATGGAAATGTAGACAATGTGGTTTCATTTATGAAGGAGAAGAAGCTCCTGAAAGATGTCCAACATGCGGTTATCCAAAAGCATATTTCGAAAGAATGACTGAAAATTATTAATCTAATCTGGTAAGTGATGAGAACTTCTCATCACTTTTGTTTCTATTGCGACTTTATGCTATGTTATATATAATAGGATACATAAAGCAATGGTTTTTAAAGAAGGTGAAAGTGATATGTTAAAAAATCAATTTGTCAACAATTATTTTGATGATGGTTTGCTTTTCAAAGAAGATTTTGTTGTTAAGGGAAGACAAATGCCATTCTTTTTAGAGGTGTTTCTATGAATTCATATATGCATACATATACAGGTAAAAAAATTAATCCTCTTGCATTTACAAAAGATGATATAGATATCAAAGACATTGCGCATGCATTAAGCTTATTGTGTCGTGGTGGTGGTCATTTAAAAATTTTTTATTCTGTAGCACAACATAGTCTTAACTGTGCTCAAGAAGCATTTCTTCGATATCGTGATTCTCGACTATCACTGGCCTGTTTATTACATGATGCCAGTGAAGCCTATATATCAGATATTATCAGACCTCTTAAACAGCATTTAAAGCTTTATGAGGATATTGAAAGTCAATGGATAAAAGTTATTTTTGAAAAGTATGAACTTTCAGAATTAAAAGACGAAGACCTTTTAAAAATCAAAAGGATAGATGATGATATGTTAGCTTATGAACTATATACATTGATGGAGCAGCAACCAAAGCCGACTTGTTTATTAAAAAGTCAACCATGTTTTACAGAAAAACATTATCGAGATGTTGAAAAAGAATTCTTAGAATTATTTGAAAGATTATCAAATATAAAATAAACAGCTCATGAAACCAAATCATTAGCTGTTTTTCGTAGACTTGATTAAAGGACGATGTCCTAAACCAACTTTATTTTTCAATGTCATAAACATAATGAAGCATCCAATCAAAGTCAATCCACATACAAAGATAAGCATACTATTTAAACCTAAACTATCTTGTAATATACCACCAAAGATATTTCCTATGGATGATCCTAATCCTGTTGACATCATCGCAATCATTGTTTGTCCCATCATTTGATCACTTTCATCAAGATGATCATTGACATAATAAGTGATGGTTGCAGTAAAGAGTCCAAAAGATAATCCCTGGAACATCATACCTATCAATAAGACAATCAAATGAGGTGCTAAACAGATTGTCAGATTACGCAAAACATAGAAGAAAGCACTCGCTAAAAGTAATGTTTCAGAACGGTATTTTTTTAATAAACGATAAGTGATGGACATAATTGGCATTTCACTGGCAGCCATACAAAAGACAGCAATTCCATATAATGAAGTGCTTCCACCAAGATTTTTAACAATATTAATTAAATAAGTTGATAAGGCTGTTGAAGCAGCATACATAAATGTAAAAGCTACGAGAATGAAGAAAAATATACGATATTTTTTAATAACAGAGAATATATTTTCCTGGTTTTTTGTCGTTGTTTCTTCTTGAATTTGATAGGGTGGCATTATATAAAGAAGAATTAATAAAGCGATGCTGGCAATTGTGTAGACAAAAGCAATGACTGTTGGATTAAAAAATTCAATCAGCTGACCAACAATGATAGCTCCCGCAGCATAAGAGATAGAGCCTAGTCCTCTAGCTAAACCAAAATTGATATATTGACCATCTTTCAAGTAATTCATACATATTGTAGAAAATAGGGGAACCATTGCAGCAATCAGACTTAATAGGAAAACATATAAAATCATAATGAGAAAAATAGGCGAAGAGATGATTGTTAAGACAGTAAAGATGACAATCATGATCAGGTATAGGGTGAAAATTAGTTTGTTAATAGATAAACCTTTGATGCGTGATAAAAGGGATGAGATAAATGGAGATAAAAAGATGGACAAAATAGCTCCACCACCTGTCACTATCCCAATATCTGTATTGGATAAACCACGGTATTGTAAAAATATAGCCACATAACCATAAATAGCTAAATAGGATAACCAGAAAAGAATTTGTAATCCATTATATTTCATTTGTAAAGATTTCATTGATTCACCCTCCATAACTTTTGTTTTTTCAATCATAACAAAAAAAGTATTGAAACGTGTTTTTTTTCATATTATGAAATTACTTTATTTCATCACTCACTGGACTAGATAATGGATGACGAAAATCATTCTTTTTATCGTAACTAATTTTATTTTGAATATTCTGTTCATAGTCTTTTTGAAAAATACAAGAGAAAATGACATTAAAGAGATATTCAATAGAAATTTGTGAAGCAAAAGGAGCTATTTTCGTAAAAATCTTTTCTCTAGAACCAATATTTAAAATATAATCAGCATAATGAGATAAACGGTTATCACCAACTGATGTTAAAACAATGATGGGTGTATTGTTTTCTTTTAAGGTTTGAGCAATCTGAATATTTTCATTGGTTTCTCCTGAATAAGAAATAATCATCGCAATACGTGAGGAATTGGAATTATATGACATAAAGACCTGTTCACCATGTAAAATTCTTAAATTGACATCTCTGGAAATACGCATCATCTTATGTTGAAAACTCATGGCTGCTAATAAGGAATTACCAGAACCATAAATATCAATATGCTGATGGGGATATAATAAATCAACAATCTTATTTAATTCAGTAAAATCAATAAGTTTAATTGTATCTGCAATGACTTCCTGATAAAGAGAAGATAACTTATGACAAATCATAGGATAACTGTCATCTTTAGAAAAAGGAAAATTGACATCAATACGATCCGTATGATGTAAATCATATTGTAATTCGGCAGAATATTTGATTTTAAAATCATTATAACCTTCTAAACCTATTTTTTTACAGAGTCTGACAATGGTCGCAGGAGAAGTATATGTTTCTTTTGCCAGTTCTTTGACTGACATACTTAAAACTTCTTCACCATGATTTAAAATGTATTTTGCAATTTGTTTTTCTGATTGAGAGAATTCCAGTTCAAATTCTAATTGTGTCATTATACTCATTTTTATCACCAATCCTAGTATACCATGAAACTTTGTTCCATAGAAGTGATGATTTTTACTCTTATTGTGAAAAATGATGTTTGTTATATTTTTGAAGTATTTTATGATGCTTTGTGTTAGAATAGAATCAGTATTGATGAATGGATGAAAGGAGATTCATAATGGATATCAAAGAAGCAGTAGAAAAACGACATAGTGTTCGTCAATATTTAGATAAACCCATTGATGATGAAAAAATACAAATATTAGAAAAACAAATTGAAAAATGTAATCAGGCGGGTCATTTAAACATTCAGTTGATTCTCAATGAACCGCGTGCTTTTCAAAGTCAGCTGGCTCATTATGGTAAGTTTAAGGGTGTTCAACATTATATTGCTTTAATTGGTAAGAAGAATAGTCCTGATTTACAGGGTAAATGTGGCTATTATGGAGAGCATCTTGTTTTATTAGCACAACAGTTAGGTTTAAATACATGTTGGGTGGCTTTAACTTATAAAAAAATTCCAGAAGTGCTTCATCTTGCTTCTGATGAGAAAATAGTAGCTGTGATTTCAATTGGTTATGGTGAAAATCAAGGAGCGGCTAGACGAAGCAAAGATATGAAAGATGTTATAGAAACAGAGGGAAATCTTCCACAATGGTTTTATGAAGGCGTTCGTTATGCATTATTGGCCCCAACTGCTATGAATCAACAGAAATTTAAGTTTGCTTTTGAAAATGGAAAAGTGAAAGTGAAAAGAGGAATAGGTTTTTATACAAAATTAGATTTAGGTATTGTGAAATATCATTTTGAAATAGGTGCAGGAAAAAATCATTTTCAATGGGACAATGAAGATGATCAAAGATAGGTGATCAAAATGGCAGATAAAATATTAGTTGTAGATGATGAAAAAGAAATTGCAGATCTTTTGGAATTTTATTTATGTAATGAAGGGTTTGAAGTTTATAAATTTTATAATGGACAGGATGCAATCAGGTGCATTGAAAAAGAAGAAATTGATATCGCTGTTTTAGATGTGATGTTACCTGATATTGATGGTTTTCAAATCTGTCAGAAAATTAGAGAACATTATTTTTTCCCAATTATTATGTTAACGGCTAAAGTAGAAGACATGGATAAAATTATGGGGTTAACATTAGGTGCGGATGACTATATTACAAAACCATTTAATCCTTTAGAAGTTGTGGCTCGAGTGAAAACACAACTGAGACGTTATAAAAGATATAATGCAACGACACAGCCTCAAGACATTTTAGAATATGATATTAGAGGGCTGGTTATTAATAAAGAAACACATAAGTGTTATTTATATAATGAATTATTGGATTTGACACCTATTGAATTTGAAATTTTATGGTATTTATGTTCAAAGCAGGGCAAAGTTGTATCGAGTGAAGAATTGTTTGAAGCAGTATGGAAAGAAAAATACATTGATAACAATAATACAGTCATGGCACATATTGCCAGATTAAGAGAAAAACTCAAGGAGTCAACAAAAAAACCTAAATTTATTAAAACGGTTTGGGGAGTGGGGTATCAAATTGAAAAGTAAAAATGAGTTATTAAAAAAAGCAATGTTACGAATTATTGGATTCGCCATTATTTATACCTGTGTTTTGTTTGTCATTATTTTGATTGCCTGGAATTTAGCCTCACAAATCACATGGTATGCATCAGATCCTTTGTATCGTTTTCTATTGTTTATTCAGGATGGACTTGTTATTTTTTTACCTATCTTATTAATTGTTGGTTATCTGGTGATTGTCTTTTTTGAATTAAGGAAACCTTATGCTTATTTAGAAGATGTGATTCAAGGTGTTCAAAATATTAATGATCGTCATTTACATCTGATTCATTTGGAACATGATGAATTAAGAGATGTCAATGATTTATTAAATCAGACAAAAGCAGATATTGAACTCAATGAACAGGCTGCCAAAATGGCTGAACAGAAGAAAAATGATTTGATTGTTTATTTGGCCCACGATTTAAAAACGCCTTTAACTTCTATGATTGGTTATTTAACAATTTTAAAAGATGAAAAAGATATTCCTCAACAATCCCATGATCATTATGTTGAGATTGCTTTAGATAAGGCAGAAAGATTAGAAGATTTAATTAATGAATTTTTTGAAATTACACGTTTCAATCTGACACAACAGGCTTTAGAGCTTTCGCGTATTGATATCGTGAGATTATTAGAACAATTGATATATGAATTTAAACCTATGTTCAAGGATAAGAACTTACAATGTGAACTGGATGCTCCACGTTTACTGGAAATGAAATGTGATGTTCAAAAAATGCAAAGAGTTTTTGATAACCTTTTAAAAAATGCAGTGAATTATAGCTTTGAAAATACAGTCATTCATATAACTCTTTTGCAAAGTGAAAAAGGTTATGAGTTTACTTTTGAAAATCAGGGAAATACAATTCCTCAAGCAAAGCTTGATCATATCTTTGAACAATTTTATCGACTGGATAGTTCACGTGCTTCTCATACGGGTGGTGCAGGTTTAGGACTTTCTATTTCTAAAGCGATTATTGAACAGCATCATGGTCAGATTCAGGTGGAAAGCTATGATGAAAAAATCATTTTTAAAGTCTTGATCCCTTTATTGTAAGAAAATTGTAAGATTTTATTAATAGAATGATAAGAAGATTATATTGAAATATTAAAAAAGAGCATTTGTTATTTTGATAAACTGAAGTTGTCAAAATAAAAATGCTTTTTTTAATGGAGGGAAATAAGATGAAAAAAGTGGCAATTCTTTTTGGTGGGAAATCGACAGAATATAGTGTTTCATTAGAGTCAGCTTATTCTGTTTTATCTCATCTTGATTTACATAAGTTTGAAGTTTACATGATTGGTATTAATCAAAAAGGAGAGTGGAAACATTTTGAAGGGGATATCTCTTTGATTAAAGATGATAAGTGGGATCATGAATATTTAAATCCTGTTACTATATCATTAAATCCGCATCAAAAATGTTTGCTAGAAATACGCAATCAAAAAGTTGAAGAAGTGGAAGTCGATGCGATTTTTCCTATTTTGCATGGTAAAAATGGGGAAGATGGAAGTGTACAGGGACTTGTTCAAATCACTGGTATTCCACTTGTTGGATGTGATGTATTGTCATCGGCTTTGTGTATGGATAAATATCGTGCACATGAATTAGTGAAAGCACATGGCATTGAAGTGCCTGGCTGTGTTTATTTACAGCATCAACAGGATTATCCAAATAAGAAACCAGATATCATGGGGTTACAGTTACCTGTTTATGTGAAACCTGTGAAATCTGGATCATCACTAGGTATGTGTCGTTTAGAAAGTTTTGATCATCTTGATCAGGCTGTTTTTGAAGCGTTCCAATATGATGATTGTGTTTTAATAGAAGAGGAAGTCAAAGGCTTTGAAGTAGGATGTGCTGTTATGGGATGCAAGACTTTAAAAACAGGACGTGTTGATGAAATTGAATTGTCCTCAGGTTTCTTTAACTTTCAAGAAAAATATACACTCAAAACATCTCAAATTCATGTTCCAGCACGTATTTCATCTTCTTTAGAGTTGCAAATTCAGGAAACAGCTAAAGAAATTTATCGCATTTTAGGATGCCAAATATTTGCAAGAGTGGATATGTTTTTGACACCGGATCATCATATTGTTTTTAATGAAGTCAATACAATACCAGGATTTACAGCCCATAGTCGATATCCTATGATGATGGAAAAAAACGGTTTATCTTTTCAGACATTATTAACACAATTGATTGAAATGGGGATTCAGCATGCAAATCAAAACACTTTATAAAAAAGATATTCATCAGGGCTCACTAATCCTTGTTAATCAACATTATCCATTTTCCTTTTCTCATATCAATCTTTGCTTCTTTCAAGATACAGTCCATCAAATACAAATGGATGCTTCTAGACTTCTTCACCAATGTTTAAATCATCTTCATATTCAAGATGAAATCATTGTGGCCAGTGCTTATCGCTCTGCTTTAGAACAAAAACAGCTTTATCAGGAATCTTTAATAAAACATGGTCAGGAATTTACACAAAAATATGTTGCAAAGGCTCATCATAGTGAACATGAAACAGGTTTGGCTATTGATCTGGCACTTAATAAGGATGATATTGATGAGATTTGTCCGGATTTTCCTGAACAAGGCATTTGTCAAAAGTTTCGCCATGTTTGTGGTGATTTTGGTTTTATAGAAAGATATCAAAAAGATAAAGAAAAGATGACAGGAATCAGTGGTGAAGCATGGCATTTTCGTTATGTAGGATTTCCACATTCTTTGATTATGAACGATCACCACTTTTGTTTAGAAGAATATCATGATTTTTTGAAATGTTATTCCGTTTATCATCCCTATGTTTATGTTGTCGGACAAAGAGTATTTGAAATCTTTTATGTACCCATGATCAAAGACCAGATAACAATAGCTTTACGAAATGATGATATTTATCAGGTATCAGGTAATAACATGGATGGTTTCATTGCGACAGTATGGAGGAGAAGCTTATGAAAAAAGGTTATCCTTGTATTGATATAGGGCGAATCATTGCAGCTGTTTTCGTAATAGCTATTCATATTTATCCATTTTTACAAATCAATCCAACTATGGAATTGATTGTCACACGTACCATTGGAAGGTTGGCTGTCCCATTTTTCTTTATGGTGACATCGTTCTTTCTTTTTAAAGATGGCTATCCTACACAGGAACATATAAAAAAGACAATTTTTTCATTGTTGAAATGGTATGGAATTGCGATTGTGATTTATATTCCACTCATGATTTATAATCATTATTTTTCTCAGGAACATCTTGTGATAGCTATTATCAAAGATATATTTATTGATGGACCATTTTATCATTTATGGTATTTTCCAGCTACCATCATTGGATTGATTATCGTTTTATTGTTAATCAAATACTGTTTTAACTATGCATGGTTTATAGTTATAGGTTTATATGTTATAGGGGTGTTTGGTGATAGTTATTGGAGTATGATCAGTCAGATTGATATTTTTCATCATTTCTATACATACATATTTCAATATATGGATTATACACGAAATGAATTTTTCTTTGCGCCACTCTTTATCATGTTGGGTGCTCAGATAGCGAGACAGAAATATCATTTCAAGCATCATATTCATATGATTTTACTATTGCTGAGTTTGTGTATGATGATAGGGGAATCATTGATTTTACATACTTCTTATACATTAAGACATGATGCTATGTACTTCAGTTTACCTGTTGTTTCCTACTTATTATTTTCATTTTTAATAACGTTTCAAGGTCGTCGATATATCAGTCTTAAAAATATATCATTATGGGTCTATGTCATACATCCATGGATGATTGTTGTGGTGAGAATGATAGGTAAATGGAGTGGACAGATGGCTCTTATCGAGAATAATTTTATTCAATTTCTTGTGGTTGTTTTATTTTCGTTTTGTTTTGGATTTATCATGAATGTTCTTATGAAAAGAAAGGGGAATATTGATGAGAAACAACATGTTTGATTGTCAAAGAAGCTGGTTAGAAATAGATCTATCAGCTTTAAGACATAATGTGAAACAAATTTGTACAATGCTTTCTTGTCCAGAACAATTCATGGCTGTTGTCAAAGCGGATGCTTATGGACATGGTGCTGTTCGTATTTCCAAAGAACTGAATCAAATGGGGATACATCATTTTGCGGTTGCGACATTGGCAGAAGCCATTGAATTAAGAGACAATCATATTGAGGGTGACATCTTGATTTTAGGATATACCGATCCTTGTCATGCCAAAGAATTACGAGATTATGATTTGACGCAGACAGTTATATGCGAAGATTATGCTAAGCTTTTAGAAAAGCAAAAAATAGATGTGAAAGTTCATGTGGCTATTGATACAGGTATGCACCGTTTAGGAGAAAGTGATATCAAAAAAGTCAAAGCTATTTATCAATCTCATTATTTACATGTGACAGGTCTTTTTTCACATCTTTGTGTCTGTGATGAAACGACAAAGGAAAGTCAAAAATATACATATCAACAAATTGAAGAATTCATGACATTCATTCAAAATCTTAAAAAAGAGCATTATTCAATAGGGAAGGTTCATCTTTTAAGCAGTTATGGTTTATTAAATTATTCAACATATAGTTTTGATTATGTCCGAATGGGAATCTTATTATATGGTGTTGATTCTTCATTGCCTAAGCAAAGTCAATTATCTTTAAAACCTGTTTTATCATTAAAATCAAAAATTATTTTAGTCAGAGATATTCAATCAGGCGATTCTATTGGCTATGGAAGAACATTTATAGCATCAAAACCCATGAAAATTGCCACTGTTCCTATTGGTTATGCTGATGGATTACCTAGAGCCTTATCTAATCGTGGAAACGTTATTGTTCGTGGGAAATTTGCACCGATAGTGGGTCGTATTTGCATGGATCAGATGATGATTGATGTGACAGATGTTGACAATATTCAGGAAAATGATGTTGTAACTATTATAGGTAAGAATCAGGTTTGTCAAAATGTAGAAACAATTGCGATGCAAACAAATACGATTTCTAACGAAATTTTAAGTCGTATAGGATATCGTCTACCTAAAATATATAAATACGAATAATTATGAAACAAAGTTTCATATGACAATGCATTTTTTATATAATTATGAAACTAATTTATAAAGTTATGAAAAGATATTTACTCATATGTCAATATCTTTTAAAATGAGAATATAAGAGAAAAAGGAGGATTTTATAAGTGGAAAAGAAAATGCCAAAAGATTTTTATTGGGGTGGTTCTGTATCATCATTCCAAACTGAAGGAGCAAGAAATGAAGGAGGAAAAGGGGTTTGTATTTATGATGTTAGACCAATGAATCCTGAATTTTCAGATTGGAATGTTGCGATTGATGAATATCATCGTTATGATGAAGATATTGCATTAATGAAAGAAATGGGATTTAATTTCTATCGTTTTTCTATTTGCTGGTCAAGAATTATTCCTAATGGAACTTTAGATGAACCTGTTAATGAAGAAGGTGTGAAGTTCTATAGTGATTTAATTGATAAGTTATTGGCAGCAGGTATTGAACCAATGATTACATTAGTTCATTTTGATATGCCTTACCATCTTGTTAAAAATTATAATGGTTTTGCATCTCGTTATGTTGTAGATTGCTTTGAAAGATATGCAAGAGTATGTATTGAAAGATTTGGAGATCGTGTGAAACATTGGATGAGTTTCAATGAACAAAATTTGCATGGTCAAATGTTAAGAGTTTCTAATGCTGAAGAAATTCCTGAAGGTGTAAGTGAACCAAAACATTTATATCAAGTTAACCATAATGTCTTTATTGCACATTGTAAAGCTGTTAAAGCATTAAGAGAATTACAACCTGATGCTAAATTCTGTGGTATGGCTGCTGTTACAAATATTTATCCATACACAAATACACCTAAAAACAACTTATTTGCATGGCAAGCTTATCAATATATGAATGGTTTCCATGTTGATGTTTTTGCAAAAGGAAAATATCCAGATTATATGGTAGCTTATCTTGAAAATAGAGGATGGATGCCTCATTTTGAAGAAGGCGATGAAGAATTATTAAAATACACTGTTGATTATATTGCATTCAGTTATTATCGTTCTAATACAGTGACTGAAGGTGAATTTGACTTAGAAAGACCATATCATGAAGTTGTTGGTGAACATATGATTAAAAATCCTCATTGTGAAGCTAATGAATGGGGATGGGAAATTGACCCAATTGGATTTAGATGGACATTAAATGATTTACATACACGTTCTGATTTACCAGTATTCGTTCTTGAAAATGGTATTGGATGGCGTGAAGATATGACTCAAGAAGAAGTAGATGCAATGCTTGCAGCAGGTAAAACAATCGAAGATGATTATCGTATCAACTATCATAGAGATCATATTAAAGAAATGGAAAATGCAATGTTTGAAGATGGTGTTCCTTGTTTAGGATATATTACTTGGGGACCAATTGATATTTTAGCAAGTATGTGTAATATGGATAAACGTTATGGATTTGTTTATGTTAATAGAACAAACAAAGATATCAGAGATTTAAAACGTATTCCTAAAAAATCATTCTATTGGGTTGCTAAAGCATTTAAATCTAATGGTGAAGATTTAGATTAATAAAATCAAAGAATGGCGGCCCTTTAAATAATTGAGGGGTCTAATCTAAAAAGCTTTAAATTAATAGTGGGGTATTTTGACCCCACTTTCATTTTAAAGCAGGTCGAACAATATTTGATTGGTGACTATCTGTCATCTTTTTTTATTACATTTTCCTCTTGGTTTACCAACTCTTTTCATCTTTTTTTCATGCTCGGTTGCAGTATGTTTTTATATGAATTTTGCGAATAGATGAACTTATTTCTAGCTCTTGCAAAGTTTTGCATTCCATTTGCATTACTGGTTGATCTTCTTGATATAGTTATTTTTTTCTCAATAGGTCTGCTAGATAGTCTTCTTTTTCGTAATATTGTTTGCAAACAAATTATAACAGGAGATTCTCATTTTATAAAAAGCAACCCCAATTTAAATTTAAAGCAAGAAAAGACAGACCCCTTTAAAAATTTAAAGGCTAGGGTCTGCCCCGCAAATATTTAATATACCAGAATGGCAAGTTGACTTGACCATTCTTTTTTTGATAAAAATTATATTAAAAAAGAATATTCAATGTAGTTATTTTTATGAGACGGATAAAAAAAGAAAAATTAGCACATCTGGGTTGACAGTGCTAAAAGATAGGTGTAAGATACTATTAGCACAAAAATAGATAGAGTGCTAATAAAAGGAGATGTAAATATGGCAGAAAAGAAACAGTTTAAAGCTGAGTCGCAAAGATTATTAGATTTAATGATTAACTCTATTTATACACATAAAGAGATTTTTTTAAGAGAATTGATTTCAAATGCCAGTGATGCTTCAGATAAATTATATTACAAAGCATTGACTGAAAATTTAAATGGTATTTCAAGAGAAGATTTATCTATTCAAATTGTGATCAATAAAGATCATCGTATGTTATCTATTATTGATCAAGGTATTGGTATGAATGCAGATGAATTAGAAGAACATTTAGGAACAATTGCTAATAGTGGTTCTTTTGAATTTAAACAGGCATTAGAAAAAGGACAAGATGATGTTGATATTATTGGACAATTTGGTGTTGGATTCTATTCAGCATTTATGGTTGCTCATAAGGTGGAAGTGATTTCTAAAAAGTATGGAGAAGAACAGGCTTATATCTGGGAATCTGATACAAGTGATGGATATACAATCAATGAAATTGATTATCCAAATCATGGAACAAGAATTAACTTATATTTAAAAGATAACACTGATGATGAAAATTATGACCAATATTTAGATGAATATGAAATTCAAAGATTAGTTAAGAAATATTCTGATTATGTTCATTATCCAATTAACATGGATATGACAACTTCTAAGAAAAAAGAAGATAGTGATGAATATGAACAAGTGATTGAAAATAAAACATTAAATTCAATGGTTCCTTTATGGAAAAGACCTAAAAAGGAAATCACAGAAGAAGATTATAATGAATTCTATAAGGATAAATTTAATGATTTTAGCGATCCATTATGTGTTATGCATAATAGTGTAGAAGGAACAATTTCTTATGATTCATTATTATTTATTCCTTCTAAGCCACCAATGAATTACTATTCACAAGATTATGAAAAAGGTTTACAACTTTATTCTCGTGGTGTCTTTATTATGGATAAAGCCAGTGAACTTGTACCTGAACATTTCAGATTTGTGAAAGGTTTAGTGGATTCACAGGATTTATCATTAAATATTTCTCGTGAAATGTTACAACATGATCGTCAATTGAAAATCATCGCTGATAAAATTGAAAAACGTATTCAAAGTGAACTTGAAAAAATGTTAAAGAATGATCGTGAAAAATATGAAGAATTCTTTAAAAGCTTTGGATTACAGTTAAAGTTCGGTATTTATAACAGCTATGGTATGTTAAAAGATAAATTACAAGATTTATTGTTATATTATAGTGCCAATGAAAAGAAAATGATAACTTTCAATGAATATGTTGAAAACATGAAAGATGGTCAAAAAGAAATCTATTTTGCCAGCGGCGAAAGCTATGAAAAGATTGATCATTTACCAACAGTAGAAATGGTTAAAGATAAAGGATTTGATATTCTTTATATGATTGATAATGTAGATGAATTCTGTATTCAGATGTTAAGAGATTATAAAGAAAAACCATTTAAAAATATCAATCAAGGTGATTTAGATATTGATAGTGAAGAAGAAAAGAAAGAGTTAGAAAAAGTCAGTGAAGATAATAAAGACTTAATCTCAACTCTTAAAGATGCATTGAAAGATAAAGTTCAAGATGTCAAAGTGTCTTCACGTTTAAAAACACATCCTGTTTGTTTGGTAAGTAGCGAAGGTGTTTCTTTTGAAATGGAAAAAGTTCTCAATCAAATGCCTGATGGACAAAATATCAAAGCAGGAAGAATTTTAGAAATTAATCCAAATCATGCAATCTTTACAGCTTTACAATCTTTATTTGAAAAAGATAAAGATAAAATTAATGATTATGCATCATTGTTATATGATCAGGCTTTATTAATTGAAGGATTTAGTATTGATGATCCTGTTGAATTTTCTAATAAGGTTTGTCAATTAATGGTAGATGCAAATAAATAAGTCATTGGAGGAAACGGTTTTGATAAATCGTTTCTTTTTATGTTATAATAGATTTGGGTGAGGAATTATGATAAAAAAGGGTATTTCTATAATGATTATAAGTTGTTTATTAATACTGATAACAGGTTGTCAATCTCAAGACGGATCTCAACAGGCGAATCTAACAGAATATCGTTTTGCAGGTTATTATGATTGGTTTTTAGGAAAAGAGGAATATGAAGATTTTATGACATATGTCTCTAATGATCAATCTTTAAAGATTGATTCTCAATATGGTGAAAAGATTTATCGAGATGGTGAATACCTGATTATAGAAGCAACTGATGAACAAAAACAAGCACTGATCAATCAAAATAAGCAGCTTATTGAACAGGCTACACAAGAATTTATGAAAATGGGAGAAGATTACCAGATGGATTATAGTGATGATTATTCGTCTATGACAATTTGGATTGATCAGGAACATTTTGTAGATATTTTTTCAAGTGAAACATTTCAAGTAGGTGGGAACATGCTTGGCATTATAAGTCTTGTTACAGCAAGTCGTGTATTGACAACGGGAGATTGTGATAGTGCTGTTGAAATTCATATTATTAATTTAGATAGTGACTATCAGGTTGCAGAAGCTATTTTTCCGTATGAATCTATTCAGATCACTTCTCAAGATTGGCTGACAAGTCAACAAAATGATGTGACTGACTCTTCAAAATTGGAAGGTTATTCAAGAGTTTTAGCAACAGTCATTGAAAAAAATGACAATCAGATATTTTTCAAGCCTGAATCAACATCATCTGATTATCAAAAAGATGAAAAGCTATGCTTGTGTTTAGATAGTGTTTATGGAGAAGATGTTTTTATGCCTTATCAGTTATCTAAAGGTGATCAAGTCTATTTAACATTGAATGGAAATTATGCTCTTCATGATGATGGTGATGAAATTCCTGATATTGCTCCAATGGCAATCATTCCTGTACAATATATAGATGATGCTATGTAACTTTATTTGCAAATCGGATTCATCAAGATTATAATAAGGATAGGTGATGAAAACATGGAATTAGATGAAGTTTTGAATAAAAGAAAAAGTATAAGAAGACAATATCTGTCAAAAGAAGTTGATGATGAGGTGATTCGTCAGGTTATTGAAGCGGCGATTTTAGCGCCTTCATGGAAGAACTCACAGGTGACACGTTATTATATTGCTAAATCAAAAGAAGCTTTACAGCAGGTGAAGAATGCTTTGCCAGAATTCAATCAGGAAAATGTTGGTCAAGCTCCTGTTTTAATCGTTTCTACGATTGTTTTGAATCGCTCTGGTTATAATAAAGATGGTACACCAACGAATGAACTTGGCAATGGATGGGGATATTATGATTGTGGTATGCATAATATGAACCTTTTGTTGAAGGCGACAGAATTAGGATTATCTACGTTGGTTATGGGTATTCGTGATGAACAGAAAATAAAGGAAATATTTGCGGTTCCTGATAATCAATCTGTTGTCAGTGTTATCGCTTTAGGTTATAGTGATATGGAAATTGAAAGACCACAACGTAAAACATTTGAAGATATAACTGTAATGAAATGAGGAAAGATATGATAGTTTTATATATTATTGGTGGATTTGTTTGTTTATTATTGGCTATATATGTATTAGATCGTAGAGAAAAAATGTCAAAAAAGATTAAACAAATCAAAGAACAAAAACAAGAAATTCAAGAACTGAATAATCAATTAGATGAGATTCAATACCAACTTGATTTGATGGATGACTCTATTCAAAAGGCTCATGATATAAGTTCACAAATTTTATTTTATATGAAAAAATAAAATGATTTTTTGCGAATATAACAAAATAATGATAGCCTTTATAGTAAAATTCAAAATATAATGATTTATATAAATAAAAAGTAAAAAAAGTGTTGACATGTTTATGCAAATGCATATAATAAAAGCATATAAAAAAATTCGATGAAAAAGAGAGTAGTTTAAACAAATATCAAGCGAGCTGATGTTGGTGTGAGATCAGTATAGGCGTTTAAATGAACCGCACTTTGGAGAACGATGCTTGAAAGAAGTAGGGTATCGAGTGAATCTGCTTTAAGGATAGAGGTGGATATATCTTTGATATATCAAAAAGAGTGGTACCGCGATGATTTCGTCTCTTAGTTCAACTAAGAGACGTTTTTTTATACAAAGGGGGAATTGATTTTGATGAGGATGAGTTTACGGCGATGATTGATTAAAATCACAGAGGCTATAAAATAAATAAAATCAAAAAAGAAAGAAGAGGGAATGAAAATGAAAAAATTATTTAAAGGATTATTAGTTGCCGCTATGGCATTAACAATGACTGCATGTGGAGGAAATGATGCATCTACTGCTGATAACACAAGTGATAAAGAAGTCGTAGAAATTAATATTGCTGTATCACCAGATTATGCACCTTATGAATCATTAGATACTGAAGGTAATATTATTGGATTTGATCCAGATATGATTGCTTTGTTTCCAAGTTATTTAAATGATGAAAATACAGAATATAAATTTGTATGGCATCAAATGTCTTTTGAAAATATCGTGACTCAAGTTCAAAATGGACAAGTAGATCTAGGAGTATCTGGATTTACATATGATGAAAGCAGAAAAGTAGAATGGTCTAAACCATATACTGCAACTGCACAGGTTGCTGTTGTGAATAAAGATTCTGATATTAAAACAGTCGATGATCTTGAAGGTAAAGTCATTGCTGCTCAAAGTGGAGCAACTGGAGAAAAAGCAGCAAAATCAATTAAAAATGCTCAAGTTGTTTCAGTATCAAATGTTCAAGAAATCTTTAGTGCTTTAACAAGTAAACAGTATGATGCTGTTGTTGTAGACTTAGCTGTTGCTCAGAATTATGTCAAAGAACAAGGATTCGTTATGTTAGATGAATCATTATTAGATGAAGAAAACTATATCATTGCTAAAGAAGGAAATACTGAAATGATTGATTTGGTTAATAAATGTTTAGATCAATTCTTAGCAAGTGATGATTATGGAACTTTATGCGAAAAATATGGTTTAAAACAATTAGAAAATTAAAAATGAGAGGGGATAGATGATGTTTACTGCCTTTTGGGATATTCTGACTGTTGATAATTTAATTTATCTTTTTAAAGGGGCTATGGTTGCTTTAAGTATGGCAGCTCTATCCCTTTTAATTGGATTGATTTTTGGTATATTAGGTGCGTCAGCTAAAATATCTAAAAATAGATTTTTAAGAATATTGGGAAATATATATGTAGAAGTAATCCGTGGAACACCTATGTTATTACAGATTATGTTGATTTTTAATGTTGTTCCTATCATCATTACTCAAATAACAGGAAATGTTTTTAGAATGGATTATTTTCTCATAGGTGTTGTCGCTATGAGTATTAATAGTGGTGCCTATACAACAGAACTTATCAGAAGTGGTATTAACGGTGTGGATAAAGGACAATGGGAAGCTTGTGAAACATTAGGTTTATCTAGATGGCAGACAATGCGTCTTGTTATTTTGCCACAGGCTTTTAAAAGAATAATTCCACCTTTAATTAGTGAGTTTATTACTTTGATTAAAGATTCATCATTAGTTAGTGTAATTGGTGCAGTTGAATTGTTAAATTCAGCAAGAGTTTTAGGGAATCAGTATTATGAATTTATGTCTCCTTATTGTATTGCTGGTGTTTATTATCTGATAATGACATTAACAATTTCATACTTTGCAAAAAAATTAGAAAGGAAGTTGGCTGTCAGTGATTAAAGTAGAAAATCTAGTGAAACAATTTAAGGATTTAAAAGCTGTTAATGATGTTTCCTTAGAAATAAAAAAAGGTGAGATTGTTTGTTTGATTGGTCCTTCTGGTTCTGGGAAAAGTACAGTTTTAAGATGTATTAATGGATTAGAAAAACCAGAAAGTGGACATATTTATGTGAATGATCAATTGCTTGATGAAAAAGATCCAGAAACTTATAAAAAATTAAGAAGTTTAATGGGATTTGTCTTTCAGCATTTTAATTTATTCCCAAATATGACAGTTTTAGAAAATCTGACTTTAGCACCTATTCAAGTTATGAAAAAAAGCAAAGATGAAGCTGAACAAATAGCTTGTCAATATTTAGAAAGAGTGGGTCTTCTTGATAAGAAAGATGAATATCCAAATAAATTATCAGGTGGGCAAAAACAAAGGGTTGCGATAGCAAGAAGTTTATGCATGAATCCACAAATCATGTTATTTGATGAACCTACAAGTGCTTTGGATCCAGAAATGGTTATTGAAGTTTTGGAAGTTATGCAGGAATTGGCTAATGAAGGAATGACAATGGTTGTTGTGACACACGAAATGGGATTTGCTAGAACGGTAGCAGATCGTGTTATCTTTTTAGAGGATGGCAAAATTGTTGAAGAAAATACGGCTGAAGAATTCTTTAGAAATCCTAAAACACAAAGAGCACAGGATTTCTTAAATAAGGTTATGCATTAATGAAACTTAATGAATTTAAAGTAGAAACATGGATGACAGATCATGAAAACGATTGTCAATATAATTTGACAGAAACATGTGTGTCATCCTTATCTTTATTAGAACTTCAACAATTTGTTCAAGAGGATATAGCGAAACAGATGATGTCTATGAAAATGGATTATGGTCCTATTGTTGGATCAACACGTTTAAAAAAAGCTATCTTATCACTCTATGAACAGGGTGGACTTGAAAATATAACTATAACTCATGGAGCTATTAATGCCAATGAACTGGTATTAATGAGCTTGCTAGAAAAAGGAGATCATGTTATTAGTTTATTTCCAACTTATCAGCAAATGTATGATTTTCCATTATCATTAGGCTGTGAGGTTTCTTTAATTCCTTTAAAAGAAGAAAATGACTGGTTACCAACAATTGAAGATTTTGAATCATGTATACAAGAACATACAAAAATGATATGCTTAAATTCACCTAATAATCCTACTGGAACAACAATACCTTTGTCATTAATGAAAGATATTATAAAATTAGCTCAAAAATATGATTGCTATATTTTATGTGATGAAATCTATCGTGGTGTAGATACTGAAAGCTTAGAATTATATCCTTCATTTAGTGATTATTATGATAAAGCAATAGTGACACAAAGTTTATCAAAAGTTTTCTCATTTGCTGGTTTAAGACTTGGTTGGATAAAAGGACCTCAGGAAGTCATTGATTTAGTAAACTATCGACGTGACTATCATATTATTAGTAGTGGTCCATTAGATGATTATCTAGCTTGTTTAGTATTAGAAAATAAAGATATGATTTTAAAACGTAGTCGTGATATATGTCAAACAAATAAACTTATTCTTAAAAAATGGTTAGATCAAGAACCGCTTGTTTTTTGTGTTATACCACGTCATGGAACAGTTTGTTTCTTACATTATCATTTGGATATACCATCAGCAGAGTTTTGTGAAAAACTTCAAAAAGAAACGGGTGTATTTTTTGTGCCAGGAAGTGCATTTGATATAGAATATCATTTACGTTTTGGCTTTACACAAGATGAAAAAGTGATAAAAGAAGGGCTTATTACATTTTCTAAATGGTTAAGACAATTTGATCATCAGTCTATAGATATTCAGCTATAGACTTTTTTGCGTCTATATACTAATTGATAGACAAAATAAGTTGAGAACATCAGTGTCGAAAATAAACCAATCAGCATGACAATTGCCACACTTTCTACATGAAAACGTGGAATTAAAATGATTAAACAAATTAATTCAATAATAACTTCAAATGTACTCATCATAAACATTTCTTTATTTTTGTTGAATGCTTGAAGTGTGGCGCTTAAAGGTGTTTGTAAATAGAAGATTGTAAAGGGAATACACATGTATTGTAAACAACGATAACCTTTGGTTGTATTGTACATGATTTGAAGGCAGACATCGCCATAAAAATAAAATATAAGTGTAAAAGGAAGACTGATAAAAAAACAGATGACCAAACTATAAAAAACATGTTTTTTTAATGCTTCTAAACGATTATATGCAATATCTTTATTAAGAATAGGAATCAACAATCTTAAAACAACATTATTAAAGAAAGTAGGTGTAACCAGCAAAGAAATGACATAACCGTTAATAATCGCATATTGAAGGTGTATTTGATTTTCTCCTATATGAAGTTTTGTTAAAATAGAAACCAAAAGGATGGGTTCTAAAAAATTATAGCAGACATGAAGCAGTCTTGAACCTGTTAATGGTAAAGCAATATTCATCATATCTTTAAATATAAAATGTTTTTGAAAATAGGATATGGGATGATAATGCCAATTGATTTTCCTTTTTAAACGTAACATTAAAAAAAGAATAGAAGTGAGTTCACCAATACTCATAGCTAAAATAGCAATGCTGACTAAATACGTCATCGGTAAATAATGAAACTGTTGAATAACAATGTAGGTAAAAAGAATACGAGAAACTTCTTCAAATAATTGTGCAAGTGATAAGTTCCAAACATCTTCTCTTCCTAAATAGTAATTCTTAATAATACCACTTATACCAACTAATGGAATGAATGGAAGGATGCATAATAAAGGTAAATATGCATCACTTTGTTTTAGAAAATAGAGAGCAATTATTTTTGAAAAAAACAAAAGTCCACCCATAATCAATAAACATGTTGCTAAACAAATGCATAAAGCTGAAATCATAACTTTTTTATTGTTGTATTTGGGGTGTGAAATCAAGCGGAAAACAGTAGATGGAATGGAAAACTGAGCTAAGGTAATACATAAAGAAAGTGTCGGGATAACCAAAATATAAAGAGTCATTCCATTTTCGTCTAAAAGACGGGATAAAAGCATTCTGTTGAATAAAGAAAAGACTTTTGTGATGAGGGTACTGCTTGTTAATATGAGAAATGAATTAATCAATTTTCTTTTCATAAAATACTTCCTTTATTGTCGAATTTCCTTTATAATAAATATGTTAATTATTCAAAAAATATGTTAGGAAGTGCAGTCAATGGAAATCAATATTAAGAATAACTTGCCATTAGATATTCTTTTTTTAATTCGTATAAAAGCTAATGAATTTAAAAATGAAGGAATTCATGAAATTGATAGTTATGATATTAAAGACTATCTTTATTCTATAAAATGGAAAGATGTTGAAACAAAAGCAATGTGTGATGTTATTGATGATATTATGTCATTACGTTTCTCAGAAGTTTTTGATTATTTAAAAATGAAAGTCATTAAAGAAGCTTCAACCATGAATATAGATGATTTTAGTGATTTTATAGCTAAATAATAATAATGATTGATCCTCTAACCGTTTTGTTTTTGTTAGAGGTGTTTTTATTTGATATCATGCCAAACAGATTATTTGAAATATAAAAGATACGTATGTTATAATACACGTAATTGAAAAAGGATGAACTTTAAGGAGATAGATATATTTTATGAAATATAAAATTATTGAGCCACAACATTATCAGCAGATTCAAAATCAATATCATATCAATTCTTTATTAGCAAAAGTGATTGAAAGTCGTCAATATGATGAAAACACTTTAAAAGATTTTATAAGTCCACGTTTGATTTATCATGATTTTTCTTTGTTTGAAGAAGCTGATATGACATTGGAAAGAATTCATGAAGCTATTGAAAATCATGAAAAAATTTGTATTTATGGTGATTATGATTGTGATGGTATTTTAGCAACGACAATTCTTGTACAAGCTTTTTTAGAATTAGGTGTAGAAGTAGGGTATCACATTCCTAATCGTTTTGATGATGGTTATGGACTCAATGTTAAACGTGTAGAACAGATGGCACAAAAAGGTTATTCTCTTATTATTACGGTTGATAATGGAGTCAAAGCTTTCGATGCGGTAGAAAGAGCTAATGAATTGGGTGTTGATGTTATCATTACTGATCATCATCAATTTGATAACGATTTACCTGATGCCTGTACTTTTATTCATACGAAATTATCTCCGGATTATCCATTTAAAGAAATTTCTGGTGGTTTTGTAGCATATAAATTAGCGAGTGCTTTATTAGGAAGACAAGATAAATATCTTTATTGCTTGGCTGCAATTACAACGGTTTCAGATATGATGCCATTATTGGATGAAAATCGTTCATTAGTGAAAAAAGCTTTAACATTCATGAAGGAAGAAAAATATCCTTCATTAGAGCTATTATTAGGAAATCAGCAGACATATTCAACGACAAGTATAGGTTTTGTGATTGCCCCTAAAATTAATTCATTTGGACGTTTACCAGAGTTTTGTTCGCCTAATGTTTTAGTGAAATATTTTTTAAAGAATGCTCCTAGAGATTTTATGGTGAAAGTTTCTCAAATGGCGATTTCTTTAAATACCAAACGTCAAACAATGACAAATCAGCAATATGAAATGGCTAAAGAAGGTATGGGAGATGATTTTCTATATTGGTCAAGTGATCAGGTTCATGAAGGATTAGTTGGTTTGATTGCTGGTAAATATACTCGAGAATATGAGCGTCCAGGCTTTGTGATGGCATATGATGAGAAAAAGGGATTATATAAAGGAAGCGCCAGAAGTATTGATGGTTTTTCTTTACATCAATTTTTTATGGAACATCAAGATCAGTTTGTTGCTTTTGGTGGACATTCTTTGGCGGGTGGATTTACTGTAGATGAAGCACATTATGATTCATGTTATCAATGTATAAAGGATGCATTAAAAGATCTTCATTTGCATCCAACAACAGCAGTTCTTCATATTGATGAACAGGATATAGATATAAAAAATGTTGAATCTTTATCTTTATTGGAACCATTTGGTATGAGTAATGAAGAACCGTTATATATGTTAAAGGATGTACCTGTATCACAAATACAACAATTAAGTCAGGGAAAACATTTAAAAATGCAAACTGACTTGAATCGTAGTCATGTGTCGATGTTGTATTTTCAGCATGGAGATTTATATGGAAAACTTAAAAATATAAAAAAGATGAGTGTTATAGGAACATTACAAATTAATGAATATCGAAATCAGAAAAGTCTGAATTTTATTATTAAAGATATCGTATAATGACTTTATAAAAAGATAAAATTTTGATATAATAAACAAATAAGGAGGGCTTTTAAGCTATGGATTTAAAAAAGTATATTAAAGATATTCCTGATTTTCCAGAACCAGGTGTCTTGTTTAGAGATGTGACACCACTTTTAGCTGATAAAGATGCTTATCAGGAATCTATTCGCTTATTGAGTGATTTTGCAAAAGAGAAAAAAGTAGATCTTGTTGTAGGACCAGAAGCGAGAGGATTTCTATTTGGATGTCCAGTGGCTTTGGCATTGAATTGTGGTTTTGTTCCAGTTAGAAAGCCAGGGAAATTACCACGTGAAGTTGTAAGCCAGTCATATGATTTAGAATATGGATCAAATGAAATTCAAATGCACAGTGATAGTATTCAACCTGGACAGAATGTTTTAATTGTTGATGATTTATTAGCAACTGGTGGTACAGTTGATGCAGCTGTATCTTTAATTGAAAAAATGGGCGGAAACGTTGTAGGAATTGCTTTTTTGATTGAACTTGAAGCTTTGAAAGGTAGAGAACTTTTAAAAGATTATGACGTTTATTCAGTCTTGAAGTATTAAGAAGAGACGGTGTCTCTTTTTTAGCATAAAGCCAAAGTAAAGGAGGAAGGATATATGAAATATAAAGGAGCACATGATCAAGTTACTTTTGATGATGTATTAGAAAGCTGTTCAACTTACATTACGAAAAAAGAAAGTATAGATTTGATTCAAAAAGCTTATGATTTTATTATGGTCAAACATGAAGGACAAAAGCGCAAAAGTGGAGAACCATATACTATTCATCTGATTTGGGTTGCATATATTCTAACAACTTTACAGACAGGACCAACAACGATTGCAGCTGGGCTTTTACATGATGTCATGGAAGATTGTGATGTTTCGCATGATGAAATGGTTGAGCGTTTTGGTGAAGAAATTACAAGTTTAGTAGAAGGTGTAACCAAAATTAATAAAATGCCATTTAAAGATGAAGCAGATGTTTATGCTGAAAATCATCGTAAAATTTATATTGCTATGGCTAAAGATATTCGTGTTATTTTGATTAAGTTAGCAGATCGTTTACACAATATGCGCACATTGCAATATATGACACCTGAAAAACAACAACGTATTTCTAGGGAAACATTGGAAGTCTATGCGCCAATTGCACATCGTTTAGGTATTAATGATATTCGTATTGAATTAGAAGATTTATGCTTACATTATTTGGATCCTAAAGCTTATTTAGAAATTTCTGAATTATTAGAACAAAAACGTAGTGAGCGTAAAGAATCTGTTGAGAAGATGATGAAGTCAGTAGAAGAATTATTGGATGAAAATCATATTGAATATCGCATTAAAGGACGTGCAAAACATATTTATAGTATCTATAAAAAAATGGTTATCAAGCATAAACGTTTTGATGAATTATATGATTTAAATGCTTTACGTATTATTTTAAAAGATAAAATGAAATGTTATGAAGTTTTAGGTATTATTCATGATCATTATCGTCCATTACCTGGACGTTTTAAAGATTATATTGCGATGCCTAAACCTAATATGTATCAGTCTTTGCATACAGCGGTTATAGGAGAAGACGGGCATATTTTTGAAATTCAGATTCGTACAGAAGAAATGGATGAATTAGCTGAACGTGGAGTTGCTTCTCACTGGCGTTATAAAGAAGGAAAAGAATATTCATCTAAACAGGAACAAAAAGATATCGTTGATAAGTTACAATGGTTAGGTGATTTTATTACTTTAAGTGATGAAATCAAAGATGGTGATGCTAAGGAATATTATGATTCTTTAAAAAGAGATATTTTTGAAGCTAATGTTTATGTTATGACGCCTCAAGGTAAGATTGTAGAGTTACCAAACGGCTCAACACCTATTGATTTTGCTTATCGTATTCATACAGAAGTTGGACATCATGCTGTAGGAGCTATTGTCAATAATGTTATGGTTCCTATTAATACCAAATTAAAAACAGGTGATGTCTGTGAAATTAAAACAAATAAAAATTCTGGACCAAGTGAAGACTGGTTGAAATTTGTTCAGACAGCAGGAGCAAGAAATAAAATCAGACAGTATATTTCAAAGAAAGATGCTGAAACTCAAAAAGAAGCTATTGAGGAAGGAAAAAAATTATTAAAGGAAGAAATTCGTAAACGTAATTTGGATGAAAAGAAATTTATGGATCCTGATACGTATAAATCTTATTTTGGGTCTTTTGGTGCTCGTCATTTTGATGATTTAATGTTAGTCATTGGAAAGAAACAAGCAACTGCTTCTACTTTGATTGATAAGGTTCTTCCAAGCAAAACTGGATTCTTTGATAATCTTTCAAAGATTTTAAAGAAGAATAATAATGCTTTAAAAAATCAAAAGAAAAGCAGTAGTTTAGGAATCAGTGTTAAAGGTGTTGATGGACTGAAAATACAGTTATCTAAATGCTGTAATCCTATTCCTGGAGATGATATTGTTGGATATGTATCTAAGGGACAGGGAATCAAAGTGCATCGTAGTGATTGTCCTAACTTAAAAGGCGTTGAAAAAGGACGTTTAATTGATGTGTATTGGGATTATACTAATATTATGCAAAAACGTTTTGAAGTTGATATTGATATCAGAGGTTTAGACCGTCCTAATTTATTAAATGATATTATTACTGTATTAGGACAGGTGAAAGTCAACATTTTAAATATTAATGCTGGAGTTGTAGATACAGAGGCGCAAATTCAATTAAAGCTTTCGGTTGAAAATGCAGAACTTTTACAGTTGACTATTGACAATTTAAATAAAATTCAAGGTATTTATAATATTACAAGAGTGATTCATTAATATAATGAAATAGGCGAAGTCTAGAAGACCTCGCCCCTTCCCGAACCGTACGGGCACCTTTCAATGCATACGGCTCTCCATTTCTAAGTGAGTTTTCGTTTTGCGATTTGATTGTATTCTAA
>NZ_NFLH01000011.1 GCF_002160815.1 Massilimicrobiota sp. An134 | reverse complement strand
ATCAAATAAACTTTCTCCAAAAATACTAGGCATTAACATATATATCACCTCTTATGAATAATTCTAAGCATTGTTAGAGAATGAACAATGTTTGATATGAGAAGTAAGGAATGCCTTTTTTATTCTCTTTCCTTATTTCTATTTATATTATAGTCCTCTATTTTAGCAGAGTCAAGTATAGAGTGCTAAAAACATTTTTTCACACATTATGTCAACATATAATCATATGAATTTATTAAAAATCTGTATTTACAAGAGTTTATCTAACTCCATTAATAATCTTGATTTCATTATCCTTAATTCTTCATTTGTAGGACAGTTAGAATCATCATACATTTTTTGCATTGGATACCACCAGACAGGTCCCTTACCATTATTACCATATTTTCCTAAATCACCAGTGACTCTTGGAAATAAATGCCAGTGAAGATGTGTATCTCCATTTCCCAATAATTCATAGTTCATTTTTTCTGCATTAAAAGCTTTAGAAACTGCTTCAGCTACAATAGACATTTCTTCTAAAAACTTCATTTTTTTGATTGTTTCTAAATGAAATAATTCTGTTTTATGATCTTTATATAAAAATAAAGTATATCCCTTAAAATGCTGATTATCTCCAATAACCACATAACCAGTTTCAAGTTCTTTTACAAAATATGGATTTGTACCATTCTTTATCATTTTTATTCTGTCACAAATTAAACACATTTTAATCACCTCACTAAACTGGAATTTGTAGTTCTTATAAAACAAACATTAAACAAATAAGTGGCAAGGCTTTTCTATAATCTTTACCAACTATCAAATAAGCAGCTCCATATAAAAAACCTCCAAAAGCAGAAAGTAATCCAACAGAAATACTTCCTTTGGAAGCAATATGCATAAGCCCCCATGTTAAAGCTAGAACAATACCACCGTAAGGAATAGCTTCATTCTTAAACCACTTTTCACAAGCCTTTTGTCCAAAAATGATTATGAGAGAAATCAAAAAGGCTTCAAAGAAATAGTAGATATATTGAAAAGTAAATTTTAATGCACCTAATCTCTGAAATTCCAACAGTGGCTTGAAACCTTCCCAGTCCATATAATGTGATACAACAGACACAACCAAACAAGTAATAATTCCCACATATTGCCATGCTTTAAGTTTGCTATGATATTCCCATATATTGAAAGAATATTTCTTTTTTGCCAAACCAATAAGAAAAATCCCCACAAGCAACCAAACAATGCAAATAATAATCCAATGGACAATATTCTGGGCGGTCGTGTACGTTTCTAAAGAAATACCCAAAATAGGCTCAATCACTCCAACTAAAAGCATCTCTAATCCAATGCCTGCAAACGCATATAGTGCAAGATATAAGTAGTCAGCACCAGTTATCTTTTTTTCCATATCTCAATCGATATCCTCCTCAACTTCCAATTTACTCATTTCTTCTATCACCTACTAATAGTATTTTAATTTATATCACTCATTTTTTGATTTCACTTTTGCCGGATTGCCTACTGCTATAGAATTGTTTGGAATATCTTTTGTTACAACACTTCCAGCACCAATAACCGAATTATCCCCAATAGTCACTCCCGGTAAAATAGTACAATTTCCTCCAATCCATACATTTTTACCAATAGTTACAGGTTTGCCAAATTCAATATCTGAAATTCTTTCATCTGGAACTAATGAATGACAAGCTGTATAAATATGGGTATTTGGTCCTATTAAAGTATGCTCTCCTATTTTTACAGGGCAAACGTCTAATATGACGCAACCATAATTAAGCATAACATTTCTTTCAATAAAAATATTATATCCATAATCACAAAAAAACGGTGGTTTAATCCAAAATTTTCCATTAGTATTTATTAATTTTCTCATTAATCGTGATTTCATATTGATCTCATTAAAACTTCTTTTAATTACACTTAGTACATATTCTATTTGCTCGTGCTCGTTCAAGAACAAGTCTGGGATTAGCAGGATTATATTTTTCTCCAGAAATCATTTTTTCTTTTTCTGTTTTCAATCTTATCATTCCTTTTTATAATTTTAAACTACTACTTATTTTTTTTGATTAAAGAATCTATTCCTAACCCCACACATAAACCTATACTTATTCCAAAGCATATACATATAGGAATGTTATCAGTAAACAGTCCTATAATGACTCCTAATGATGTTCCAATACACATTCCTATTGACATTCCCTCTAACATATATGTTTTTATTTCATCTTTATTTTTCATAATTGACCTCTTTTCACTCTATTGCTTTTTCTAACTTTTCTTTCATTGGTGTTAAAAACGGACGTGTCGGTTCTAAAACTTTCATGTTTCTTAATAAAACCATAGCCATATTTCGATCTCTTTCCATAAAGTCATCAACAGCATACCATAATTGTTTTTGACAATCTTCTTGTCTATAATCTGAAAGCGAAATCAATGCATAACAATAAAAATAGGCGACAATATCAAAATCTAAACAGTGTCTTTTCTGGTTATATTGAGGAATATTTGTTTCTAAAAATTGCAAAACTGTATCGACTGTATGTGGTTTTTTAGAAAAAGGAATCATTCTTTCATATTCTTTTTTTGTTATGGGAGCATGTGTTAGAGTTGCTAATTTACGACATAACTGCCATATTTCCTCAAAAGATGCACCAACTTCTTTGGCAGCTTCCATTAAAGGTAAGGTACTTTTAGCTACCCAAATATTCTCTCCTTGAAATTTTGGACCAGTTATAACAAATGTTTTATGATTCTTAATACAATCTTGAAGATAAGCCTCTTGCTTTTCTCGATAATCTCTTAATTCATCAATTGAAGGTATTTTCTTTCTAGTCATATTTTTTCTCCTATATCCCATATTATATCAACAGAAGATAAGCTATTCAACAAAATCACCACTTACAAAATCTCCTATAATCATTGTATTTAAAAAGAGAACATTTCTGTTCCCTACATATCAATTTGAATATGACTTCCTACTCTTTCTTTTACTTTTTCTTGCATGCGTTCTTTTGAAATTGTTATCCCATTGTATCCTTGTAAAGCATGTTTTTTAGCAAGTTCATCTGTATAATCTTTTAATCTATATACTGTAAATTTCTCTCTTGTATCAATGATATTCTTTTGATTCGTTGTTTCATAATGATTCATAAGTGGTACTAAAGTGACATTTTGAATAGACCACTCACTTCCATCTTTTTTAAAATCACATGTCAGCATTCCACCTAATTGAGAATCTTCTTCTAACATTCCACTAATAAAATTACCCAAACTATATGCTACAAGTGTTTGATGACCATCTTGACCTTCAATCCATTCTACAGGCTGTAAAGTATGCGTATGTGTTCCTAAAACGATATCAACACCTAAATCAGCTAAAAACTTCGCATTTTTCTTTTGAAATGGTTGTGGCTCCAAGTCATTTTCAATACCCCAATGACAAGATACAATCACAATATCACTGATCTCCTTTGCATTTTCTACATCGTTTTTCATTTTTTCTTCATCAAAATCATTAATACAATAAGATGGATAATCTTCTGTATAATTTAACATCTGATTATATGCTAAAAAAGCTATACGTAAACCATCCTTTTCAACAACCTGGATCTGATCACGTTCTTCTTGAGACTGATATAATCCAATATAATGCATATCCTGATAATTTTTAAAAACCTGGATAGAATGCTGGATTCCTTCATATCCTTGATCTAAGGCATGGTTAGTAGAACCATTGACAATATCAAACCCAACATCATGTAAATTCTTTGCCATAGCATCAGGAGTATTAAAATAAGGATAGCCAGATGCTTTGCCCCCACCTAATATTGTTTCCTGATTGACAAAAGCCAAATCAGCCTGTTCAATATATGGCTTTATATTTGTATAGTAGGATGAAAAATCATAATCATCATCCGTTTTTGCTTCATCCAATAATCTTTGATGCATTAAATTATCCCCAACGGCGACAAACGAAACTGTATCATCTTTTTTTGGTTCCTGAACTTTTTCTTTTTTTGGTGTATTTTGACAGCCAGAAATCAATACAACAGATATCAATAATTGGATAATCTTTTTCATTTATTTAGTTGTACTCCCAAATCCACCATTACGAATCTCATTTGCATCATCATCTTCAACAAGACCATATTGCATAAAGATTCCTTGCGCAATCCCTTGTCCAGGTAAGACTTCTACAGTTTTATTTTCATTTGTATCATTTGTCATCTTAATAAAGATATGCCCCTCATTATCTGAATAAAAATAATCACTATCAATAACTCCCACTGTATTGTTTAATTGTAGACGATACTTAAATCCTAGTCCACTTCTAGGATAAATCATTAAAACCCATCTTTCATTCATTTCACAACGAATACCAGTTGGAATCTTGATTGTTTCCTGTGGTTTTAAGCATATATGAATAGGTGTATAAAAATCATATCCCGCTGAACCTTTAGTCGCACGTTTAGGTAATTGAATAGAATCATAAACAGATTGAATCTGTTGCTTAGAAGCATGTGCATCATAATCTAAATAAGCTTCCTCAAATTGTTGATAAGATACTTTATAAAATTTTGCTGTTGTCATATTGTTCTCCTTAACCTTCATAATATTCTTCTAATGTTTTGTTTTCCTGATGTAATTGTGTAGCTAAATCTACACCTACATAACGAATATGCCATGGTTCATACCCATAACCTGTAATACGTACTTTATCTTGAGGATAACGCAAAATAAAGCCATATTTATAAGCATCACTTTCAATGAATTTTCCCAGTGGACTATCAGCCACTTTTTCACTTAAACGATCTCCATCCATAGTATAGGATATATCTACACATAAGCCTAGTTCATGTTCACTACGACGAGGATAGGCATTATATTGAATAGCATGCTCTTGGCCAAACACTTTTACAGAATTATCCCAATAAAGCTGTTGTGTTTCTGGTTCACGATAGCCTGAAATGGTATAAATCTCAATGCCTTTTTCCTTGGCTGCCTGATAAAATTGCGTGTATGCCTGATTCGCTTCATGACGCAACTTTTGACTACAATCAATCACTTTTTCTAAATCATCAGGCTTCCATCCCTCAGGTATTTCATGTAACTTATTGACAAGAACAGTCACATCATCAGGATTTTCAACAATATCCGCCTGTGCTGTGATAGGATTAATCAAATCCCCCACATATTCCACAACATCTACAATCAAATCCTTTTGAGCTTTATTTCCAGCCTGATCTTCTACAGAATAATGGACAGTTTTCTTCCCTACCGTAGATGTATCTATATCACTGTAGCTCACCTGATCCATTAAATCACCATCTTGTGAATCGCTGGCTTTTTCAATATAAAGACTATAATCAAATGTATCATTTAATGCTATTTGAACTCTTGATTTTGTTAATGTTAAAACAGGAGCTTCCTTGTCTTGTGATTGACATCCTGTTAACATAAACATAAAAGAGAGTATCCCTACGACAATTTTTTTCATGACTACCTCCATAACATAACGACTTATTAAAACTATACCCTTACTTAGCTACCATTATAAACCAATTCTACGAAAAATTCCTTAATATTTACTTAATTTATTTCATTTGACAACATTCACACAAATTCATATAATATCGTCATAAAAAAGGAGGATATTTCTATGCAATATGCTATTATTTTTTCAAGTCCAACAGGAAATACACAAATGTTGGCTGAAACTATTAAAAATCATATAAAAGGAGAATGTTGTTATTATGGAAAGGCTGACTTAGCACCATTGATGGCTGATTATATTTTTGTAGGTTTCTGGACAGATAAAGGAACATGTGATGAATCAATTCAGGATTATTTAAAACAACTCCATCATCAAAAAATCTTTTTATTTGGAACTGCTGGTTTTGGTGGTAGTCAAGAATATTTTGATGGTATTTTAAAACGTGTCCAAACAAACATTGCTGATGATAATCAAATTGTGGGACAATTTATGTGTCAAGGAAAAATGCCTATGAGTGTCAGACAACGTTATGAACAAATGGCACAAAAACAGCCGGAAAAATTTATTCCTATGATTGAAAATTTTGATCAGGCATTATCACACCCTAGCCTAGAGGATTTACAATCATTTATCCAACAACTTTCAGTCATTCAATAATCGAGATCATCATAGGATTCATACTTATGATGATCTTTTTATCTCTTTAATCATATGAATATTACAATTTTTTTAAGTATTTTTTACATTCTTTTAATATTTTTGTGGTAATATATACACGTTAGGAGGGGGATATATGCCAGCCATATATACACATTATTGTTTTGGGGAAGAAATGAAAAAAGTTTATTCACCCCATCTTCAAAAAATCATTCAAGACAATATTGAACTTTATGAAATAGGTTTACATGGTCCTGATATTTTTTTCTATTATCAGATTTATCATCATAATGATTTGAATCGTTGGGGAAGTGCCATGCATAAACAAAAAGCTTATGACTTATTTGAAAATTCTCGTCATGTTATTTTAGAAAAAAGTCATAAAGAAGCCAAAATAGCCTATATGTTAGGTTTTATTGCTCATTTTGCATTGGACTATGAATGTCATAGTTATATTGAAAAGAAAATGCAAGCTTCACATGTTTCACATTCCTTAGTTGAATGTGAAATGGATAAATATTTATTGATCAAGAATCATCAAAAACCATTATATACAGATTTAACTCAGCATTTACATCCCACTATGGAAAATGCCAAAGTCATTCAAACTTTTTTTAATCAATTTAGTGTTCAACAGATTTTATCAACATTAAAATCCATGAAAACATATAATCGTTTTCTAGCGAGTCATAATCCATTCATCAGAACATTAGTGAAAGTCTTTTTATTGATTTCAGGTAAATATAAAGGTTATCGTGGATTGTTGATGGATCAAAAAGACCACGAAGCATGCAAAGATAGTAATCTACGTTTAGAAAAATTAATGAAAAAAGCCATTCCACACTGTCTTGAACTCAGTGAAAATTATTATACATACTTAACAAAAAACGAACCACTCAGTCATGATTTTTTAGCACATTACAGTGCTCAAGAGGGTTGGGAAAATATTCCAGTATTATCGTATGAAAAGGAGAAAGAATATGACATCTAAAACAACATCTTTAGAAAAGAAGTGGATTATGTATGATATTGGAAACTCTGCTTTTACATTACTTGTATCTACAATCATGCCTATTTATTTTAATTTCTTAGCTGACAGCGCTCATATCTCTGAAACAAACTATTTAGCTTTTTGGGGGTATGCAACATCTATAGCCACAATCATTACAGCTATTCTTGGTCCTATATTAGGAACTGCTTCTGATTTTAAAGGATGGAAAAAGAAGCTGTTCATGGTTGCTTTACTCATTGGCGCATTGGGTTGTATTTTACTTGGTTTTACTTCATCTTGGTTATGGTTTTTATGTTTATTTGTGATTGCAAAATCTGCTTATTCATTAAGCCTGGTTTTTTATGATTCTATGCTTATAGATATTACAACTCCAGAACGTATGGATAATGTTTCTGCTAAAGGATATGCCTGGGGATACATTGGAAGCTGTATACCTTTTATAGCCAGTTTAGCCCTTGTATTATTCTATGAACAACTTTCATTAACAATGGAAACAGCTATGAGCATTTGTTTTCTTTTGATTGCCTTATGGTGGTTATTATTGTCAGTTCCTTTAATTCTAGGATATCATCAAACATATTATTTAGAAAAAGAAAACTATTATGTTAAAGCGAGTTTTCTACGTTTAAAAAATATCTTTATAGAATTAAAAAACAATCCAAAGGTCTTATTCTTTTTAATAGCTTTCTTCTTTTATATTGATGGTGTTTATACCATCATTGATATGGCTACGGCCTATGGAACAGCTTTAGGATTAGATACAACTGGTTTATTATTAGCGTTGTTATTAACCCAAATTGTGGCGTTTCCAGCTGCTTTAATCTTTGGAAAATTAAGTTCTTCTATTGAAAATACAAAACTCATCAAAATATGTATCTTTGCTTATTTCCTTATTGCATTATATGGAATCACTCTCCAACAACAATATCAATTCTGGATTTTAGCTGTTGGTGTTGGAATCTTTCAAGGAGCTATTCAATCATTATCACGTTCTTATTATGCTAAAATCATTCCAGCCAATCGTTCTGGTGAATATTTTGGTTTGTATGATATTTGTGGTAAAGGGGCATCATTCATGGGAACAACTCTTGTTTCCCTTATTTCTCAAGTTACAGGTATGATGAATATAGGTGTAGGTTCATTAGCTATCATGTTCTTCATTGGTTTTGTATTCTTCAAAAAAACAGAAAAATTGCATCAATAATTTTAGACTCTTTATATGGAGTCTTTTTTATTACAGATAAAAACGGATGTCACCAAAATATGACACCCATTTTTCTTTTATTAAATTTTTGTTATATCAATAAGTGATGTATCACCATGATGTCTTTTTTCAAGACAGTTAATTAATGCTTGAGCTGTATCCAATGATGTATAAATTGGAATACCTGCTTCTACCGCAAAGCGACGAATCATAAATCCATCTTTTAAATTATTGTTTCTTGTTGGTATATCAATGATTAAATCAACTGTATCAGTTAACATTAAATCAAAGATTGTATTCTTCTTATCAGCAATGTAATTGACAAGATGAGCAGGAATTCCATGTTCAATAAGATACGTAAATGTTCCAATTGTTGCATAAATATCATAACCAAACTTATGATATTGTTTCGCAATTGGTAGGAATTCTTCTTTAGCACTATCTTTAATCGTACAGATAATATTCTTTTTCTTTGGTAAATCAATACCTGTCGCAATAAATGCTTTATAAATGGCTTCATCAAAGTCTTTAGACACACCTAAAACTTCTCCTGTAGATTTCATTTCAGGGCCTAAGCTGATTTCTGCACCAGTAATCTTTTCAAATGAGAAGACTGGCATCTTAATAGCCACTGTTTCTTTTTCTTTAGCCAATCCATATTCATATCCTTGTTCCTTGATTGTTTTTCCCATAATGACATGTGTTGCGACATCTACCACAGGAATATCAGTAACCTTAGAAATATAAGGAATAGTACGTGAAGAACGTGGGTTCACTTCAATAACATAGACTTGATCTTCATAAACAATAAATTGAATGTTAATCAATCCAATGACATGTAACGCTTTTGCTAGTCTTTGTGTATAATCCACAATCACATCTTTAATTTCCTGTTTAATCTTTTGTGGTGGATATACTGAGATACTATCTCCACTATGCACTCCTGCACGTTCTACGTGTTCCATGATACCTGGAATCAATACACCATGTTCATCACAGATAGCATCGACTTCAACTTCTTTACCAGATAAATATTTATCAATCAAGATAGGATGTTCCTGATATTGACGATTAATGATTTCCATGAATTTCTTGATATCACCATCATTTAAAGCAATTTCCATTCCAGCTCCACCTAATACATAAGAAGGTCTGACAAGCACTGGATATCCTAAACGATTAGCAACCTCTAAAGCTTCTTCTGTTGTAAAAACTGTTGAACCTCTTGGACGATCTATATCACAACGCTGTAAGATTTCATCAAATCTTTCACGATCTTCTGCTGCATCTACGTTATCAGCTGATGTTCCTAAAATAGGAACTCCCATTTCCATTAAGGCTTTTGTAAGCTTGATGGCTGTTTGTCCACCAAATTGTACAATGGCACCATCTGGTTTTTCTAAACGCACAATACTTTCCACATCTTCAGGTGTCAATGGTTCAAAATACAGACGATCAGCAATATCAAAGTCTGTCGATACTGTTTCTGGATTATTATTCACAATAATTGTATCATAGCCAGCTTCCTTTAACGCCCAGACACAATGAACAGAACAATAATCAAACTCTATCCCTTGTCCAATACGGATTGGTCCTGAACCTAAAACCATAATTTTCTTTTTATCATCACGAGGATCAACTTCATTATGTTCTCCATATACAGAATAATAATAAGGTGTTGTTGCATCAAATTCAGCTGCACATGTATCTACTGTTTTATAAACAGCTTCGATATGATGATCTAATCTCATTTGATGAATATCTTGAGTTGTATGATTTGTATACTTAGCAATAATTTGATCTGGGAATTCTAATCTTTTAGCAAGTTTTAATAATTCAACAGTCAGTGGTTCTGTTTTTAATTGTTTTTCGACTTCCGTTAAATGTTTGATTTTATCAATAAACCAGCAATCAATACGTGTTATATCATGAATTTCCTGTTCACTCATTCCTTGTCTTAAAGCCTGTGCTACTACAAAGATACGATGATCATCAACATCTTTTAATTTGACTTTTAATTCATCTAATGAAAGTCCATCGACTTCAGGAATATGTAAATCATAAACATTTTGTTCGAGAGAACGTAAAGCTTTCATAAATGCACCTTCAAAATTATGAGCAATACTCATGACTTCTCCTGTGGCTTTCATCTGTGTTCCTAGTTTTCTAGATGCCCCAACAAATTTATCGAATGGCCATTTTGGAATCTTACAAACAATATAATCTAACGTCGGTTCATAAGAAGCATATGTTTTTCCAGTAACTGCATTTTTAATTTCATCCAATGTATATCCTAAGGCAATTTTCGCTGCCAGTTTGGCGATTGGATAACCTGTTGCTTTTGAAGCTAAAGCTGAAGAACGTGAAACACGTGGATTGACTTCAATAACGCAATATTCAAAACTATCAGGATTTAAAGCATACTGCACATTACATCCACCTTGAATATTAAGCGCTGTAATAATATTTAAAGCAGAACTTCTTAACATCTGATATTCTTTATCAGATAAAGTCTGACTTGGTGCTACAACAATACTATCTCCTGTATGTACACCAACTGGATCTAAATTTTCCATATTACATACTGTAATACAGTTGCCATGTCCATCACGCATCACTTCATATTCAATTTCTTTCCATCCTGCAATACTTTTTTCAATGAGGCACTGACTCACACGTGATAAACGCAATCCATTAGAACAAATATGATGTAATTCTTCTTCATTATTGGCAATTCCGCCACCTGTTCCTCCTAATGTATATGCTGGTCTAATAACAACTGGATAACCAATTTTATTCGCAAACTCAATGGCTTCATCTACATGATTCACGACAATTGAAGCAGCACATGGTTCTCCAATCTTTTCCATTAATGTTTTAAACTCTAATCTATCTTCAGCCAGTTTGATTGTATCTGTTGAAGTCCCAATCGTACGGACATGATGTTTTTCTAAGAATCCTTCATCAGCCAAAGCCATCGCAATATTTAAAGCATTTTGTCCTCCAAGCGTTGGTAAGATACTATCTGGTTTTTCAACTTCAATTAAATGTTTGACAACCGGTACAGTTAAAGGTTCTATATAAACCTTATCAGCAATATCTTTATCTGTCATGATTGTGGCTGGATTGGAATTAATGAGTACAACTTCTATTCCTTCTTCTTTTAAAGCACGACAAGCTTGTGTTCCTGCATAATCAAATTCAGCAGCTTGTCCAATAATAATTGGTCCAGACCCAATCACTAATACTTTTTGAATATCATGATTTCTAGGCATTTTGATTTCCTCCCATCATTTTGATAAATTCGTCAAATAAATATGATGTATCTAATGGTCCAGCACATGCTTCTGGATGAAACTGCACTGTTTTAATTGGTTTTTGTAAATATTCAATACCTTCTAATGTGCCATCATTGACATTTTGGAACCACATTTTTGCTACTTGATTATCCAATGATTCTTCTTTGACAACATAATTATGATTTTGTGTTGAAATATAAACACGATTTGTACTTAAGTCTTTAACTGGATGATTGGCGCCATGATGACCATATGTCATCTTTTCTGTTTCAAATCCGTGCGCCAATGCCATCAGCTGATGCCCTAAGCAGATAGCAAAAATAGGAATGCCACTTTGACTTAGTATCTTCACATTTTCAATGATTTCATGACATTCTGCTGGATCCCCAGGTCCATTAGAAAGCATAATCCCATCAAAATGTCCATCAAGAATAATTTGAGCAGGTGTATGTGCAGGGAAAACTGTCACTTCACAATCTCTTTTCACCAATTCTCTCGCAATATTTTTCTTGGCACCAAAATCATATAAGGCAACTTTATATTTTCCTTGACCCAAAACATAAGGTTTTGAGCATGTTGTCTGATCAACAACACCGCTAACTTTATATTCACGAATACGTTTTAAGACTTCTTCAAGGTCTTCATAATGATGTGTTGTAATTAAACCATTCATACAACCTTCATTTCTAATTAATTTTGTGATAAAACGTGTATCAACACCTTGAATACCTATAATATCATGTTGTTTTAAATAATCTTCTAATTCAATATTTTTTCTAAAATGACTTCCAAATCTTGCCAATTCATTCACAACAAAACCTTCTACATATGGTTGTCTTGATTCTTGATCTTCCAAACAAACACCGTAATTTCCAATCAATGGATATGTCATCACAACACTTTGTCCAGCATATGAAGGATCTGTCAAGACTTCCAGATATCCTGTCATAGATGTATTAAAGACAAACTCACTAATGACTTCCTTATGACCACCAAAATGTTCACCTTCAAAGACATGTCCATCTTCTAATATCAAATATGCTTTCATTGTTACCTCCTTATATCATAAAAAAACATATCCATAAAAGATATGTTTTTAGAAATATAAAAAATGAGAAAAAGATGTTCTAACAATCGTTGTATCCATAACTCGTTTTCCCACCATATTTCTCATTCCTTTCTATTTATTCTTGTATAGTATAGTCAAATTTAACATAATTATCAAGATATTTTTTCATAATTTTTTATTATCATAATTTTAAATTATTAATCATTACTCATTAATTGCTTTTTCGCCCGTTTCACGTGTACGAATTTTCATAGCATTATCAAGCTTATAAGTAAAAATCTTACCATCTCCTACTTCTCCAGTATAAGCCGCCTGACAAATGGCTTCAATTGTTTTTTCAGCCCATTCTTCACTGCTGACAACAATTTCAAATTTAATCTTTGGCAACATATTGACTTCAACTTCCTGACCACGAACATATTCTGTATAGCCATGCTGTGTGCCACATCCCATTACCTGAGAAACTGTCATACCATTCACATGAATACGAGCAAGCGCTTCTTTCACTTCTTCATATTTTTCTTCTCTCACAATCGCTTCAATTTTGATCATATTCACTGTCCTCCTAATCCAATCCATTAAAAGATGGATATGCATTTTCCTGATGTTCAGAAATATCCAATCCTTTTTGTTCTTCCTGTTTAGAAACACGAAGTGTTGTGAAACATCTGACAATGGCTATACAAATAAGCGTTCCAATAATAGCCACAGCAATCGTAACAACGATACTGATGATTTGTGCTATGAATAATTGTGTATCTCCAAAGAACAAACCATTCCATCTGGCAACATCGTTAATAGACGTTTGTGTAAACAATCCAGTCGCAATACCACCCCAGATACCGCCAATACCATGACATCCAAAAGCATCCAAAGCATCATCATAGCCCAATTTCTGTTTCACTTTAGAAATCATCAGATAACAAATAGGACTTCCAACAAGCCCAATAATGATTGATGCCCAGATAGGCACATATCCTGCTCCCGGGGTAATGGCAACAAGACCGACAACCATACCTGTTACACTTCCTACCAGTGTTGGTTTTCCACTCATCCATACATCCATACCCATCCATGACAGCATTCCAGCTGCTGCTGATAAACCAGTTGTTATAAAGGCATGAACAGCCAGTTCATTGGCCTGTAAGGCACTGCCTGCATTAAAACCAAACCATCCAAACAACAGTAAACTGGCTCCCAAGACAACAAATGGAATATTATGAACATGATATTGTACGCGTAAATAGTCTTTGCGTTTTCCTAGGACAATACATAAAACTAATGCACTGACACCAGAACTGATATGAACAACATTTCCACCAGCAAAGTCTACCGAACCAATTTTAGCCAGAAAGCCACCAAGTCCCCAGACCATATGAGCCATTGGATAATAAACAATGACTGACCAAAGAATAATAAACAAAAACAAAGCTTTAAATTTCATACGACCAGCAACTGCCCCCGTTATTAAAGCAGGTGTAATGATTGCAAACATCATTTGGAAAATAGCAAACTCTAAATGAGGAATTGTAGAAACATAATCTGTTGTACTTCCTTCAATGCCCTGTAAACCTAACCAGCTGAAATCTCCAATAATTCCAAAATGATCATTTCCAAAAGCCAGTGAGTATCCAAATAATGCCCACATAATAGCTGCAATACCAATGACAAAAACAGATGTCATCATTGTATTGACAACATTTTTACGGCGAACAAGTCCCCCATAAAAGAAAGCCAGGCCTGGTGTCATTAATAACACCAGAGCACTACATATTAACATAAAACCAATATCCCCTGAATTCATATCATAGACCCCCTAACTCTATTCATTATTCATTCATATAACTATATCCCATTAAATATCGATCCACTTCTTTGGCGCATTCATTTCCTTCCGCAATAGCCCAGACAACAAGAGATTGACCGCGATGCATATCCCCTGCAACGAAAATCTTCTCTTCCTTTGTCGCATAGCTCTTTGGCATTGTCATGACAACCTGACGTTGATTCACAGATAAATCAAACTGCTCTTTAATATCATCTTCAATACCTACAAATCCTGCTGCAATCAGCAACAAATCTGCCTTCAGCATTTTTTCGCTATCTTCTTTTTCAACCCATTGACCATCAACTATTCTCCCCTGAATCGTTTTGACAGCTTTGAGTTGCCCATCTTCTTCAATACATTCTTTAATTGTTGTTGCATAAACACGTGGATCCTGCTTAAAAACAGCCAGACTTTCTTCCTGTCCATAATCTGTTTTTAATTCATCAGGCCACATTGGCCATGGACGTGTATTTTGATGAGGCGGAGATGGCATCATTTCCAGCTGTGTAACTGATGCACATCCTTGTCTAATACATGTTCCAACACAGTCATTACCCGTATCTCCACCTCCTACAACAACCACATGTTTTCCTTTAGCATCAATACGTAAAGGACTTTGATTTAATAAATCTTGTGTTACGCTTTTGAGAAAATCCACTGCAAAGTAAATTCCTTTAGCTTGTCTCCCTGGTACATTTAAATCACGTGCTTTTTTCGCTCCACAACATAACACAACTGCATCATATTCTTTTAATAATTCTTCTTTCGTTATATCTTGTCCAACATGAACATTGGTATAAAACTGAACCCCTTCTTCTTTCATTAATTGAATACGACGTTCAATAATCTGTTTTTCAAGTTTCATTTGAGGAATACCATACATCAATAATCCTCCTAAACGATCATCTTTTTCAAAAACACTGACCTGATGTCCACGTTGATTTAATTTATAGGCTACCGTTAATCCTGTAGGACCACTGCCAATAACAGCTACTTTTTTAAATGAACATATTGGCGACTGTTCAGCTTTCATCAATTGATTCTGATAAGCCTTTTCAATAATAAATAATTCATTATCTTTAATAGTCACGGCATCTCCATGCAATCCACATACACATGCCTTTTCACATAATGCGGGGCACACACGTCCTGTAAACTCTGGGAAGGGATTTGTTTTTAATAGACGTGAAAGTGCACGTTCATCATTATGGTGAAAGATTTCATCATTCCACTCAGGAATGAGGTTATGTAAAGGACAACCTGTAACCATATGATTGATTTCAATGGCTGACTGACAAAACGGAACACCACAATTCATACAGCGAGCTCCTTGCTGACGACGTTTTTCATCAGAAAGAGGGATGTGGAATTCCTGAAAATCAGCGATTCTTGTTTCTGGTGATTCAGTGAAATTATCTTCTCTATCAAACTCTAAAAATCCTGTAGCTTTTCCCATACATTACCCTCCTATTGATGAACTTCTTTAAAGGCCATTAATGCAGCCTCATCATGTGAATAGCCTTGTTTTTCAAAGCTTTCAATATTATCTAACATACACGCATAATTAACTGGCACAATTTTTTTAAAATGTGGTATCCATGCTTCAAAACTTTCCAAGATATCTTTAGCCAGTAATGACCCTGTATATTGCACATGTTTTTGTAATAACAATTTTAAATCTTCTATATCCTTATGCTGTTTGACTTCCTGCATTGTGACTAATTCTTTATTTAAACGTAAATATAAATCATGATCTTTATCTAAGACATAAGCGATACCCCCGCTCATTCCTGCCGCAAAGTTCTTTCCTGTTTTTCCTAAAACAACCACTTTTCCACCAGTCATATATTCAAGTCCATGATCACCACAGCCTTCTACCACAGCAATCGCACCAGAATTACGGACCGCAAAACGTTCACCAGCACGACCACTGATATAGGCTTCTCCTGATGTTGCTCCATATAAGGCAACGTTTCCAACAATGACATTATCTTGAGCCACAAATTGAGCATTTGAAGAAGGATGAATAATCAGTTTTCCACCAGATAATCCTTTTCCAAAATAATCATTGGCATCTCCTTCAACTTGCATTGTGAGACCTTTTGGTATAAAGGCTCCAAATGATTGTCCGGCTCCACCAATACATTCAATCTGATAAGTATCATCTTGCAGATTGTTTTGGAAACGTTTTGTGATTTCACTTCCCAGCAATGTTCCTAAACTACGATCAAGGCTGGAAATATGTATTGTCTCCTGATGTGGCTGTTTTGTTTCCAGATAAGAAAGGAATCTTGGTAACAAGACTTTTAAATCCTGACTATCTTCTAAGTGGAAATCAAAAACATTTTCTTTTTGGAAATGCACATTGAGATCCTTTTTTGTAAAGAATGATTCTAATTCCTGATATTCTGGTTTGACTTTCAAAACTTCCATATGTCCTATCATTTCATCTATGCTATGGAATCCCAGCTGTGCCATGATTTCACGTAATTCCTGAGCAATAAAAATCATAAAATTCATAACATATTCTGGTTTCCCTTTAAAACGTTTTCTAAGCTCAGCATTTTGTGTTGCGATACCGACTGGACAAGTATCAAGATTGCAGACACGCATCATCACACAACCCATTGTCACTAATGGTGCTGTCGCAAAACCAAATTCTTCTGCACCTAATAATGCTGCCACAGCTACATCTCTTCCTGTCATTAATTTTCCATCTGTTTCTAAAACAACACGTGTTCTTAAATCATTTTCGATAAGACTCTGATGAGCTTCAGCTAGTCCTAATTCCCAAGGCAATCCCGCATAATGAATCGAACTTTGCGGAGCTGCTCCAGTTCCTCCATCATAACCAGAAATCAAGATAACTTCAGCCCCAGCTTTGGCCACCCCCGATGCGATTGTTCCTACACCTGATTCTGAAACAAGTTTGACAGAAATACGCGCATCACGATTGGCATTTTTTAAGTCATAAATCAATTGTGCCAAATCTTCAATAGAATAAATATCATGATGTGGTGGTGGTGAAATCAAAGTGACTCCAGGTGTTGAATAACGTGTTTTGGCAATCCAAGGATAAACTTTCTGTCCTGGTAAATGGCCTCCTTCACCCGGTTTTGCACCTTGTGCCATTTTAATTTGAATTTCTTTGGCACTGACCAGATATTCACTTGTGACTCCAAAACGACCACTGGCCACCTGTTTAATGGCACTATTGGCTTCTGTATATAATCTTTCTGGATTTTCTCCACCTTCTCCAGAATTTGATTTTCCTCCTAAGCGATTCATTGCAATTGCTAAACATTCATGAGCTTCCTTAGAAATAGAGCCATAAGACATTGCTCCTGTTTTAAAACGTTTGACAATCTCTTCAACACTTTCTACTTCATTAAGAGGAATAGAATGTCTTTGTGTTGTATCAAATTCTAATAAATGACGTAAAGCAAAGGGTTGACTTTCTAATTGATGAGAGTATTCTTTAAATAATGCATAATCACCACTTTGAGTTGCTCTTTGAAGTAAAACGATTGTTTCAGGACTATACATATGCACTTCACTTTGTGGTCCACGTCTCAATTTATGGAAACCTAAACTTTTTAATGATGTATCTGTCTTTAATCCTAATGGGTCAAAGGCATGATCATGATAGTAACGAATATCATTTTCAATATCTGTCAAACCTTTTTCTCCCACACGATAAACTGTATGAGGGAAATAGTTTTCCATAATATCTTCTTTTAAACCAACAACTTCAAAGATTTGTGCTGACTGATATGACTGTAAAGCAGAAATACCCATCTTCGCGGCAATCTTAACAATACCTTTTAAAATGGCATGATTATAATCTTCAATAGCCTTATTTTCCTCTTTATCCAACATATTAAGCTGAATCATTTCCATGATACATTCATGGGCCAGATATGGATAAATAGCTGTAGCACCAAAACCTAATAAACAGGCAAATTGATGAACATCACGTGGTTCACCACTTTCTAAAACAATGGACATCGCTGTTTTTCTTTTAGTTTTGACCAAATGACTTTCTACAGCTGAAACAGCCAGTAATGAAGGAATCACCAAATGATTATCATCGACACCTTTATCAGAAAGAATTAAGATATTGACACCTTGACGATAAGCTTTATCACAATCAAGAAATAACTGATCTAAAGCTTCTGTTAAGGAAATCCCTTTGTAATATAATAAAGAAATGACTTGACTATGGAAACCATCACGATTTAACTGTTTGAGTTTATCCATATCACGACTGTCTAAAATCGGATTATTAATTTCTAAGACCTGACAATTATCAGATTGATCCTGTAATAAGTTTCCATTAGATCCTAAATATACCGTTGTATCTACAACCACTTCTTCTCTTAAAGAATCAATAGGTGGATTGGTCACTTGAGCAAACTGTTGTTTAAAATAATGAAATAATGTTGGATGTTTTTGACTCAACATAGCAAGTGGAATATCTGTTCCCATGGATGCTGTAGGTTCTACACCATTTTTGGCCATAGGTAAAATCATATCTTTGACATCTTCATATGTATAACTAAAAATCTTATATAAGATATCACGATCACTTTGACTATGAATATGAGATTTTTTATCTGGCGCCGGTAAATCTTTTAAATGTAATAAATAATAATCCAACCATTCTCCATAAGGATGTTCTTTAGCATAGCTCATTTTACATATATCATCTTCAATCAGCTGCTGTTTTTGTGTATCTACTAATAACATTTTTCCTGGTTGAAGACGTGATTTTTTGACAATATGACTTTCATCAATATCTAAAACGCCAACTTCTGATGATAAAATCAAAGTCTGATCATCTAAAATATAATAACGTGATGGCCTTAAACCATTTCTATCTAAAGTAGCTCCCATGGAAATACCATCAGAAAACAAAATAGCAGCAGGTCCATCCCATGGTTCCATCATTGTGGCATAATAATGATAAAAATCTTTTTTCTCTTGTGACATGGCTGTATTTTTCCATGGTTCTGGAATCAATAGCATCATAGCTTTAGCTAATGGCATCCCATTCATATATAGGAACTCTAACGTATTATCCAGCATGGCTGAATCTGAACCATGTACATCAACAATTGGGAAAACCTTTGTCATATCTGATGAAAAATACTTTGAATCTAATGTTTCTTCTCTGGCCAGCATACGATTCGCATTACCTCTAATTGTATTAATTTCTCCATTATGAGCAATCATACGATTAGGATGTGCTCTTTGCCAGCTTGGATTGGTATTGGTAGAAAAGCGTGAATGAACCAATGCTATGGCACTATGATAATCATGATCTTGTAAATCATCATAGAATTGTCTTAATTGATGAACAAGAAACATCCCTTTATAGACAATTGTTGATGAAGATAATGAAACCACATATGTCTGTGGTGAAGATTTTTCAAATTCACGACGAATCACATATAATACTCTTTCAAAGTCCATTCTTTGTTGACAAGTTTTAGGTTTTTCAATAAAGCATTGCATAATATAAGGCATACAATCCTTGGCCTTTTGACCTAAGATATCTTCATGACATGGCACTTCTCGCCACCCTAGAAATGTGGCCTGATGTTTCATGACAATGCGTTCTAAAGTTTTCATAGCTTTTTGTCTTGTCAGTGTATCCTGTGGTAAAAAGAACATTCCCACAGCATAATCATAAGGTTGAGGCAAAGTGATATGGAGATTATGTGCAACTTTATTAAAGAAACGATGTGAAATCTGTAATAAGATTCCAACCCCATCACCGACTTCTCCACTGGCATCTTTTCCAGCACGATGTTCTAGTTTTTCGACAATTGTAAGTGCCTGATCAATAACCTGATAATCCTGTCGTCCATCAATATGAACGACAGCTCCAATACCACAGGCATCATGTTCTCTGACATGATGCAATCCCTGATTATACTCTTTCATCAAATCATCCTTTCTACTTTCCACTATCTCCATAATTTTCTAAAAACCTGGCAGAAGGATCGTTGACCTGACAGCCTTCCCAATTTGGATTTGGCATCCAGAATCCTTTCACCATTTGTGCCTGATGTGGATAATATTTTTCAAAGATTTCACGATATAATAATGACTCTTTTGTAAATGGTTGGGCGAAATCATATTTCTTTCTTTTTTCTTCAAATTCCTGATCACTATAATAATTATTCGCATAAGCTTTGATTTCATCACTTAATGAATGTCCTACCGCATCTGAAAAAGCTGCTTTTTCACGCATTAAGATATCTTGAGGTAAATATCCTCTGTCAAACGCTTTACGCAATAAATATTTTCCTTTTCCATAATTATTCATTTTTAAAGCAGGATCAATATGCATAACATAATCCACAAAAGCCAAATCTCCAAAAGGCACACGTGCTTCTAAGGAATGAACACTAATACAACGATCAGCACGTAAGACATCATACATATAAATTTCTCGAATACGTTTTTCAGCTTCCTTTTGGAATTCTTTTGCATTTGGCGCAAAATCGGTATATTTATAACCAAATAATTCATCTGAAATCTCACCCGTTAATAAAACTCTGATATCTGTATGCTGATGAATATACTGACAGACAAGATACATACCAATAGATGCACGAATTGTTGTAATATCATATGTTCCTAAAGTGGCAATAACAGGTTCTAAAGCACTTAGAACATCATCTTTTGTGATAATCACTTCGGTATGTTCACTGCCAATAAACTCAGCCACTTCTTTGGCATATTTTAAATCAATGGCATCTTTATCCATACCAATTGCAAAAGTACGAATAGGCTTTTTCAATAGACGAGAAGCCACAGCACAGACAAGTGATGAATCTAATCCTCCACTTAATAAGAAACCAAGTGGTGCATCTGCATCCAATCTTTTTTCAATACCTTTGACTAATAAATCATGTATATTTGTATAGATTGTATTGAAATCATCATGATGATAGTTTTCCACCAGGCTCATATCTCTATAACAAACAAACTCCCCATTTTGATAATAATGTCCTGGTGGAAAAGGTACAATCTTATCACAGATGCCAACTAAATTTTTGGCTTCTGAAGCAAAGACAATGTGTTGATGATCATCATAACCATAAAATAATGGGCGAATTCCAATCGGATCTCTAGCAGCAATAAATTCTTTTGTATCACCATCAAAAAGAATCAATGCAAATTCTCCATCTAATTCTTTAAACATGTCTACACCCATTTTTTGATAAAGAGGAAGCAGGATTTCACAATCACTCTCCCCTTGAAAGTCAAAGCCCTGCTTCATCAATTCTTCTTTCATTGGTCTAAAACCATAGATTTCACCGTTACAGACAACATAATGCTTCCCTCTTTGAAATGGTTGCATACCATACTCATTTAATCCCATGATGGATAAACGTTGAAATCCCAATAGCCCTTTACCTGTATCAATAATACGCATAGCATCAGGTCCCCTGGTATGTGTTCTTTCAAAACCTTTTAAAAAAATCTCTTTTTCTACATTGCTGTCGCAATACGCCATAATCGAACACATTGTCATAACCCCTCTCTTATATATTTTTATAAAATACCAAATAACAGTTTGCCATATGTTGGGAATGGCCATACATTTTCGGCAGTTAATGTTTCCAATTCATCACATGGTGTACGTAAAGCACTCATAGCTGGAATGACTTCATCTCGATAATAGAAAGCTGCCTTTTCAAAGTCTTCAATCGCTTCAGCTTCTTTTAAGACTTTGTCTAAATGTTTTGTAGCTTTGAAAGCTTTATCTAATAATGTTGAAACATCTTTTAAAGTTTCTTTTTCATAAACATTTTCTAACTTGGCAACTTCTGTTTTCATTGCACAAGTTTGTGCTAAGTCATATGAATATTGACTAACAGCTGGTAAGATTTCTTTTTGAGCCATATTGACCATTGTTAAAGCTTCAATATGCAAAATCTTGACATATTCTTCCATCATAATTTCATAACGAGAATGCACTTCTTCTTCATCAAAGACTTTATGTCTTTTAAATAATTCAATATTGTTTTCCTTGATAAAATATGGTAAAGCATCGGGTGTTGTACGTAAGTTTAATAGTCCACGTTTCTTGGCTTCCTCTACCCATGAATCATCATAACCATTACCATTGAAAATAATACGTTTATGTTCTTTGATTGTTCCTTGAATCAATGCATGTAATGCTGAAGAAAAATCCGGTGCTTTTTCTAGAATATCCGCAAATTCTTTTAATTCATCTGCAATCACTGTATTTAAAACAATATTACATCCTGCAATAGATGAACTTGATCCTGGCATACGGAATTCAAATTTATTACCTGTAAAAGCAAATGGTGAAGTACGGTTACGATCTGTTGTATCTTTAGGAAATTTAGGTAAGACATGAGCCCCAATCTTCATGACTTCTTTTTCCTTAGAATCATATGGTCGATCTTCTTCAATAGCTTTTAAGATTTCAGCTAATTCATCACCTAAGAAAACAGAAATAATAGCTGGCGGTGCTTCGTTAGCTCCCAAACGATGATCGTTACCTGCAGTCGCAACAGATAATCTCAACAAATCCTGATGTTCATCAGCCGCTTTAATCACAGCGCATAAGAATAATAAGAATTGAGCATTTTCATGTGGTGTATCTCCAGGTTCTAATAAATTCACACCTGTATCTGTTGATAATGACCAGTTATTATGCTTTCCACTTCCATTGATACCATCAAATGGCTTTTCATGTAATAAAGCTACCAAACCATGTTTTTTCGCAATTCTTTGAATCAATTCCATTGTTAATTGGTTATGATCAGTCGCAATATTGGTAGTAGAGAAAATAGGTGCTAACTCATGTTGAGCTGGTGCAACTTCATTGTGTTCAGTTTTCACTAAGACACCTAATTTCCATAATTCTTCATTTAAATCATTCATAAATTCTTGAACTCTACTCTTGATTGTTCCAAAATAATGATCTTCCATTTCCTGTCCTTTTGGAGATGGTGCACCAAATAAAGTACGTCCTGTATAAATCAAGTCTTTTCTTTGTTCATAATATTTTTTATCGACTAAGAAATATTCCTGTTCAGGTCCCACTGTTGTTTTGACATTCTTAACATTTTCGTTACCAAATAATTTTAAGATACGTAATGCCTGTTTGTTGATAGCCTGCATACTTCTTAATAATGGTGTCTTTTTATCTAAAGCATGCCCTGAATAAGAACAGAATGCTGTAGGAATACATAAAACGCCATTTTTAATAAAAGCATAAGATGTCGGATCCCAAGCTGTATATCCTCTGGCTTCAAATGTTGCACGTAATCCCCCATTCGGGAAAGATGACGCATCAGGTTCTCCTTTAATTAATTCCTTGCCAGAAAATTCTAAAATAACTTTCCCATTTTTGTTTGTACCAATAAAACCATCATGCTTTTCAGCTGTTACACCTGTCATCGGTTGAAACCAGTGCGTATAATGTGTAGCTCCATGTTCCACAGCCCAATCTTTCATCGCATTCGCCACAGCATTTGCAATCTTGATATTTAAAGATTTCCCCTCTTTAATTGTTTTTTGAAGTTCTCTGAAAGTATCCTTCGCAAGTCTTTCTTCCATGACTTCTTCATCAAATACCAAAGTTCCAAAAATATCTGTTATTTTCTTTTCCATATCTATCACTCCTTTATGTAAACCTATCCGTTTACTTATTTTGCATTATGATACAGCTTCGTGTTTTTGTCAATGTTTTTTTATCATTTTAATAAATTATTATTATATTTGATTGAAAAAATACAATTATTCCGTTATAATAAAGACGAATAGGAGATATTGAATCCCGTAATATTTATTTTTATGTAACATCTTATACAACAAATTTTGATATATGTATCTCCTATTCTTCTATAAAATATAAGGAGAACAACAATGATAAATGATTTAAAAGAAATTCATGAGGAGTGTGGTGTGTTCGGTGTGTTTCAGCATCCAAATGCAGCTAACCTCTGTTATTATGGTTTACATGCCCTTCAGCATCGTGGGCAGGAAGGAGCCGGTATTTTAGTTGCAAATGATCATAAACTTTCTATTCATAAAGGAGAAGGTTTGGTCACTGAAGTTTTTAACAGTGAAAAGATTCATCAGATGAATGGTATTCACGCTATTGGTCATGTGCGTTATTCAACTGCTGGTGGTGGAGGTATTATGAATGTACAGCCATTACTTTTTAGAACCATGGTGGGTGATATGGGAATTTGTCATAATGGAAATATTGTGAATGCTAATGTATTGAAAGCTGAACTTGAAGAACAAGGCAGTATCTTTTCATCTTCATCTGATACTGAAATTTTAGGACATTTAATCAAACGTCAAAAAGGACATATGATAGATCGTATCTGTGCTTCTTTAGAAAAATTAGATGGAGCTTTTGCTTTCCTCATTCTTTTAGAAGATCGTCTCTATGCTGTCAGAGATCGTTATGGATTAAGACCACTAGCTATTGGACAGCTCCCTAATGGAGCGTATGTCTTTGCTTCAGAAACATGTGCATTAGATATTGTAGGCGCTAAATTTCTAAGAGATGTCGAGCCAGGAGAAATAGTCAGAGTCAAAGGCAATCAATTGTTATCTCGTCTTTATACAAAACAGCCTATACATGATAAGATCTGTGCTATGGAATATGTATATTTTTCTCGTCCCGACAGTATCCTTGATGGTATCAATGTTCATACAACACGTAAAAATGCTGGAAAACAACTTTATTTAGAAAGTCCAGTAGATGCTGATATTGTGATTGGAGTACCAGATTCATCTATATCTGCTGCAATTGGATATTCAGAAGCTTCCCACATTCCTTATGAAATGGGACTAATTAAAAACAAATATGTCGGAAGAACATTTATTCAGCCTACGCAAGAATTAAGAAATCAGGGTGTTCGTATGAAGCTTTCGGCTGTTTCTTCAATTGTGAATCAAAAAAGAGTCATCATGATTGACGACTCTATTGTCAGAGGAACGACATCCAAACGTATTGTGACTTTATTAAAAGAAGCAGGCGCTACAGAAGTTCATGTCAGAATTGCTTCACCTGCAATCAAATATCCTTGTTTTTATGGTGTAGACACGTCTACTCTTGATGAATTAATTTCTCATAAAATGACAACTCAGGAACTCTGCACATATATTGGTGCTGATTCCTTAGCCTTCATCAGTGAAGAAGGACTTCAAAAATCTATTCATTTTAAAAAAGAACATACCTGTGATTTATGTATGGCTTGTTTCAATAGAAAATATGTCACACCACTATATGATAATGATTTTCAGGACGATTAAAGGTTTGTCAAAACGACAAACCTTTTATATTTTTATCGCAATAATCAAAGCCAACATCCCAATAACAAGAACCGTCCCACAAATCCTTAATACTTTATTTTCCTGCTTAGAAGATAGCCATGAAAATTTTTCACTTATTAACTGCTGTGTCATAGATTTATAAATTTCAACGCCTAAGAAAATTAAAAATATGATATACAATTTTAAAGAGTTCACATCAAACCCTGAAAACAAATCACAAACATATGCCCAAAGCAAAACAACAATAACCAAACCAGTAAAATAAATTCCTTTAGAATAACTATAGGTATTCCAATAGCCATATGCCTGATAATCTCGACAGAGCACATCTTTAATAATCAATGTCGAAGCAACTACAAAGAACAAATAGTCTGCTGAAGTCATATATAACATTTTACTCTTCTTCCCTCTTAAAAAAGTGCTTATCAGCAACATATTGGCTGATTTTCAGTCTACGTAAAGTTTTGCTTTCAAAAACTACAATAATACCTAGTATTGCTATTTTGATATATGCTATTCCAAAAGATAAAAAAAGACCTGGAAATACAAATAAGAATAAGACTGCCAGCCAATCCTGTATAACTTCTCTTTTCCATTCTTTCTTAAATAAATCTGGAAACAAAGGCTTATCTAGAATACAAACCAGACATTTATCACTCATCACTTCATATAATATAATCCCAATAAACATAACACATATATAAACAATTTCTCGAATGATTTCTTCCATTTTGATCACCATCTTATATATATCAAAATAATATGAAATTTTTGTGTATTCACTTTTTTGTTTAGATAACATCGTTTTCTGTTATATAATGAAAAAGAGGAGTGGACATCATGAATAAAAAGAAAATACGTCTCATTATTGGAGGGCTTATATCCCTTCTCATAGCATGGATTATCATAGACACTTTCACAACTGTTCCTATCTATTTATATATTGATCAAGTCCATGAACAACAATCCCAGATTATTATTCATATTCCTTATGGTTCAGGTCATTATTACTATAAAAAATATAAGCTAAATCAAATAGAAGATGGTGTTTATCAAATTCAGGGTTATGGCTCTATGCTTTCAGGAAAGAAATACCCTTTAGAAATAACAATTGATAATAGTCAAAATCAAATCAAAGAAATCAAACAAAAAAACTTGGACAATCAATTAGAAACGATATATTCTCAATGAAATAGCAAAATAAGGCTATTTCTTTTTTATATAAACTTAATCATGACCAACAAAGCTAATAGTGCAATGACTATAGAAGTTCCACAAACCTTTAAAATCATATTTTCTTGTCTTGATGAAAGCCATGAAAAATGTTCCGTAATAGAATGATGATTTTGCATTTTATAAAAATCCATACCTACAAATAGAACATATATCATTAAAATCTTTAAATCATTTAAATTCATTTCATCATGTAAATATAATAAAAACAACAATAACCCTATAACTATACTTCCTATTATATGTAATCTTTTTGAGCCATTAAAAACATGTCTCTTAGAAAAAACATCTCTTATGACATAAGATGTAAGTCCCATAAAGAAAGCAAATTCTGGCATTGTCATATACAACATATGATTTTCTCCCCCTCCATTTTCTTATCTTGATTTCAGTATAACAAAGCAAGATATTAATGATATATTCATAGTCTTTATTTTAAGTTAAGATTTTATTAAAACAAAGTATTATCGCAATTGCCTACTAGATATTTACTAAACATATATAATTCATATATGTAAAAAGCCTATACAAACATCCATTTGCATAGGCTAAAGTTCCTATAATATATTTATTCGTTCTTCTTGTACGATAGTTAACTTTTGAAAAATATCCTCATTACTATTATCTGTATTTTGTAAATAAACTTTTTTCTCTATCGTAACTGATATTTAGTAGCTCGTCCTTTCCCCGACTTATCAATAATATTTTTATCAGATAATGAATTCAGTATTCTAATAAGCTTTGCCTTATTATAATGACTTTTTTTCTATTTCTGCTCTTGATAATTTTAAATTTCCATGAAAAAGCTGTATAATCTGTTGTTCTTCACTTGTTAAATTAGTAATATCTAATACAGTTGGTAATATGATTATTATGGAGTTCTCATAGACTTTAAATTCTGGCTTCGTTATTGAATCATAGTATGATTTATTGATTCTTTTGATTCCTGTGCCAAACATTTCTATATATCTTAATCTATAGAATACATTTCCTATAATTGGATTTCTAAGCATTGAAATCTGTCCATCGAGATATTCTGCTTCACTCATTCCTGAAGGAAGACCTCCTGGAGAACTTATTTCGATTCTATCATCAAACATACTTACTCTTATAAATGCATTGATGTCCCAAAAGCGATGAATCATAGCATTGGCTATAGCTTCACGAAACGCATTTTCTGGGATACGATTGACAATCTTTCTAGAAGTTCCATCAATCTTTTCATATTGATAATATTTTTTATACATTTCAACACTTTCTTCCAATAACAATAAAATAGATTTATTTTCTAAAATAATTCTATCCATAATTTCATCAATATCTTGCCCAAATTTTATAATATCAACACCCTTATAATTATTTTGATCAGCAAGTAATGCTGCTGCATTATTATATTGATGATTTTTTGTATATAAATCTAATGTTTTCAAAATATCTTCATTTAATTCTTGTATAGCCAATTTATCTTTTAAAGCTTTTTCTAAACATTGAAATGTTAAATCCTGTTTTCGAGAAACAAGTTCTTCATATGATTGATGACTTCCTTCTAATACAAGTCTGTTCAATTCCAGTCTATCTACTTCAATAGTTGAAGTATCATGTCTTTTATATGCTTTACCTTTATATAAATAAGGTTTCAAATCACTTTCATAAACAGTAAGAGTTATTGTTGAATCATCATTAATATTTAAATCATATAATGGTACAGGATTCATATTATCGTTCATTTTGTTTTCAATACTTAAACAAAAATCTATTGCATTTTTTATTCCTTTAACCAGACCATCATCGTCAATTCCAAAAACGATTCTTCCTGTTCCATAGTTTGCGAAAGCACTGACTGTCTTGAGAAATGTGTTGGATTGTATCATTTCTTTAAACTCTAAATTTCTAGATTCTTTCATAACAGTCTCCTCCCTGAATATATTATTGTTCCATTCGTTTTGCAACGAAAAATATTATCGTTGCATTTTTATTGCAATGAAAGAAAAAAATCGTTTCAAATCATATGAAACGAAAAAGTAACTATTCAAAAAGTATAACCATAATATTCATTATTAAACTCTTTCAATAATTCTTTTCCTTAAATCCTTTTTTCTACGCCATCAATAATATCTTTCAAAACAATACTATCTCTTTATTGAGATAGAACCATTAATACATGTTACTTATATAAAGATTAAATTTATATTTTCATGCTTATGTTTATCTTTTCATTAGGTAAGGCTAATAAAAATGAAATAATAACAACAGAATCTGTAGTTATATTATAACAAAGAAGAACTCCTATAAGTTCTTCAATAAGTTTTTCTCTTAAAGTGTTATCTGAAATAACCTTTAAAAATTATATATACTTTTTATTGATTATTATTCACTTCTTGGTGCTTGTTTTGTGTCATGAAAAGTAATAGTTACTTCAATACCATAATCACAATTTTCTTTAGTAAAATTTTCAGGGTTAGGTGGATCAATTGGATTATCTTTTTTTCCAAGTACTGTAAAAAGGACAATTTCTTCATTTGCTTCGATTTTTTTATTATCTAATGTATTTGCAAACATGACTTTATTGCTATTTAATGATTCTAAATAATGTTGAGAAAAATTATATTTGATTATATTATTTTCAGTTTCTGAATGGATCAAATAAATATCGTATGTTTCATCACCTAAAACAATAGCTATTTGTCCATGAGAATATATATCATCTTCGTAAGATATTATCTGTTTTTCCCATTCATTTTCTTTTTCATATACACAAATACTTGCAGATTTCAAAGGCTGACTTAATTCATATTCATAGACAGGATAATCATCTTCTGTATCACCAACAACACTTTGAGTTAAAGCTGTTTCAGAAATATAATTGATTACACCTGATGTTGTAGATTCATTTTCAGCATTATTATTGTTTGATTTCTTTGAACTTGTACACCCAATCAACACAAAAACACATACAACAAATAATAGAACTTTTTTCATAAGACTCATCCTTTCTTTATCTATTATCATTATACCAATGTTGATAATAACATTCAAAATAAACAAATCTTATGAAAATATTAATGCGAAATACTATTTCATGAAAAACTTAGGATTTGAAATGCTAATAAACCATTTAAAACCAGAATTGAAATCAATCATGTACCTCATTCTCAAGTCTTACTTATTATCATAATTTTAAAACTGCAACTATTTCTTCGCCATCCATTTCACCATTCTCTATAAAGTCAAATTTTGAATAAAGTCTTTTTGCATTTATATTTTCAGGTTCATAAGATAAATAGCAATATTCTGCCTTACCACACGGAAATGTCCTAATAAACTCTAAAGCTAAACGAATGGCTTCTTTTCCATATCCATTGCCTTGATATTTTTCATCAATCATCAATCGCCAGATACTATAGTTACCATAAGCTATCTGTGGTGGGTTATCAAAAGATTCATCTACATCATAACCTATCATCAAGAAACCAACAGGAATTTCATCTTCAAAAATACCAAATGGAAAAGCGTGTCCATTTCCTGTTATCGATATATATGCTTCTATGATACTCAAATCATTAGGTGCAACAAACGATTCTTGTTCCTTACTCACATGTAGCTTTAGTATATCCCATATATTTTTCGCATTTATTTTTTCAATTCTAATCACAATATCACTTCTCCTTAAATTACTATTTATCAACTTAGAAATCAATATTTCGTATAGAAAAAGATTTATTCAAATTCTTTTTCATGTTCTTTAAAAAAATTGTAAAAATATCTCATATTTTCTAAATCACTCCATTTCATAATGGCATATTCTTTTGAATCAAGATTATATATTTTCGCATCCAGAGTTCCTAACATAAAAGGTGAATGTGTTGCGATAATAAATTGACACTGAAACCATCTTGCCATATTATTAATTTCTTTTGCTAATGCGACTTGATTAGCAGGAGAAAGAGATACTTCTGGTTCATCTAATAAATATAACGCATCAGGTTGCAAAAAATCATCAAAATATTGCATAGATGTTTCCCCATTAGAATATTTTTCTTGGGCAAACATGATATATTCCATCTGTCTAGCACCTTCTTTTGACTCCAAATATTTTCTTGCTTCTTCTTTCGTCATCCCCTTTTTTACATAGTCATATAACATTCCATCTGATAATACTTGTTTTTGTTGAATTTTCTTCACCTTATATAAAATATCTTAACTTTTGATATAGCAACTATTCTCTGGCAAACATTTAATCTTATGACCAAGTTCATCTTCACCCAGACAATAAGAACATTTAAAGCAAAATTCATTGTAGTAATCTTTTATACCATATGAATTACTCGTAGCATTTTCTTTACCTTTTAACCTCAATTTATTAGCGATGATATTAAGTAATGTCGATTTACCAGAACCATTATTTCCATAAAAAACTGTTATTGGAGTAAATACGAAAGGCTCTATATCTTTATTTCTAAAAACATTATAAGGATAGATATGAGGATTAGATATTTGTGAATCACTCAATTGAAAACTTCTTAAATATATCATGAATAAAGAATCACCCTTTCTTTTCTAAATTAGGTTTTTTATCATTTTTGTTTTCCAAAATATTCTAATAAGTTAGATATTCCTGAAATTATCCAAAATATCGCTATTATAATTAAGACAATTCTCCATCCTTTAGAAACTTCTGCAATAAAAATAAAAGTATATAAAGCAAATATACTTAATAACAGGCAAATTATTGTTGTAATTACTTTTATTTTTTTACGTTTATCCATAATGAAACACCTCCATAAATTAGGATTTACTTATATCTATTCCTATAAAAGTGTCAATATATATCCGTCTATCAGAGCAATTAGCAGATACATAATAAAGGCTCTGATAAACGCTTCTATATGCTTTTTCGGATTTTGATACAATTCCTTTTCTGGTATTTTTCTTAAACGAACACGCTTTGTATTCCGCCACCATAAAAGGTCTACAATAAATAAGTCAAAGATATTCAATCCCTGTCCTATAATACATAAACAAAGAAAATTATGTGTGAAGCCATTTTCTTTGATAAACAACCCTAATATAAATAGTACGAACAGAAATAACAGAAAATTGGATATAAATGTAACCACTTTATTGCTTTCCTTAAATTTTCCTTGATATTCTGCAATACTCTTTATTCGATTTTGCACTTCATCTGGATAAGATGAATAGCTTTTTAAATTTTTGTTATCTGTACCTGTTCCCCAAAAACATATTAGAAAAAACGCAATACATAAAATTACGGTTTCGATTATTATAATCATTCTGTTTCACTCCAAATTTCAATTTGTTATTGTAAATTGTTTATAAATTTTATACTTTCATCATATATTTTTTGATATTCAATATTATGAACATAATGAGAACATTCCAAAATTTTATATTCTCCATTTTGCTTACTATTTATATAATCAATAATAAAGTTTCTCCATTGTTCTTTTGCATATCCTGTCCCATCTCCATTAGATATAAAAAATAACATAGGTACATTAGTAATATCAATACTTTCTAATTTTTTAGCATTTTCTTTTATTTGTTTTGTTTCATTTAGCATCGAAGTTGTTGCTGTTCTTCTATAAAAAACAATTCTATACAACTTTTTTTCTTCATCTGTTAAATTTCCATCTTTAATTGCAGAAGAAGAATTAACAATAGATGGTATAAATCTAGTAAGTCCTATATCTGCTCCAAATTTAGCTAAAGAAAGGAGCATATTATTTATTTTCATATTCTCGTATGCTTTAGGGACTGATGGATCTAATCCCACTATTCCTTTTATTTCATCTGGATATTTATTTGCCCAATATAATGCTTCAATTCCAGACATAGAATGAGGAAATAAAATATATCTATTGTTTTTTATACCTGCTTTATTCAATGATTCTCTTGTTTCAAATAAAATTGTATCTATATCTCTATCAATATCACTTATATCACTAAAACCATAACCTGCTTTTTCTACTACTGCTATTTGATAATCATTTTCAAATAATGAATATAGTGTTTTAAAATCAAGTGTAGGTGAACAAGTTCCTCCTCCAGACATAAATACTAATGTTGTATCACTATTGGAATTTCCACTTACATAAACATTTATATTATGATTATTAACTTCAACAATTTTACCAGTTGTTTTAAAAAATTTATCTTCTTTTTTTAATTTTATTTTATGATTAACGAAACTTATTATCATCAACAATACTATAAGGAAAATAATAACTTCAATTATAATTATACTAATTTTTAAAAATTTATTCATAGATATTCTCACTTTCAAATTCTAATTTATTGGACATAATCATTTACTATTCTCTTATTTTCAAATGATAACAGGACACTAAATATTATTTCTATCAGTATCATCATTATTGCAAGAGTATAATTAGCAAAATTTAAACCAACTATCAAAGATAATATTGGAATAATTATTGACAATACCATATATGTTTTTGAATTATATAACCAACTGTATGGCAATAAATGTGCTCCGAATATCATAGCAATAACCATTAGCATTTTATCCGGCAATGTAGGATAAATCCACATTGCTATTAAAAGGTATATCATTTGATTTGCAGAAAATAGTATTCCTAAGTAGTTTAATGGATTACTTTTATCTTGAAATTGTATTTTTAATATTTTAGAAATTAAAAAAGCTATAGGTAATAATGGTGCAGTGCAACAAAATGTCAATAGATTTTTTGTTAATATAGGTAAATCTGTTAATTGTACGATTAAAACCATAATCCATATTACTACTGATGCAATGATAAAATGAATACCTTTCTTTTGCTTTTGGGCACAATCTTTTTTCAAATCTTTCAAGTTCATTTTTTAGCTCTCCTCAATAAATTCCAATTTGTCTACTTCTGTATGTTTATTATACCAGTAACTATTATCCACAACAACGATATCCTTCTATTCAACTATTTTTAACCAAAAAAAAGAGAATAGATAACTCCATTCTCTCATTGATTTTATTGAATTTCACTATGGTATTCTTGTAAAGATTTGACTGCATGGCTACCATGAATCTTCATTTCCATAATTCCTTCTAATGCAGCTTTAGCAGCAGCGATGTTTGTCATATATGGAATTCTCATCTTAATAGCTGTTTTTCTGATATAGCTATCATCATGAGCACTTTGTTTACCATGAGGTGTATTGATCACCATAGCAAGTTCACCATTTGTAAGGGCATCTGTAATGTTTGGACGTCCTTCATTTAATTTCTTAATTTTTTCAACTGGTACACCTGCTTCTTGAATTAAAGCGTATGTATTTCCTGTTGCTACAATTGTAAATCCTGCATCATAGTATCCTTTTGCAAGAGAGACAACTTGTGGTTTGTCCATATCGTTAACACTGATTAATACTTTTCCTTCAGTTGGTAAGATTGTTTGTGTCGCTTCTTCAGCTTTATAGATAGCTGCTCCAAATGAACTTCCTAATCCTAACACTTCTCCTGTTGATCTCATTTCTGGTCCTAAGATTGGGTCAACTTCTGGGAACATATTGAATGGGAATACAGCTTGTTTAACACCAACATGTGGGATTTTCTTTTCAGTTAATTTTGGTACTGGTGATTCTCTACCAGTTAATTCCATTGTCACAATATCAGTTGCAATTTTCACCATATTAACATTACATACTTTTGATACTAAAGGTACTGTACGTGAAGCTCTTGGGTTGGCTTCAAGAACATAAACTTTATCATCAGCAATCGCATATTGCATGTTCATAAGTCCACGAACATTCATTTCTTTCGCGATTTTCTTTGTATATTCTTTGATTGTTTCTAAATGTCTCATTGGAATATGTTTAGAAGGTAAGATACATGCTGAATCTCCAGAGTGAATACCTGCTAATTCAATATGTTCCATAACAGCTGGAACGAAAACATTTGTTCCATCACTAATAGCATCTGCTTCACATTCCATTGCATTATTTAAGAATCTGTCAATTAAGATTGGACGATCTGGTGTCACACCAACGGCCGCAGCCATATATTGTTTTAAGCTGTCATCATCATAAACAACTTCCATTCCACGTCCACCTAAGACATAAGAAGGTCTTACCATTAATGGATAACCAATTCTTTTAGCGATTTCTAAAGCTTCTTCAACATTGACAGCCATTCCTGATTCTGGCATAGGAATTTCTAATTTTTCCATCATTTCATTGAATAAATCTCTATCTTCTGCCATATCAATTGTTTCAGGTGTTGTTCCTAAAATATGCACACCATTGGCTTTTAATTGAGAAGCTAAGTTTAATGGTGTCTGTCCACCAAATTGAGCAATCACACCAACTGGTTTTTCCTTATCATGAATACTTAAAACATCTTCTAATGTTAATGGTTCAAAATATAATTTATCAGAAGTATCATAATCAGTAGAGACTGTTTCTGGATTACAGTTGACAATAATTGTTTCAAATCCTAATTTCTTTAAAGCAAGTGAAGCATGAACACAGCAATAGTCAAATTCAATACCCTGACCAATTCTGTTTGGTCCTCCACCTAAAATCATAATCTTTTTCTTATCATGATGAATATCACTATGATCTTTGGCATTATATGTAGAATAGTAATATGCACTATCTTTTGTACCACTGACATGAACTGGTTCCCAAGCTTGAGTAATACCATTTTCAATTCTTTCATTTCTGATACTATCTTCAGAAACATTTAAAATCTGACTTAAATATTTATCTGAGAAACCATCTTGTTTTGCTTGTCTTAAAACATCTACTGGCAACTCTTTCCCTGCATATGATTTTAACATTTCTTCTTCATCAACTAATTCTTTCATTTGTTCAATGAAATAATGTTTAATACTTGTTAATTCATATAATTCTTCAACAGTTGCTCCTTTTCTTAAAGCTTCATACATGATGAATTGTCTTTGACTTGTAGGAACTGTTAATTTTTCTAATAATTGTTCTTTTGTTAATTCATTGAAATTCTTTGCATATCCTAAACCATATTGACCAATTTCAAGAGAACGAATCGCTTTTTGGAAAGCTTCTTTATAAGTCTTACCAATACTCATAACTTCCCCAACAGCTTTCATCTGTGTTCCTAGTTTATCTTGTGCACCTTTGAATTTTTCAAAAGCCCATCTTGCAAATTTAATAACAACATAGTCACCATCTGGTACATATTTATCTAAAGTCCCATATTTTCCACATGGAATTTCATCTAAAGTTAAACCAGCAGCTAACATAGCTGAAACAAGGGCAATAGGGAAACCTGTTGCTTTTGAAGCCAAAGCACTAGAACGTGAAGTTCTTGGGTTAATTTCAATAACAACAATTCTATCTGTTTTTGGATCATGTGCAAACTGAACGTTTGTTCCACCAATAACACCAATTGATTCTACAATTCTAAAAGCCTGATCTTTTAAACGATCTTGAACATCTTGAGAAATTGTCAACATTGGCGCACTACAGAAAGAATCTCCAGTATGAACACCTAATGGATCAATGTTTTCAATAAAACATACAGTAATCATATTGTTTTTAGCATCTCTGACAACTTCTACTTCTAATTCTTCCCATCCAAGAATAGATTCTTCAATCAAACATTCATGAACAAGACTTGCCTGTAAACCACGAGAAACAACTGTTTTTAATTCTTCAACATTATAAACAAGTCCTCCTCCGGCACCACCCATTGTATAAGCAGGTCTCACAACAACAGGATAACCTAATTTATCAGCAATCGCTAAAGCTTCCTCAACTGTATTCGCAATTTCACTTCTTGCCATATCAATACCAAGTTCATTCATGGCTTTTTTGAATTCCAAACGGTCTTCACCACGTTCAATTGCATCAACCTGCACACCTAGAACTTTGACATTGTATTTATCTAAAACTCCAGCATTATGTAATTCAGCACATAAGTTTAATGCTGATTGTCCACCTAAGTTAGGCAATAAGGCATCTGGTCTTTCTTTTTCAATAATTTGTGTTAATCTTTTCAAATTCAATGGTTCAATATAAGTCACATCAGCAGTTTCTGGATCTGTCATGATTGTCGCTGGATTAGAATTGACTAAGACAATCTTGTATCCTAAACTTCTCAATGCTTTACATGCCTGTGTTCCTGAATAGTCAAATTCACAAGCCTGACCAATAATAATAGGTCCTGAACCAATAACTAATACTGTGTTTACATCTTCTCTTTTTGGCATATCTTTTCCTCCTTATCCATAAAAAAGACATATCAAATCAAATGATATGTCCTATAACAAATATAAAAAATAAGAAAAAGAAGACTCTGGAGAAACAGCTATTTGATTCGTTGTTTTTAAACCAAAATCCATCATTTTTCTCATTCCTTTCCTTATCCTTAATAAGTATATATTTTTGTATTTATACATTCAAGAAAATGATAAATAATAATCAAAAAGATAATATATTATCAATTTATTCTTGTGATTTCATATCCCTCTTTGGCAAATGTATCTATAATTCTTTGTATATGCTTTTCTCCATTGGTTTCACAAGTGACACGTAATTCCACTTCAGAAAAACGTGCAAAGTTCTTAAACTGGTTATGTTCCACACCAATAACATTCGCATTACATTGAGCTAAAACATGAGATACATATTCAAGTTCACCAGGTTTATCTAATAACTGTACAGTAAATGTAAAGACACGACCTCTAGCAATCAATCCCTTATTAATCATTGAAGAAATTGTTAAAACATCAATATTTCCACCACTAATCAATGATACCACTTTTTTATTCTTTTCATTTAATTTCTTTAATGCTGCAAGAGATAAAATACCTGAATTTTCAGCGATCAGTTTATGTTTTTCCACAAGCAATAAGAACGCATCCATCAATTCATAATCAGAAACCGTAATAATACCATCCACATATTCTTTAATATAATCAAAAGTCATATCACCAATTTCTTTAACGGCTGTCCCATCAGCAATTGTATTGGCTTCTTTTAAAGCCACAACCTGATCTTCATTAATAGCTGCTAAAGCACTGGCAGCACCTTCTGGTTCTACTCCAATAATCTTGATTGTTGGCTTGATTTGTTTGGCAGCACAGGCAATACCTGAAATCAATCCACCACCACCAATTGGCACTAAGATAATATCTGCTTCAGGCAATTCTTCAAGTATTTCTAACGCAATTGTTCCTTGCCCTTCAATAACATCTTCATCATTAAATGGATGCACAAATGTATATCCATGTTCCTTTTGTAAATCACAAGCTTTCTGATAGGCTTCATCATAAACTTCACCAGCCAAAACAACCTCAGCCCCATGTGCTTCTGTTGCTTCTACTTTAATTAATGGTGTATGTTGAGGCATTACAATTGTGGCCTTGACACCTAATTTAGAAGCTGCGTATGCCACCCCTTGTGCATGATTACCAGCTGAAGAAGCAATTAAACCTTTAGCTTTCGCTTCATCATCCATTTTGACAATCTTATTATAAGCCCCTCTTATTTTAAAAGCACCTGTTCTCTGTAAGTTCTCAGGTTTAATATAAACCTGATTTTTACATTCCTTTGAAAAAGCTTCACTATATATTAAGGGAGTAGGAATAATGACTTCATCAACTCTCTTTTTGGCTTCTTGAAAATGCTTTAAATCTAACATATTGAATCTCCCTCTCTTTCATATATTTTCAACATTATAACATAACTCATTATAGATTTGAATTGATTTTTTTCATATTCATAAATACTATACTTATGATTTAGTTAAATACAAATTTATATATGAAAGAAATTATAAATTTCATCAATACTTACAGGTCTATATTCATGCGCATCCACACCAACATCATATCTATAAATACCTTCTTCTCTCATTTTTAAATTATAACTCCTATCATTATGTTGATGTCCATGTAAATGAATAGAACCTCTAAAAGAATGATTCCACTCTAAAAAAGGATAATGTGATAAAACAAGAAATTTCTTTTGATACTTTAGTTCTTTATAATCACAGACTTCTTCAAACAAACATTCATCATACTTTTTATCATGATTCCCTTTTACTAATATTTTTCTTCCATTTAACTTTGAAATGATCTGATTAGCTTCATCTAAAGACAATTTCATTGTTAAATCTCCTAAGATATAGATAAAATCATTCTTTTTTACAAACTGATTCCAGTTTTGTATCAATGTTCTATTCATCTCATCAACATCTTGAAATGGTCTATTGCATAAACGCAGAGCATTTTGATGTCCTAAATGTAAATCACTTGTAAAATAAATCATTTGATCACCTCCATGACAATAAAAGGTATAGTTGATAAACCATACCTTTACGATAACACACCTTTCATGACATGTTAATATTTTATAAAGATTTTTCTGATATAAAAAGTCATATGAATAAGATACTATACTTATTTCCAATCTAAAATTAGTTTAATTCCCATAAAAAAACACAATTATCAATAAACCTTATAATAACAAATGTATTTCAAATGACTTTTGTTATAAAAAGAGTATTCTTTTAAAAAAATAAACCTCTATAATATGAAATGAATCTCGTTATTAGAACACTCAAATAACAAAATTCTTCTCATATTTGTAGAGGCTTTTTTATTTAAATTGATTTAATTGTTCATCGTAGATGTAATCAATCTTTTTTAATGTTTGGATAACTTCATCCTGTGAAACATCCAAATCATCACATAATGATTCTAATGAATCATATTGATCTCTCAGTTTCATATTGATAAGACTTAAAAGCATGGCTGGATCTTTAGGTAACATTAGTATTCAACTCCTTCATAGATTTGTGATAAAACATATGCAATACCATCTTCATTATTTGATTTCGTTACGACTTTTGCACGTTGTTTCACTTCTTCAACTGCATTTTCCATCGCAACGCCAAGTCCTGCATATTCAATCATACTTAAATCGTTATAGCCATCTCCAAAAGCTATGACCTCCTCTTGTTTAATGCCTAAACTCTTAGCTAAACGATCAAGAGAAGCTGCTTTATCTATATTTTTGGCCATCACTTCTAAAAAGAATGGTGCACTACGATAAATACTTAATTCATTTCCAAAAGGCTTTTTAAATCCTTCTTCAATAGAAGCAATATATTCTGGTGTTCCCGTTAATAAAACTTTATGTATAGGATTTTCTAATATATCAATAAAAGATGAAACCTGATATTTTCTTATATCATTAATTTTTGCTTCAATGCAAACATACTCATCGTCAATATCTTCTGTATAGATACTATCATTTTTATATGTCATACAAGCTAAGTTGTATTGTTTAGCTTGTGTATACACCTTTTTAGCTTCTTCAATAGATAATGTTTGTTCATATACTGTTTCCTGATTCGGTACAGTTCCCACTCTGGCACCATTAAAAGAAAGTAAATATCCACCAAATTCATCCAACAATAATTCTTTAGCTTCATGTCTAAGTCCTGCTGTTGGTCTACCTGAAGCCAAAACAATCTTAACTCCCTGTTTTTGAACTTCGATTAAAGCTTCTTTTGTTTTAGCAGTGATTTGATTATCAGAATTCTTTAAAGTCCCATCTAAATCTAATGCGATTAATTTATATTTCATCATAACCTCCTGTTTTTTTACTATCTTATAAAATTTTGTATCATTTGTCTATATTCTATTTTCCAAGATAATCACATATTTTATAAGCATATTTATGGTATAATGACTATCAGGGGGGATAAAAATGAATCTCAAAAACAAATTAAGAAATCAGATGATTATTCTCACAATACTATCATTCTTTATATTTCTCTTTTTCTTCTTGCGTATTAATGTTTATACTTATACACCTATCTTTCGTATAATCTATACAATCGTTTTTATAAGTATCATATTGATACAATGGATCATGTATTTTTCTCAAAATAAAAAAATACCAGCTATTCATGACTGGTTAGAAAACTTTCTTGCCAAACATCCAGATATTCAACATTTGCAATCTTTATCTTACGCTACAATATACGCTCAAAAACGTATCTTCGCCTTATTAGTCTATTATTTCTGTTTAAATATCATGGCTATTGTTTTTTCTTATTATATTATTATGCGTATTATCTTTGATCAGCCTATAAGTATGATTTTCTTGTTGTTTATAGTCTGTTTGTTGATAATTGTATTTGTATATGCATACATCTATACGCATATTGAAAAAACATATTATCAGTCCTATTTATATCAGGATTGTCAACTCTATATTCAAATGACTTATCATCTTTGTTGTATCCCTGTCTTTCAAAAAGCAATCTTGAGTTACAATACACTTATGAATGTTTCATCAGCATTGGGAAGATTGGGTTATCCTCAGGAAGCTTATGATTTTTTACTTATATGGAAACAAAATGCCAAAAGACTTCCTGCCCTCACAAAACTTTATTACTATGAACATTGTATTTCTCACTTAGCAATGCTACAGGATCTTGAAAAGTTTGAGGATGCTTATACAAAGTTTCAAACTCTTTATCAAAGTCATCCTCGTTTACACCAAAGAGAAAATATCAAAACATTAACCTTGATTGTTTCTCTTTATGTCGCTTATATTCATAATCAACCTGAAGAAGTTCTTCAACTCAAAAAACAAATACTATCATCTCATAATAATCTTCCACCTCAAATCAAAACAATTTTTGAATGGGCAGAAAACAAAACACAATTCATTTAATCAACATTATAAAGACTATGAACAAGGACAGACCTTTTACCATACGTATGACGTGAACGAACATATTCAAAAGGAGTCCATTATTTAAATACGTTACTTGTTGTACTTCAAGCATAGGTGTTGTTGGTGTACATTTTAAGTATTCGACTTCCAAGTTGTTTGGTAAATCAGCCCTAATCTTACGATTAGCACCAACAAGCTTGAGTTTAAAATTTTCCTTTATATCATTATAAAACGAAGATAATAAAATCTCTTCTGTTAAATGGGGTATAACTTGAACTGGATCTTTTAAATGTTCTATTAAATAGAGTTCTTTATGCAATAAACGCAGACGAAAACAAATTCCTATAAGAAGACCAAAAAGCGTCCAAATGGACGCTTTTAAGTCGTATTCAAAAAATGAATCATTCAATAAAAATATTTTTTATTTCAATACAAAGAAATGATTTATTACTTACACATCTTCGATACCTCTCTACAATTAAATACTATATAGTGAGTTCATTATATCAAAGCGAATCATCACTTAAATCAAAATACTTAATCAACTACGTCATTAATAATCAATCTATAGTGACTATGTTTTATCATCAAATGAATGAAACATTATCACCTTTTTAACGAAATACTCAAAATAGTTTCTAACTGTTTTAAAAAATAATCCTTATTCTCTTTTGTTGGTTTAGATGGACCTTTGATATGCTTATGACTTTTTCTTTGATGAGCCCCAATATAACGTCTTAATAAAAGCTCATCAATATTCTGTGATGTGATTTTTAGCCCTGAGATATGTAAAACATAAGCGCCTTTTCCTAATGCCAGGGCTGCCAACCCATAGTCTTGAGTAATGAGTAAATCCCCTTTTTTCAAATCAGATAAAATACGCATATCAACACTATCTTTACCAATTTCACATTCTATAACAGGATAAGGAGCATCCTTTAATAAATGGGCATAATCTAAATACACAAACATCTCTATTTGATAGTCTAATGTCAATTGATAAATGTCATTTTTATACATGGCAGCATCGCCATCAACAATCACTCTCATACAATATGTAGTGCCAAAATCAAAACCATAGCGACAATACCACCAATGAGTCCACCAATATGACCTGTTTTAGAAATACGTCTATCCATGAATGTATAAATCAGATTGATAATAATCACAAATGCAAAATCATTTAACACACTCATAAATGGACCACCTAAAATATATCCTAAAGCAATGATGGCTCCAAAAAATCCAAAAACAACACCACTGGCTCCAATCGTTAAAGTCTGATAATAACGTGATGAAATTTGTGATGCACTATAACTTAATAATGAACTTAATATCATGGATATAATAACCAGATACAAGTAAGGAACTGTTCCTAGACAAGCCTCTAGAAAATGTCCTACCTGATATAATGCATATGCATTCATTAAAAAGTGAAAGAATTCTACATGTATAAAGTGACATGTTATAAAACGCCAATATTGATGACGTTCTTGAATATAAGGAGGATAAAATCCTCCTAATTTTAATGCACAACTCCATTTATCATCATGTTGTATAAACTGAATATATATAAATATAACTGCACAAATTAATACATAAATATTAGTTATCATCTTCTACCTCTATAACTGTAATTGTTCTTACGACTTGTGTCGTATTTCCATCTTTATCACTAACCGTATACATAATCTCATAGATTCCTGGTACTTGATTATCAACATGTCCATCGACAATCAGACGTGATGTAATATCTCCTTCAATATCATCTGTCGCATAAACACCATCATATAAATCCACACTCTCTCCAACATGAATTTCAAGGTTTTCAATACCTTTAATTGTTGGTGCAATAGCATTTTTTTCTACAACAACCTTGACTCTTAAAGAACTTGACTGGTTGCCATGCTGATCTTCTACAATGATACGTTCAATCTGTGTTCCTTCAATTTCAAAAGATTTTGTTTCACTCTTTTTACCACTTTTTTCATCATAGAAATAAACCTTTGTAAGTGAATGGTCTTCAACATTTTCAATCAAGTCTTCAGCTTGAAGTGTTTCACCTAACTGAACATGCCATTCTACTTTCTTTAATTGAAACTTAGGTTTAATTGTATCTTCTACCACAATCTCAAAATATTGTGTTTCATTAAAATAAGTAATAGATGCCTGATATGTTCCAACTTCCTTTGAAACATGTGATAAATCTAATTTCACATTTTCTAAGACTGAATGATTCGCATTGACATATTCACTAACATCTGTAGGAATAACTTGTCCATATTGAAATGTAAAAACATTTCTTTTTAATTTAATTGGGGAAATTGTTAATGCTAAATAAATTAATATTGTATCAACAAGAATAAAAAAGGTTAAAATTGAAACAATAATTTTATTCTGCATAGTATACACCCCCTATTAAATATTATATCACTAAAATATGAAATTTTTGTGTCTAATGCTTTTTCTTTTGAAAAAAGAAGGGATTACCCTTCTAATCTTGATAAAACTTTTGTTTTTCCAAGCAAAGCAATTGATTTTGTTAAATCTGGTCCATGCATAATACCAGTCGTTGCAATACGAATTGGCATATATAACATCTTTCCTTTTGCTTTTGCTCCTTTTTGTGTTGCCTTGATACATGCAAAGATATGATCTGCATCAAATTCTTCATCTGACAATTGTTCTAAATGTGATTTAAACACTGCTAATGTATTTGGAATAGATTCATCCTGCATAAATTCTTGAGCTTCTTCACTGATCTGCATGTCATCTTCAAAGAATAATGCAACCTGTTCAACAATTTCTTCACCATAACTGATATGATCACGATGAACATCAATTAACTGTCTGATCCATTCATCACTCTTATCAGATAAATCATAAGCCTTTTGTAAGAATGGTAGACACAAATCAACCAATTCATCTAAAGTTTTTTCTTTTAAATATTGGCTATTCATCCATTTTAATTTATCGTTATCAAAAATAGCCCCTGATTTAGAGATACGATCAACACTAAATGATTGAATCAATTCATCCAATGTAAATAATTCTTTTTCTTCTTTTGGTGACCATCCTAACAATGCAATATAATTCAAAATAGCTTCACTTAAATATCCTTTTGAAATTAAATCCTGATAAGAAGCATCCCCATTACGCTTACTTAATTTATGTGTTTCATCTTTCATCACAGGTGGACAGTGAATATAAACTGGTGGTTCCCATCCAAATGCCTGATATATCAAATTATATTTAGGTGTAGAAGACAAATATTCATTTCCTCTAACAACATGTGTAATATTCATTAAATGATCATCAACAATATTAGCAAAATTATATGTTGGATATCCATCACTCTTTAACAATACACCTTCAGATAATCCTGCATTTTCAACTTCAATATGTCCATAAACTTCATCATCAAAAGAAGTGACTCCTGTACTTGGAATTGTTTGTCTGACAACATATTTTTCACCATTAGCAATTCTTTGTTTTGCTTCTTCTAAAGATAATGATTTACATGGATCAATATATCCTAATTCTTCATGATCAGCATTTTCCTTTTTCGCTTCTTCAATTGTTTCTTCATCACAGAAACAATAATGTGCGCCACCTAATTCTACTAATTTATCAGCATATTCTTTATAAATAGCTAATCTTTGTGATTGAATATAAGGTCCTACATCTCCTGGTTTATCTGGTCCTTCATCATAATGTAAACCTGTCTTATCAAGAACATCATAAATCATATCAACTGCCCCAGCAACTTCTCTTTGCTGGTCTGTATCTTCAATTCTTAAAATGAAATCCCCACCATCATGTTTTGCAATCAAATATTCATACAAAGCTGTTCTTAAATTCCCAATATGCATATAACCTGTTGGACTTGGGGCAAATCTTGTACGTACTTTACTCATTTTCTCTATCCTTCCTTATTTAATAATACAACACTCTGGGCAACAATACCTTCTTTTCTTCCAACAAAGCCCATCTTTTCGCCTCTTGTGGCTTTAATATTAACTTGTGTGATGTCACAATGAAGAACACGAGCAACATTGTCTTTCATCTTGGCAATATGTGGAGCCATTTTAGGTTCTTCACACAAAATTAAGCTATCAATATTTCCAATCTGGTAACCTTCTTTTTTCATCATCTGATACGTATATTCTAATAATAACATGGATGAAATCCCTTTGTATTTAGGGTCTGTATCTGGAAAATGCTTTCCAATATCACCAAGTCCCATAGCACCAATAATACTTTCAATAATCGCATGAAGCAAAACATCCGCATCGCTATGTCCTTTTAAACCTTTTTCGTAAGGAATTTCCACCCCACCTAAGATAAGTGGTCTACCTTCTACTAACTGATGAATATCAATAGATTGTCCAATTCTCATCATACACATCATCCTTTCTGCCCTATTCTAGCACAAATAAGATGAATATACAAAACTATATCTTATGAAACTGTTTTATATTTTCAAAAAATATGGTAAACTAAAGCATATATTGAAACAAGGAAGGTTGGACACATGGATAATAAAGAAGTTATAAGTAAAAATTTTATTGAAAGAATTATAGATAAAGATTTAGAGGAAGGCACATACACAAAAGTTGCTACACGTTTTCCACCTGAACCTAATGGATATTTACATATTGGACATGCGAAGTCTATCTTATTAAATTATGGACTCGCTAAAAAATATAACGGAACTTTTAATCTTCGCTTCGATGATACAAATCCAACAAAAGAAAAGACTGAATTCGTTGACTCTATTGTTAAAGATGTGGAATGGTTAGGTGCTCATTATGATGGTGAAATCAAGTTTGCTTCTGATTATTTTGAAGATATGTATGAAGCTGCAGTAAAGTTAATCAAAAAAGGAAAAGCCTATGTTTGTGATTTAACAGCTGAACAAATCAAAGAATACCGTGGAACATTAACAGAACCAGGAAAAAATTCACCTTATCGTGATCGTAGTATTGAAGAAAACCTTGATTTGTTTGAAAGAATGAAAAATGGTGAATTTGAAGATGGAAGCAAAGTCTTACGCGCTAAAATTGATATGGCTTCACCAAATATCAATATGCGTGATCCGATTATTTATAGAATTGCCAGAATGACACATCATAACACTGGTGATCAATGGTGTATTTATCCAATGTATGATTTTGCTCATCCTATTGAAGATGCGATTGAACATATCACTCATTCTATCTGTACACTTGAATTTGAAGATCACCGTCCTTTATATGATTGGGTTGTCCAAGAACTTGAATATCCTGAACCACCAAAACAGATTGAATTTGCAAAACTTTATTTAACAAATGTCATTACTGGAAAACGTTATATTAAGCGTTTAGTTGATCAGGGTATTGTTGATGGATGGGATGATCCACGATTAGTTACCATTGCTGCTTTAAGAAGAAGAGGATTTACACCTGAATCATTAAAGAATTTCATGGATTTAGTTGGTGTCGCAAAAAGCAATTCATCAGTTGATTATGCAATGCTTGAATATTGTATTCGTGATGATTTAAAACCAAAAGCACCTCGTGTTATGGCTGTTTTAGATCCTATTAAGCTTGTGATTGACAACTACCCAGAAGATCAGGTTGAATACTTAGATGCGCAAGTGAATATGGAAAATCCTGAATTAGGTGTAAAACAAATTCCATTCTGCAAGGAGTTATGGATAGATAGAGATGACTTTATGGAAGAACCACCTAAAAAATATTTCCGTTTATTCCCAGGTAATGAAGTCCGTTTAATGAATGCTTACTTTGTTAAATGTGTAAGTTATGAAAAAGATGAAAATGGAAAAGTGACTGTTGTACATTGTACTTATGATCCAATCACAAAAAATGGAACTGGATTTACAGGTCGTAAAGTCAAAGGAACAATTCATTGGGTACCAGTACCTTTCGCAAAGAAAGTCACTGCCAGATTATATGAAAATCTTGTGGATGAAGAAAAAGGTGTTTACAATGAAGATGGAAGTGTCAATTTAAATCCAAATTCATTAACAGTTGTTGAAAACTGTTATATTGAACCAGCTATTGAAGAGGCAAAACCTGGAGATTCATTCCAGTTTGTAAGAAATGGATATTTCTGTGTTGACACAAAAGATTCTACTGATGATCATCTTGTCTTTAATAGAATTGTCTCTTTAAAAAGTTCATTTAAATTACCAAAGAAATAAGATGGGGGCTACCCATCTTTTTTATGTACTTTCTGATATATTTTTTGCATTTGTAAATCTGTTAATGCCATACGACTGGCACATTGTTGGAGTTCTTCACAAATATCCTGTGATACCTGATCTTTGTTTTTATATAAAATTTCATGTTCTAAACTGGCCCAAAAATCCATTGCAATTGTTCGCATTTGAATTTCGACTGGAAGCTTCATTTTTCCAGATTTCAAATAAACAGGCACCTCTAACACAAGATGCAAAGAGCGATAACCTGTATCTTTAGGATAATCAATATAATTCATTTTCTTTACTAATATAATATCATCATGCATGATTAATAATTGAGAAATATATTGAATATCATTGATATAATGACAAATAACTCTTAAACCAGCAATATCATTTAACTTTTCTAAAGATTGCCTTTCTAAAGGATATTGCTTTCGTTGCAGTTTGTCTATGATGCTTTCAGGAGATTTAATACGTGATTGAATATTATGAATTGGACTATATCCATTTTCACACTTCAATTCACCATCAATACTTTCTAACTTCATTTTCATGACTTTAATAGCCTGTCGATAAGGCTGCATTATTTTCCAAAAAGTCTTATGATCATTCAATTCATCTTTCAAGTCCATAACATCACCCAATCATCATTGTATGTCAGATTATAAAAAGGATTATCATATAAATATGTGAAAAAATAAAACAGAGAATTAACTCTGCTTTATCATATAATCTGTTAAATTAATACCATGTTTCATGGCATATAGAACATGATTTTTATCATTGATATGAGCCACTTTTGCTTCTAGGATTGTCGCAATATATCTGGCATCATCATCTAAAATCATCGGCCAGAAAAAGTAGAATCTTGTCCCATCTTTAAAGAAAAACTCAAAATCAGGAACATAGACTTCATAGGCAATAGGACTTGCTCCCATGACATTCATATATTTACGATTTGCATAAACATTGACTTTTTCAATATCTTCATAACGATAATAATGCATAATCTTTTCATCTTTACCCACTAACACTGCAAAGAAATATTTTAAATTATCCATCATTCCTTTAAATTCATAATAGCGAATACCATCTCTTAAAAATTCTACAGACTGGTCTAAAGAGTTATCTAACATCATGGATGGACCTGTTGCACGATTAGCCACTCCAATCGACACAATGGTTAAAGTGATAAACATCAAAGCAAAAAGAGTCCACCATATCCAAGACTGTTCTATAACAAGCCTTAACCAGATCATGACTGTTCCTGTCAAAAATAATGAATCTAATACTTCATAAATAATTTGTCTTTTAGCCCATGCCTTTGTTAGTTTTCTTCCTAACGATACAGTATTGGTTGTTTTTTGAATACCTAACTTCCAATGATGTGAGGTTTCTTCAATATCCTGTAAAGCTGGAATTAATGGTAAATCTTTATCATGATAGTTATCAATCGTTTTTTTAATTTCTTTCATATTTTCTATTTGATGATCCAAATGAATCTGATTGACTCTTAAACATTCATGAAAATCTAAATGTCCATTAACAATAGCTTTAACATCATCAATAGAAATATTTAATCCTCTTAAAAATTTAATTAATTTTAAGACCTGTAAATCTTCATCACTATAGTTACGATAACCATTATCATCTCTTTGAGGAGTAATAAAACCTTCTTTTTCATAATAACGAATGGTATGTTTACTTAGCCCTAATTCTCTTTCTAAATCACTTGTTTTCATATTATTTCCCTTCTTTCTACTTATATTGAACACTATGGAGTCACTCTACAGTCAAGAGTTTTTTTGATTTGATTGAAGTTTTTTCACTTTTTATAACAATATGATAAAATAGAATTATAAAGAAACATAGAAAGGAGAAAAACTTATGAAAATTTTATTATGTTGTAAAGCAGGTGTGACTTCTAATATGTTTGCCTCTGCCTTAAAAGATGAAGCTTCTAAAAAAGATATGGAAGTTATCATTTGGGCAACTGCAGAAACAATGATTGAATATTCTATTGAACAAGCAGATTTGATACTTGTTACACCACAGCTAAAAAGCTCCGTATCTAAATTTGAGGATCTTGCCAAAGCTGGAACTCCTGTTATTTTGATCAGTGATGAAGATTTTGTTCAATTCAATGCAAAGAAAGTTTTAGAAGAAGCACTTGCCAGTCTTTCATAATGATGACACTTGATCAGCTGGAAAAAGAATTCCAGCTTTTCTTCTGGCTATAGTTTGAACTTTACAAACTGTTAAGCTATGTTTCAACATCTCATAACATCTTTGATAATCTTGATTTTGATACATATCTACAAATGCTTGCATTTCAGCATACATAACATGTTGATGTTGATGATCTGTTTGTATGCTTGTTCCATCATGATTAACCCATTCAACAGTCTTGATAAAACTTGATGGTGTATCCACATAAAAATATCCTTTTTCTCCTTGAATGGTATTGAATGAAGGCGATTGACAATCTTTCGCCCCAATACATACACATTGAAAATGTGGATATTGTAAGACAAGAACACCCGATGTATCAATATGATGTTCAATACAAGGATAATAATGGATATCCTGTGGTTCACCAAATAATCCCACAACAAAATGAATATTATAAATATTGATATCCATCAATGCGCCACCTGATTTGGTATAATCAAATACCGGCAAAATATCTCCTTCAAGAAATTTTTGATAGCGTGATGAGTACTGACAGAAATGACATTGTACAATCTTGATATTTCCTATTTCATGAAGATGATCTTTTATATATTGATAATGAGGTAAATATTGATTTGTAATAGCTTCCCATAAAAACAAATGGTTTTCCATGGCGATTTTTTGAAGAAATAATGCTTCCTGATAAGTCGATGTCATTGGTTTTTCTATAATAACATGTTTATGATGTTGCAAAGCCCTTTTAGCAAATTCAAAATGCAAATGATTGGGTAATGCGATATAGATAGTATCGACATGCCGATCATTTAATAATTGTTCATAATTTGTAGAATAACGTTCAAAACCATATTGTTCTACAATCTGTTTTAGCTTTTCCTCACTTCTTTGAGTTCCTGAAATATGAATGAGCTGAATATCTTTGATTTCATGAATAAAGGAAAGAAATTCACCCACAATCATACCACTTCCTACAATTCCTAGTTTCATTATTTACACCTTTTGTACCGCAATCAACAACATCATAGGTCTACGCATTTCATCTTTCATACCCTCCATATTCATCATTTCTAAAGGTGGTTGAGGTTCAACAACATGTTGAATCATGAAGCCATGTTTCATGAGCGTTTCAAGATACGTTGTCAAAGTACGATGATATTTCACTACTTTTTCTTGTAAAAAGACAGCTTCACGTTGTCCTTCATAAAAATAACGATCAACTGGAAAATGTAAAATATTCCCATTTTCATCGTAATACCAATCCTGATTTCCATAAGATGTGAAAACAGGATGCTCGACTGAAAACACAAAATTTCCACCCTTTGTCAACCAATTGGCAATATGTTGCACCAGTTGTTCATAATCTTTGACATAATGTAGTGCCAATGAACTGAAAACCACATCAAAACTATCAGGTTCTAATGTTAAATCTTCCATAGCGATTTGACGATATTCTATTTGAGGATGTGCATGCTTTTGTTTGGCCGTTTCTAGCATACGTTTAGAAATATCAACACCCAAAACATATTGCGCATGATGTTCCATCGCATATTGACAATGCCACCCATATCCACAGCCTAAATCTAAAACTCTTTTTCCTTGAAAATCTGGCAGTAGCTTTTCAAATTCATGCCACTCACCAGATCCTTGAAGTCCGTAAATAGAACGATACATTTGACTATATTTTTCAAAAAAGACTTCATCATCATATTTATTCTCTTTCATAAATAACCTTCTTTCCCTTTTATCTTAGCATATCCATGAAAAAAAGCATATGTTTTTCACATACGCTTAATGACTTATCTTCTCCCCATATCTTTTTAAAATGATTGAATCTGCTTCTTAACTTCCTCTAAGTCTGAATTGCATAAAATCGGCAAAGCATCTACTAATTGTTCTGGAGGGAGATCCCACCATTTCCACTGTAATAAAAGTTCAATCAATTCATCATCAAATCTTTTTCTAATGAATCGCGCAGGATTACCACCAACAATAGTATAAGGCTTGACATCTTTTGTCACAATACTATGTGCTCCAATAATAGCGCCATCACCAATATGTACACCTGGCATAATGACACAATGTCGCCCAAACCAGACATCATTGGCAATGACTGTATCTCCTTTAAATGGCAACTGGGCTAAATGATCAGGAACTCGTTTTGCCCATTCACCACCCATCACAGCAAATGGATATGTCGACACACTATTGATACGATGATTAGCTGAACCCATAATAAATTGTGTTCCAGAAGCAATCGAACAAAACTTTCCAATAATCAAACGATCGCCAAATTCAGGATAATTAAATAAGATATTCTTTTTTTTCAAAATGAATTGCATCTTCATCATCATAGTAAGTATATTCACCAATTTCAACATGACTTGCTTTCACAACATTTTTAATAAAAAAAAGGACACGACACAAAGTGAGAATAAAGAAAAAAGTCCTTAAAAAGGACTATAAATACTCAAAAACATCTAACAAAGAATCAATACATGTAATATCTGGATCTTCAATGTCTTTATGTCCAATCAGGAAAGCACGCATTCCAACACTTTTCGCTGATTGCATATCTTTGTTGTAACTATCTCCTATATAAACCGCTTCGCTTGCTTTTAATTTTGTTATTTCTAACGCTTTTTCAAACATTTCTTTGGCAGGTTTATAATAATGTGTTGTTTCACTGGAAATAATACCTTTTGGTTTTAATTCCAAATTTTTCATATTTTCTTCTACATACTGTAAATCATTATTCGTAATAATATATATAGGTAAAGGACATTGTTCAAAAAAATCATAAGAATCATCATATGCTGGTGTATGAATCCAATGTTGAACAAGTAAATCACAATAATGCTGACTATCTCCCTGTAAACCTATTTGATCTTTAATGCTTTCAAATGCTTCAAAAGCTATTTCATACTCATTTTTATAATCTTTTCCATTATAATGCATAACTAATTCATCATGTTTCTGATACCACATTTCTCCTAGTTTTTGTGGATCTTTTTCATTTGAATTCTCTACACATTCATCTAATAATTTTGTTAACCATTCACTTGTGTCATATACCAATGTTCCCATATGATCAATGAATATCGCCTTTAACATGATTAACCTCCTATCAATTCACTTTGCTTATACAAAGTACAAACTTTTTGAATTTTTTGACGTGTTGCTTCAACTTGCTGTAAATCACAAACCCTTGCATGTGTTGGACAAATTGAAACACAACGCATACATGAAATGCATTTTGTTTCATCAGTGACTTGTAAATGATGACAATCAATGGCTTCTACAGGACAAAGTTTAGCACATAATCCACATTTTGTACACTGAGAAGTTGCTTTTGGTTTGAGTCCTCCATGAAATTCCTTATAAGGTCTATGTCCTGGAACTTCAATAGGGTGAAGATTGTTTTTTAAAGTTTCTACTAACTTTTGAATATGTTGATAATCTTCCTGATTAGGTCTTCCTTTCGCATAATCATGGACAATAGAATGTTCACAAACAACAGCCACTGCACCTTCACAAATAAATCCTAATTCATCTAAAGTATCTTTTAATTCTATAAATGTATCATCATAATGTCTATTTCCATAAGTCACAACGAGAATAACCGGTGTCTGATTTCCTTTCAATAATTTTAATCGCTCTATAGCAATAGATGGAACTCTTCCACCATATGATGGGACACCTACAATACATAAATCTTCATGTGAAAATTCATGTGTTGAAAAATCCGTTCTTGATAAATCATATTCCTGTATAGGTTTATCCCATTGTTTTCCTATAAATCGTACAACTTCTTGAGTACTTCCTGTACCACTAAAATAAATAAGATGAATAGACATATACATTCCTCCTATGCATATCACTATTCTAACATATTTTCCAAGACTTTCCATTAACAAATATTCAATATTCAAAAAATCACTATTTATGAGCTATAACAGTTTGTTGAATATGAAATTTAAAAATATATGCTTTAAGCAATTTTTATGGTATCATATATCTGTATGAAAAAAATATTTTCAAATTAATCTAAAAAAGAAGAAAAATGAACTTTTTTTGCGTATATGAATAATAGGAGGTATGATTCATGTCTCAAAAAAAGTACAAGCTTCAAAAGATTTTTGATATTCGTATCAGAACATTATTTAAAAATCATCATATCGTGGTCGATTTTATCAATGGTATCCTTTTTTATGGAAATGCAATCATCAGATGATTATGGGTGTCATGACATTGGTTGTTTATTACGGACAAAGGAAATGGAAAGCTCCAAGAACTTATGAGGACATGATGAAGCCCCTACCTTCCGTTTTAAAAAACTATATAAATATTGCATCCTATCCACTCATTGAAATGAGATCTCTAAATCCAGAGAGATTTCACACTCAAGAACTTAAAGAGCTGATCATTGGATTGAAATATTTATATAATCATCAATATGACAAAGCTCATGATATAACCCTCAGTCATGAAATAGCAATCACACTTGCAGCACTTACAAAAAATACACACATTTATAAAAAGGTAAAGGAGGAGAAGATTGATATGTGTCAAGCTATCAGAGATTATGGAAAAGAAAATCTAAGAATAGAAAAAAAAGAAGGTATTGATATTGGAAGAAATGAAGGTATTGATATCGGAAGGAATGAGGGTATTGTTATTGGAAGAAATGAAGGTATCATTCAAACTTTAATTAAGCTACTTCAATCAAAGTTAGGATTTCTTTCAAAAGACACCCTTACAAAAATCCAATCATGCAATCAAGAACAACTTGATTTACTTACAGTACATATTTTTGATATTCATAGTGAAAAAGATATTCTTCGTTATTTATAAATTGTATAAAAAAGCTGTAACAAAATAACTTTTTAAATAATTGATTTTGTACAGCTTTTTTTGATGTTTTATGCATTATGAGCGCTTATGCTTACGCTTATTTTTCTTCTCTTTTCCTTTCTCTTGAGGAGCTTGATCTCCTAAATGAACAACAGTCGTGCCAGAGAGGTAATCATGAATTGCACGTCTTGAGGGTGTATTATATACCATAATTGCAGAAATAATAGTAATAAAACTTCCAATAGCCATTAGATAATACTCAAAATAAATACCTGTTGCCATAGTCAACATCTGACGATAATATCTAGCTACTACAACTGAGACACTCTCTAAAATCATTAAACCAATAACATGTCTTATCAATAGTGTTTTCAAATCTAATGGCTGATTATCCATTCTCACAATCTGCAATTTCATAATACGTTTTCCAATAGTCTGTCCAGGATATTTTTTCAATGGAATATAAACCAAATAAATCAACGCTAAAATAATACTCAAAAATCCAGCTAAATAACTCCAATAGACTGAATATCCTAAAGAGGGAAAAACGTATAAATCACTGAACATATCACTACGATCAGTAACCAAACCATAAATAGCCACTGCCGGTAAGCCTGCAATAATTCCACCAATTGCCCAATCTAAAGCATAAGCAATTAAACGTGTTGAAAAATTGACTTTGGAAGGCTTTCGATCAACCCAAAATGTTAATTTTTTCCATAATTGACGCATAAAACAATCCTCCTACTTATGATATAAGGCATCCATTGCCTTTTTAAAGCGATTTAATCCTTCTTGTACTTTAGCACGTGGACATCCTAAATTCATTCTCAAATATTTTGTTCCATTTTCACCATATGTCTCACCTTTCATAATAGCAACACCACCGATATTTACTAAAGCTTCCTGAATTTCATCACTAGTAAAAGGAACATCTCGAGCATCAATCCAAGCTAAATAAGTAGCTTCAGGTCTTTGAAAATGGAAATCCGGTAAATAATCATGAATAAAGTTTTCCACTAATTCCATATTCCCACGAATATATTCATTTAATTGATCAATATAATCATCACATTGTGTATAACCAATCATTGTTGCATACATACCGAAAATACTTGCTGAGTTCAAAAAATCTCTTCTTCGCGTTACACCCACAAAAGCATCTCTTACTTTTTCATTAGGAATTATTACATAAGATCCTATCAAACCTGGTGTATTTAAAGTTTTACTTGAAGAACTCGCAGTATACATTTCATCATATTCATTGAGATATTTCAACAACGGCTGATGTTTTTGATCTTTAATTTGAATATCCATATGTATTTCATCTGAAATCATCTTAACTTGATATTTTTTACATATTTCAATCATTTTTTTTATTTCATCATCACGCCAGATTCTACCCGTTGGATTATGTGGCGAACATAAAAGTAATATTTGACATTGAGATGCTTGCTGTTCAAATACTTCAAAGTCAATTTCAAAGGTTCCATTTGTTTTTATCAAATGATGTGAAACCAATTCTCTATCGTTTTCTAAAATGACATTGATGAATGCATCATACATTGGATTCATCGTCAAGACTTTATCATGTGGTTGACTCAGCAAACGAATTAACAGTGAAACTGAATACATAACACTTGGACTATACAAAATCCAATCTTCCTCAATATGAGTATCAAAACGCCTTTGAAAATAAGTTGTGATAGATGATTTAAAATCATGATGATTCCATCTGGTATATCCATAAATCTGATGATTGGCAACTTCATGAATTTTATCTGTTATAGGTTTTGGAACAATAAAATCTGTATCAGAAATCGAAAAAGGAATCAAATCTTTTTTGTGAAAACGATCTTCTATGTAATCCCATTGTGTACAATATGTTCCCAAACGATTATGAATTTCATCAAAATCATATTTCATTTATTTTTCCTCCAATATTATATAATCTTTTGGTGTCTTATTCATTGGAACACCTTTCCCATCAATGATGACAACATCATCTTCAATACGAATACCTCCTAAACCAGGAACATAAACTCCTGGTTCACAAGACATCATCATGCCATTTTGCAGAATTGTTTGACTTTGACTATTTAAAATGGGTCCTTCACCACTATCTGTTACCCCTATTCCATGTCCAAGACCATGATCAAAATATTCACCATATCCTGCTTCTTCAATGACTTGGCGAGCTGCACGATCTACATCACATGCCTTTGCGCCTGCACGAATAGCCTCTAACCCCGTTAATTGTGCCTTTAAAACCAAATCATAAATATTTCTATATTGAGGCAATGGCTCACCAATAAAACAAACACGCGTCATATCTGACTGATAATTTTGATATTGAATTCCAAAATCAATCATAATTGGCTCATGAGCCTTGACCTTACGTGATGTTGGTCGTCCGTGTGGCAAAGCAGTTCTTTCTCCACTTGTAACAACCGTTTCAAAAGACATTTGCTGAGCTCCAGCAGCAATTGCATAATATTGAACCAAGGCACTTATTTCATATTCCGCCATTCCTATTCGAATATGTTGTAATACTTTTGCATACACATCATCTGTCAAAGAAATCGTTTTTTGCATAGCAACAATTTCACTATCATCCTTAACAATTCTTAAATTCGTAATTTCCTCATCAAATAAATGAATATCTACATCCAATGTCTGTAGTTTTTGATAATCTTTAACCAATACTTCACTAGCCTCTACACCTAATGATTGACAATGCTCTTCTTTTAATATGTTCTCTACTGCATATAAATAACTTTTTCCTGTCGTATGAGGATTATGAAGTCTGATTTCTAAATCAAACTCAGTTTCTTTCGCTTCAGTTATATAACGTCCATCCAGAATTAAATATCCATGTTGTTGAGTGATAAGAACCTTACACCCACTTCCTAACATTGTTGACATCCATTTTTTCATAGTTTTGCTTTGAATTAATAAAGCATCAAGTTTTTGATTCTTTAGAAAATCTTGCACTTTTTCTATTCTTTTGGCCATATTATTTACCTCCTAGATAGAAAGGCAAGCTTTTGCTTGCCTTATCATTAAAAGTCTAAATCTAAATCATTTAAGATATCTTCATCTTCTTTTGTCAATAATGAATTATCATTAGTCTTTTCATCTTGTTTTCCATAGCGTTGTTCATACATTTTAAAGAATGGATACCATACAATAATAGAAAGAATCATCTGTACTGCATTAACAACAATAGACATAAAGTCCATATTCGTTAAATAACCTTCTAGGAAAACTCCAACATATGGAGGTGTAAAGAATGAACAACTCATAATACCAAGATATTGAGCCCATCCCCCTAAACTTCCTATAATACCTCCACAAATAACATATGGAATAAAGAATACAGGATTTAATACAATTGGTGCTCCAAATAAGATTGGTTCATTAATTCCAAACAATGCTGGAATAAGTGCTACTCCACCAATTTGTTTTAAAGCTTTATTCTTAGATAATAAGCACCAAAGTACTAATCCAAATGTAACTCCTGTTCCTGTAAAGTTACCAAATGCTGATTCAGGTCCAGGTGTAAAGAAGTGTGTCATTTCAACTCCTGCTTGATAATTTGCAATATTTTCTGCTAAGAATTGAGTTGAAATTGGACTTGTAATTGGACTTAATACTGATGGATGAATACCAAAGAAGAATAATAAACAATGTAGCATCTTCAAGAATGTATAAGCAAATGGATTGTCCATAGAACCAACTAGAGGTGCTAATAAATTCGTAAAGATAAGTGGTGGCATTGTATTAAATACATTGACACATAAAATACGAATAATTAAGAAAAATCCAATAACAATAACTGAAATAGGAATCATTTCAAAAGAACGTGATACGAAATCTGGAACTGATTCAGGCATTCTAATAGTAAATTTCTTTTTCTTACACCAACGATAAAGTTCTACTGCAATCAATGATGCAAACATTGCTGCAAATAAACCTTTTGTTCCAAAATAAGTTGTATCAATTCCACCATCTTCAGTATATTGAACTGTCATCATTAAAAAGGCAATTAATCCCATGCTGACACTTCCAGGAACATCCTGCTTATAAGAATTTGCAAGATGATATGCGATAATTACTGATACATATAAAGACATTAATCCCATACCAACATTATATGGAATATAAATAATATCAAGATTGTTTAAAATCCATTGTGATACTGGGTTGTTTTCTCCAATCATATTTGGAATAGCTTCTGGAATCAAACAGAAACTCCCAATAATCAACAACGGAGTCATTGCAACCATAGCTTTTTTTACAGCACTTAAATGAACTTGTTTATCCATCTTGTTTGCTAGTGGAGTTAAATACTTGTTCATAAATGCTTCAAATTTGTCAAACATACATTCACCCACTCCCTATTTTTTCATATCTGCTTTTTTTCTTTCAACAAGTGCTTTTTTCAAAACAGTTGCTCCATCCATTTTTCCATAAGTATCCTGATCAACAATAACATATGGAATATTGTATGGTTCAATAATTGGTTTAATATAGTCCAATTTATGAGCGATTTGAGGTCCAATAACTAATACATCACAAGTTTCAACTTCACTTTGTAAAATATCAACTGGAATAGCCACAAATTCAAAATCCTTTTCATCTAATTTAGCACTATTCTTTACAGTATTTTTCATACTATCCATAAGCATAGTTGTTGAAAAACCTCCAGCACAACATAATACAATTTTCATCTTATTTCCCCTCCTTTGCTTCAAATACATTTATTAATTCCTCAATTAGATCTCTTGCTAATTGAGAAGTCATATAATGATCCTGTGCATGAACCATTAATAACCCAACTTCTGGCTTATCTCCATTTTCTGACATTTCTGCCTGGATAAGCTTTGTCTGGATCGTATGTGCTTGAACATCAGCTTCCCTAGCTTCTTCAAGCAATTTTCTTGCTTCATCATACTCTCCAGTTTTCACTTTCTTTAATGCTTCAAATGCTTTAGCTTTACTTTGCCCAGCAGATGAAATCATCCCAATAATACTTTTTTCCATTTCTGTCATTTTTACTTTCCTCCCAAATAATCTGTCATATTCCTATATTCTTTTGCATCACTCTGTAGCAAATGAACTAACAATTCTACCAGATGGTCCAAATCATCAGCATGAACCATTGAATAAGCTCCATGACAATAACGAAGTGGAATACCCAAAACCATCGCCAAACGTCCACCTTTTTGTAAATGAGCCTGTCCTGCATCCGTTCCACCACCACTAAGCATATCATTTTGGTAAGGAATTTGATGCTTATTCGCAACTGCTTTTACATAACGAATCAATTGACGATTAGGTGCCATAGTCTTGTCATAATGGACAAGCATTGGACCTTTTCCAATCAAACGATGATTGGTATAATTTTTGACTAGCTCCGGATTATTCGCAACATCCACAGCAAAAACCACATCTGGATCAATTTGATAAGTTGCTGTTTGCGCTCCTCGTAATCCTACTTCTTCGCTACTTGTTGCAACAAAATAAAGATCATTTTTTGTATCATGTGATAGGTGCTTTAGCGTTTCAGCAACGACATAACATCCACTACGATCATCCATAGCTTTGCCCATATATACATGCTGCGATGAGAGTGAGCGCATTTGACTGGCAAAACAAACCATATTTCCAACTTCAATTCCTAAAGCCTCTACCTCTTCACGCGTATCACAACCAATATCTATATACATTTCTTTGATATGGCCTTCATCATCTTTTGTAACATTTAATAAACCTTCTATTTTTTGACCATCTTCCGTTGTGACTCTAACAATTTGCATTTCTTTGCTCTTATCCAAAACACCACCAACAGCCATTACATAAAGAAATCCAATATCAGAAATATGTCGTACAATAAAACCGACCTCATCCATATGTGCACATATCATGATCTTCAAAGCATTTTCATCCGTTCCACGTTTATGAAATATAAGACTGCCTAGTGCATCACAAGAAATATCGTCACAGACTTCTTTTAATTCCTGATAAAGTATTTCTCTAACTTCATCTTCACAAGAAGCAATACTATCAGCATCACTTAATTTTTTTAACAATTGACTATTCATGATTAACACCTCCTAACTCCTTCATAACGGCCATCAATTCTTCAAATGATTTTACGTGAAAAATACGATCAACATACTTTTTTTCCTGCATCAACTTATATAACTGCGTTGTCAACACCTTATACATTTCTATCTGATCTTTTTTCAAACATATCATAAAAACAATCTTAACTTCTTTTTCATTCCAGAAAAAAGGATTTTCTAGAACACAGACTGAAATCATGTTTTTTAAAGCATCTGTTTCAATTGGATGGGGTATACAAATACCATTAAAATATATCGTACTCACAAAAGATTCACGTTGCATAACCATATCTGTAAATCCTTCTTTTCCATATTTTTTCTCTTCCAGTTCTTGTGCCATAGTATAAATTAATCGCTCATAGTTATCTTCCTTCACAATTTTGAAAAAATCTTTAGAAAAGAAAGCTGCATAAGGTGGTTCATCATGAATCAATGTATACGGATCATATTCATCTGTTTGCAGAATCTGTTTAATACGAATCAAATCTTTATCATCTAACAACTCTTTAATATAAATCACCGGAACTTGGACATCAAATGACAAAGGCAAAACGGTAAAAACCAAATCAGGTTTATAAGCCAATAAATCATTTTTCTGCAAAAAAGAGAATGTCTGCACTGTTGCGTTAGGGAATAAAGATTCAATCTGTAATTTAATCATGTAGGCACTCCCACCACCAGAAGAGCAGACAACACCAATGCGATTATATGATTGTAATTTTAATTGTTTTTCTTTTTCCATATGTCCAGCAAAATGCATTGCTACAAAACCAATCTCATCAAAAGTTGATTGAACATTATATTTTTCTGATAACATATCACAGAATTGAATCGCAATATTAAAAATCATAGGATTTGTGATGCTTAATTTATTTGCTAATTCATTTTTATAAGAAATCTTATCTCGCAATCGGTCAATTAGCAAAGTCACGTGCGATAACAAAAACTTTTTAAAGTCTGCATCTTGTAAAAAATTTGTCTGATAAATCTTATCTATCTTGCTTAGAAATTCATTAATGTCATTTTCCAAAGTATCACTAAAACCAACATTTTCTATGCGTTTTCTAACATTTTTATTCAAAATGACTATGAAGTCATCAATACTTGCTCGACTAAACTCAACCTGATATATGTTCTGAAGTAATTGAGTAATCTCTTTAACAATACGATGAAATGTATCATTTCCCTGAATTTCTCCTTCTTTTCTTTCATGATTCAGGATTGCACGATAAATCATCACCTTTAAATACTCGGTAATATTTAACAATTCATTATAATTCACATTTAAATTCTCATGTATCAATAAATCTATAAAGGCATCTTCTACGAGCTTAAAGTCTTTCACAACATCATTAACAGCTGTTTGAACAACTAAATCCTGATTCAAATATTCATCTGTTAAATAAGCTTTGATATCTTTTTCAAGCCCATGAATTCTTACTCCATAATGATGTTTACGTTCAATGAGAATATGATAACGTTGTGCCAGTTTCTCTACATCTTCCATATCATTTTTGATAACTGTTTTTGATACCTGAAGAAACTCAGCTATCTTATCCATTGAAACAAATCCATCTTGAATAGAAAGAAAAGATAAAATCTGTGCTGGTCTTTCTTTTGTTGGAACAAAAAAACCTTCATTTAAAGTATCTAAAAAATCATCTAATAGCACTTTATTCGTGACTTCTAATAAGTATCCTTCTCCTCTTTTCATATGTAATCTAAAACCTTTGCGAGGAGAAATACGCATTAAATAAGAAATATCTTTTTGAATAGTTCTTTTAGATACACCATATTTTGTTGTAAAGTATTCAACTGAGAGGTAGGTTGCTTGTTCAAAAAAATCTTTCATTATAGAATATAATCGCATTTTCTCTACCTCCCCTCTATGTTTATTATATAAAGAAATAAATAATCAAAAAAGATTATATTCTTCATATAAAAATGCAACATTATTCCTTTTATTCTGACAATACCAATCATAAATTCTCCTTTGAAACCCACATAAAAAGCACTCAGTTTTGAGTGCTCTCTTCTTGATATTTCTTATGACATGCAGCTGTGATAAATCCTTGGAAGATAGGTTCACTACGATTTGGACGTGAAGCAAATTCTGGATGGAATTGACAAGCTACAAAATATGGATGATTTTCTAATTCAATAATTTCCACAAGATCTCTTTCTGGATTTTTCCCAGATACAATTAATCCATGTTCTTCAAGAATTTCTTTATATTTATTATTGAATTCATAACGATGTCTATGTCTTTGTTGAATCAAGTCTTTGCCATATAATTCATGAACATGACTTCCTTTTAATAACTCACAATCATAATTTCCTAGTCTTTGTGTACCACCCATATCGTTCAATGTCTGATCACTCATTAAGTGAATTAATGGTGTTGCACACATCTCATCAAATTCAATAGAATTGACATCTTGAAGTCCACAGACATGTCTTGCAAACTCAATAGAAGCCAATTGCATTCCTAAACAAATACCTAAAAATGGAATCTTTTCTTCTCTTGCAAAGCGAATAGCCTTAATCATTCCTTCAATACCACGTTGTCCAAAGCCACCAGGAACCAAGATACCATCTGCTCCCTTTAACATGTCTCCTACATTTTCATCATTAATGTCTTCAGCATTAATCCAATCAATATGTACGGTACTATTTTCATAATAACCTGCATGGCGTAAAGCTTCATTGACTGATAAATAAGCATCTGGTAATTGTACATATTTTCCAACCATCTTGATTGTTAATTCTTTATTAAGACCTTTAACACGTTGAATAAGCTGTTGCCATTCAGTCATATCAGCTTTTGGAGCTTCTATTCTTAAATGATCCAATACCAAATCATCCATATGTTGATCCAATAACATCATTGGCAGTTCATATAAAACATCAACATCATAATTAGAAATAACAGCTTCTACTGGGACATTACAGAATAAAGAAATTTTTTCTTTTAATTCCTGATCAATATGTTTTTCACTACGACAAACAATAATATCTGGCTGAATACCATATCCTCTTAGTTCTTTAACACTATGTTGTGTTGGTTTGGTTTTGACCTCATGGCTTGCTCCAATATAAGGTAGTAATGTTGTATGTATATAAAGAGTATTTTTATATCCAATATCTAAACGGACTTGTCTAATGGCTTCAATAAAAGGCAAACTTTCAATATCTCCAACAGTTCCACCTATTTCAGTAATCACAATATCTGCTTGACTGCTTTTAGCAGCTGCATAAATTTTTGCTTTGATTTCATTGGTAATATGAGGAACAACCTGAACTGTTGCCCCTAAATAATCTCCACGACGTTCTTTAGAAATGACATCACTATATATTCTTCCTGTTGTAATAGATGAGCTACGATTCAATTCTTCATCAATAAAACGTTCGTAGTGTCCTAAATCCAAATCAGTTTCCGCCCCATCAGCAGTGACAAACACTTCACCATGTTGAAAAGGTGACATTGTTCCTGGATCCACATTAATATAAGGATCAAGTTTTTGCATAAAGACTTTCAATCCTCTTTGTTTTAATAATCTTCCTAATGATGCAGCTGTCAATCCTTTTCCTAGTCCTGATACAACTCCACCAGTTACAAATATAAATTTAGCCATTTTATTCTCTCCTTTCACAAATAAAAATGCACCCTAGCGGAAAGCCAGAGTGCCCTTTCTTATTCTAGCAAAAAATATTTATCAAAGCAATTATTTTTTCTTATTATTCTGATAATTTTCTTAAAGATTCACCTGTTATACGATAAACAGTCCACTCATCCATGGCTTTTGCACCTAATGAAAGGTAAAAATCAATGCTTGACTGATTCCAATCCAAACACCACCATTCTAGCCTTCCACATCCTCGTTCAACTGCAATTCTTGCAAGTTCTTTAATCATGGCTTTACCATAACCATGTCCACGATATTCTGGCATAATATATAAATCTTCTAAATAGAGATCTGCACGTCCTAAAAATGTTGAAAAATTATGAAAAAATAAAGCAAAACCTATCTTTTTATGATCGACAACCGCAAAAATAACTTCTGCTTTTTCTTTATCAAATAACCATTCTTCAATTAATTCTTCTGTCGCTATGACTTCATTTTCTAATTTTTCATAACGTGCCAGATCTTTGATAAACTGTAGTATGATTGGCACATCTTTTCTACTTGCTTTTTCAAATATGATATTCATATGATAAACTCCCTTTTCTATTTTTATACATCATTATAACATATATTTTAGCTTATTATTTTATAAAAATGATTGTCGTTTTGATTATTTTCTATATAATAAGCATAGGAGGCGATCTATATGGAAAATCCACATATTCTTGTTGTTGATGATGAAAAAGAAATTACTGATTTAATTGAAATTTATTTAACCCAAGAAGGATATACTGTTGAAAAAAGATATAACGCATCTTCCCTTATAGATGATATTCCTCGATATCATATTGATCTTGTCATCTTAGATATCATGATGCCTGAAATAGATGGTATTCAAGCATTGAAAATGATTCGAGAAAAATACAATATTCCTGTCATTATTGTTTCTGCAAAAACAGCTGATAATGATAAAATTGAAGGATTATTAACTGGTGCTGATGACTATGTGAGTAAACCATTTAATGCAATGGAACTTGTTGCCAGAGTCAAATCACAACTTAGACGTTATCATGTCTTAAATAAACCGGTTCATCATTCTTCTTATATTATTGAAGCAACCGATTTAATGATTGATACACAAAAAAAACTGGTGACATTAGATGGAAAGCCCTTAGCTTTAACACGCATTGAGTATGAAATTCTCGTCTTATTAGCAAGTCAACCTGGAACTGTCTTTTCTATTGAAGATATATTTGAAAAGATATGGCATGTTAAATCACATAATTCTAATAATACAATAATGGTTCATATTAGAAAATTAAGAGAAAAAATAGAAAGGCAGCCAAGAAATCCTCGACACATTAAAACTGTCTGGGGTGTTGGTTATAAATTTGAATTATGATAAAGAAAATACAAAGATTATTGATCAGTAGTTTTCGATGGCGTTTATTTATTAATATCATTGTTGCTTATCTGATTGCATTTTTATGTGATGTTGCTTTAATGATCATTTTACAACATACCAATATTTTTCATTTACCTTATGAATGGTTATACATCATTGCTTTTCTTATTTCCTTATTAATTTTTTTAGTTACTTTTTTTGATTTAATGAATATCACTTTAAAATATATTGATGTTTTAAGTGGAACTATTCAACGTGTCACTGCTGGTGATTATGAGGTCGAAGCCCCTATCAAATATGATGATGAACTGGGGTTATTAGCAGCCAATATTAATGCTCTTGCGAAAACATTAAGAGATAAGGAAAAAGAAAGTGAAATTCTTAAAGAAAATGAACGTTTGGCCTATGATGCTGAAAGAAATGCTGAAAAACAAAAAAATGATTTAATTACAAATGTTGCTCATGATTTAAGAACACCTCTGACAACTATTGTGGGTTATTTAGAGTTGATTAAGAATAACCAGCAATTAACGAAAGAGGAAATACAAAAATATTCAAGTGTGGCTTATGAAAAATCAAAAAGACTTCAAAGCATGATGGATGATTTATTTGAGTTTACAAGCTTGGATCAGGCCAATGTCAAGATTCATATGGCCACTATTAATATTACTGAGTTAATCTTACAGATTGTTGATGAGTTTTACCCAACATTTCAGGAACATCATATCACGCCTGAAGTGAAAATCAGTCAAAATAATTTATTTATTAATGGGGATGGACAATTAATCGCAAGAGTTTTCGATAATCTTTTATCTAATGCAGTAAAATATGGACAGGATGGAAAGAAAATTAAAATTGAAGTTATCAACGATGAAGAAACTGTCACTATCAAAATTATGAATTATGGAAATCCTATTGATAGTGCTGATTTGCCATATATTTTTGATAAATTTTATCGCAGTGATGCATCTCGTTCTTCCTCAACTGGTGGAACTGGTTTAGGCTTAGCGATTGCTAAAAATATTATTCAAATTCATAATGGAGAAATCTTAGCTACGAGTCACCAGGATAAAACAACATTTATTGTGATTTTACATAGATTACATACAAATGAATAAATATTTTTTCTTGTCGAATAAAGATTGCAATTTATTGAATGAAAAGGTACAATGACTTCAAAGTGGGGGATTAAAAATGAAAGCATATCAAGATATGAATCAAGATGAATTAAAAACTTTACATCAACAATTAAGCAAACAATACCAAGACATGAAAGATTTACATTTACAGCTAAATATGGCTCGCGGTAAACCTGATTTTAGTCAAGTTCAACTTTCTATGCCTTTATTAGATGTTATTAATAGTCATTATGATTTTACAGATAAAAAAGATTATTGTAATTATGGTATATTAGATGGAATTGATGAAGCCAAACAGTTATTTGCAGTTATTTTAGAAACAACACCTGAACATATTATTGTTTATGGAAATTCAAGTTTAACAATCATGTTTGATCAGATCAGTCGTGGTTTTACACATGGATATTTAGGACATACACCTTGGTGTCATTTAGATAAAGTCAAATTTTTATGTCCTGTGCCTGGATATGATCGTCATTTTGCTATTACAGAACGTTTTGGCATTGAAATGATATCTATTCCTATGGATGAAAATGGTCCTGATATGGATCTGGTAGAAAAATATGTGAATAATGATGAATCGGTGAAAGGTATATGGTGTGTGCCTCAATATTCTAATCCATCAGGAATAACATATTCTGATGAAGTTGTAGAAAGATTTGCACATCTCAAACCTGCCGCTCCAGATTTTAGAATTTTCTGGGATAATGCCTATATTATTCATCACCTTTATGATCATCATCAAGATCATGTCAAAAATATTCTTGAAGCTTGTCAAGAAGCAGGAAATCCTGATCTTGTGTTTGAATTCTGTTCAACATCAAAAGTTACTTTCCCAGGAGCTGGGGTAGCGGCTATGGCTACATCAATTAATAATAAAAAAGATATTTTAAAACATTTAACAGTTCAATCTATTGGTCATGATAAGTTAAATCAATTAAGACATGCTGAATATTTTAAAAGCATCGAAGATTTAAAACATCATATGAGTCAACAGGCTGAATTATTAAGACCTAAATTTGAAATGGTATTAGATATTTTTGATAAAGAATTAAAACCTCTTCATATTGGAACATGGTCTCATCCATTAGGTGGATATTTTATTACTTTTGAAGCTATGGACAATTGTGCACAAGATATTGTTCAAAAATGTAAAGAAGCAGGTGTTATTTTAACTGATGCGGGTGCAACTTTCCCTTATGGAAAAGATCCTCATGATTCAGTGATTCGTATTGCCCCATCATATCCTCCTTTAAATGAATTGAAGCAAGCAACAGAACTTTTTGTGTTATGTGTAAAGCTTGTTAGTGTAGAAAAATTATTAAAATTATAGATGAATCCATGGATTCATCTTTTTTCAAGTTGAATTTGAAAAAAATTCAACTTTTCCACTAAAAAATATTGACTATATTCTAAAAAATTGTTATATTAAATAAGCACTGTTGGGATATAGCCAAGCGGTAAGGCAACAGACTTTGACTCTGTCATTGCGCTGGTTCGAATCCAGCTATCCCAGCCATGTGGAGGTTTAGCTCAGTTGGGAGAGCATCTGCCTTACAAGCAGAGGGTCAGCGGTTCGAGCCCGTTAACCTCCACCATTTATGCCGGCTTAGCTCAATTGGTAGAGCAACTGACTTGTA
>NZ_NFLH01000010.1 GCF_002160815.1 Massilimicrobiota sp. An134 | reverse complement strand
TACCGACATGCTTTGGTCCCCGTTGGGTTATCCCCGCGAGGTAAGTCGGTTGCTTTACATCGCATTGCAGGAGCGATGATTTCAAAAGAAATATATATTAAGCGCAAGAACGTGCGCACTGAAAGAAGGAAATGATATGAAAAGATTTGGAAATGATGAATGTTGGTGTGGGAGTCATAAAAAATATAAAAAATGTCATGAAAAATTTGATGGAAGACTGCAATATTTAAAAAAACAGGGATATGTTATTCCAAAACGTGCAATGATTAAAAATGATAAGCAAATAGAAGGAATCAGACAGGCTGCCATTGTGAATAATGGGTTATTAGATTATATTGAAGAACATATATGTGCAGGGATGACAACTCAGCAGATAGATGATATGACTGTTGAATATTTAAATAGTCATGATGCTTCTTCAGCTGATCTTCATTATGAAGGCTATCCTAAAAGTATTTGTACATCTGTTAATGATGAAGTCTGTCATGGGATTCCTAGTGATGATGTGATATTAAAGGATGGAGATATTATTAATGTTGACGCAACGACATGTTATAAAGGATATTATGCTGATGCCTCACGTATGTTCATGATCGGCAATGTCAGTGATGAAGCTAAACAGCTGGTTGCAGTTACACGTGAATGCTTATATAAGGGGATAGAATCTATTCAACCATTCAAAAGTACCATTAGTGATATTGGTAGAGCAATTGAAACGCATGCACATCAATATGGATATAGTGTTGTCAGAGAGTTTTGTGGACATGGTGTCGGTTTATCTATGCATGAAGATCCTTATGTACTTCACTTTGATCCACATTGTCCTACAACTGTGCTTGTGCCAGGTATGGTGATAACAATTGAACCGATGATTAATGCAGGAGAGCGCTTTATTCATATTGGCTCTAATGATTGGACAGCTTATACAGATGATGGCTCATTATCAGCCCAATGGGAACATACACTTTTAGTGACGGATACAGGAGTAGAAATTCTTTCTATGTAATACCGATTAATTTCGGTATTTTCTTTTTATGAAATTATGATTATCTCCAATTGAAAAAGGTGTAAAATATTTTTCATAGAGGAGGTATATAAAATGAGTTTTCCTAAAAATTTTTTATGGGGAGGAGCAGTTGCTGCAAACCAATGTGAAGGAGCATGGCTAGAAGATGGAAAGGCTCCTAATGTAACTGATGTCATGGTTGGTATTGGATCTAAAGATCCTGGGTTGAAATGGAATCAAGATACGCAAAAATACGAAATGTGTCTAGATCCTAATAAGGTTTATTTAAGTCATGAGGCTATTGATTTTTATCATCGTTATGAAGAAGATTTAGAGTTAATGGCTGGAATGGGATTTAATTGTTTTAGAACTTCTATTGCCTGGGGTAGAATTTTCCCTAATGGCGATGAAGAAGAACCTAATGAAAAAGGTTTGGCATTTTATGATCGCTTAATTGATAAGATGTTAGAGTTGCATATGGAACCAGTTATTACATTAAGTCATTATGAAACACCATTACATCTTATTACAGAATATGGAGGATGGCGTGATCATCGTTTGATTGATTTTTGGAAGCGTTATGTGACAACTGTCTTTGAGCGTTATAAAGGGAAAGTGAAATATTGGTTGACTTTTAATGAAGTGAATAATATGATGCGTAATCCTTTAGTTGCAGGAGGCGTTTTGACATTAAATCCAGAAAATCCTGAAGATCCAATTGGATCAACAACATTTGAAGATAAATGGCAGGCTTATTATCATTTATGTGTAGCCAATGCCTGGACAGTAAAACTTTGTCATCAAGTGGCTCCACAAGCCAAAGTAGGATGCATGTTAACATGTTCATCAGTAGCAACTTATCCATATAACTGTGATCCTGATAATGTATGGGGTGCATTTGATACTGTAAGAATGTCTAATTTCTATTTTGGAGATGCTTTCTGTTTTGGTGAGATTCCAGGTTATGTTAAACGTGTATGGAATGAACATCATTTTGAACCAGTGATGGATCATCAGGAACTTCAATTAATGAAAGAAAATACAGTTGAATTTTTCTCTTTTAGTTATTATCGTTCTTCAACTTACGATAAAGAAAGTGATGTTCATGGGGATACTGGCGGATTGACTGGAAAAGAGAATCCATATCTTGAAGGATGTTCACCAAAGCCTTGGTCTTGGCCAATTGATCCTCAAGGTATTCGTTATGTATTAAATGTTTTATATGATCGTTATCATTTGCCATTATTTATTGTTGAAAATGGTATTGGTTTAGATGAAAATCTTGATGAAAATGGACATATTGATGATGCTTTTAGAATGAAATATGTTGAAGATCATTTAAAATATGTACATGAAGCAATCCTTGATGGTGTAGAAGTGATGGGATATCTTTATTGGGGACCTATTGATGTTGTATCAGCGGGTACTGGTGAAATGAAAAAACGTTATGGTTTTGTTTATGTTGATCGTTTTAATGATGGTCATGGCACTCTAGAACGTCATATCAAAAATTCTTATTATCGCTATAAAGAGATTATTGAAAGTAACGGAGACATTCTTTTATAAATATAAAAAAGTTTTAGGTCATTAAAAAAGTACCTAAAACTTTTTATTCAAATAAAGTAAATCCTAAATAATAAACCAGTTCATGAAACATCTTTGTGTTAAATCCATAACAGATACAATCATCCTGAGCACCATCCCAATCATTATTCAATTGATCTAATAAGGGTTGAACTTGATCTGGTGTGATATCGTCTGTTGCATAAAATTCACTATGATCTTTAAGACCAGCATATTCTCTAGCGGGTGAAATAGACAATGTTGGTCTTATTTGGTAAAGTAAATCTTTAATCAGTTTTTCATCTTTTTCATTTTCACTTGAAATAATAACATGAAGTCTAAAAAACATAATATCCCTTCTTTCTAGGATATTTTAACATATTTTTGGTAGATGAAAAGATGTATTTCATAAAAAAATAGTGTATAATAATTCTTCAAGGTTGGGAGGTTCAATGATATGAAAAAAATTGTGATTGGCATATTGGCACATGTTGATGCAGGAAAAACAACGTTGTCTGAAAGTATGCTTTATCTTTCAGGACAGATACGACAATTGGGACGTGTAGATCATCAAGATACATTTTTAGATTATGACAAACAGGAACGTCATCGTGGCATTACTATTTTTTCTAAACAGGCGATGTTTTCATGGAAAGATACACAGTTTGTTTTGATAGATACACCAGGTCATGTTGATTTTTCGGCTGAAATGGAAAGAACTTTACACATTCTAGATTATGCGATTATTGTGGTCAATGGAATGGATGGTATACAGTCACATAGTGAAACAATTTGGCATTTATTAGAACATTATCATATTCCCACTTTTATTTTTATGAATAAGATGGATCAGACAACTTATTCTCGTGAATACTTATTTCAAGAATTGACAGAAAAATATCATGAAAACTGTTTAAATTTCTCGATGCCAGTAACACAGCTCTATGAAAATCTGGCTCTCGTTAATGAAACATTGTTGGAAGAATATATGGACCATCAAGTGATTGATTTGGGACATATTCAAGAATGTATTATGAAAAGACAAATTTTTCCAGTGTTCTTTGGCTCAGCTTTAAAAAATGAAGGGGTCGGCGCTTTTTTAGATTTACTAGATACCTATACCATAGAACCAACATATAAGGATTCATTGGATGGCTTTGTTTACAAAGTGAGTCATGATGAACAAGGCAATCGTTTAACACATATAAAAATAACTGGTGGAACATTGCATGTGAAAGAAAAGATTCATGATGAAAAAATTGATCAGATTCGTTTATATGAGGGACCAAAATATACGTTGCTGCAAGAAGCAAAGGCAGGAAATGTGGTTGCTTTAAAAGGTTTAAAAAGTTTTCTTCCAGGAATGACACTTACAAATCAGACATTCACGCAACCTGTGATGATGCCTTACATGACTTATCGTGTTGTTTTATCTCCTCATTGTGATCAGCACCAAATGTTAAAGAATCTACAGACTTTAGCTCAAGAAGACCCAACATTACATGTGACATATATGTCACAGACACAAGATATCTATATTCAATTGATGGGTGAAATTCAAATTGAAGTTTTACAAAATATCATTCGTGAAAGATTTCATGAGAAAGTTAGTTTTGATCATGGTGAAATCTTGTATAAAGAAACACTTAGTGAACCAGTGGAGGGCGTTGGACATTTTGAACCATTGCGTCATTATGGAGAAGTCCATGTCTTATTGGAACCACTTGCTCAAGGGAGTGGTCTGGTTTATGAAAGTCAATGTACAACAGATCAGCTGCCATTACAGTATCAGCGTTTAATTATGACACATTGTCAAGAAATAGAACATCCAGGTGTTTTAACAGGAGCTTCTATAACTGACATAAAAATCAGTTTAATAGCAGGGAAAGTTCATCAAAAACATACTGAGGGTGGTGATTTAAGAGAAGCTACATATCGTGCGATTCGTCATGGGTTAAAAAGAGGAAAATCTATTTTATTAGAACCTTATTATGATATTCATATTCATATACCTAAAGATGCGTTGAGTCGTGTTTTGTATGATATGGAAAAAAGACACACCAAAGTGAGAATTGAAGAACAGATTGATAGTATTGATTTATATGGTGAAGGACCAGTGGCCTGTTTACAAGATTATCAGCAAGAAGTGATTGCTTTAACAAAAGGTAAAGGACGCATGATCTGCCATATGAAAGGATATTTTCCTTGTCATAATCAAGAAGACATTATAAAACAAAAAGGATATGATAGTGAAACAGATCAGGCTCATCCAACGGGTTCAGTCTTTTGTCAACATGGAGCAGGTTTTTATGTGGCGTGGGATGAAGTTGAGCAATATATGCATATTCCTTATCAATATACAAAAAATAAAAATACGCATCATACATATCATGATGCACCACAATATCAAAGTGAAGATGAAGAATTGGATGCTATCTTTCAAAAAACATATGGACCTATCAAACGTCGTTTAGCTGATGATTATTATCGTCAGCATCAGCCTCAAGAAACATCTATGAGTGTTAAAATGAAACCTGAATGCCTTTTGGTTGATGGATATAATGTTATTCATTCGTGGCCAGAACTCAAAGATTTAGCAAGCACAAACTTAGGTGTTGCACGTGATCGACTGATTGATATACTCAGTAATTATCAGGGGTATAAACAATGCCTTATGATTATTGTTTTTGATGCTTATAAGGTGAAACAGAATCTAGGGAGTCAAGAAAAGCATCATAATGTTTATGTTGTTTATACCAAAGAAGCCCAAACTGCAGATATGTATATTGAACGTGTGACCCATCAATTAGCAAGTGATTATCGTGTTGTTGTTGCAACTTCTGATGCTTTGGAGCAGTCCATTGTCATTGGACGAGGAGCACGTCGTATGTCGTCACGAGAACTAGCTTTAGAAGTGAAAGCTGTAACGGAAGAACATTTTCATGAATTTCAAAGAAAACAGCCTCAAAACCATGAGTTTTTATTAGAAGATGTCAAAGATTATCATAAATAAAGAACCGTAGACGAAAGCCTACGGTTTTAAAATAATTGTAGAAAAATGCCTATAATCGTTGCACTTACAAACATGATAAGAACAATTCTTAAAATGTCTTTTTTATTATCATACATACGTAACAAGACAAGTAAACCAAGTCCTGTGCTCGTCATAAGTCCTGCAAATAAAGAACCAAAGCTTAAGACCTGATCAAGATAGAGCTGTGATAAAATGACACTTGCTGCACAGTTAGGAATAAAGCCAGTAAGAGCAGCGATAACAGGTTGAAAAATAGAACCATGAACTAAAATATAGTTCAATGTATCTGCACCAATTTCTTCAATCAGCCATGTTAATGCAAAATTAACAATAAAGACAAAAACAAAGATTTTGAAAGTGTGTAATAAAGCTAAATAAATAATACCATGTCCATGTTCTTCTTCTTTACAGTGTTCATGTATATCATGTAAGCTATGATTGTTAGAAAGACGATGAGATTGAATTAATCCATCCACCAGATAACCAACAACAATTGCCACAATGATTTTTAAACCAATAATCACAAATAATGTCTGTGCCTGTTTTGGTTGGGCAATTAAAATAGGAATAGCATCATCACTTGTAGCAATAAACACAGCTAACAAAGTTCCTAAACTGATACTTTGATTCATATATAATCCACTGGCAATGACAGAAAATCCACATTGAGGGATGATTCCTAAAAGACTACCAATCAGTGGTCCTAATTTTTGCGTACGTGCCAAAAGGTTTTCAAACTTCTGATTATTTCTATGTTCAATATATTCCATTAATAGATAAGTTAGAAATAAAAATGGAAGCATAGGTATTAAATCTTCTAAAGAATGTTCAAGTATATGTAACATATTTACCTCCAATAGGTCATTATCATAACATAATAATTTTTAAATTACCAATGAAATGATATGAGAATTTTTATAGGCATATAAGTGGTCAAATGTTTTTATGCTGTGATACAATGCCTTCAAGGATGTGAAAAAAATGGATATGAATGAAGATATGATCACACTATTTTTAGATAAAATAGGTCATCAAAAATTAAAAGATGTTTTTTATAAAATGATTCAGGATTTTGCGATTGGAAGAGAGCATTTACAGCGTCTTTATGAAAAGTGGAGTACATTTTATAAAGATGGTATGACTTCTCATGAAGCTTTGATCAGTTTGATTCAGGCAAGTGATGAACTGACAAGTGTTGAGGAACCTTTCTGGGAAATGATTGCAGGTCGTTTTTTGGTATATGATATCATTTGTCAGGTTCAATGTCGCAATGAAATGTTGGGGATTTCAACTTTTTATCAAAAAATTCAATATTTAACACAAGAAGGATATTATGGAAATTATATTTTAGAACATTATGCATCTGATGAAATTGAAGAATTATCACAATACATTCAAGATCAACGTAATGAATTATTGAATTATAGTGGTTTAGATATGTTATATAAACGTTATTTGATTCAAAATCATGATCATCATGTTTTAGAAACACCACAGGAAATGTTTATGGGGATTGCGATGCATTTAGCGATGCTAGAAAATGATCGTGTTTATTGGGCAAAACAATTTTATGATATTTTAAGTACACTTAAAGTGACAATGGCAACACCAACAATGGCGAATGCCAGAAAACCATTCCATCAAATGAGTTCATGTTTTATTGATGTTGTTGATGATTCATTGGATGGTATTTATAAAAGTTTAGATCATTTTGCTCAAGTTTCTAAACATGGTGGAGGTATGGGACTCTATTTTGGAAAAGTCAGAGCGAATGGCAGTGATATTCGTGGCTATAAAGGTGCAGCTGGTGGTGTGATTCGCTGGCTGAAACTGGTCAATGATACGGCGATTGCTGTTGATCAGTTAGGTGTCAGACAGGGAGCAGCAGCTGTTTATTTAGACGTCTGGCACAAAGATTTGCCAGAGTTCTTGCAGATTCGTACAAATAATGGAGATGATCGCATGAAGGCGCATGATATTTTTCCAGCTGTCTGCTATCCAGACTTATTTTGGCAATTGGCCAGAGATGATATAGATGCCCCATGGTATATGATGTGTCCTCATGAAGTTTATCAGATCAAGGGTTATCATTTAGAAGATTATTATGGTCAAGAATGGCAGGAGCATTACTTAGATTGTATCCAGGATGAACGTATTTCTAAAAGAGTCATGAGTGTCAAAGAAGTTGTCAGATTGATTATTAAATCGCTGGTAGAAACAGGAACACCTTTTGCCTTTAATCGTGATCGTGTCAATGAAATGAATCCTAATCATCATCAAGGTATGATTTATTGTAGTAATTTATGCAGTGAAATTGCGCAAAACATGAGTGCTATGACTTTTTTAGATAAGGAAGTTATACATGTTGATGGGGAAGAGGTCGTTGTTGAAAAAACAAAACCAGGAGATTTTGTAGTGTGTAATCTTGCATCCTTAACATTAGGAAAAATAAATGTTGATGATGAAGCAGAGTTAAGGCATATTATTCATGTTGTTGTGAGAGCTTTAGATAATGTTATTGATTTGAATGATTACCCATTACCATTTGCTCAAATAACGAATCAGAAATATCGTGCCATTGGTTTAGGAACAAGTGGTTATCATCATATGTTATGTCAAAAAGGCATTCCTTTTGAAAGTGAACAGCATTTAGAATTTGTTGATCAGTTATATGAAAAAATAAATTACTATACACTAGAAGCATCATGTTTATTGGCTAAAGAAAAAGGTCGTTATCACGGTTTTGAGGGTAGTGATTATGATACCGGTATGTATTTTCAAAAACGTCATTATCAATCTAAAGAGTGGCAACAATTAGAAACCATGATTCATCGTTATGGTTTACGTAATGGTTATTTAATGGCTATTGCACCCACTTCTTCTACATCTATTATTGCTGGAACAACAGCTTCTATTGATCCAATCATGAAAAAATTCTTTATTGAAGAGAAAAAAGGAAGTATGATGCGAAGAGTGGCACCAGATTTAAATCCAAAAACATTCTGGTTATATAAAAATGCACATTATATGGATCAAGAATGGCTAATCAAAGCTGCTGGGATTCGACAACGTCATATTGATCAGTCGCAGTCATTAAATATTTATATGACACAGGAATTTACATTTAGAAAACTTTTAAATTTATATATTTTGGCATATGAAAATAATGTTAAGACGATTTACTACGTAAGAAGTCAATCTTTAGAAATTGAAGAATGTGAATCATGCAGTGCATAGAGGGAGGAATTATGGAATTAAAAGCAAAGGCATTATTTAATGCACAAGGCGATATTGATGTAAGAAAACGTCGTATGATTAATGGAAATACGACGAATCTGAATGATTTTAATCATATGAAGTATCAATGGGTACATGACTGGTATCGTCAGGCAATGAATAATTTTTGGATACCTGAAGAAATCAATTTAACTCAAGATGTCAAAGATTATCGTTTGTTGAAAGATGAGGAAAGACAGGCTTATGATAAAATTCTATCGTTTCTTGTGTTTTTGGATTCTTTACAAACAGCGAATTTACCGCATATTGGAGAATATATTACAGCCAATGAGATTAATTTATGTTTAACAATTCAGGCGTTTCAGGAAGCTGTACATTCACAAAGTTATAGTTATATGTTAGATACAATTTGTTCACCAGATAAACGTGATGAAATTTTATATCAATGGAAATATGATGAACATTTATTAAAACGTAATCAATTTATTGGTGAACAATATAATGATTTTCTACAGCATAAAGATGCATTTCATTTAATGAAAACGATCATGGCAAATTATATTTTAGAAGGTATTTATTTTTATAGTGGTTTTATGTTCTTCTATAATTTAGGAAGAATGGGAAAAATGTCTGGTTCAGCACAGGAAATACGTTATATTAACCGTGATGAAAATACACATTTATGGTTATTCAGGAATATGATTTTAGAATTACAAAAAGAAGAACCACAACTCTTTGATGATGAAAAAATAGCTGTTTATCGTCAAATGTTAAAACGTGGTGTTGAGGAGGAAATAGCCTGGGCACAATATGTGATAGGTGATCGTATAGAAGGGTTAACCATGACTATGGTCAGTGATTACATTCATTATTTGGGTAATTTACGTGCGACTTCACTAGGGTTTGAACCGCTTTTTGAAGGTTATCAGGATGAACCAGAAGCAATGCAGTGGGTAAATCTTTATAGTCAGGCTAATCAAATTAAAACAGATTTTTTTGAGGCAAAATCAACAGCATATGCCAAATCGAGTGCAATTGAAGATGATTTATAAAAAAGGGGCAGACAAATGATTTTGTCAATGCCCTCTTTTGATCTTTTTGGCTTCTAACCATAACATATGTAAAACTTCTAAAAGCATATTACGTGTTTTGGGTTTTAATAAAGTGATTTCTTTAATTCCATTCATGATATGTTTATAGGAAATGTGTGATAAATCAGAAAAATTATATAAATTTAAATTGTCAAATAATGAAAACATCGCTTCCACAAACTGATGTTTTTCTTCATAACTTAATTTTTCTAAGAAAAGGATAACTTTAATAGCAAATTGAACACTTTCATATGACAGTTCATCACACTCAAAATGATGGGCATTGATTTGCCATGAATAAGCATTATGTTGCATCATGCCTGTTTCCTGACTTTTGACAACAGTATAGTTTTCTTCATGACCTAAAACAATACCAAAAAATGAATAGTGAGGAATATAGCTATGAATGCGGGGAAGCATGTTTTGGTAAGCCTTTGATTGAATGATTTCATCTTGAAAACCAGGGCCATCAAAATTATCAATTTGAATAATACGATCTTGAATATGCTGATGACAAAAACATCCAGCAAAGATAGCTAAATTGCCACCCTTAGAATGTCCTACTAACCATAATGGACGATGCTGACGGTATTGAAAATGTTTTTTTAAACGTTGCCATATAGAAGGTGCTAGGAATTTATTTTTTAAGTCATGCATCAATGAAGAAGTGATATTCTGTGAGGCAATCTCTTCTAGAAAATGTACAGATGATTCTTGAGCAGGTACAACTTTTTCACAAAGCATTAAAAAATCTTCATGCCAGCCAATCAGTGAATCATCGGTACCACGATAGGCTATCACAATGCGACCATCTTCTAATAATAAAGCCAATGCTGCAAACTGTTTGATCAGTTCTTTATTGACATCATTGACATAGTTTAAAATTTGAATGTTTTGATAACGAGGACTGTGAGCCATTTTTTCAAAAAGTTCATGACTAGGGACAAGAATCTTTTTTAAATTTTCAGGTGTTAATGTGGCGTTTCTTTGTTGATATTTTTGAAAGGCTTGTTGTAAAGTGATGGGTTTTGTGTCATTGAAAATATCATCAAGATAAACATAAGCCAGCTCACTAAATATCAGGGCATCAATTTCATTATAGGGAAATTGACTGGCTAAAAGATCACCACGTAAGTCAACATAATGAAGTATTGTATTAGCGTTCATGAAATCACCCTTTCTGTTGATATTGGCAAATATTTTACATGATTTTTTAGGAAAATGCAAACTGTAACGGTAGAATTCGTTGATAAAAATGTCGAAATATGATACCCTATCGAAAAGGATGTGTCATAATGAAAAAAATAGATAATAAATATATACGTCGTATTGTATATAGTATTCAATTTTTGATGTCTATAGTTTTACTATCAACGATGTATTTTATTCGTTTTGTACCAATGAAATATATGATGATAGTTGGAATTATTCTCATTGCTTTGATGGTGGGAGAATATTTCTTGATTTTCTATAAAAAACAGGGAAGTAAACGTTCTTTATTGACGCAGTTTTTGAGCCTTGTTTTAAGTTGTTTGATGGTTGTTGCTTCATTTTATGTTTATAGAACAGGGCAAGTCGTTGATTTGCTTGGTGATGAACAGTTTCAGACACGTGCTATTTCTGTTATTGTTTTAAAAGACTCACCAATTAAGAATGAATATCAGCTACCTGAACATTTACTTTCACATGTTTCTTATGTGGATGAATCAACAATGGATTATACGGTATCGCAAATAGAAAAAGAAGTGGGACAGATTTCTTTAGATGATTCATCTGATTTTCATCAGCTGGTTACCAAATTATATCAGAAAGATGTTGACGCTATTATTTTAGATGAAGCTTTTAGAAGCTTGGTTGAGCAGGAAAAAGAAAGCTTTTCTGATGATACACGTGTTATTTTTCAGGTTAAACGTGATGAAGCTGCGGTGAATGCGAAAAGTGTTGATGTGACTGAAAAACCATTTTTGGTTTATATTAGTGGTAATGATGAATATGGAGATTTAACGGCTGTATCACGTAGTGATGTGAATATGCTGGTAGGTATTAATCCTACAACCAAGCAAATATTATTGATTAGTATTCCCCGTGATATTTATTATCCATTACATCGAAATGGTGAATATGATAAATTTACGCATACAGGAATGTATGGATTACAGGAAAGTATTGATACTTTAACAGATATGGTTGATCAGGATATTAATTATTATGTGCGTATGAATTTTACTTCATTTATGGATATTGTAGATGCATTGGGTGGTGTGACAGTTCATTCTCCAGAAGAATTTACAACCAAGATTGGTGGCTATCAGATTCAAGAAGGAGAAAATCATCTGAATGCCAAGGAGGCATTGGCTTTTGTAAGAGAAAGAAAATCATTTGTTGATGGAGATTTTGCAAGAGGAAGAAACCAGCAACGCATGATTTCGGCTATTGTAAAAAAAGTTTGCTCACCAGCAATATTAACATCTTTTTCACAAGTTTTGGATACAATCAGTCAAAGTATTGAAACCAATATGCCAAGTGACGAAATGAATGCGCTTGTTCAAATGCAGTTATCTCAAATGCCAAATTGGGATATTCAGTCTTATCAGATTATAGGTGATAGTGCTTCTATGCCATGTTATTCAGTGGGAATGAATGCATCTGTCATTATTCCTAATGAGTTGTCTATTACACAGGCATGTGAATATATTGATCAATTCATGGATAATGAAAAAATTGAAACAGAATTAGGCGATTTGGAACAATAAGAAAGGATTATTATGAAAGATACAATTTTAATATATCGTTTAAGTGATGATATCAAAGGAAAGATAAAAGAAATAGCAAATGAATTAGATATTGATGTAAGAGATATTTCTATACAGCATCTATATCAGAAAATGGGTTATTTATTAAATATGGATGGTTATACATATCAGGAACAGATGCTGCCTTCTTCATCTATGGATCAACCTTTTGTTTTCTTTGCTTTAAATAAAGATGAACAATTAGATTTATTATTACAATTGTTTAGAATGAAAGGAATACCACATATTCCTTATAAAGCTGTTTTAACACAATATAATGTTGATTATACATTTGCCAGACTTTATCAAAGTGTAGCTAGTGAATATCAGCAAATGATGCAAATGAACCTAAAAAAATAGGTTCTTTTTCTATAAAAAAATCCTAAGCACTGGCATGCTTAGGATCACAAGTTAAGTTCATTTTGAGTTTTCTTAATGTTTCTGTATCTTTATTACTTAAAATGACAGTTGAATGAATTTCACAATCCTTTAATAAAGGAAGAGCTTCCAGACATTTTTTTGCATTTTGATCTTGAGCTGAAGCAATTGTTAATGTCAGTAAGACTTCATCAATATCCAATAATGGTGTTTTCATATTTAAATAGTCATTTTTTAAAGATAGAATAGAATGTAACATCGTTGGTGAAATTAATTCAATATCTTGTTCAATACCAGCCAGATATTTTAATGCATTTAACATAGCTGCACTGGAAGCACGTAATAATGATGATGTTTTCCCACTGATTAAATGACCATCATTTAATTCTATTGCACAGACAGGACCTTGGCGTGTTTGTGCTACTTCTCTAGCTACAATGGCACATTTACGGTTTTTCGCATCGACACCTGCCTGAGATAATAACATCTGCATTTTTTCTAAAGACTGATCATTGATTTTACCCATTAAATAATCAACTTGCGCATGATAATAACGACGTACAATTTCACGACAGCTAGCATCTTTAGCGGCTTCATTATCAATAATTGCATAACCAGCCATGTTGACTCCCATGTCAGTAGGAGAAGCATATGGTGATTCTCCAAAAATTTTCTTAAACATTGTATTTAATACAGGGAAAATTTCAATATCACGATTATAGTTGACAGTTGTTTCTCCATATTTTTCAAGATGGAAAGGATCAATCATATTGACATCATTCAAATCAATGGTTGCTGCTTCGTAAGCAAGGTTAACAGGATGTTTTAATGGTAAGTTCCAAATTGGGAAAGTTTCAAATTTTGCATATCCAGCACGAATGCCATGAAGATGTTCATGATAAAGCTGAGATAGACATGTTGCCATTTTTCCTGAACCAGGACCTGGAGCAGTTACAACAACTAATGGCTTTGTCGTGATAATATAATCATTTTTACCAAATCCTTCTGGTGAAATAATATGATCAACATTATGAGGATAATTTTCGATAGGATATTGCATAAAAACTTTAATGCCACGTTTTTCTAGCTTTGTTTTAAAAGTATCGGCAGAATTTTGATGCTGGTACTGTGTAATTGTGACACTTCCTACATATAATCCAACGTTTTCATATTCATTAATTAATCGAATAACTTCATCATCATATGAAATACCTAAATCTCTTCGCATTTTATGTCTTTCTAAGTCTCTAGCACAAACAGCGATAATCACTTCTACTTTATCTTTTAAAGTTAATAACATCTTTAACTTGCTGTCGGGTTCAAAACCAGGTAAAACACGAGAAGCATGTGTATCATCGAAAAGTTTTCCCCCAAATTCTAGATATAATTTATTGTCGAATTGAGCAATTCTTTCTTGAATGTGTTTAGATTGTAGTTCTACATATAATTCATTACTAAATGCTTTTTTCATTTTCTCTCACTCCTAGTCAACATTATATAGAAAATGGTTTGAAGATAAAGAAAATAATAAAAAAATATTATGTCGATAAATATTGATAATTATAAATAGAGAGGACTTTTTTGATTGTTGTTATTGTGTGGAAAATATGATATATTGTAAAAAAGATAAAAGTGGTAAAGGAGTCTTATTATGTTTAATATGGTCTTTTTAAGAATTGTTTTGAACTTTTTAGTGGGATTTATTTTGGTGTTGGCTGTTATGCCAAAAGCGATTCAGTATTTAAAAAAATTAAAATTTGGACAGGTAGAAAGAGAAGAAGGTTTACAGTCGCATAAAGCAAAAGGTGGTACACCAACAATGGGTGGAATTGTCTTTATCTTATGTGCTGTAGTTGTGGTTTATATTTTGAATTTCACTTCGTTAAATAATCCTTATATACATCTTTTAACTTTTTCTTTTGTAGGTTTTGGATTGGTTGGATTTATTGATGATTATTTAATTGTTGTCAGAAAGACAAATGATGGATTGAAACCTTTATATAAATATACATTACAATCAGTTGTGGCCATTGCTTTTTATATTTTAGCTAAGTTTTTTATACCTGGATTTGATACTGCAATTTCTATCCCTTTATTACATATAGAAATTGATATTGGATGGTTATATCCTATTTTGGTATATTTTATGTTTACAGCAGGCAGCAATGCGGTGAATTTAACAGATGGATTAGATGGTCTAGCAACAGGACTTTCGATGATTGCGATTTCTGTTTTTGTTATTTTTGCGATTATGAATAAAGATTATGACATTGCCATCTATGCTATGGCAGTGGTGGGAACATTACTAGGATTTATGTGTTTTAATTATCATCCTGCACGTATTTTTATGGGAGATACTGGTTCATTAGCTTTAGGTGGATTTTTAGCAGCTTTGGCTGTATTAACACGTCAGGAACTTCTGTTTATTTTAATTGGTGGTGTTTTCTTGATTGAAACTTTATCAGTGATTATTCAGGTTGTATCTTTCAAAACAAGAGGCAAACGTGTGTTTAAGATGGCACCTATTCACCATCATTTTGAAATGCTTGGATGGAGTGAACAACAAGTTGTTATTTCATTTTGGTTTTTAGGTTTTATTTGTGGAATTATTGGGATTGTTTTAGGAGTTATGTAATATGTTGAACGGGAAAAAAGTTTTAGTTTTAGGATTGGCTAAAAGTGGTCAAGCAGCAGTCGAATTATTGACTGCATTACATGCAACTATCACAGTGAATGAATATGCTAGTCGTGAAAAGATTGCTTGTTATGATGAATATGTGCATCGTGGTATCGAGATGATTACAGGAGGACATCCACAAGAACTGTTTGAAAGAGATTTTGACTTTGTTGTGAAAAATCCAGGAATTAATTATCATAAACCATTTGTTTTAAGGTTGAAAGAAAGAGGAATTCCAGTTTATACTGAAATTGAACTGGCTTATCAAGTTGCTAAAATGCAAAATTATATTGCTATTACAGGAACAAATGGGAAAACAACAACAGTGACATTAATTGATGAGATTTTAAAACATGCCCATCATTTGTCTTGTTTGGCAGGTAATGTGGGTATACCTTATTCCTCTTGTGTTCTAGACAATGATTTGCTTCATCGTGATGGGTATGATGTGGTTTTAGAAATGTCTAATTTTCAATTATTAGATATTGAAAAGTTTCATCCACATATTTCTACAATTATAAATCTGACTCCAGATCATTTGGATTATATGGCTTCACTGGATGAATATTATGCTTCTAAAACACGTATTTATATGAATCAAGATAAGCAAGATTATTTTATTGAAAATTTGGATGATGAAATCTTGCAGAGTTATTTAAGAAAATATCCTGTTTTGGCTCAAAGAGTGACTTTTTCTTTAACTAAACCAGCTGATTGTATGATTCAAAATCAAGCGATTTATTATAAAGGAAATCATGTTATTGATTTGGATGAAATAAAAATAGTAGGTGATCATAATATTCAAAATATGATGATTGCCATTATTGCCTGTGCATTAAGTCATGTGTCTTTATCAGATATTCATGATACTTTGGCTTCTTTTCAGGGAGTAGAACACCGTATAGAATTTGTAAGAGAATATCACGGTGTTAAATATTATAATGATTCTAAAGCGACAAATACAGATGCAGCAATTATTGCTTTAAAAGCTTTTAAACAGCCGGTTATATTATTAATGGGTGGTCATGAAAAAGGTCTGGATTTAACAGAGATGTCATCTTATGCTTCAAAGATCTCAACGCTTATTTGTTTTGGTGAGGCAAAGGAAAGATTTGCTAGAGAAATGTATATAGACAATACAATTGTTGTTGAACATATGAAAGATGCTGTGATGAAAGCAAAGGAAATTGCTCATGAAGGAGATGTTGTATTATTATCCCCTTCAACAAGTTCATATGATGAATTTAGTGGATATGAAGAAAGAGGAAGAGTTTTTAAACAGATTATTAATGAATGGAATTCATAGTCAAAGGAGTTTATAAAAGTCAAAATCATTGTGACTATGACTTGACGTATGAAAAATATGTGATTAAATGTGAGTGCTTGCTCGGAGGGTGAGCCATTCATGAGAAATGGTGAGCTGGATAAGGCTACAGGTTGAAATACCTGTTTCTTATCCAGTTTTTTATTTTTACAAAAAAGGAGGATTATATGGATTTTATTCACGGAAAGATAAGACCAATATATTTTAAATATTTGGCTGCTGCTTTTGGAAGCGCATTAGTCACTTCTATTTATTCGATTGTAGATATGGCCATGGTTGGACAATATCAAGGTCCTGATGGAACAGCTGCTTTGGCGGTCGTTGCTCCAATATGGAATATTATTTATAGCCTTGGCTTGTTAATGGGAATAGGTGGAGCAGTTATTTTTAGTACAATTAAAGGACAGGGATCTCAAAAAGATGATGAAGCAGGGGAATTTTTTACTGTTTCAGTGATAGGCTCTATATTATTAGCTTTACTATCATGGTTTGTTATTGTTGTTTTTGATCAGCCGTTATTAACATTTTTGGAGCTGAAAAAAATTTACTTCCACTTGGTTTAAGTTATCTCAAACCGATTCAATTCGTTGTGCCATGCTTTTTGTTTAATCAGATGTTAGCAGCGTATTTACGTAATGACAATGATCCGGCTCTTGCAACGGCGGGTGTCCTTTCTGGTGGAATATTCAATATTTTTGGAGATTATGTTTTTGTATTTGTGTTTGATATGGGAATTTATGGTGCAGGTTTGGCGACTGCTATTGGAGCAGTCATTTCGACACTTGTTATGCTCACTCATTTTTTAAAAAAGAGCAATACCTTAAAATTAGTCAGACCAAAACATTTTATGGCTAGATTGTCTCAAATAACAGTGACTGGTTTTTCAACATTTTTTATTGATGTGGCTATGGGAATTTTAACAATCTTATTTAATCGTCAGATTATGAAATATTTGGGAACAAATGCTTTATCTGTATATGGTATTATTGTGAATGTTTCAACTTTTGTGCAATGTTGTGCCTATAGTGTGGGACAGGCAGCACAACCTATTATTTCTGTTAATTTTGGTGCTCATCAACCTCAACGTATTCAGGAAGTTTTAAAATATGCACTTATGAGTGTTGCATTTTTTAGCCTTTTATGGACAGCATTGTCTTTATTTGCGCCAATGCTATTTGTTTGTATTTTTATGACGCCAACACCTGAAATTATGAAAATAGCTCCTTGGGTTATAAGATGTTATGGTTTATCATTCCTTTTATTGCCTTTTCATATTTTTTCAACATATTATTTTCAGGCTATATTAAAACCAAGAAGTGCCTTTATTGTTTCAGTTTCTAGAGGATTGGTCATCAGTGGAGTCTTGATTTTCATTCTGTCACTTATAAATCCTAATGCTTTATGGTTAGCTATGGTATTGACAGAAATCATTGTGGCTATTTATGCTGGTGTATCAATGATTAAATATACACGCCATTTATCAACACAATGAAAAATCTATAGATAAGAAGATGCGAAGATGTATCTTCTTTTTTTGTCTTTTTTTCATATAGTAAAATGATGGAGGTGCCACCATGAAAACAAAAAAAATCACGATTTTAACAATCATCATTGTCATTATAGGATTAATAAGTGTTTATAGTTCTTCTCATATTTGGGCACTTTATAAATATGATGATGCTTTGTATTACATCAAAAGACAAATGATTTTTGCTGTTTTAGGTTTTATAGCCATGTTTGTGACTTCACGTATTGATTATCATCTTTACAAAAAATATTATAAGTTTATTTTAATCATCTGTTTTCTTTTATTAATTCTTGTCTTAATACCAGGTTTAGGGGTTGTCAGAGGTGGGAGTCGCAGCTGGTTTAATTTTGGTATTTTTGCATTGCAGCCAAGTGAGTTGTTTAAAATTGGTATTATTATTTTTAGTGCGGTTTATATGGAAAAGCATTACTATCATATGAAAAAAATCAGATATAGCCTGCCAGTTTTACTTATGATGGGACTAGGTTTTTTGCTGATTATGTTACAGCCAGATTTTGGGAGTGGTGTTGTTATGGCGTGTAGTGTCATTGTGATGATGATTGTTTCGCCATTTCCCTTTCGTTATTTTGTGGGGTTGGGAATACTGGGAGTCATTGGAATTGTGATTATGATTTTATCTGCTCCTTATCGTATGGAGCGTATATTGTCTTTTTTAAATCCATTCCAGGATCCATTAGGCAGTGGTTTTCAGGCTATACAGGCTCTATATGCCATTGGACCAGGTGGATTATTAGGCGTTGGATTTGATAAAAGTATTCAAAAACATTTTTATTTACCAGAACCCCAGACAGATTTTATTTTTGCGATTATAGCAGAAGAATTTGGCTTTATAGGGGGAATTATTGTGATTGGATTATATACCAGTCTATTTAAGACGGTTTTAAAGGTGAGTCAAAATGCACCTGATCTATTTGGTGGCTTTTTGATGATTGGAATTATTTCGATGATTGGTATTCAGACTTTAATTAATCTGGGAGTTGTGGTAGGATTATTTCCGGTGACAGGTGAAACATTGTAATTACGAGAAGAATATCTACTGCTTAAAAATAAACGTTACATCATCTAAAAAACATTGATAGGATGGTCATAAAATGAAAAAGAGAAGAATGGCGAGTATTTTTAAGGAACCGAGCAAAGTTTCATATGAATTAGCAAAATCGTTAAAAAAGGGTTCAAAAGTGCTTATCGTAGATGGATTTGATGGATGGCATGTTTTTCCTTTTGTGAGAGCAGGTCATACTGTAGAAACTTATGAACCACAATCTATTTTTATTGACGGAGGTGAGATTGTTGAAGGAAATAAAAGCACGAATGTAGATGGATTGAAGAAACGTATACATGTTTATAATGCTAAAAAGAAAGTGAAATATTTTCATAAAGATTTTTTTAGACAAAAAAGTGTGGATACATATGATTTGATACATGTTTATAAATCTTTGCACAGAAATTGTCATGGCGATATGACAATGAAGCATAAAATAAAAAAATTACAAGAAGCAGTCAATGATCATGGTGAAATATACATATACTACCATCTGGCTGTAAATGATGAAGATGATTATACATATCCCAAAAATCAATACTTACGAACAAGTGAAATGATTTCTTATTTCAATCTTAATGAATGGGATATTATTCATTATCAAGAAAGGAATAAATTAAGAATTGATTACGGTCATATTGGGCATATGAATCCACATTTGCATCGCATTGGATATATCCATGCAAAAAGAAAAAAACATATAATAAGAAATGATATGAGAAATTATAAATATCATTTTCATATTAAAATAGGAAATACATATTTTTAAAAGGTCATTTTAATGGCCTTTTATTTTTGAGGAGGAAATGATATGGATGATTTATTATTATATTTTGCTATGAAATATGAAGGAGATTTTAGAAAGATGTATGTTGCTATTACAACAAAAGAGTCTATTGATAACGAAATACTTAGAGAGTATAAAAAACAGATTAAACATAAGTATGTGACTGTCATGAATCATAACTATCCTGAATACTTTAAATCAAAGAACTGTCCACCTATAGTATTGTTTTATAAAGGAAATCTTGAACTTATTGATAAAGATTTACCAAAGGAATACTCTACACTTGAAAATGGTAAAAGGTTTATTAGTACAGTCATTCCAATAGAACAGAATGGAAAGTTTATATTTGATTATGTTGTTGGTGCTGAAAGTCAAGAAGATTTGGAAAAGATGCTAGAACACTTGAAAAGTAAAGGACTCCCTATGAAGAATTATGACAAACCTAAGAAAAAGCAAATGGAAAGATAAACATTTACAAACATATTTTATTGATAAGTCATCTTGATTATATGAGATGACTTTTTTACATAGCCGGAGTTTATTCTGGCAAAGTGGAAGGAGGATTAAAAATGTTATATAAATGGATTGAGGTGAATAAACATGGCTGAAGTTATTGCAATTGCCAATCAAAAGGGTGGCGTTGGTAAAACAATGACATCTGTAAGTTTAAGTGCATGTCTAGCACTACATGATAAAAAAGTATTACTTGTAGATTTAGATCCACAAGGTCATTCAACAAAAGCATTTGGATATTATGATAGTAGTCAATATCCTTTATCTATGAGGGATGTGATTTTATCTGTTATTCAAGATATTCCCATTGATAAGGAACAACTTATTTTACATAGTGATGAAAATGTAGATATTGTTCCATCGAATATATCACTAGCAAGTATTAATGCAACATTAGAGAGTGCTATGTGTCGAGAAACTGTTGTGAAAAGATTTATTGATACTGTCAGAGAAGATTATGATTTTATTGTTATTGATACTAATCCATCATTGGACAATTTACCTATCAATGCATTAACTGCTTCAGATAAGGTCATTATTACTGTTCAGGCTGAACCTTATGGAGTAGAAGGAATGGCAGATTTATTAAAATCAATTAATATGGTTAAAAATAACCTCAATCATTATTTAAAAATTGAAGGGGTATTAATTACCATGACAAACGAAAGAACAAATCTTTCCAAAAAAATTACAAATGATGTGAGGAGGAATTTTGGAAGTCATATAAATATATTTGATATGACAATTCCACGATGTACAAGAGCAGCTGAATCGACAGGAACAGGACAAAGTATATTTATGTATGACCCAAAAGGTTCAGCAACCAAAGCATATAACGCTTTTACAAAGGAGGTTATCTTAAATGCCGAAAAAGAACATAAACGACATAAGAATACCTTCATACGATGATTTGTTTACTAATGAAGAACAACGTCAAGAAGCGAAACTAGAAAAAATTATGGAACTACCAATTGATGAAATCCATGAATTTAAAAATCATCCATTTAAGGTTAGACAAGATGAAGAAATGATAAAACTTACTGAAAGTATAACTGAAAATGGTATATTGTTACCAACACTTGTTAGACCTTCTCCAGATGGAAAAGGTTATGAAATGGTTTCTGGTCATAGAAGAATGAAAGCTGCTGAAATGAATGGTTTAGACAAAGTTCCTGCAATTGTACGTGATTTGACTGATGAACAGGCGACCATCATCATGGTGGATAGCAATATTCAGCGAGAAACAATATTGCCAACAGAACGAGGTTTTGCTTATAAGATGAAATTAGAGGCAATGAAACATCAAGGAAAACGAATTGATTTAACTTCTGCCCAACTTGGGCAGAAGTTAAAAGGTATTTATTCAGTAGAGTTATTAGCTAAAGAAGCTGGGGAAAGTAAAAATCAAATACAAAGATATATTCGTTTAACAGAACTGATTGAACCATTAAGAGATATGGTTGATGGATTAAGAGAGGATAAAAAGAAAATAGCATTGAATCCAGCTGTTGAATTATCTTACTTATCTAAAGAAAATCAACAATTTGTTGTTAAATACATTGAAGAACTTGATTTAACACCAAGTCATGCTCAAGCTATCAGACTGAAAGAATTGTCAAAAATAAATAGATTAGATGAAAACGTTATTTATTCTATATTGACTGAAATTAAACCTAATCAAAAAGAAAAGATTTCTTTTAAAATGGAGGATATTGATGAATACTTTCCTAAAGATTATACACCAAGACAAAAAAGTGAAGTCATTTTGAAACTGTTGAAATCATGGGCAAAAAAACGAAATAAAGAACAAGAAAGATAAATGATAGTTACACATGTGACTTTAAAAATTGTAAATTATGTTTTTAACAGGCTTATAAGGGGGAGTCTGTCTTTTTTTGCCTGAAAACGTGACTGCGTTTTCCCCTAAGAACCCCTTTCTAACCAAACGGGTATATCTAACCAGACGGAAGAAAGTGGATTATGTTTCTATTGACTATATAAATTATCGTTTAATAATTTATTTCATATATTTGTTAATATCTTATTTTTAGTTTAAACTATAAATGAAAAGAATAGGAGTTGATAAATGTGAAAAAGTTATTGTTAATTTTATTTATAGTTGGTTTGGCTGTGTATTTGACTTGGGATAATGAGGAAAAACAACAACAAATGGAAAGAAATTTTGAACAAATAGAAAAGAATATTGCACCATATTTGGATTAAAACAAATGAATAAATGAAATATAGATAGGCATCTTGATACGAGATGCTTTTTTTGTTGGAAAGGAGAAATATGAAAATTAGAATTAGATCGCCATGCTTTGATTGAGGAACAAAATAATAGTTCCTCTTTTTTTTATGTAAAGAAAACAAAGATATGGAAGGAGAAGAAAAATGCTAGATAAAATAAAAACAATAACAAAGAAATCAGTTCTTTGTATAGCAAGTGTCATGATGTTAATGAATGGACTTGTTACAAATGCGTTTGCATTAACTGGAACAACCAGTTCAATTCGATATAAGGATTGGATTCTTATTGATCCTACCGATGGAAGTGAACATGGAACAGAGGGATACTTGTTGGTTGACAATCAGCCTGTATTCTGTGTAGATTACTTTACAACTTTTCGTAACAACAAGAAAGTAACAGCTGGAACATATAAAGATATTGGTATTAGTAAAGAAAAGGCAAAGAGATTGTCTTTGATAGCTTATTATGGAACGAAGGTTGCAGGAAGAACAGATAAGGATTGGTATGCAATCACTCAGGGGCTTCTATGGAGAGAGATTCATGAAAGAGATGATCTGGAGTGGGTGAGAACTCCAACTGCCTACACTTATGCAGAAGTTCAGCAAAAGTGGAAAGAAATTCTAGCTGATGTTGATAAGTTTTATGTAGCCCCATCATTTGCCAATAAGACGCACAACATTGATGCAGATAAGACATTGACCTTGACTGATACAAAAGGTGTCTTGGAAGATATGGTAGTTGTAGACGATGGTGGTCTGGACGTTAAGATCAGTGGAAATACGTTAACTGTAAAAGGAGCATCATCTATTACCGAAGCAAATATTGTATTGAAGAAAGACATTCCTGCAAGTGAAACAGGAGTCAGTATTTATTATACTGCTGATGACTGTCAGGCAGTTGCAAGTTTCAAAATTGATGATGTCATGCAGACTTCAATGAAAGTGACAGTCAATCAATTCGGAAAGCTTGTATTAACAAAATATAATGATGATCAGAGTGCCACTATTCCAAATACGACATTCAGAATTACAGGACCAAATGGTTATGATAAAACGTACACAACAGATGGAAATGGACAAATCATTCTAGATAAACTGGAATTAGGTGAATATAAAGCAGTTGAAACAAAATCTGCTAATGGATATCTCATCAATGTGAATGAGAAATCATTTGAAATAACAGCAAATGAAACAACTTCTATTGATTTTACAAATGATGAACCAACCGGAAAGATAGAATTAACAAAATCCATTGATTCTTCTAAAACAAATGGTTTAATCGGTGATGCAACATTGGAGGGAAATACTTATGAATTGCGTGCCAAAGAAAGAATCATGAATAAAGCTGGTACAAAAACATATTATGAAAAAGATGCTTTAGTATCAGCCAAGAAAACAAACAAAGATGGAAAAATTACTTGGGATAATCTCCCTCTAGGAGAATACTATATTCAGGAATCTAATTCTAATGATTCTCTAGTCTTAAATACTTCTATTATCAATGTTTCACTTGACTATCAAGGTCAGACAGTTTCTAAAGTTGTCAAAGAAGCTGATACATCAGATCGTGTTAACATGCAAAAAATTCAGGTGTTTAAATCTGGTGAAAAAGATGGGATTTCTGGTATTGTAAAAGGACTGCAGGGTGCAGAATTTACATGGAAATTGAAAAGTGAAGTCAATCATGTAGGTTGGGATAATGCAACAACATATGCAATCATCACTACTGATGAAAATGGTCGTGCTACGACTCCATATCTTCCTCATGGAGAATATTTGGTCAAAGAAACAAAGACTCCAAAGGACTATATCACTGCTCCAGACTTTACAATCAGTGTGACTAATGATTACACAGAATATGAAGATATTGAACAGATTAAGATTATCAATATCAACAATAGACCTTTCACTTCACAGGTTAAATTAATTAAAGTTGATGAAGAAACAGGAAAGACTGTCACTTTAAATGGTGCAAGCTTTAAAATCAAGGATAGTCAAGGTAACTATGTTGTTCAAAAAGTTGCAGGTAAAAAAGTTGATACATTTACTACAAATGCAAAGAATCAGGTAACTGTTCCTTTTGGTGAACTAGGAGAAGTGACTTTACCATTAGAATTGGATGCAGGAACATATACCATTGAAGAAGTGAAAACTCCTGAAGGATTTTTAGCTTTAGAGGAACCAATTTCATTTACAATCACTAATCAATATGATTATGACGTAGACGATGATAAAGCACCTATTCTTACTGTAAAGGTAGCCAATGCTCAACCTAAAGGAAAAATCATCATCAATAAAACAGATAAGGAAACTGGTAAAGCCATGACAGATATTGAGTATCTGTTGACTGCTAAAAATGATATTGTTTCTGCAATAGATGGCTCTATTCTTTTCAAAAAAGGAGAAACTGTTGCTAAAGGAAAAACGGATGTCAATGGACAAATTATTATTGACGATTTATTCATGGGTGAATATGAATTAAGGGAAACATTGACAAATGAAGGGTATGTTTTAGATGAAACTGTACATGACATTATCTTCAAGGCAGAAGATATAACAACTAAGGAATATACTCATGAAATCAATGTCACTAATATTGCTCCATACGGACAGATTGATTTATTTAAGACTGATAAGGATACAAAAGAACCATTAGGTGGCATTACATTTGAATTAACAGCAAAGGAAGATATCTATTCTCTTGATGGAAGAAATACATTACTGTATAAAGCTGGTGATAAAGTATCCGTAGATATTTCTGAAAATGGATTATATGTAACCAACGAACTTGGAGAAATCCATATTGGAAATCTTCCATTAGGAAAATATGAATTGAAAGAAGTTCAGACTCTTGAAGGATATGTACCAAACGATACTGTCTATGATATTGATTTAAGCTATGATCACAGTGACAAAATTATCTATACAAAAGAAATCAATATAGAAAATGAAAAAACAACAACTGAAATCTCAAAGATTGATGCAACAAATAATCAAGAACTTGAAGGTGCTCACTTATCATTGAAAGATAAGAATGGAAACATCATTGAAGAATGGATTTCTGGTAAAGAAGCACATATCATCAGAGGGCTTTTGGCTGGTGAAAAATATACACTTCATGAAGATTTAGCACCAATCGGATATGCAACTGCTTCAGCTGTCACTTTTACAGTTAATGCTGATGGAACTCCAACAAAAGTGACTATGAAAGATGAAATCACAAAAGTAGATATTTCAAAGGTCGATGCAACAAATCAAAAAGAAATTGAAGGTGCAAAATTAACTTTAACAGATAAGGAAACTGGAAAAGTTGTTGAATCTTGGACTTCAAAGAAAGAACCACATAGAATCGAAGGGCTGGAAGTAGGAAAAGTTTATATCTTGCATGAAGATCTTGCCCCAGCAGGTTATGAAGTTGCCAGTGATGTGGAATTTACTATTGCTGATACTGGAGAGGTTCAAAAAGTTGTCATGAAGGATCAACCTAAGACAACTGTTGTGAAAACTGGTGACAATTCTCAAACAGGATTATATCTAGCAGTCATGGCAATGGCAGGAATTGCAGTCCTAGTGATATCAAGAAAATCAAAGAAAGATGGTGACATGAATGAATAATGCCTTATGGATTGCAACAGTTACATTGTCAATCATGATAGCTGTTTTAGGTATCAAGATATATGTCAAAGTCAAAAAACAAAAAAGAAAACTCATTGAAATGAAACATAAACATTAACAATCTATTTTAAAAGCAGGTAGCATCATTGCTGCCTGCTTTTAAATAATTAAACAAGGAAAGGAATGAAAATTATGATTTTTAAAACCAGAGTGGAACATCTCGAAAATGTCCTCAATGAAATAGGAAATTCAAATCTATACGAATATCCACATGTTGATTTTGTTCTTGTCAAGGAAATCAATGGAAAAGATTACTATACAGCTGGTATTTCAAATGAAATCAATCCAGATGAATCTTTTCTATTTCGCCCAAAAGCTAGAGCTAAATCAATTCCCATTCAAAACCTTCGCTATGAAAAGCAAGAATACAAAAAATTGTTCAAAGAATGTATTGAAGGTTATGTTCTCCAGCAAATGCAGAAGGGTTATAAGATTATCTATATGTCCATTGACTTTCATATTGAATTATGGGGATTTATAGACAATTATTATCACAGCATTGATATTTTTGATGATGGTCTCATTTATTATATGTCTTTCTGTTATGGAATTGGTCTTACTTCTACTTTTTTATCCCACTATAGCTGTGGATATTTTCCAGATTTCATTCATGATTTTTTAGGTGAAGTCACATTTGAATCATCTAAGGAGCTAGTCAAAACTATGATAGAAAGTAACAATCGTATGATAACTTCCCTAGAACTCAGAAATGAACTATGCTACAAGATTCTTGACGGGAGAACAGAAAATGAAGAAAGTAGTTAAAGATTTCATCAATAACTCTTATCAAATATTAAGGGATAAGGAAGAATTTGATATGGTCATCAGTCAAGTATTATCATTTAAAAACGGAGATGGTACAACTGGATTTCAGGCAATAGCTGTATCTCAAAGTAATCTTGATGAAATAAGATGCATTCGTGAAAATATTCAAGGAAAATCAGAATATATGAAAATTCTTGAATGGGACTATAACATAGAGGACTATCTATTGGATGATCTTGAAAATGGGTTTGAGATAGAATATATGACAATAGATGAGCATTGTGGCATCTGGTACACCATCGATAACTGGCGTGACGACATTTTTCATATGGAAGGACTCCAGAAATATTTGTCTTACTGCCAACAACATGAAATCACTTCACAAGTCATTTCATTATATAGTTCAGAACATATAGATATTTCTGATCTTTATCAGGAGGCAAATGGACCATATAAAATTATTGCCGAAACAAGTATTGGGAGTAGAACGATTGTTCTAGGACATAGCTCTATCTCTCCATCACCTTATGTGACATGGGATACTACGCCTAACAGAAAACATGGATATTATGCTGGACACTATTTTTCAAGTTACACAGATGCTTTCAAGGATTATAAAGAGCGATGTCAGGTCATCATGAGCAAACATCTTGAATTTGAAAGAAATAAAACAAAGCCAATCAAAGGAACAAAGAAATATGAGCGATGAAAATTCATTCAAGATGATATTACAGAATGATGATAAGAAAGTATATATCGACCTTTCAAAAGGATATAATTATGTTTCTAATTCTCTAAACAAGTTAGGATATTATCCTTATGATGTTAAATTTGCTCATGTAAGATTCAAATTTACACATCAAAGTAACGAAAATTTAAAATATCTAGCTCAGATTGTTGATAAAGATGATTACATCATGGACGTATTTAGAGCTTATCAATACCTTAAACATGAAAAAGGATTTGATAAACATTTAAGTGTGTTAATAAAAACACAACAGGTTCATTCAATCAAGGATATACTGCTTCAAGGAAATCTATATCAGCTCTATAACAATAATAAAAACAATAATATACCCAACCCACAAAAGCTAAAACTAGAAGATATAAGATTTCAGGAAATAACAATTTTCAATAAACCAGCTTTATTCACACCTTATCGAATTGATAGTAAATCACTTCTAAAAGGAGTATACAAATATGAATGTCAGCATGATGATAATCAGGACGGGATAATTACAATGATAGGAAAATGTATTCATGTCAATTTCTGGGGAACTATATTGACTACAAAGAAGATAGGATTACATCATGGTTATAGAAATGTAGATGAAATTAAAGATATGTTATTTGCAGATGCTAGAAGTATCTCACTCCATGATTATCTTAAGAAATATCCTATTGTGAAATCTAATCATTCTCGTTAATTTATCTTGTAAACAAAATTTCTTCATGAGATAATTTAATTAAATAAATTGGAATTATGCGATATGGAAAAATTCAAGTTAATTGTTCTTGCTTCACAAACTAATGAGCCTTTATAGGTGGATGAAATGTAATAAGAAATCTGTTATTTTAGTAATATTACATATGCAATGATTGAACCTACAATAAAAAATGATAGCATTACTTTGGAATAGGTAGTTCATGTTAGCATTGCAAAAAGGTTAGTGTTTGTTGTGTAACTGTACAATAGTTTTATAAAGGACGATAAAATGGACTTTACATAGAGTATAATTGTCGTTTATTAAGTTTGAAATATTGAGGTGAAGACATTGATTATTACAATTGGATCAAAGGTGAAAGATGGAGAAGGAAATATTTATACACTAACAGAAGAATTAGGTCATGGTGGTTTTGGATGTGTATATAAAGCAGTATGTGATGTTGATAAAACAGTGTACGCAGTGAAAACTTTATTGCATTCTTTTGGTGATGAAGCTACAGCTAATTCTTTTAAAAATGAAATAAAACTCTCATCAGAAGTAAGTGGAGAACATGTAATACATTACCTTTATGCACATAATGGTGATGAATATCCTGAATTACCTCCTTATATCATTATGGAGTATGCAGATGGCGGAACACTAGCAGACCAGATTGATAAGCGAAAAAAAACGAATAATCCATATTCAACAGTGGAACTGAGAAATCTATTTCTTCAACTTGTTGATGGAATGAAGTCAATTAATAAAAAATTAGTTCATAGAGATATAAAACCAGAGAATATACTTATTTGTAATGGAATATGCAAGATTACTGATTTTGGACTTGCAAAAGTAGCTTCAGAATCTACTAGAACTATGTCTTTTAAGGGATATGGTACATTGAAATATATTGCTCCTGAAGCTTGGAAATCAGAAAAAAACACTATTCAAATGGATATTTACTCTATGGGCATAGTTTTTTATGAATTAGCTTTATTAGATTATCCATATGATATTGCTTCTAATGATGTGGATGCATATAGAAGTGCACATATGTTTTCTAGAATAAAAAGAACGAGTGAGTTAAAAAATATTTTAGGAGCAGATGTAGCATCTATAATTTTAGCTATGTTAGAAAAACCGATACAGAAGAGACTAAAATCATGGGAAGAGATTGAAGGACAATTAGGAAAACCCTCTCTTGAAGTAGTTGGTGATTTAGGGAATATTGTGAGTTTAGCAATCGGCAAGAAAATTGAGGCTGATACAAGAAAACAACAGCAAATTGAGGAGGAAAATCGTAAAAGAAAAGAACAAGAAGATTACGTTAATTTAGTGAGAAATCAATTTGAATCAGTTATAGTAGATTTTTTTGAGCGATTTGTTGATGAATATAATAATCATTTGGCCGGAAATGATAAGTGTAGATTCGAATCAGACATGCAAGATTTTGAATTAATGGAACTATTTTCATACCACCTAACCATCCCTTCTGTTACAGATATTAAAGTTAAATGTAAAGTAATTCTGCCTAATTCGTTTACTCGTGTGGTTGATGTAGATAGAGCATATGGTCTTTTGGATATGGATGATGTTGGATATGGTAGTTATGAAGTGGCATATACCCCACAGTACAAAAATAGAAATATTATGGGATGGGTTGAAATTGTAAATACAAATGGTTTAGGGTTTAACCTTTGGTTGGTACAAACAGATGAAATATATGGTGATTGGTATATTTTAAGAAATAAGAATAATGCAATATATCTAACACAATATAAACCAAAACAAGAACCTTTTGCATTTAAAATTGATGAGCTTGATAAGGCGTTGAGAGGAATTAATGCTACTAGCCTTTATTCTTCTAATGTAGAACTATTTGATGAACAGAAACTGATGGGACTAGTTGCTCAACTTATTAGCTGATTTTATGGTGAATTGGAATAAAAGAAAAATGTGCGAGTGGTTAGTGATAGTTTCTTTGTTATCTTTTGTGTAGAAGAAAAGTCTTTATATTTCAGTTTGTTTATTTAGTTAATATTTACAAAAGTAAATTTAGTGATTATATTTTTGTATATGAAGAGTTTAAATTAGTATACAGCTTCATAGAAAAATGCGAAACTTCATTGATGTTCATAAATTGATGAATTTAACAAGGATATTCTTGCACTAATAGTGGTAGAAAGTCCTGTTGGCTACAGGAGGAAAGGATGTAATAAAGGTGAAGATTGTTACTAAGGATAACATAAATTCGATATTACTAGCTGGTGAAAGTAATACAGTAGAATTTAAAGCGATGACGAGAGGTGCAATCAAATTTTTGCCTCGAGTTATTAGTGCCTTTGCTAATACCAAAGGTGGAGTCATAATTTTGGGTTATGATGAAAAAAATCAATCAGTAATTGGCACTTCCATGGATGAATTTGAAATAATAAAGAGAGTTATTTCGACAAATCATCTTGAAGATGTTTGTAATGCTTATATTGTTCAGTATGAGGAAAAAGCGTTAATTGTTATCCAAGTCGAAAAATCAAAGTCAATAGTTATTGCAGGTGGTGGAGCCTATATAAGAGAAGATGATACCAATATTTCTGTTTTGACAAGTAAGGACGTGTTGTCACGAATTAAGTCCACAATTGTAAGTTCTGAGACCACACCATCAGCAGAAGTTCTTGAGCGATTAGAAGAGAAAGTGGGACAGATATATGATGAAATGATTCATTCTCAAAAAGTACATGAAGAAGAACTAAAAGTGCAAAAAGAAGAAAATGCTAAAGAAAAAAAGATTCAAAATATAAATAATTGGTTTTTCTGCATATTAAGTGCTGTTATAGGTTATGTATTAGGAAAACTTTTCTAACAAACCCAAATTGATTATACGCAACTGCTGGCTGACAAATTGCTATATTCACTTAGTATAAATATAATCAAGATAGTACGTATAATATAGCCAGAATAGAGAATGAAACATTTTCAATGAAAATAGTAGATAAAATACTATTGTTAAGAAAAAGGGAAGGAATTTCTTAAGAAGAATTGGAACTAAATCTCAACAGACTTTAAAATTACAACAAGAACAAAATAAAAAAGTTCGTAAGATTCAAAGCCATAAACAAAAAAGGATTGATAATGAACGTAAGTTTGAATTGAAACAGCAAAAGAGAAAAAGAAAACATAAGGGACATTAGTTTCTTATGTTTTCTTTTAAAATGATTTGAATATGAGAGATTTCAAAAAAAATTGAGATCTCTTTTTTGTTTTAGAAAGAAAAGGAGGTGCAAAAGTGAATAAGTTTGATATGATCAATGATTTATTAGCTGAAACAACAAAGATGGTTGTAAAAGATGAGAAATCATGGTTGTCCTTTTTAGATACATCGTCTTATATGTTTAAATACGATTTTGCTGATCAGCTTTTAATTTATGCTCAAAAGCCAGATGCGAAAGCATGTGCAACATTTGATTATTGGAATAATCGAATGAAAAGATGGATTAAAAAAGGAGCTAAAGGTATAGCATTAATAGATGATTCAAAAAAATACTCTAGTTTGAGATATGTCTTTGATATTGCAGATACAAGAAGTCCACAACACCAAAATCTAAAGCTATGGGCAATTAACGAATCAATGTATGATGCTGTTATTGAATCATTGTCGAATAGTTATGGCATTTTAAAAAATAAGCAAGATTTAGGAAGTGCATATTTATCATTGGCTCATATGTTTGTCAAAGATAACGGTGATGATTATTTAGAACAGATCATAAAATATAATCAAAATAGTTCTTTTGAGAATATGGAAGTATTTGAAATTAAAAAAGTATTTATAAAGATTCTTGAAAACTCCATAGCATACTGTCTGATGAGAAGAAGTGATATTGACCCGATATTTTATTTTGAAAAGGGGGATTTCGACGCTATATCTTTATTTGATACATTTGATGTTATTGGTGTTTTAGGAACTGCCAATAAGGATTTAACGGATGTGGCATTAAGTGAAATCGGTCGAGTGGTACGAAAATTGATACAATCAGAAAATCGTACATTTGTACAGTCTAAAGAAATAAGTCAAAATATAGATGATGGTGATAATGAAGGGAGTGTTATATATGAAGGAAGTCATATACAATCAAGTAGGGGATTATCAGTTTCCAAATCTCAAGATAGGGAACGAGGAAAATCCATTAGGGAAATACGCAATGCTGAGAATGAATTATCTCAAAACCAACCAACCGGCACATCTGTTCGCCTTGAGGGCAAGCAATACATTGAACAAACATCTCAAGGAAGTCGAGGAACAAGCACAGGCAAAGATGGAAAAAATGATGGAACAGATGTTAGTGAAACATCCAGCACCGAACAAAGAAACTTATCAGATGGAATGGGTACAGCATATGAACAATCTAAAGGTACAAGTCGAGGAAATCATTCTCAAGGAGATAATCTACAATTAGACTTAGGATTAGGTGGTGAAGAAGAAAATACTTTACCACCTTTTGATTTGCAGGATTTACCTGCATTATTACGTGAAGATGTTTCACTTCAACATTCTCGTGAAGAAATTCAGCAGTTCTTTATGGAACATACCGATGATAATGAACGTACTCAATATCTTGCAGAATGTTATGATGATACTTTAGTGGAAACTTTCAGACATCCAGAAAGAAATGATTTTTCTTATATTGGCTATAAGAAAGATGGTAATGGACTTAATGTATGGGCTGGGAGCTGGCAAAACAAAAAATCCAAATCTCATTTATCTTTCTTTCAGCTTCAATTGGAAGTCGCAAAACTGATTGAAAATAACGAATATCTACTTTCTAAATGGGAAAGAATGTCATCTATTCAAGTAACTTATGAAAATGGAACAATGAATAGAAATGTAGATTATTACCTGTTTTCATATAAAAGTGAGTTCAAAAAAAGCTCTACTGAAATTATTGAATTTTTAAGCAATGAACAAGATCAACAAAAACGAATACACTTCATAAAAGACTTTTATCCTGACGAGATTGTAGAAATGGAAGTGGATGGTGTCATTCTTGGATTCAAGAAAGAGAATGAGCATCTGCATATCTACATGGGACCGCATGATAATCAGAAAGCATCTAGCGATTACAGTTGGTCACTTGTAGAAAATGAAATAGATGGCATGATTCTATCACGCTATTTTGATCCTAGTATTCAGATTCCAACTGTTGAAGAACAGCAAACAGCCATATATGAAAATGAAGAACAATTAAAAAATGGCATTTATTTTTCTCAAGAAGAAATTGATCGTGTCCTTGTTTGTGGCAGTGGCTTCGTAGATGGAAAATACAGAATCTATCAGCAAATGCTCAAAAAACTGTCACTCAACGAAAATGCTCAATTTTTAAAAGAAGAATATGGAATTGGTGGTTTTGCTCCAGTAGTAGGACTGATTGATATAAATTACGACAGCAGAGGAATCACTTTTTCTAGAAGTCGACAGATAGGCAAGGAAGAAATCACGATAACACTCAACTGGAAGAAAATTGCGAAAAGGATCAATGAACTTGTTGTTGCCAATCGTTATCTTAGCAAGGATGAAATGGAACGCTATCCAGAGTTTCTCCATGAGCAGATGGAACAGCAGCTTGAATACGAACGTAAAAGGTTAAATCATGAGCCAACTGGTATGGTCGTGGAAAACAGTTCAGATGAGAATGTCAAGAAAGATTATCGTTGGAAAGTGGGAGATACCTTTTATAAAGGAATTGATGAATACACCATCATCGAAGATGGCAATCAGATTGCTATCCAAAGTGATGAATTTCCTTTATTTATTGATTACCTATCAAGAGAAGATTTCAAGAATCTCTTAAAAGAAAACCCACTCAATGATAAGTTACTTGTTGCAATCGAAGAAGATAATCTTGAAACTAACGAACAGCTTTTTGATGAATATATTCCTATATTTGTTAATAAGATACAGAAAAGTGAATATTATCCACAATTAAAAGAGCGTGATACGGATGAACATGAAGCAGAACTATTTATTCGTGAAGCAATGATTGATATTATGACTTCAATCAATATCACAGATCCTGATATCTATGATTTATATACAACTGATTCAACTTTTAGAGAGCAGATGATTAATGAACTTTTAGATAGGATATATAATGATATATCGTTTTCTAAACCAAATATGAAAAAACAAATGAAGTTATATGATGCTTTTCGTCAGCTTGATTCTGAATTTTTAAGTTTAAATTCACCATTTTTGACATTGAAGACAAAAAACGAAAATGACTATCCCTTGTCATTGAGTTATGATCGTGATGAAGGCATTTTTGATATGTATCATTTCTATGAAACGAATGGTATAGAAATCATGAATCATCATATGAGATTTTCAATTGATCAAAATGATAAAACTGTTAAACCGGTTTATTATTATAATCAAGATATGAATATTGAATGGGACTCAACATCTGACATAGCTATTGAAGATATGATAGAATATGCTCTTAGATGGCTTCAAAATATTCGTGATAAAGGATATTATCTCGCATATAAGCGTTTATATGTAAACGATGAAAAAGATAATCTTTATTCTATTGAATTTGATGAAAATGGAAAAATCACTTATACAGATATTCCTCAAGCATATATTGATAATTATGGTGAAGCCATTGTTGAAAATGAATCTAATGATAAAACTATCATTTCAACTGAACGTATTAATTATCAGATAAAAGATGAACATTTAGGGGCAGGTACACCAAAAGAAAGATACAGAAACAATGTAGCAGCTATTAAGTTGCTTTTTTCTTTGGAGAAAGAAAATCGTCTTGCGACATCACAAGAACAGGAAATACTTGCTAAATATGTTGGCTGGGGTGGACTTTCGGATGCTTTTGATGAATCTAAATCCTCATGGTCAAAGGAATATGAGGAACTTAAAAATCTTTTAAATGATGGTGAATATGCGATGGCAAGAGAATCAACATTATCTTCATTTTATACTTCTCCCATTGTGATTGAGGGTATATATAAGGTACTAGAGAAGATGGGATTTCATTATGGGAATATTCTAGAACCATCATGTGGTATAGGTCGTTTTTTTGGCATGATTCCTAATCATATGAAAGAGTCTAGACTTTATGGGATTGAATTGGATTCAATTACGGGTAGAATTGCTAAACAGCTGTATCAAAATGCCAATATTGCAGTTGAGGGTTATGAAAAATCCAAACTTCCAGATAGCTTTTTTGATGTTGCTATAGGGAATGTTCCTTTTGGACAGTTTAAGGTCGTAGATAAGCAATATGATAAATTAAATTTTAACATTCATGATTATTTCTTTGCAAAAACAATTGATAAAATAAGACCGGGAGGTCTGATTGCATTTGTGACATCACGTTATACAATGGATAAGAAAAATAGCACTGCTCGAAAATATATCAATGAAAGATGTGAATTGATAGGTGCTATCCGTTTACCGAATAACGCATTCGATGATACAAAAGCGGTCAGTGACATTATCTTTTTAAAGAAAAGGGATAGACCTGTTGTTTGTGATGATATATGGGTTTCTACTGGTTTTGATGAGTATGGTAACATCATGAATCAATATTTTATTGACCATCCTGAAATGATACTTGGAACAGTTGAAAAGACAAGAAGCATGTATGGTCGAGAAGATTTGACAGTTATCCCATATGAAGATATTTCTTTAAAAGACGCTATTAATAATGCAACAGACAATATTCATGGCAATATTGATGAATATGTCATAGAAGATGATATAGCAGAAGATGAAGTCATTGAAAGTATTCCAGCAGATCCAAATATTAGAAATTTCAGCTATACAGTCGTTGATGGTGAAATCTATTATCGTATCAATAGCATGATGAACAAAGTTGATGTTTCATCAACTGCAAAGAATAGAATTATAGGTTTAATCGCTATTAGAGAGTCTGTGAGACGTTTAATTGAATTTCAGAGTCAAGATTACTCGGAGGAAGAAATTAAGGCTGAGCAGCTTTATTTAAACGAAATCTATGATAGCTTTACATCAAAGCATGGACTTATCAATAGTCGTGCAAATAGTCTTGCATTCCGAGATGATAGTTCATTTTATTTGTTGTGTTCGCTTGAAAATATTAATGAAGATGGAACTCTCAAAAGCAAGGCTGATATGTTTACAAAACGTACCATTAGAAAGAAAGTAGATGTTACCCATGTTGATACTGCAAACGAAGCGTTGATGGTATCACTTGGAGAAAAAGGAAAAGTTGACCTTGAGTATATGAGTGAACTATGTAATCATTCCATTGATGATATGATTGATGAACTTGATGGTGTAATCTACAAAGTACCTAACGTTTTAAATAGTGATACTAAAGCTGAATATATCACGGCTGATGAATATTTAAGTGGGAATGTACGTGAAAAATTGGAAATTGCACGATTATCTGTTGCAATTGATTCAACATATCATAAACACGTTCAAGCACTGGAAAAAGTTTTACCAAAGGATTTAAGTGCAAGTGAAATTGAGGTTAGGCTCGGAGCTACATGGATACCTGAAGATATTTATACACAGTTTGTGCATGAACTTCTAGGTACATCTGCATATTATCGTGACTATATCAATGTCACCTATTCCAATGTAACAGGGGCATGGAATATCAATGGTAAAAGTTATGATAAAAACAATGTCAAAGCAGACAAGACTTATGGAACACATCGAGTGAGTGGCTATAAACTGATTGAGGATTGTTTGAATTTAAAATCAACAAAGATATTTGATTATGAATACGATGATGATGGTAAAAAAATTGCCGTTCTTAATAAAAAAGAAACAATGATTGCTCAACAGAAACAAGACTCTATCAAGGAAGCGTTTGTGGAATGGGTATGGAAGGATATGGAAAGACGAGATAGACTGACGAAAATCTATAACACAAATTTCAACAGTATTCGACCTCGTGAATATGATGGCAGTCATCTCACTTTTCCAAACATGAACCCTATGATAGAATTGAGAAAACATCAAAAAGATGCCATTGCTCATATTCTTTATGGTCATAATGTTCTTCTTGCACACGTAGTTGGTGCAGGAAAAACATATGAAATGGTGGCTGCCTGTATGGAACTCAAACGACTTGGGTTGTCCAATAAATCTATGTTCGTTGTTCCCAACCATCTTGTTGAACAGTGGGGAAGTGAATTTCTGCAATTATATCCAAGTGCCAATATATTAGTCACAACAAAACGAGATTTTGAAAAAAGAAATCGTAAAAAGCTGTTTTCACGTATTGCAACAGGTGATTATGATGCGGTCATCGTCGGTCATTCACAGTTTGAAAAGATACCGATGTCTATTGAAAGGCAGATACAGACGATTGAAAATCAGATAGAGGAAATCACTCGTGGCATTCAGGATTTAAAGGCGAATAATGGAGAAAGATTTACTATCAAGCAGATGGAAAGGACAAAGAAATCATTAAAAGCTAAAATAGAAAAACTGAATAATCGGGACAGAAAAGACGATTTGATTACCTTTGAAGAATTGGGTGTTGATCGTCTTTTTGTTGATGAAGCTCATTATTATAAAAATCTTTTTCTTTTTACAAAAATGAAAAATGTATCAGGATTGGCTCAAACTGAAGCACAGAAATCTTCTGACTTATTTATGAAGTGTCGTTATTTAGATGAAATCACTGGTGGAAAGGGAATTGTCTTTGCAACCGGAACGCCTATAAGTAATTCAATGACTGAAATGTATACAATGCAAAGATACCTGCAATATGGAACTCTTGTCAAACACAATTTACAGCATTTTGATAGTTGGGCAAGTACATTTGGTGAAACAGTTTCAGCCATTGAACTTGCACCAGAGGGAACGGGATATCGTATGAAAACAAGATTTGCGAAATTTTTTAACCTGCCTGAATTGATTAATATGTTCAAAGAAGTAGCCGATATAAAGACTGCAGATATGCTTAATCTTCCAGTACCTAAGGCTCATTATCATAATGTATCAGTCAAGCCTAGTGAAATCCAAAAAGAGATTGTTGAATCATTAGGGAAACGTGCTGAAAAGATAAGAGATGGTGCTGTTGACCCTAGCAAAGATAATATGCTGAAAATCACAAATGATGGAAGAAAACTGGCATTAGATCAGAGGCTTATCAATCCGTTACTGTCGGAATATGAAAATAGTAAAGTCAATGCATGTATTGATAATGTCTTAAAGATTTACCATGAAACTAAAAACCAAAGGTCAACACAATTGATTTTCTGTGATATGTCTACACCAAAGGCAAATGAGTTCAATATATATGATGAACTAAGAAAGAAACTCATTGAAAATGGTGTGCCTGATGATGAGATTGCCTATATTCATAACGCAAAAACCGATGCCAAAAAGAAGGAACTTTTTTCCAAAGTCAGACAAGGAAAAGTACGAATCTTGATTGGTTCAACAAGCAAGATGGGAGCAGGAACAAATGTTCAGGATAGGCTTGTTGCTAGTCATGATTTAGATTGCCCGTGGCGACCAAGTGATCTGGAGCAAAGAGCCGGTCGTATCATTCGTCAGGGAAATACAAACAGTGATGTGTATATTTATAGATATGTAACGGAAGGGACATTTGACGCTTATTTGTATCAGCTTGTTGAAAATAAACAGAAGTTTATTAGTCAGATTATGACAAGCAAATCTCCTGTTCGTTCTGCTGAAGATATCGACGAAGCTTCACTTAGTTATGCTGAGATAAAAGCATTAGCTAGTGGAAATCCTAAAGTCAAGGAAAAGATGGAACTAGATACGAAAGTGGCTAAGCTTAAACTGGCTAAAGCCAATTATCTTTCACAAAAATATGAGCTTGAAGATAGGATAGTAAAGTATTATCCTCAAAAAATCAAACTTATCGAAGAAAGAATTCATGGTTATAAAAAGGATATAGAATCAATTGTTCATCAAAATGAATTTGGTGAAATGACTGTTAAAGATATCACATTTCATGATAAAAAACAGGCAGGACAAGCCATCCTTTTAGCATGTCAGGAATTAAAATCTCAGGAGGAAATCATGATAGGGAACTATCGAGGATTTGAAATGTCGTTAAGATATGACTCGTTTCATAATGTTCATATTTTAACTTTAAAAAATCATTTGGGTCATCCTGTTGAATTAGGTGATGATGTCTATGGAAATATCACCCGTATTGATAATGTTATAGATTCCATTCCTAAAAAATTGGAAATAGAAAAAGCATTATATGATGAAACTTATCAGCAGTTTATGAATGCGAAGGAAGAAGTGGAGAAGCCTTTTGAAAAAAAAGACGAGCTACAAAGTTTAAGTAAAAGATTATCAAAATTGGATAAAGAGCTTGATATTGGAGGAAAAGATGATAAGGAATCTTTAGTTTTTGATGATGAAGTTCCAGAAGAAAAATATCGAACACCAATATCATTAGAAAGATAAAGTTGATAATATATTTTATCGGCTTTTTATAATTGGGAGGAAGAAAATGAAAAAATATTTAAAGCCTGAAGAACTAGCAATGGTGAAAAAAATTGATCTATTAACTTATTTATCAAATTATGAACCTAATGAGCTTGTTAGAAAATCACATAATGATTATGTCACAAGAACACATGATAGTCTGCATATGACTAATGGCATGTGGATGTGGTGGTCCAAAGGAATAGGTGGAAAAAGTGCATTGGATTATCTGATAAAAGTTTGTGACATGTCCTTTTTAGATGCTGCATTTTTGATATATAGATGCATCACAGAAAAGCCACCTGTTTATCAAAAAGCATATCATATGAAGCAACAATCTTGTGACTTTAAATTGCCAAAAGTATGTTCTCAATCAAAAAATATGTTTAATTATTTAGTCAATGAAAGATGTATTGATAAAGATATTGTCGATTTCTATTATCTAAGAGGCTATATCTACGAATGTCAAAAAGATCATTCAGTACTCTTTATAGGGTATGATGAAAAAGGTAAAGAAAGATTTGCATCTAAAAGAGCAACCAATGATAACTGGAAAAAAGATGTGTATGGAAGTGATAAACACTATAGTTTTAGACTTGTTAATGCAACAAATGATGTCCTTCATGTGTTTGAAAGTCCAATTGACTTAATGTCATTTCAGACTTTAGAAAAACAAAAGGGCAGATCTTGGAATCATGAAAACTATTTGTCATTGGGTGGTGCATCAAATTTTGGAAAGAATATTGAAAATTCAGAATTGCCAATAGCATTAGAATATTTTTTAATGAATAATAAACAAATAAAAGAAATCATTTTACATCTTGATAATGATAGAGCAGGTTATGAAACAAGTGAAAAGATTAAACATCATTTAAGTGGAAGATATGAAATTTTTGACAGAAGTCCAAAGAAGTTTAAAGATATAAATGAGATATTGTTGAATAATTCAATGATGAAAAAAACAATGTTAAGGTAAATATTGTTTTCGTAAAGGTATAGTGAGATAATTTAATAGAGGTGACTCCGAATGAATTACACTAAGAAACAACATTATGTTCCACAGTTTTATTTAAAATATTTTTGCATAAATGAAGACAAAATAAATGTATATTTAAAAAAAGAAAATAAAATTTTAAAAAATCAGTTGATTAGAAATGTAGCTTGTGAAAATGATTATTTTGATATTTCTTTAGATAAACCAACTTCTCCATTGTTAGAGGAAGTGATTAAAGGTATCGATTTTAAAAATAAAAAGTTTGAGGATTATGTTCATACAAACAATATGGAAAAATTTTTTTCAGAATTAGAATCTGTTATGGGTAATATTTTTTCAAAATTTAAAGAGTATATTTTAAATGAAAAAAATATAAATACAGTTATTCCATTTTCACAATTTTTTGAAACTCGAAAATATATCATTTTATATATTTTAATTCAATATATGAGATCTCCATTGTATAAAAATATGTATATCAAAATTTACAATGCAGTTAATGAAATTTGTGGAAATAATGGCATAAAAAATTTTAATAATAAAAAAATTGATATTGGTATTCATGATAATGATGATGCTAAAGTACATCATATAAGACAAATTGGAGAATTAGATAACTATAATGCAAAGATGATGTGCATAGGGGAAATGACTTGTGATGTTTTGATAAATAAAACGGAAGAAACATTTATTACAAGCGATTCTCCTATATGCACTTTAAAAAAAGTAGATGATAGTCATTATAAATATTCTATTTTTAAAAAAGGGGACTGTAATATGATTATTTTTCCATTGTCAACGGAAATTTGTTTAGTTTTTAAAACATCTCCTTTATTAAGTAATGATTGGTATATTAAATCTTGTAGTGATGTTAAAAAGGTTAAGAAAATTAATACACTTATTTATCAAAGCTGTCAAAATCAAGTGTATACCTATGTTGATGAATTAAATCTTTTAAAAAATGTTGAACTGGTTTTTAGTAAAGTAACAGTCAATGTAAAAAATAAGAACATATGCCTACAATTATTATAATTGGTAGAAAAATAACTGATTATTTAAGATTAGAGTATAAAGGTAGAAGCAATTTCTAAAAAAGAAGTTGCTTTTTCTTTTGTGTAAATTTAGAGAGGAGATGGTTGATTTGATTAAAAAAATCATAAAAGAAATACAAAAACTAGAACAACAAAAGCAATTAAAAATTGAAAAAAGAAATCAGTTAGATAAAGAAATTAACATCATGAATTTAAGATTAAAAGATTTAAATAATTTGAAAAATCAGTATGAAAAACTTGAAAAGAATACTGATTCTTTTTTTGAAAATATAAGGAATGGAGATGAAACATAATGGCTAAATATAAAGTTGAAATTACAGAAATATTACAGTATCAGGAAATCATTGAAGCAGAAAATGAACAGGAAGCACTTATCAAATTAAAAGAAAAATATCGAAATGAAGAACTTGTTTTAAATGAGAAAAATTATATAACGACAGAATTTAAAGTTATTGAAAAAGTAAGAAAACGTGATGATTATGCTAGATAGCTTACTTTCGTTAGGTAAATTAGGACTCATAATAAAAGATACCTATTTCTATGTCGTAAATTGTAGCAAGCAAGGACTTTTGATGGCAAAAGTCAGCTTGTTAGGGGAAATCCCCCTAATACCCCAAGAAAGGAGTGAAGAGTGATGGAATGGTTGAAATTGTTGGGAGTGTTTGAACTAGGAGCATTATGTGGAGTTATTATTATGTGCATTATACAGGGTGGTAGATATTATGAAAGTGAAAAGAAAAAATAGAATAGAAATCAGATTAAGTGATGATGAATTAAATCATTTGAATGTGGCAGTCGCTAAAACAGGACTTTCAAGAGAAGCATATCTTCGTTTGATTATTCAAAAGATTGTACCAGCTGAAAAGCCCTATCCGGATTTAAAAGAAACCATTTATCAATTAAGAAAGATAGGAAATAACATCAACCAAATTGCAGTGATTGCCTATAAGACTGGCTCCATTGATGTCATGAAATATAAAAAGAATTTTGAGGAGCTTCAAAAACAGATTCAATATGTTTTATATGTCAATGGTGAATACAGAAAAGATGAGGTGGATATATAGTGGCAACAACTTCTATGTGGGCTGTCAAGTATAGCTTGAAGGATGTCCTTGATTATGTTGTTAATCCAATGAAAACAGAAAACAAGGATTTCAATGATTATGAATTTCAGGGACTTGAAAATGTTATCGAATATGTAGAAAATGATTTCAAAACTGAAAAGCAATTCTATGTTAGTGGTGTCAACTGCAGTCCTTACAATGTGTATGATCAGATGATTCAAACAAAGAAGGCGGCACATAAGGAAGATAGTGTTCTTGCCTTTCATGGTTATCAATCATTTGCACATGGAGAGGTGAGTGCAGAAATGGCACATGCCATTGGTGTAGAACTTGCTCAAAAGATGTGGGGCGATGAATTTGAAGTATTGGTGACAACGCATTTAGATAAGGAACATTATCATAATCATTTTGTAGTAAACTCTGTATCTTGGGCAACACATAAAAGATTTTTAAACAAGCATAAGGATTATGATAGATTAAGACGTTTGTCTGATGAAATCTGTAGAAAATATCGTTTGAGTATTATTGATAATCCAAAGAAAGGAAAGCATTATAGTGAGTGGTTGGCTGAAAAACAAAAAATGCCTACTAGACGAACACTTATGATAGATGATGTTGATAGAGCCATCAACAATTCAATGACCTTCACACAATTTATTAGATATTTAAAATTCATGGGATATGAAGTTAAAACAAATGTCAAGTATATAGCTATCAGACCACCGGGTGCTGAAAAATTTTTCAGACTTCATAATCTCACCAAAGATGAATCATATAGTGAGGAAAATATTAAACTTCGTATTTTGAATAATGGTATAGGGCTAAAAGGAACAATCCAAGAAGTTAAACCAAGAATATATCACTATCAGGGAAATATTAAAAAATCAAAAAAGATAACAGGATTTCGTGCACTGTATGTTCGTTATATGTTTGAAATGGGAATATTGCCTAAGAACGCACCTCATAAAAGAAGGGTGCATTTTTTATTGAGAGAGGAATTAAGATACATGGATCAAATAACAAAGGAAGCGACTCTATTGTGTAAAAAAAGAATTGAAACAGTTGATGATTTAAAAAAAGAAGAATCAACTGTCAAGAATAGACTGGAATCACTTATTAAGGAACGCAGATGTATTTATAACAAAATTAGACGTTGTAAAAATCCTGATACAAAAGAGAAACTTCAAAGAGATGTGTATAGTCTTTCTGAAGAAATCAAGGAATTACGAAAGGAGGTGAGGCTTTATGAGGGAATAAAAAATCGTTCATTGAAGATGAAAGAAATTATCAAAGCAATGAATGAAAGACAAAATGATACACAATTCAACAGATTATATAGAAATACAGAACGATAAATGATAGAATGTAAAAAGACTATTAACGAGAAAGAGGAAATCATATAATGATATTATTTGTTGATGAAACAGAATGTGAGGATTACTTTATAGTTGCAGGTTTATTAACAGATTCTAAATTAAAAACAGATGCAACATTTAAAAAATTCACGAAGAAGGTAAAGAACTTTCCCATTTCTCCAAAAGATAAAGAAAAAATCTTTACAGAGTTTAAATCAGTAATACTAGATAAAAAATATCAAAGGATTAAAGTGTGTATGCTTGAACATATAAGCACAATGAATTATTCCATTTATTATGCTATTTATAAGAAAAAAAGTAAATCGTTTTATCAGCAAGAAAAGTAAAATGTCTATATTTCGTTATTGAATAAAATTGTTTCACAAATTGATTGTGAAATTGATATCATTTTTGATACATTTAATAAAACTGATTTTGAACTAAAAATAATCGAGTCAATAAAACAAAATAATAATGTTTTATCTATTGTCCAACAGGATTCTCGTTTAGAATATGGTTTACAATTTATAGACAATATATGTAGTATTATACGTCATCATATTTATGAAAAAGACAGTACATTATATTATCTTCTAACGAATTATCGTTCAATTGAATAGTATTATGTCATTAGTTGACATAATGAAGAATTAATGGTATATTGTGTTTAGAAAGAGAGTATACTCTTATAGGTATGGTTTTCTTGCCTCTTGTGGCGGGATGTGCAGATTGATGCGGAGCCATACCTTTTTCTATACAGTTTTATCAATTTTTAATCTTAAGCGATGATTCAATTCATCGTTTTTGTATTTCTAAATATTTGAATTTCAACAAAAGGAGCGTGAAAAAATGACTACAGGTGGGGAAACAGCTGATCAGATGACAAGAATGACCTTGCAAGGCATTGAAGTTGCTGCCAATGTTGCACTCAAAGCTGGTGGTATGGCATCTAAATCTTTAGCAGCAATGCTTTATGCTATTTTGACGGACAAGAAAAAAGTTAAGGGAAAAGCAAGACTTAATTCCATGTTGAAGTCTGGAAAGGAATTGAAAGTCTTTGCTATTCATCATAATGATTTGAAGGTTTTCTGTCAGGAAGCAAAACGCTATGGTGTTATGTATTGTGTGCTGAAAGAAAAAAACAACATTGATGGGATATGTGACATTATGGTAAGAGCAGAGGATGCATCGAAAATCAGTCGAATAGTTGATAAATTTGAACTGGCAACTGTCGATGCAAAGACAATTAATGATTATGCTACTTCAAAACAAAATCAGGCATTTAAGGATGTTCCTACAATGAGTGATGAAGAGCATGATAAACTTGTGCAATCATTAATGAATTCAATGAAGAAAGAAGAAAAGAGCTTTTCTGAAAACCCGACTACTGCTCGAACGACAAAGGACGCCAGTCCGTTCGAGCCTACCTCAGTCAAAGCAGGAAAAGAACCAAATATTATTGATAAGCGTCCATCGGTGAGAAAAGAACTCAATGAAATCAAGAAACAGCAAGAAAAGAAGACGACTGTCAAACAACAGAGTCAGCATAAGAATATCAAAAGGAAAAAAATCAAGAAGAAAGTGAGGTAACATTTCATGGAAAATATTTATGCAATGCTAAATAAAAATGCTCAAAGATCAAATGAAAGAAAACAGCCAAGATTATCTAAAGAGGAATATGCAAAACAGATGAAATATAAACGAAATCATCTGTATAGACTAGCAGAAGTTCAGTCTGGTGAAGTTGTTTCTTCTCCACAGAAATATCTGCAGTTTTTAAATCTCATGGCAAGATTGGATTATACGATTACGAATACTCTTTTGATTATGGCACAGAATCCTGATGCAAAGATGCTGAAGGATGGCAAACATTGGCGTGATAGTGGATTTTATATAAAAAAGGGAGCAAAGGGTATACAGATTCTAGAACCTACCGGTGAATACCAAAGAGAAGATGGTTCATATGGAGCAAACTTTAATGCGAAGTACCTTTTTGATGTTTCACAGATTAATACAAAGAAAATATTATATAATGCACCACAAATGAATGTTGCAAACATGATTAATGGTTTGACATATCTTTCACCAGTGGCTTTACAACAATTGGATACCTTTGATGGTGGTGAACCTGTATTTTATTCACCTGATGCCAAATGTATCTATTATGCTAATAACTTGAGTCCTACACAGTTGATTCAGGGACTTGCAAGAGAATACTGTCATGTGGAATTCGATAAACAGTATTCTGATTATAATCGTGAAAACAATCAATTTTTTATTGAAAGTTCGGCTTATATTCTTTGTCAAAAATATGGTATACCTCATCATGATATTAAATTTGCTGATCAAGTGACTCAATACTTTTATGGTATGGAGTTAAAAGACATAAAAAAAGAATTGGGAAATATTAAGAGTTTATGTGAAGATGTTAGTGAACGTATTGATAGAGGTATCTATAAATCTCAACAAGAAAAAATTCAACAAAGAAATGATGTGAGCAGATAATGAGTTTATTTTCATCAAAAGAAAAAACAGTCTGTATATATGTAACCGACTGTGAAAGAAGAATTATTATTTACGCTCTAAAAAAATTACGAGATGAACAGATTAGAGAGAATAAGAACTATGATTTCATTGAAACAATCATTGCTAAATCAGCGAAAGCAAATATAATGAAAGGAATAAGAAACAGTCATGAAACAAGATAATCGTGATGACCTTGTACTTTTTGTTATAGGTTTTATACCTGTAATATGGTTTAGCCTTAAAATTGCTCCTTATATTGATGATGGACTATTGAATGCTTTACCGTATATCAGTGAAGCAATGAATAGTCCTTTTTCTATTGTATGGAGTAAGGGTAGTTTACGAACAATAAGTTTATTTATTATTGTTTATGTATGTGGAACGGGGATTTATCTTTCTAATAAGAGAAACTATCGCCGTCAAGAAGAATATGGTTCAGCAAGATGGGCAAACAATAGAAGTGTCAATAAAAAATATGCCAATAAAAATTTTTCACAGAATAAAATTCTAAGTCAAAATGTTCGTATTGGACTTGATGGGAAAAAACACAGACGTAATCTGAATACAATTGTCATTGGTGGAAGTGGGGCTGGAAAGACGAGGTTTTATGGAAAGCCAAATCTAATGCAATGTAATACAAGTTTTGTTTGCCTTGATCCAAAAGGAGAGCTTTTAAGAGATACTGGTTATCTTCTAGAAAAGGAAGGGTATGTCATTAAAGTTGTTGACTTGATCAATATGTCAAAGTCACATTGTTACAATCCTTTCGAGTATATCAAGGATGATAAAGATATCTTAAAACTGATTACTAATTTGATTAGAAATACAACCCCAAAAGGAAGTCAAACGAATGATCCATTTTGGGAAAAGTCCGAAACTGCCTTATTAGAAGCATTATGTCTTTATTTATTGCATGAAGCACCTAAGGAAGAACAGAATTTTACAATGGTCATGGAAATGATTGTTGCAGCCGATGTACGAGAGGACGATGAAGATTATCAAAGTCCTCTAGATGAACTGTTTGAAAGACTTGAATTAAGAACCCCCAATAGTTTAGCCTTAAAACAATACAAGATATATAAACAGGCAGCCGGGAAAACAGCGAAATCAATTCTTATAAGTGTTGGGGTAAGATTAGCAGCTTTTAATCTTGAAAGTATTGCTTCGCTAACAGCTGTTGATGAACTTGAACTCAATCTAGTAGGAGAGAGAAAGACTGCCATTTTTTGTGTCATACCAGATAATGATTCAACATTCAACTTTATAATTGGAATGTTGTATACTCAATTGTTTCAGATGCTGTATTGTCAGGCAGATATAGTTCATGGTGGAGAATTGCCTGTACCTGTTCACTTTTTAATGGACGAATTTGCTAATGTCGCATTGCCAGATGAATTTGATAAATTGCTGAGCACCATGCGTTCAAGACAAATATTTGTATCTATTATTATTCAAAATCTTGCTCAGATAAAAGCACTGTATAAAGATTCATGGGAAAGCCTCATAGGTAATTGTGACACTTTATACTATCTTGGTGGAAATGAACAATCTACTCACAAGTTCCTTAGTGAATATCTTGGTAAGGAAACGTTGGATACAAATACGTATGGCAAATCAGGAGGAAAGAATGGGAATTATTCTACCAATTATCAGCAGACCGGAAGGGAACTTCTGGCACCTGATGAGGTGCGACTATTAGATAATGATTATTCATTGTTGTTTATACGTGGTGAACGACCAATCTTTGACAAGAAATTTGACATCTTGAAACATCCTAATGTGAAATATACAAAAGATGGGGAAGCTAAGCCTTATGTGCATGGAAAGATAAATCATGTGATTGATGATTGGCAGAATATTCTTCTCACTGATGAGGACTATGAACTTTATTCAGATGAGGATATTGAAGAATATTTTAAGGAACTTTTAAGAACAGAAAAAGAGTAATATAAAAATTTTGGTATTACGCAACAAATAATGAATATGTCATTGTTCAGGTGTAGTGAGATTAAAAAATCATCACTACACTTTTTTATTATTTAAAAATGAATCGGAGGAAAAGTAGATATGAATTATATAAAATTTTCTAAAAAATTAAGAATGTTATTTTTAGCATATGTTTTGAGTGTTTTATTTCTTAACTTTGGAGCAACTCCAGTATTTGCAGATGGAGATCCATTAACTGTGGTTAATAATTTATCAACTTTTATTTTTAGCTTGATTAGAGCTATTGGTATGATTTTACTGGGATTTGGTGTTGTTCAGGTTGGTTTAAGTTTGAAAAGTCATGATCCGTCGCAACGTGCCAATGGTTTTTTAACTCTAGCAGGAGGGATTATCATTACTTTTGCAAAAGAAATATTAAATCTCATTGTTGGTGGTTAATTCCATATATGGATAAAGTGAGGTGAACATAATGGGTGGAATCATTGATAATCTCACCAATGCAATTAATATTTGGAATGAGAAGATGGCAGAAATATGGATTTTGTTGACACAAACACCTCAAAATTTTAAGGGTGGTCATATATGGGAAATCATTGTGAAGATACATGGTACTTTAACGGCAATTGGTTTAGCGTTGCTTGTCTTGTTTTTTGTCATTGGAATGGTAAGAACTTGTACCAATCTTACAGAAATCAAACGTCCAGAACATGCATTACGATTGTTTTTAAGATTTGCCATTGCAAGAGGCATTGTCGTGTATGGAATGACTATCATGACAAAAGTATTTGAAATCATTCAAGGTATTACATCCAAGATTATGTCTACAGTGAGTGCAGGTAGTGCAACAACTACAACAATTCCTGAGGAAATCATTAAGGCTGTTGAGGATTGTGGATTTCTAGAAAGTATACCAGTATGGGCAGTGACATTACTTGGAGGAATATTCATAACAATATTGTCTTTTATACTTATACTGACAGTCTATGGAAGATTTTTTAAATTATATATGTATACAGCAATAAGCCCAATACCGTTATCAACATCAGCTTCAGAGAATACACAGTCTGTAGCATTGACTTTTTTAAAAAGTTACATTGGTGTTTGTTTGGAAGGAACAATTATTGTATTAGCATGTATTATTTTTTCACAGTTTGTAGCTTCTCCACCTGTCATTGATAGTTCATCATCAGCTATTAGTATGTTATGGACATATATTGGAGAAACAATTTTCAATATGCTTGTTTTAGTGGGAACAGTTAAGATGAGCGATCGTGTTGTGAAAGATATGATGGGGTTATAAATTTTCTTTTCAATCTTGTTGAAGAATTGTATAATTGATTTGAATTATTTATATTTTAAAAAAAGTACGTTCATAATAATGTATATCAACTATTTTTCAGAAAGGAGAATGCTAATGCCTAGAGAACGTAAATATATCGCTATTGATTTGAAGTCATTTTATGCTTCTGTAGAATGTGTTGAACGTAGACTCAATCCACTTACTACAAATCTTGTAGTTGCTGATGCCAGTCGTACTGAAAAAACGATATGTTTGGCAGTGTCACCGTCACTCAAGGCATATGGTATTTCTGGTCGTGCTAGATTATTTGAAGTTATACAAAAAGTGAAAGAAGTCAATGACCAAAGACAGAGAAAGGCAAGAAGAAAACTGACAGAGAAATCATTCAGAGATGAAGAACTAAAAAACAATCCAAATTTGCTTGTTTCATTTATAGCAGCGCCTCCACGAATGGCTTATTATATTGAATATAGTACAAAAATTTATGATATATACCTAAAATATGTTTCTCAGGATGATATACATGTTTATTCAATTGATGAGGTCTTTTTGGATGTTACCGATTATTTAAAGAACTACAAAATGTCAGCTCATGACCTTGCAAGAACAATTATTAAAGATATTTTACAATCAACTGGTATAACTGCAACAGCTGGAATAGGTACAAATTTATACCTCTGTAAAGTAGCTATGGATATTGTAGCAAAGCATGTTGAAGCGGATGAAGATGGTGTTAGAATTGCTGAATTAGATGAAATGTCATATCGTCGTCTTTTGTGGAATCATACTCCTATTACTGACTTTTGGAGAGTAGGTAAGGGTTATGCTAAAAAACTAGAAAATGTTCATTTATATACTATGGGTGATATAGCAATATGTTCATTAGGTAGTGAAAAAGACTATTACAATGAAGAACTACTCTATAAGTTATTTGGTGTAAATGCAGAACTTCTTATTGACCATGCATGGGGATATGAACCATGTACAATCAAGGATATCAAGAAATATAAGCCTAGAGATAAAAGTATTGGTTCTGGACAAGTGTTACATGAACCATATACTTATGATAAGGCAAGATTGATTGTAAAAGAAATGGTTGATATGTTAACATTGGATTTGGTTGATAAAAATCTTGTTACTGATCAGGTAGTTTTGACAATTGGATATGATATAAAGAATATCAATCCTTCCTATACTGGAGAAACGAAGATAGATATGTATGGCAGAAAAATTCCAAAGCATTCGCATGGAACAGCAAATATGAAATTTCCAACTTCATCAACAAAACTGATAACTGAAAAAGTCTTAGAACTTTATGATAGAATTGTTAATAAAAAATTATTTATTAGACGATTAAATATCTCTGCGAATCATCTTGTAGATAGTCAGAGCGTTAAGAACAAAGAGTTTTATGACCAGATGGATATTTTTTCTTATTCAAAATATGATGCAGAAAGTCTAAAAAAAGAAAAAGAAAAACTTGAAGAGGAACATCAATTGCAGATAGCCATTAATAAAATTAAGAAGAAATATGGTAAAAATAGTGTCTTAAAAGCAATGGATTTAGAAGATGGAGCAACGACACAGGATAGAAATAAGCAGATTGGGGGACATAAAGCATGAGGGATAAAGATTATAGTGATATTATTAATTTACCACATCATATTTCAAAGGTTCATCCTAGAATGTCCATTCAAGATCGTGCAGCTCAATTTTCTCCATTTGCTGCACTGACTGGACATCAGGAAGCTATTAATGAAACAGCGAGAATGGTTGATGAAAAGCTGGATTTAGATGAATATCAGCTGTTAGAAATTAATGTTCAGTTGAATGAAATCAAAGATCATATAAAGAGTTCTCCAAGAGTTATGATGACCTATTTTAAAAAAGATAATAAGAAAAAAGGTGGCATTTATTTCAAAATATCTGATAAGGTAAAAAAGGTAGATGATTTTGAACAATATATTCTGTTTCAAAATGGAGTGAAAATAAGTTTTCATGATATATATGATATTGAAACAATCCATTATGAATAATGGTTAATTTATGGAAATGAATGTTATAATAGTGTACTCGTTTTCATTAAAGGAAGGTGTATAAATGGAAATCAAAATTAACAAGGAAATAAGAAATTATACAGAGAGCATTGTCTTGGGATTAACTCTTAGACAATGCTTTTTTTCTATACTGGCATGTATTGTTGCAGTTATAGTGTATTTTATATTTATAGATGTATTAGGTCTTGAAGTGACAAGTTGGTTATGTATTGTTGTGGCCATACCATTTGCTGCTTTAGGATTTGTTTCATATCAAGGTATGAATTTTGAGCGAATATTAATCAATGTATGGCGTTCATTTTTGATGAGTCATCGTCAACTTACTTTTAAACCATACAATTTATATTATGAAATATTAAAAGATTATATAGAAAATCAAAGAAAGGAGTCAATGAATCCAAATGATAAAAAGCTACGAAAAATTAAGAAAACAAAACAAAGATAAAATAAAAGTACCAAAACGAGCACAGGACGTTATTGATATTGATATCATCTATAAAGATGGTATTTTTTGTTCTGGAAATAAGTATTCTAAAACGTATTGTTTTAAGGATGTCAATTACTCTATTGCCTCTAAAGAAGAAAAGATCAATTTATTTTTGAATTACAGTGAACTGTTGAATTCATTGGATAGTTCTACTACAACCAAGATTACTATCAATAATCGAAAGGTTAATATACAAGAATTTAAGAATCATATATTGATTCCCTTAAAGGGGGATCACCTTGATAAATATCGTAAAGAGTATAATGATATGCTTCTTGAAAAAATATCAGGGACAGATAGCATCAAGCAAGAAAAATATATAACGATTACTGTTTTTAAAAATAACATTGATGAAGCAAGAAATTTTTTCTCAAGAACAACAGTTGAATTGTCATCTCATTTTTCAAAATTAGGTTCTTCTTTAGAAGAACTTGATGCAGTAGAAAGACTAAAAATCTTACATGATTTTTATCGGAACGGAATGGAAGAACATTTTCAATTTGATTTTAATGATTTTATGTACAAAGGACATGATTTCAAAGATGCAATCTGTCCTTATCAGCCAGAGTTTTATAACAAGTATTTCAAATTAGGAGATAAATATGGTCGAGTATTATATCTATCAAATTATGCAAGTTATATCAAGGATGGATTTGTTGCTGAACTTTGTTCATTGAATAGAAATCTTATGTATAGCATGGATATTATAACCGTGCCTACTGATGAAGCTATTAAGGAAGTTGAAAATCGTCTTTTGGGAATTGAAACCAATATTACAAACTGGCAAAGACGTCAGAATGCCAATAATAATTTCAGTGCTGTGATACCTTATGATATGGAAAATCAACGTAAGGAAGCAAAGGAATTTCTTGATGATTTGATTGTTCGTGATCAAAGGATGATGCTTGGTTGCATGACAATTGTCCATCTTGCAGATTCAAAGGAAGAACTTGATAATGACTCAGAGTTATTGATGGCTACTGCAAGAAAGTATATGTGTGAATTATCACCACTTGCTTTTGCTAGTCGACAACTTGATGGGCTCATGAGTGTATTGCCTATCGGTATCAACAAGCTGGATATTGTAAGAACATTACTTACTGAAAGTCTAGCTGTTTTTATTCCTTTTAGAGCACAGGAAATAATTGATGAAGGTGGAATATGGTTTGGACAGAATGCCATTACAAATAACCTTATTCTATGCAATAAGGAAAAACTGATGAATCCCAATGCATTTCAATTAGGTGTACCGGGTAGTGGAAAATCATTTTTGACAAAGGAACAGATTATCTTTATAGCATTGTCAACAGATGACGATATTATCATTTGTGACCCAGAAGGTGAATATTCTTTGCTTGTCAAAGAATTAGGTGGCGAAGTCATTCAAATAGCTGCAGGAAGTCCTAATCATATCAATGCAATGGATATGAATGAAGGATATGGCGATAGTGGAAATCCTGTTGGGGACAAGTCACAATTTGTCATGTCATTATTTGAACAGCTTGATAGGGATGGAGTCAAGCCTAGCGAAAGAAGTATTATTGATAGATGTGTTACACTCGTCTATCAGGATTACTATCAAACTAAGCAAGTGCCAACTCTTATAACATTACGAGAGAAACTTCTAGAACAGCCTGAAATAGAAGCAAGAAGTCTTGCACTGAAACTTGAATTATTTACGGATGGTTCGTTAGATGCATTTGCTCATGAAACAAATGTCAACACATCTAGTCGTATCGTTTCCTATGATATTTTTAAATTAGGGAAGCAACTGAAGACAATGGGATTATTGGTCATTACAGATGCCATGATTAATCGTGTCAATGATAACTGGAGAAAAGGGAAAAGAACGCATATCATCATTGATGAATTTCATGTTGTCTTTGAAAATGAAGAAAGTGCAAGTTTCTTCAATTCAGCATGGCGACAATTCAGAAAACGTGATGGATACCCTATTGGCATTACGCAAAACGTAGAGTATCTGCTTGATAGTGTTCAGGCAAGTACAATGTTATCAAATTCCGAGTTTGTTGTGATGTTGAATCAGGCATATCAGGATAGAGAAAAACTCGCTACATTGTTGAATATCAGTGATGAACAGTTAACTTATATAACCAATGCAGAACCAGGCTGTGGATTGATTAGATATGGAGGAAGTCTTGTTCCATTTGTAAATAGGTTTCCAAAGAATACAGAATTATATAAATTAATGACGACAAAGCCATCGGATAGAGAAATGAAAGGAAGTGACAAATAATGGATAAGCAATTACCTATTATGAATGATCCTATTGTCAAGAAATATATGTCAATGCTATTGGATAATGATCAACACAAGGAATATGACAATACAAAAGGCCTGACTAATTATATTGAAAGTATGGAAAAACAATTTGAATTGGTTATCAAGGAATTAGGGGATATAAAGGAACAGTTGAATGCTATGCAAAATCCAACAATGAAGATGAGATTGGAATCAACATTAAATAAGACACAGGATGTTGTTGATATAAGCATGAATAAATTGAACAACCTAAAAAGAGATGTAACGAATTCAATGAAAGGCTGCATTCAATCTTTTAAACAGCATGGCAAAAGTGGAATTGTTAAGACTATTGATTTACTGCATATCAAAGATGCTTTAACGAGTTTGCAGAAGTCTTTTATAAAAGCATTAAGCAAAACAAACCATATGATTCAGACAGTTGATTCCATGACTGTTGAAGTGAGAAATGCCAAAAGAAATATCAAGAATATTGGTTTGTTGTTTATGGGTAAAAAAGCAGTTCATGAAAGCAATGATTTTTCAAAACTTAATTTTATGCAAAAATCTTCCCGTTCTATTCATCAATTAGTTAAAGGCATGGCTATGAAAACCTCAAAGATGTTAAATCAGCTTGATCATTTCAAAAGAGAATCGGTCAGAAGTCATCTGAAGCTTATATCAAACCAATCAAACCATCGAAAAGATGAAAAGACTATTCATAAAGAACCAATCCGTTAGCCATCAATAACAATAAAAAAAGAGGTTTCTTTTTCCTGATTAAGGGAATTGGAAATCTCTTTTTTTAATCTATGTTTTTGTTTTTTAATATTAAGTCTTTTGTCATTTTATTTATTTTATAGACAGTTTTATCGTCATGCTTTGTGCAATTTATACCATTGAGGGTACCAAGAGCAAATCCTTCTACGAAATCATAGTATCGGTATAGATTGGAAAGTTCCATATGTGTATTGAATAGGTTCTGTACTAATAAATCCATATTTGAATCTTTTGAATTACATTTTAAACTTTTTATTATTTTTTCCTGCAGGTTATGTATTTCTTCGAGTAAAGCCATGTACTGTTTATCGTGTGTAATTTGATTTGAATATATTTCATCGTTTAGATACAGATCAAAAATTTGTTTTAAATATTCATCCATTTGTCAATCACCTCAGTAACATCATAAACATAATGCCTTTTTCATACAAATGTACGAATGTTGAATTTCATATCGTTGAGAGGGAGTGTTAGAAATGATACAATTAAAAATTAACTTAAAGGAAGCTAAAAATGAAAGACATAAAGACAAAAGAAAAGAATCATACCATTAAAATAAATAAGAAGAATGACAATCTTAAGCATTTCATCAAGAAAAATAGTATTGAATTTAAAAGGCATAAAAAAGACGAAAATAATGCTGAAGTGCAGGATAATAACTATGCAGTCAATAAAGTAGTGGATAGAGAAAAGAAAACAGCATATCAGAGCTTTCGTTATAATAAGAAGTTATTCATGAAGAAAAAGAATAGAAAACAGAATGAAGAACAAAACAATGAATTCAAAAAAGCAAAGACAAATAATAATTCTAAAGATTTAATTGTGAATAAAAAAATGGAAAAATCTGCCAATCAAAAAGTTATAAAAATAAAGAATGACAATACTATGATTTCAAATGAGAATGTATCAAATCATTATAATCAGCAAATGAAATCTTTTTTTATAGCCAAAAAAAAAAGAAAGATAAGAAAGACCAAAGATTCTCTTTCTACGATAGAAAAGTCATCTCATCACTCGGCTAAAATTTTTAAAGGTACAGTTGGTGCAGTCAAGAAAACTGTGACAGAAGTCAATAATATCATATCTTTAGGGACAGGATTGATATTGTTGATAGTCATAGTTCTTTTTATTGGTGTTTTTTCAGCACTATCAGATGATTCGAGTGTAGAAAATGGAACAATGTATGTTTCAGCTGAAGTTCTTGAATATACAGAAATCATAGAAAGGTATGCAGAAAAATATGCAGTTTCTGAATATGTTCCCCTTATTCAAGCAGTGATGATGCAGGAAAGTGGTGGCAAAGGATTAGACCCGATGCAATCTTCAGAGTGCCCATATAATGAAAAATATGCTAAACAACCAGATGGAATTCAAGATGTTGAATATTCGATTGACTGTGGTGTCCATTATTTGTCAGATTGCTTAAAAGCAGCAAGTGTAAAAAGTATATCTGATATGAAAAATATTTCATTGGCTTTACAAGGATATAACTATGGAAATGGTTATATTGATTGGGCTTTAGAACATTTTGAAGGTTATACCAGAGCTAATGCAAAACTGTTTTCAGATGAAATGAAAGCAAAGCTGAAGGTAGATGTCTATGGTGATCCTGACTATGTAGAACATGTTTTAAGATATTATCACATAGCAAATGGAGATATTGTTGCAGTAGCAAAATCACAGGTGGGTAATGTTGGAGGGAAAAAATACTGGAAATGGTATGGATTTGATTCTCATGTAGAATGGTGTGCTATTTTCGTGAGCTGGTGTGCAAACGAAAGTGGTGATTTGAATGTAAGTATACCTAAATTTTCTAGGGTTGAAGATGGAATACAATGGTTCGAGGATAATAAAAAATGGGCTGACAAGAATTATAAGCCCAAGAGTGGAGATTTGATATTTTTCGATTGGAACAATGACAATGATCCTGATCATGTAGGAATTGTAGAATCATCTGATAATCAATATGTCTATACAATAGAAGGTAACAGTAATGATGAATGTAGAGAAAAGAAATATAGTTTAATTAATGAAGTTGTTAGAGGATATGGAATGAAATAGTGGTATATAAAATATTTTGAAGATTAAAGTTTTGAACAATGAACTAAAGTGGTTTCAAACTTTTTTAATAAATAAAAATATCATAGACCATCAGACACACTTGTCGAAAATATTTTATATTTTTTAGAGAAAAAAGTTGATTTATATTGCTTATTTTTTAAAAAATCCAAAATTTAATGATTATTTCACGTTCTTCAACCACTTAATTCACAACATCAGCACCAGCAGTAGATAATTGTAGCACCACCTATGCAAATGAATAGCACCATTCAAAAAACTTTCTTAGAATATGAATAAATCTTGTAGAATTGACTTTGTATTGATATTTTTGATACCTATCTACAATTAAATATGACATCAAAAGGAGTATATTATTTGGCTGGTCAACCTATTAATCAGTTTTATCAGAATTGATGAGCAACTTAAATCATAATATTTAATCAGCTATGCCTTAATAATTAAGAATAAATATTAGTGGGTTTATAAATAGCTTACCAATGAGCTTGATGCATGCGTTAAGCCTCAATTTTACGTATTGAAATACCTGCTGCACCTAATTCAAGAATAGGTTTGACAGAAACTTTGAGTCTGTCACTCTCAATATTATGATAACAAAAGTGGAGCTAATCATGTGTATTAATGGTGCTTTACATGTGAATTGAATATTATAAAATGGTGCTTAAACTGTGTATCGATGGTGCATAACGCATGAAATAATCAATTTAAAATTACTTACAAAAAATAAGTGGTTCAAGTGGCCTATGATAAATAAAAATTCATTGTAATTAATTCTTACTTATATTGATATACAGTAATTATGTATGAAAATCCAAATATTTATATTATTTAGTATATTATCAGTAATTATAAAAAATAACGTATGTGTAACGAAAAATGCTGCAACGAAATAACCTTTTGAAAGCCATATCGTTACAGCTGTTGATATCATTCAAACCATAATAAATTTTTTAAATATATTACTTATAAAAAATATAATTACTGTAAATCAATAAACGAACAAAAATATATACTATGCAACATATTAATTGTCTTTATATATAAAATTATCAATGAAATTTTTTATTTTTTCATTTCTCTTAATAAATATTGATACTACTATTACAATTACTGCCCCAAAAATATTTAATATTATGTCATCTATATCAAATGTATGACTAGGAATCTTAGTTATTAAACTTATGATCAATTGATATGATTCTATAAACAATGACACAAAAAAAGTAAATAACAATGTTTTTCTTGCTGAAAACTCCTTGATATAACATAATATAAATGAAAGTGGTGTCAATAAAATAATATTCCCAACAATTTGTATATATGTTACACTTAATGTCTCTACAGTACTTAAAACATCTAATATTGTTTTAAAAGGAATTAATTGAATAAATCGTGCATTGTTAATCAAGCCATACTCCAAAAGGATTTTATATCCTTCTTCATCTGTAATTTGTATTCCTAAAAATGCGACTTTGATCAACAATAAAATGTAAAGTAATATTGATAGTTTGAAGAAAAGAGAATACTTAGCTTTTTTTTGTTTATAACGTAGATAATGCAAAATCATGACAATTATTGAACAAATTATAAACAAAACAATAAATGTTTTTAAGGGTAAATCAATGATAAACCTCATACTTTTTTCTACCAATTAACTGTAAATTCTCCAGATATAGGGAATCCAGTTCCATGTTCTAATGCAAAGTAATATGTATCACCCGGGTATTTTTTTTCTCCAAAAGTAAAGGATCTTGAACCTAATTTTAATTTGCCAGCAGATGTGGTGTAACAAATCTTATATCCAAAAATCTGTGGTTGAACAAGTTCAGCTGTTAAAGCTGCGGCACTTACATTACCACCTCCAAGATCTGTAATCTTTGCTGTTCCTTTAACAGTTTTTTTCCCAGATAAATACAATGATTGTTTTGAAACAATCATGTGTGTCATGGTAAACTTTCCAGTATAACTACTTGCAAAAACACTTGATATACTACAAATTCCTATAAATAATACTAATGCTGACTTCAAAAAAAGTTTATTTTTTTTCATAATATTCATTCCTCCCTGTTATTTAAAATATAATTTAGAATTGTGAATTCTCCTTTCCATATATATTAAAATATAGTTATAAAAATATGTAAATGTGTTATGAACAAAATGTAATATTTATGAATAAAAGGCAATATTTATGAATAAAATAATACATATAGATGAATCATATGGTAATTTAATATTCTATGATAGACATTATGATAATGAGTCTTATTATGTTGGAATTGTAGAGGGAACTAAAAATAAATATATAAAATTTAAGGTAATAGTAATGATGAGTGTAAAGAAGAGTGCGCAGTTAAAAAATAATTTTATAATAGATATGGAGTAAAAATTGCTAAGTACATATTTATATAAAATCATAAATACACAATAAAAAATACTTTGCCGCAAAACGTTTAACAAACATTTGTGGCAAGGTATTTTATTGTAATTTTATTTTCTTTATATAAACATATTTTCCTTCAAAACTAAAAATATAATTATTTTTATATACTTGCATATATGCTTCATAGGGAAAAGTGTCTTTCTCAAGTTGAGAAACCATATCTTCAACTCTTATTTGAATTACATTAGTATTTATTAAATAAAGGCGAATTAAAATTGAATTATAATCATCTGATACAAACTCAATATCACTAACATCATTTCTTATAATGTCTCTTATTTTATAATATTGTTTTGCAAATTTTTCAAGAATATCTTTGGAAGGGAAATTTATGCATTTAGTAGTATATAAAGGTAATTGATCCTGACTGCATTGACTTATATTTCCAAGTTCATTGATTATATAATAATGACTGTTTATTTCTGAATATGCTATAGATTCAGCTTTTACGATATTTATTTCAATTGATCCATTATATTTGTTTGTTATGTCAACTTTCTTGATGTTTTTGTTTGTTTCCATTATTATATTTTTTATATTATTTTCATCCAAAAATAAATAATATTTATTAATGTAGTTACTCATGGCTTCTCGAACATTTTGTGAAATGATTTGGTCATTACAATTAATATCAATGTTTTTTATTTTAAAAATATCACTTGCAAATAAAGATATTATTAATGCAATGAGAATAATAATGAAGGCTATCTTATATTTTTTTATTCTATGTTTTTTTTTAGTTTTTTGTAATATTTTATATATTGTATAACTACTCATTTTTTTACTCCATGACAAATTTAGCAGATTGGTATATATAATCTTTATTATTCATTGGACAAGCTATTAAGAAAAAATTTTTACAATCATATTTAGCTAAATCAATGTTAAATTCGGTATATTGATTTGATTGCACATCAATAATTTTCATTGGTTTATTTTCATATGGTATACCATCAGTAAATAGATAGATTGCATATTTTCCTGTTTTTCCAAATATTCTGATATCTAAATTATTTTTTTTGTTTATTGTGTCAATGATTTTTTTATTAGACTGTATAAATTCAAAAAATATTTCTTGGTTTAATTGTTTCTTTTCAATGTTAAGTTCACTTAACATTGAATCATTTAAATTGTTTTTTGGTAAAATGCATTTAAAATCATCTATACTGTATCTTCTTTTAAAATTGCCTTGAATAGAATAGTTTATTGTTTGGGATAAGCTGTGTTCTATGTTATAATTATTTAATTCATATTTTTTTGCCGGATTAAGAATTCCGGCTATATTAATTGTATGATTTTTAGATTGTGCATTAACTATTGGATTATCAATGGTTATGGAATACTTTGTTGAAGTATTTTCAGAAGATGATATAATTTGAAAAAAATTATTAGAAGAATTATTTAATCTAAACTCTTGTATATAACCATCAATGAAAATCATTAATCCATAAGTAATACTTGTTCCGTTATTATTAAAAGTGTAGTCAAAATTTATTGATGACTCTATATACTGATTATTTGTGAGATTTGTTGATTGTTCAAAAGAATATAATATTTCTTGATTATTTTCTTCGTTTTTATCTTCTGAAACAGTACACCCACATAAACATATAACGAGAAAACATATCAAAAATTTTTTAATAATCATTTCTGTTATGAAGTAAGCTTTATTAAGGTAAAAATGACAAATATGTGATTAAATTATACTAAATCAAAAGTATATAAAAATTTCTAATTGAAATACATAATATTACTGATTATCTTAGATTAAATGATTTACTATGTTGTTTTATATCTTTCTAATACAGATGTAATTATTTTATTTATGTATGTTTACTACTATTCATTACGTAAACAAGCCATTTTTCAAAGACAAAAAGTTTAGATATTTAATTCTTATTATGTATTTTTGAAAACTTTAATTTGTCATAATTCTTAAATAGTTCACTATTCTCCTTTCTTTGAAATTTGTAATATTTATATTTATTAAAGGGACTATGTATAATCCTTTAGTCAATTAAAGTTTTATGAATTAAACTAATTTAAATGTGTAAAACTTTTTCCGTTTTGTTTTTCACTCAGGTTTTAATATAATGAAAAAATAATATATACATGTATTGATAGAACAAGGTAGGCAAGTAAGATATAAAATATCTATAATTTATAAAAATAATAGATAAATATGGAATTTATCTATTATTTTCTTTACTATAATACAACTTTTGTATACACTACGCCTGACGTAGTATGTCTGAATTCATGAGTACCATAAGCAACGCATTTGTTATTAAAAATTTTTGTGTGTGTACTATTGTAACCTTTTTGAAAAATCATGCCTTCAGAATGTTTAGTAGTGTTGCTTGAGCTTCTCGTTACAGTACTTAAGTATGTTTCACCGCTTGTTGCATTTTTGATAGATAATTTCCAGCCAACATAGTTACATTTTTTTCCAATTGTTGTAACTAGATAAACAGATTTTGAGTTACTTGCTTTTTCCATTTCAATTGTCCCTTTTAAGGTACCATAACCTGAATAAGATTTCGAAGCACTATCTGTTACGGCAAAAGAATTTGTACATGATAATGCAAAAATGAACATTACAACTGCACAAGATATTATTTTTTTTATCATATTAGAACACCTCCTTTGCACAAATATATATATAAGATAATATATGAAATAAAAATTGTAAATTGTGTTTGAATAAGAGGCATAAATTGTGTACGAAATACATTTAATGGTATTAAAACATGTTGATCCATCATTATCAAAATTTTAATAAGCTAAGTGATTTTAGGAGAGCTAATAATCAACATAGAGTAAATAATTAATTGAGATTTTTTAAGAAAAGTTATTATAATTTGTTGTGATCAAAATATACTATAATAACCTTGATGATATACTTTTAATGTTACTGTAATTATCGTAATCGATATGGTATATTTCTAATAATTCTGTTTTGATATGTATTTAAATATTTTCTATTGAATATTCTGTTCAAATTGACTAATCATTTTGGTTGTGTTGATTAACTATTCTTACATTTTTAATTAAGTGATATTTTCTGATTATTTTGATTAACTATTCAATGCTTATGGTAAATAATAAAAATTAATTCTTGTTAAAATTAGAATTTTTTATTCATTTCGATGATCATATAAATGAAATATTGTCCTTTGTATTGTAGTATAATAGAGGTATGGAAGGACTGATATTTTATGGCAAGAAACAGATATGTAGCTAATCAAAGCTTTATTCTTGGAATGCTTGATGATTTTGTCCCACAGGATCATTTTGTCAGAAAGCTAGATGAATTCATTGACTGGGACTTTATTTATGAAATCTGTGTTCCACTTTATTCTAAAGAAGGAACGAATAGAGTTGATCCTGTTATTTTATTTAAGATGATGTTTATCAATATTATTTTTGGCATTCATTCAATGAGAAGAACATGTGAAGAAGTCAAGGTGAATATTGCCTATAGATGGTTTCTTGGATTGGGACTCGATGAAGAAGTTCCTGATCATTCCACTTTCTCTCAGAACTATATAAGAAAGTTTAAAAAGGATAATACAGCTATTAAAATTTTTGAACATTACATCAAGGAACTTGTTGAATGTGGCATAGTAGATCCAAGTGTTGTATTTGTGGATGGAACACATCTTAAGGCCAATGCCAATAAAAACAAATCAATCAACAAGGAAGTTGAGATTGCATCGAAAAGATATCAGAAGGAACTTGATGAAGAAATAGATAAGGATAGAGCGGAACATTTCAAGAAGGAATTAAAGCGTAAAAAAAAAGAACTTCCAGACACAAAAGAAATTAAAACGAGCCTAAGCGACCCAGCCTGTGGCTATTTTCATAAGGGAGAAAAGGAAAAATGCTTTGCATACAATGTCAATGTTGCCTGTGACGGACATGGATACATACTAGGAATGAGCCTGGATTCAGGTAATATTCATGATAGTACAGCCTTTTATCATCTAAAGGATTTCTTGGATTTTGAATATGGAGATACAATAGAAACATATGTAGCAGATGCAAGGCATAGTACAACGTCTATTAAAAAGAGAAAGCAAAAATGTGATATAAGGTTTAACTTCATTTTTTATATTGTTGAAATCATTTTTACGATTTTATTATCTAATTTGATTAACACTGTGACAAGTGATTAACCAAGTTAAATAATAGCATAAATAGAATTATCTATTTCATAATTATTGTTACTATATTTTAATATTGTCTTTTTATACAATATATGTGCATTTTGTTCAAAGTATATTTACATAAAAATTTATTTATGATAGTTTTCTATACATAGGCTAGCTTATAAAATTAATCTTATCGTATAAAATGAAGGAGATCTATATCTATGAAGAAGAGAAAGAAAATTTTGATTAGTGGTGTTATTTTAGGTCTGTTTGTGGGTACTATAACACTTTATAATGCTCATAATCCCATAGAAAATGCTAAAGCAATATCAAATGATGAAACCTTAAATCTTAGTAATAATTCATCAAAAGTTTTTACAAATTCAGATGCAGATAAGAGAGAACTATTAAATATGATGATTAATTCTATTGATTATTTTAAAAATGCATCAGGTTCATTTAGATATTATTCAAAAAATGCTGATACAGATATGGATGTTGATTTTATTGTTGACATAGAGAACTCCAAGTCATATGAGAAAAATACATTTAGAAATTTAAAAACAAAGAGTATTACTGATCCGTTTGAAGAAAGTGTCTTTAATGGGGAATACTATTCTGTATATAGAAGTGATGATTATCTTGCTTCACAAGGTGTATCAGATGAATCAGCAAGAAATGGGGAGTATAGTCAGTTAAGTTATGATAAAATCTTTATTCCTGATTCATTGAAAAAGAAAAGTAAAAATATTGATTCAATAGAGGATAGGATAATAACAACCGATGGAAAAGAAACATATGTTAGAAAAACTGAAACTTCACTTATGGGAATTACTAAAACAGTTTTATTACCTGAAGATTTTGCGATTGGATTTATGGGTACAGATTTCAATAAATGGAATATTGTTTCAAATGATAAATACCTAGGTAGAAATTGTGTGGTTGTAGAGTCTAAATTAAATGAATATTATAAAGAAAAACATAATGCTATTTCTTCAAAATTTATTATTGATTCATCTACAGGTATTTTACTTGAATCACATTTAATTGATGATGAAGGAAATGATACATTTTTCACTCAAATCAATACATTAAATATCAATCAAATTTTAAAGACAAACGTATTTGATAAACATAGTAGTATGATAAAGGAAGGATAAGAAATGAAGAAAATAATAGGAATGTTTTCAGTGTTTATAGTTTGTTTAGTTACGATTACTAGTGTGTATGCAGCTAAATATATAGTTATTGATAATGATCCACTGTCTTCAGCACCTGGTAATTTTAAAAGTACTGGATATACTTATGGTAAAGGAGCAAATGATTATAATGGTGATCATAGATTAGGGACACCGGGAAAAGAGACTAACGAGTGTATATGGGTGCATAAGAGTATAACATATGCTGATGTACCTTATGCATCTTATAGAGTTTATTTACATAATTCTAGTTTTACTTGTCCAAAAGCTGCATATTATGTAACGGCACCTAATGGGTGGCAAGATAAATTTGCATGCTTTATTAATCAAGACACTGCACCAGGAGGATGGAGTTATATCATTAAAAATTATAGTTCATATCCAGAATCTGAGCTAGGACTCACTTTGGGAAATGGTGGTAGCAGTGGTGGAGGAAAGTTAGGTGCCGATGCAGGAGAAATTATTATTCCAAATTAGTATAATTTTCTAATTACATGTATAAAACGAAAATATTATGTTGTTACTCACTGTTCAAGTCAATAATATATCATAAAAACATGAGGATAAAAAAGTTATTAGAATTTACAATAAATAATCAAGTTTAATAAATAAAGTACTATACTGATTATTTTGCTTTAGTCAGCCACTTAATTCTTAATTCATGCACCAATTGTATACAATTTGATCACCATTGATATGTTTTGATAGCACCACTTAAAAGTGGTGCATATTTTTACTTATGATTGTAGTGTTTGTAAGCGACAAATGAAAAGGCACTAACAAGACTGCGGATATTCATTTAAAATGTAAGTACAATAAAAAAGGAGGTACTTACTATATGCAATATGATTGGAAAAAAATCATAAATAGTCAAAAGGAAAGCACTTTGACTGTCAAGGAATTCTGCAGACAGAACAATATCTGTGTGTCTTCTTTCTATAAGTCAAAAAGACGACTGGAAAATGATGAACTTCAAAGTGATTTATTTGTTCCTGTCGAGGTTGTGGATGATGCCCACCCCAATGTATCAATGACCATTGATGGTCATTGTATTGAATTTGATCCTGCACTTCTTGACAGAATCATTGGTGCTCTCAAATGATCATCAACGCTGATGAAGTCAAGAATATCTACGTTTCAACGCATTTCGTGGATATGCGCAAGTCGATAGATGGTCTGACACTCATTGTGCATTCCCAATTCCAGATGAATGTCCTTGATCACAGCCTTTTTATCTTTACCAACCGATCAAGAAATCGCATCAAGATTCTCTATTATGAAAGCAACGGCTTCTGGCTGTTCATCAAGAGACTTGAACATGGAAAATTCAAAATCCAGGAATCGCAGGAATCATTGACAAGAGCCATCACTTCCCGTCAGCTCAGTTGGCTTCTGGAGGGTCTTGAATATGATGAAAAATTGAAAGAAAAGCAGCTTCTCATCTAACAAAGCAGTTTGTTTTATGGTATAATACGAAACAGCTGAAATCATGTAATGTGGGGTGTGAAGATGTCATGAACTTGAGAAATCTAAGTCAGGAAGAACTGATCAAGATGATCAATGAAAAGGATAAAAAGATTGAAGCATTGACTGAGCAGCTGAACTGGTACAGTCAGCAGATCAAGCTTCAGCAGAAGAAGCTTTTTGGTTCATCTTCAGAAAAGACTGTTCTTCCTGATCAGATTTCTCTTTTTGATGAAATTGAACTAGAATCCACACCAATCAAGCAGGAACCGGAACTTGAAGAAATCACATACAGAAGAAAAAGAAAAAGCAGACAGAGAGGAATAGATATTTCATCACTGCCAGTAAAGAAGGTTATTCATGATATTGACAATAAAAGCTGCCCAGAATGTGGTGCACCGCTTAGAAAGATAGGCGAAAACAAAAGAAAGGAGCTTGTCTACCATCCTGCACGATATGAAGTCATTGAACATATTCAATATGTCTATACGTGCGATCGATGTGACAGGGAAGCTGTTCAATCGCCAATATACAAGGCACCCATGAAGGAACCGGTCATATACAAGAGCTTTGCATCGCCATCACTTCTGTCATATATCATTGATAACAAGTTCAACAAAGCACTGCCTCTGTATAGACAGGAAGTCATGTTCAATCAGATGGGGCTGAAGCTGTCAAGACAGACGATGGCCAACTGGATAATCAAACTGCATGATGAATATTTCAGGACAATCGCTAGTCATATGCATAAGGTTCTGTTAAAAAGTCAATACCTGCACGGAGATGAAACGTCTGTTCAGGTTTTAAAGGCACCGCATCAAAAGGCAACCACAAAATCCTATATGTGGGTATACAAGACAGGACGCAGCGAGGAGAAGCAGATAGTTGTTTTCATATACGAAAATACAAGAGGACACGAGCATGCCCAGAAGCATCTGGAGGGCTATCATCATATACTTCAGACGGATGGCTATCAGGCCTATGAGAAACTTGAAGGCATTACACACATGGGATGCTGGGCTCATTGTCGTAGAAAATATAAGGAAGCACTAGACAGTGCGCCTGCTGGGGTAGATCTCAAACAAACTGCCAGCTATAGGCTTTTTCATAAGATCAACAAGCTTTTTCAAATTGAAAAGGAAAACGCGGACAGAAGCTATGAAGAAATCAGGCAAATTCGACAGGAACAGTCAAAACCACTGGTTGATGATTTCTTTGAAGATGTCAGGGAATGTGCAAAAGTTGCAGTGGATAAAACAAAGTTAAGTGAAGCACTAAAATACAGCATCAACCAGGAAGAAAAACTAAGAGTCTACCTTGAAGATGGGAGAATAGAGATATCAAACAACCGAGCAGAAAATGCGATACGCCCATTCTGTGTAGGCAGACGCAACTGGCTGTTTACCAATACGGTTCAGGGAGCACAGACAAGCGCTGCCTTATATTCACTTATAGAAACTGCAAAGCTAAACAATCTCAATCCCTATGAATATTTTAACTATCTTTTGTCATCATTGACAGAAATAGATATCAATGATGAAGAAGCCCTTGATAATTATATGCCATGGTCAAAAGAATTGCCTGATAATACATATCTGACTAAAAAATCGTAGAGATACGATCTTTTAGTCGAGTCCTGTAAATCATACATATATAAATTGTCAATTTATTACAGCTCTAATTATAATCAATGTCGTTGATTGATAATAGGGCTTTTTCATTTTACGCTTACTAGTGTTTTCTCTCATATTGATATCTTCTACATTGATTGTCATTAAATTATGGATGATACGATTTATGATGGCATTAGCATGGACTTCTTCACACAAGTGTGAATGCTATGATTTAATCTTAAATTGTGTACAAAAGATAGTAGAGTTGTTTTAATATCTTCTCTCTACAAGTTCAAAGATAAATCTAATTTTTTGTTCGCTCATTGAATTGATTAGCCACTCATCAAGTTTTAATAGTGGGCAATTTTCATGCTTCTTTATAAGTTTATTTCTTCCTCTCTTAAGTTCTTCTTGCTGAGCAAATAAATCTGGTGTTCTTATGTAACATGTACTTATGCCATCACGACAGGCTACTTTTTTTAAACAGTTCGATAGAAAAAATTTACCTTAATGTGAAATTTTACATTATGGAAAGACCTGGATTTCAAATGCATTAGGTGTCCATGTATGTTGTTAAAAAACATATAAAATATATTCGCTTTCCAGAACTGCTTATGTATTTAGAAAGAGTTAAGATTCAAGGAACATATCGCAAGATGATGAAGCAGTTAGGAAAAATTAATCTACTTATCATTGATGAATTTTTATTATCATTAGTAAATGAAACAGAAGTCAATAGCATTCTAGTGAATAGTTCACTTTAAAAATCGAATGGTGTTACCTGTTTGATGACGTCATCAAATGAGTGAAAATGGTGTCATCTTTTTAGTGAAATACTCATTCTAGAAATCATGGAATTGAGATGTAATAAAAAAATCAACGATACTTTGTACCTGAAGGTGGGGGGGTTAAAAACTTAGTGGTGTAGACAATGTGACTCTAACCAACTGTTTGCTGAGGGCTTTCATATAGCGAACAGAGTGGCTCTTGCCATCTGTCATATAAGACTGGCTATACAAAAATTCTCATAACCAGTCGAACTCAATAGTGCTTCCTAATATATGTGTTAGATGATTAGTAACATTCGATAATTGTACATACTTAGAATAATCCTTACAGAATTTTGTGTACCTACAAGGAACAGTGTTCTTGGAAATACAATGATTGCGATATTCATTCCAAAGAAACTTGAGATTAACACCTGTTTTTTTCAATTCAGAATGTACATAATTATAATCTGCATCTTCATAGATAGAAGACTTTTATGGTAAAGGAAATAACATTTCATAGACTTTAACATTGTTCCAAGAAATAGAATGACTATCAGCGGCTTTATAAACAGCTGAGATAGTATGTCTTGAAATATGCATTATAGCTTTAATTTTACGCATTGATAAGTCATGAGCACACAGTTCAAGAATTGGTTTGACAGAAACTTTTTTAGGTATAATAAAAACCCTCCTTTCGTTATGGATTAGAAAGTCTATTACTCTCAATATCATAATAACAAAAGTGAGGGCATATGCATGAATTAATGGTGCATTACAAATAAATTCTATATTTCAAAAGTTGTGCTTAAACTGTATACAATTGATGCATGAATTGTGAATTAGGTGTTCTATAATGAATGAAATAATCATTATATATACATTATATATAATATATATTTCTACCAATTTACTGGCAGGAATTTTTTATTAAAACCTATAGATAATAATCTGCGAATGGGAAAAAATTGTAGACATAGTGACTATATTATTTTGTGGTTGCGTTAAAATGTGTAAAATATAAAATAATGCTAATAGAGTTATTAGAATTCACTTTGATAGAAATATTGCTATTTGTATTGTTTTCTAATATAGGTTGAAAGTCTTGTTTTATTTCCTTTATCAGATCATCTTCAATGTTTTGGCATGTAATTATTGTGCCTATAATAATCTGATTTCCTATTTTATTAGACTTAATAATGATATTACGTTTATCTTCAGGTGTGACTTGATTTAACAAGATTCCGTAATCTAAAAATTTAGAAAATATTTCTGTTAGTTCATTCAATGTAAGAAAGTTAAAATCGTTATATTTTATTGAACTTGAAATTTTTATCTTATTTTTTTGTAGTAACTCAATATAATCATTAATAATATAATTAAGAACTAAAGAATTTGAGTATATAGAGTTAAATTTATCAAAAGTTATATCAATAAGATTGTTGAGTTCTTCATCCAAATGAATAATATCATTATTTTCAACAAACTCATGCATTTTGTAACATCGGTGAAGAAGATCGTGTAGAAAAGAAAAATTGTTATTGTAATGATTTTTCAATAAGTTATATTTAGTATCAATAACATTTTTATCATATTGAGCCAGTTTTAAATGTAAAGACATTTGATTTGAGCGCATAATCAAGAAGAAAATAATGAGTATTGCAAAATTAGAAATCAAAATACATAAAAAAATTAATAATGTTATAGCTGTGTCATTTATTATTTCGTAATAATTATTTAAGAAAGACAGGAGAAAGACAGTTGCTAGTGGGAAAACAAAGATAATTTCACAATAATTTGGAAATGAATTTAATTCTAAATAATGTATGAATTTAACAAAGGCATAAGAGAATAACATCAATAATAAAACAGAGTTGATAAGCCCAACATTATATATCCATGAATTGATTTGTGTTGTTTTATAAAAATTAAATAAGTAATTCAATATAACACCTATAATCAATTCAGATAATAGACTAAATGTATAAAAGGGAATAGTAGCCCATAGTGTTTTAAAAATTGTATCTTTGAATTGAATGAATGTGTACAAAAGAAAAATAGTAAAAATAATTAATGATTTTTTATTAGATGTCCCCCTAAAGTTTACAAAAGAGAGTATAGGTAAAACTATACAGAATATCAAATAACGTATATATTTCTTTTCAAATCTATAATGTAGTAAATTATTACAAATGTAAGTTAATGCACAAAGATTAAAAAAATTAGCAATTATTATATTCATATATCTATATAACCTCGTGTAAATTGTTTTCATATTCCTTTAAGAATGATGTTTTGAAATGTCTAGAGAGTGGAATCAAATCATCGTTAAACATTATAATATCATTTTTCTTTAAGGCACTAATGTAATTTAAATTGATCAAGAAAGATTTATGTGGTTGAGAAAAAAATGTATCTTTTGTTATTTGTATCCAGTGTTTTAGAGGATAGGCTGTTTCAATTGTTTTGTTATTTATCAAATGAATAATAGTTTTACGATTGAAAAATTCAAAATATAATATGTTCTTAAAGTGAATTTTATTTTTAGATATTTTGGAATCATAAAATCCTAATAAGTTATTGTGATATTTATGGATAATCGATGTCATTTCTAAATTGAATTCAGATTGATCAATTGGTTTTATAAAATATCTTTCAGCATTGATTTTATATCCGTCAATTGCATATTTCATAAAATGTGTTGTTATGATGATTATACAATCAAATTTTTTGTTTTTTAATTGCATACCTAGGTCAATACCATTTTCATTAGATAATTCAATATCTAAAAAAAGTAAATCATAGAGATGAATTGTAGAAAATAATTCATTACTACTTTGGCAACATTGAATAGTATATGGTTCATTGATAGAGGTAAAAAAGCAATCAATACATTTTTTTAACTGATTAATATCGTTAATACTATTATCATATATAAGAATGTTCAAGTTTATCCTCTCCTATTGTCTTACTAAACTACATTGTAAAATAATTTAATCTAAAAATCAAAATAAATGTATATTTTGATATATAAGGTAAATTTATAGTTTAAGAAGTTTTGTATTAATAATGTTATATATATACTTTTATTTTTGAAGTTATAATACTAAATGATGATATTATTTCAATAATGCAAAGTACTTGAAAAACAAAATCAATATTGTATAAAAATGTAAACGTATAAAGAGTAAAGTATATAAGATGTAAAATTAAAGATTTAATTTTATAATATTTTATTTCAACTTGGGAAAGTTTCTTTTCCTTACAATCAACAGGTACAAACATAATGTATAAAAAAGTATTTAAAATTATAGGAATTAAAAGTAAATAAATGTTTAAAAATATGTAATTTGTTAAAATTGGTACAACCAGTGTAATTATTATTGAGAGCATCAGACAGTGATATCGTTTTTTTAGATGTAATCCGCCTATATTTTTACGTATTGGGATATATAAAATTATAAATAGCATTATTTCTATAAATGAATCTGTTAGAATTGATATAGGAATGACAATAAGTAAATATACAAGATACGAGAGAAAGTATTCAAATCCATATTCAAAAACATCTTTTTCTAAGTATATATTATTATTTACAAGATAGTTGTAAATTTTATTTTTCATTTTTATTTTTCACCTGATTTCTTTCCTCTAAATATTTAATGAGATTGTCTAAAATGTCATATCCTTTATTATCTATTTTGAATAAAGATAGTTCTAAAGGATAGTTTTCTTTCATTAAATAATCTGTGGAGATGCCACATAAAAGAGAAATTGCTTTTATATTTTCTAGTGACGGCTTTGAAACACCAATTTCCCAGTTATATATACTAGTTCTGCTAATGTTTAATTTTTTGGCTAAATCTACACGGCTTAAATTTAAAAATTCTTCTCTTAAAAATTTTATTTTATCTGCAAAATCCATTAATTATTCTCCTCATAATATTTTTTTAAGAACATTGCAAGATTGAATACCTCTTTTTGTTGTTCTAATGTAAGATTATCTAATTTTAACCCTGTTCTTGTCTCTCCAAAAAGAATCATTTCAGTTGAACATTCTAATATATTAGATACCTGTAATAAAGATGATGGATCAATTGTACGCAAACCACTTTCCCAAAGTGAAATAGTTGAAGGATCTTTATGTAATAAGATTGCCAACTCAGAGACCGATAAGTTTTTATTTAATCTTGCTTGTTTAAGACCTATATTTGTAATATTTTTCATAATAACCTCCTATATATTGATTAGTATATTTTTCTTTAAATGTTTTGTAATTTACAAATATTGACAAAAATGAAAATATATGAACAAATTTTAGAAAAAATGTTCATATATTGATAATTTGATAAATTTTTTACTCTTTTTATACATTTTATGTGTATTATAATCTAAGTATGTTAATTTACTAAATAATAAATGTTAAATTAAAAATAGGAGGTGAATGACTATGACATATAATTTAAAAAAATTGATGCTTAATGCTTTTGCAGGATTATTAACACTTTTAGCGATTGTAGGAGTTAATAGTGCATGTAATATTGTCTTCGGTCAACCTGAAGAGCCAGAGAGTTTATCAAGATATAAGAAAATAAAAGGTTAAATGTAGTTTCAGTATTTTGTGTAAGTTATTACATAATATTTATATTGGTGATTTATACTTTGATAACAAGTATATTCATGAAAGATATTTTATAATTGGAAAATATTAAAATGTTTATAATGGTATGAAATCATCATTTATACAATAAAGTTAAATGTTGTATAAATGATGACTTTTATTCTAAATATTCAATTAATAAATGCAAATAATAGACTTAAATAAGCAAAAATAAATTAATATTCAAATTGATAATGAAAAAATCAAATGTTTTGAAGAATAATCAATTTTAATATATATATGTATAAATAATATTTTATATTTTTTGAGTTTTGTTTTTATAATATTGTAATGAATATAAATTTTAAAGAGAGATGTGTTAATTTTTACATAATCTTTACATTTTTTGACAATTTATTAGGCATATGTTTTTTTTATAACATAAATGTTATAATTAATTTGTTAATTAACGATAATTCTTAATTATCGATAGTTACATTTATATAAAAGAAGGAGGTAATTTAAATATGAGAATAGTAGTTATTGCTGAAGAAAAAGAAGTAAATCCAAAGAATGATTTT
>NZ_NFLH01000001.1 GCF_002160815.1 Massilimicrobiota sp. An134 | reverse complement strand
GATCAAGTACCTCCAAGATATACCTATAAACAATTGGCCTATTATCAATAAAAAATTGATAATAGGCCGCACACTATCGTTGCAATGTCAATACTTTTCTTTGAAAAATAATAAAAAAAGAGAGAGGGTATATTTGCAATATAACCCTCGAATGTCATTCAGTCCTTAACTTAATGACATTGGACATTGAACCTCTATGTTTTTTGCTTTTCTATTAATACATTCCTGGTGCCATTGGAGCAGGAGCTGGATTATCTTCTATAATTTGTGCAACACCTGCTTCAGTTGTAATAAATAAAGCAGAAATACTTGCAGCATTTAATAAAGCACTACGTGTAACTTTTGTTGGGTCAATAATACCTTTATCAAACATTGATACCCATTCACCATCTTTAGCATCAAATCCTTGTCCATCAGCAACTTTCATTTGTTGTTCTACAATTTCATCACTATTGAAACCAGCATTTTCAGCAATTTGTCCCATTGGAGCAAGTAATGCATCTAAGACAACTTTAATACCTTTTTGTTTATCTACGTTAGAATCTTTTAACTGGTCTTTTAAAGCTACATAAGCGTTAACTAATGTAACACCACCACCCATAACGATTCCTTCACTAACAGCAGCTTTTGTGGCATTTAAAGCATCTTCAATTCTTAATTTCTTTTCTTTCAATTCAGATTCAGTAGCTCCACCAACTTTGATAATAGCAACACCATTACTTAATTTACCTAATCTTTCAGCATAATTCTTTTTATCATAATCACTCTTAGAATTATTCATTTGTTCAGTGATTTCTTTAACACGTTGATCAATAGCAGTCTTATCACCACTACCACCAATCATTGTTGTATGATCTTTTGTAATATGAATCTTTTTAGCAGATCCTAAATCAGTCATTTGCATGTCTTTTAAATTCATATTTAAATCTTTACTATAGAATTTAGCATTTGTTAAAATGGCAATATCTTGTAAGATTTCTTTTTGATTATCACCAAAACCAGGGGCTTTTGTAGCCACAACATTAAATGTTCCTCTTAATTTATTAACAACTAATGTTGAAATAACTTCTTGTTCAAAATCATCAGCAATTAATAATAAAGGTTTATTAGATTGCATAACTTGTTCAAGAATTGGTAAGATTTCTTGAACTGTATTAATTTTTTGATCAGTAACCATGATTAATGGGTTATCTAAATCAACAGTCATTTTTTCTCTATCAGAAACCATATATGGAGAAACATAACCTTTATCATATTGCATACCTTCAGCAACTTCTAATTCTGTATCAAAGCTGTTAGATTCATCAACACTGATGACACCATCTCTACCAACTTTTTCCATGGCTTGAGCAATATATTGACCAATTTCTTTATCTCCAGAAGAGATTGTCGCAACACTTTCAATATCATTGCTTGTTTCTACTTTATGAGATTTATCTAAAATATATTTTGCAACTTCTTTACTTGCATAATCAATACCTTCACGCATTAATACAGGATTAGCACCTTTTTCTACAGCTTTTAATCCATCTTGAATCATGCTTTGAGCTAAAATTGTTGCTGTAGTTGTTCCATCACCAGCAACATCATTTGTTTTATTGGCTACTTCATATACAAGTTTTGCACCCATGTTTTCAAATGCATCTTCTAGTTCGATTTCTTTAGCAATTGAAACACCATCATTTGTAATTAAAGGTGATCCAAACCCTTTATCTAAAACAACATTACGTCCTTTAGGACCAATAGTGACTTTTACTGCATCTGCAAGAGTATTAACTCCATTTAACATTGCATCTCTGACATCTTTAGAAAAACGAATTTCTTTACTCATTATTTATTCCTCCTATTCAATAATAGCTAAAATATCTTCTTCTTCTAAAATCATATATTCGTCATCATTATCTTTAAATTTTGTTCCTGAATATTCTTTAAAGATAACAGTCATACCTTCTTTTAAGTGTTCATCACATTTAGGCCCAACAGAGACAACAGTCGCTTGATTGCTTGCTTGTTCTTTTGGACTTGTTAAAATGATTCCACTTGCTGTTTGAGTTTCAGCTTTTTCTTTTTTTAATATCACATAATCATGTAATGGTTTTAACATTTGTATTCCTCCTTATTTAGCACTCATATATCTTGTTTGCTAACAACTATTATTATAGCATGATATATGAACTGAATATGAACTTTTAGCACTATGATTTTAAAAGTGCTAAAATCGTTAAAATATATGAATGTTTATTCTTTTTTATAACTCTATTTGATATAATATTTTTATAGATTGAAAGGTTAAAGGAGAATAAAAATGGCTAAAAAATATGAAAGATTTGTAAAATCATATGAATCATCAAAGTTTGCAAGTTCAACAGAAATATGGGTAGATAAAGAAACAGGTGTGAATTATTTATTTCATAGTAATACAGTTGGGTCTGGAATGACTGTATTGGTAGATAGAGAAGGAAAACCTATTATTACAACGGTGTTTCCAGATGAAGAATAGGAGGATGACATGAAAGCTATATTTAACCATTGTAACATTAATGTTACAAACTTAGAAAAAAGTATCACATTTTATCAAAAAGCATTAGGACTTACTGTTGTTAGAGAAAAGGAAGCATCAGATGGAAGTTTTAAACTGGTTTATCTGACTGATTGTGAAGCTTCTTTTCAATTAGAATTGACATGGCTAAAAGATCATCCACAGGCTTATGAATTAGGTGAAAATGAAAGTCATATTTGTTTTGTTGTGGATGATTATGAAGCATATCATCAATTGCATCAAGACATGGGATGCATATGTTTTGAAAATGAAGCAATGGGACTTTATTTTATTCATGATCCTGATGATTACTGGCTGGAAATTGTACCACAAAAATGAGCAAAGAACCTTTGTGCGAAAGGTTCTTTTTATACGAGAATTTCAAATGTCTGATTTTGATGGGTAACAGGCAGGATTTGAGCATGATAGGGATTGTCTAAATGCTCTTGTAATAGGAGTTTTGTTGTTTCATAGTGTCCAAAATAGTGAATTGGTAAAATGTATTTTGTTGGAACATGTCTTAAAAAAGCATTTAAGCCTAATAAATAGTCTTTTTCTTGACGAATATCCACAACAACACAAGCAAGATCAACTGGTTCTTTGATAGAACAGATTTCTTGGAGGTAAGTCTGTTTTTGATATATATTGTCTTGTTCTGGTTCACCTTCCCAATGCCACCAATGAAGATCACCAGCATGATATATTGTCTGATTTTCCACATGGACAAGAAAAGCACATCCTTCATCAGTAGAAAGCAGTGTGGAAATAGATAAATCATCTATTTGATAAGTTTGATGTATATCTACATAATATGCATCATATTTATGACGCAGTGTATTGGATAAAATATAAGTGATTTGAGGATGATGAATTTTAAAAATATTGGGATTATAATGATCATAATGACGATGAGAAACAAAAACATAAAGAGGTTTCTCTTGATTAAGGTGAAGTTCACCTTGATAATAATCAAATAAAAGCAAATGATTGTCTAACTCGACTAAACAACCACTATGATATAAATGTGTAACTTTCATATAAAAAAAGATAACATGCAAACATGTTATTCTTCTTCTCCTTCATCATAATTTGAAACATTATGGTAAACTTCATCAACATCATCACAGTCATTAAGTAATCCCATTAATCTTTCAAATAACATCATATCTTCACCTTCAAGTTCTACATAGTCTTGAGGTGTTGTTGTAATATCATCTACATCAAATTCAATATCTTCTTTAACAGCTTCAATAGCAGTTTTAATTTTATTTAAATCTGTTGGTTCACCAGTGATTTTAATACGTCCATCTTCTAATGTTGTAATGTCTTTAGCATCAACATCTCCCATCACTAATGCTTCTAATACTTCATCTTCACTCATACCACTTAAAATAACTGTACTTTCAACATTATATAAATAAGCAACAGAACCTTCAGCTCCTAATTTAGATTTTGCTTTTGTAAATGCTGGACGAACTTGTGATATTGTACGATTGATATTATCTGTTAAACATTTCACGATTAATGTAGAATTACCTGGACCAAAACCTTCAAATTGAATAGGTTCATAATTTTCAGTCACACCACTTTTGACTTTATCAATAGCACGTTTAATAACATCAGCAGGAACTTGTTCTTTTTTTGCTTTGTCTACTAAACGTCTTAATGCTAAATTTCCATCTAATTCTGGTCCACCAGCTTTCGCTGTTAAATAAATTTCTTTTCCATATCGTGAATATAATTTTGCTTTTTTGGCAGCTGTTTTTGCCATTGCAACTTTACGCACTTCATGTGCTCTACCCATGATTAAACGCCTCCTTTAAAAATTCCTTTAGTATTATAAACATTTTTTAGTGATTTTTCAATAAAAAATGGTATAATCACTATATTTCATCATGAGAGATTAAAGAAAGGAGTCTGCCGTGAAAAAAATTGTTATTGTTGGAGCAGGAGCATCTGGTGTTTATTTATCACTTTTATTAAAACAACAAATGCCCCAAAATCAAATCATAGTTTTAGAACAAAATAAATCCCCATTAAAAAAATTATTAGCTACAGGAAATGGAAGATGTAATCTATCCAATAAAAAAATGCATTCACAATATTATCAAAGCGATCAACTCAAAATGGTTCAATCAATTATTCAAGATTTTGATATGGTTGAACAAATGCAAAAAATAGGACTCTATTGTGTTTATCAAGGTGATTTGCTTTATCCTAAAAGTGAACAGGCATTGTCTGTGAGAAACGTTTTCATGCAGCGTAGTGAAGAAGCTGGGGTTGTCTTTCAATATGAACAGGAAGTTTTACAAATTCAACGACAAAAGCATCAATATCTCATCAAAACAAATTCTCAAAATATTATTGCTGATGTTATTGTATTGGCGATGGGAAGTGAAGCAGGGAAACTTTCTGGAATGAATATATCACGTTATGAGATTTTAAAACAAATGCATTTAAAAGTCGTTGAACCAGTGCCTTCGCTTGTGCAATTTTATACATCTCCTGTCTTGAAATCTTTAAAAGGTGTAAGAGTTAAAGGAACATTTTCGTTAGTTGAAAATGAAAAATGTATCCATCAGGAAAAAGGAGAATTATTATTTACTGATTATGGTGTTAGTGGAATTGCTGTTATGCAACTATCGTCTTTTTATCAAAAACATCATCATTATCAATTATATATTGATTTTTTTGACGAATTAAGTCACAATCAGTTATGTCAATTATTGTCTAAACAATCTTCTTTATTTTTAGAAGGATTGATGAATCATAAGATTGCCAAAGCATTTCAAAAATATCAGTATCTTTCAATAGACCAGCTTGTATCATTATTGAAGCATTATCCATTAGAAATCAAAAGAATCAGAGAAGCTTCTTATGCCCAAGTTATGAAAGGAGGTCTATCTTTAAAGGAAGTAACAGAAGATTTGGAATTGAAACAATATCCATGTATTTATGCAATGGGAGAAATTTTGAATGTTGCAGGAATGTGTGGGGGTTATAATTTACATTTTGCTTTTGCCAGTGCTTATCGTGTTGCAAAAGCAATAGAAAGGAATGTCTATGTTAAGAATTCATAATTTAAAAGTTAAGCTTGGTGAAAAACGTTATGCAAAAATCATTTCTCAAAGTTTAAATGTTCGTGAAAAAGAAATTCAAAATGTTTCGCTTGTCAAACAATCTTTGGATGCCAGAAGACAAAATGTCCATTGGATTTGTAGTTTTGATTTTACTGTTTCCAATGAAGAACAGTTTTTAAAAAGATTTCCTCAGCTTCAAAAAGTACAGCCTTATCAATATCAGTATTTACCATCAAATGATCAAAAAGTCATGATTGTCGGTAGTGGTCCAGCCGGACTGTTTTGTGCCTATGTTTTGACTATGAGTGGTCAAAAGGTCACAGTGATAGAAAGAGGACAGGAAATTGAAAAACGTGAAAAAGCGGTTCAAGATTTGCTTGAATATGGTCTATTACATAGTGAAAGCAATATTGCTTTTGGAGAAGGTGGTGCAGGAACTTTTTCAGACGGGAAATTGACAACAGGTGTAAAAAATAAGCGTATTCGCTATATTTTAGAAACATTTGTAAAGTTTGGAGCACCAGAGGATATTTTATATCTGCATAAGCCACATATTGGAACAGATTATTTACGACAGTTTGTTCAAAATATGCGTAAGTTTTTAGTGTCGAAAGGTGTTACTTTCTTATTTGAAACAAAAATGATTGATTTTCAAAAAACAGAAAGTGGTTATCAGATAACAGTTTTACAAAATCATCAAAAGAAGATTTTGAATAGTGATTTACTTGTTTTAGCCATTGGACATAGTGCCAGAGATACATATGAAATGCTATATCAAAAAGGTATCCCTCTCCAACAAAAGCCTTTTGCTGTAGGAGTTCGTATTGAACAATCGCAACAGAAAATCAATCAGATTCAATACAAGAAAAGTGCTTCATCACCATATTTAAAGGCGGCCAGTTATAAGTTGGCTGTGCAAAGTGGAAAAAGAGGTGTTTATACATTTTGTATGTGTCCCGGTGGTGTTGTTGTACCATCACATCATGAAGAACAGACACTTTGTGTCAATGGGATGAGTTATTATGCCAGAGATGGTCAAAATGCCAATAGTGCCATTCTGGTTACAGTATCAACGGATGATTTTGAAAGTTCCCATCCATTAGCTGGTATTGCCTTTCAAAGAGAGCTTGAACACAAGGCTTTTGAATTAGGGGGAGGCAATTACTTTGCACCAGTACAAAGAGTGCAGGATTATTTACATCATGAAGTGAATCCCTTAGGTCAAATTATTCCAACTTATCGTCCGGGTTATCGTGTATGTGATTTGAATGAACTGTTCCCTGATTTTATCAATCAGGCACTGCATGATGGTCTTATTCAAATGAATCAAAAAATGCATGGATTTATAGATGAAGATACAATCATCACAGGTATTGAAGCCAGAAGTAGTGTACCTGTTCGTATTTTAAGAGATGCTTCTTATCAATCATGGGAAGGTTTATATCCAATAGGAGAAGGAGCTGGATATGCTGGAGGAATTATGTCATCAGCTATTGATGGAATCATGTGTGCAGAACAGATTTTAAAAAAATAGGAAGGAATTGTCTTTAATTCCTTTTTATTATGTAAATTTTTGTTATTGTGATGACATTGTTTTTTTTTGGATGAAAATATGTTACACTTATAAAAAGGGTGGTATCAATATGAGTGCTTTAATTGAATTTAAAAATATTGTTAAAAGTTATACGATGGGGGATATAACGATCAATGCCAGTGATGGGGTTAATTTTATTGTGAATAGAGGGGAATTTGTCGTCATTGTTGGGGCTTCTGGAGCTGGAAAGACGACTATTTTAAATTTACTGGGAGGAATGGATTCACCAACCAGTGGTTCTATTCTTGTTGATGGCGAAAATATTGCTCTATATGATGAAAAGAAATTAACAGAATATCGCCGTAATGATATAGGGTTTGTATTTCAGTTTTATAACCTTGTACAAAACTTAACGGCTTTAGAAAATGTCGAATTAGCATCACAGATTTCTCAAAAACCTTTGGATGCCAGAAATGTTTTAGAGCGTGTTGGTTTAGCTGATCGAATGATGAACTTTCCTGCACAATTATCTGGTGGGGAACAACAACGTGTTGCCATAGCAAGAGCGATTGCTAAAAATCCAAAACTTTTGTTATGTGATGAACCAACTGGAGCATTGGATTATCAGACGGGGAAGGCAATTTTATCTTTATTAAGGGAAATGTGTGATACTTATCAGATGACAGTCATTGTGATTACTCATAACTCTGCTTTAGCACCGATGGCAGATCGTGTGATTCATTTAAAAAATGGAAAGGTCAATGGGGTTGAAATCAATGAAAACCCACAACCAATCGAGGAAATTGAATGGTAAAAAGAAAGAAAAAAGCTTATTGGAAAAATCTCAGAAAAACAATTTTAACATCTAAAGCAAGATTTTTTTCCATTTTTGCGATTGTATTTTTAGGTGCGGCTTTTTTTGCAGGGTTAAGAAATACACCGGGAACAATGACTCAATCAATGGATCATTACTTGGACAAACACCATTATGCCGATTTAACATATATGGCATCATTAGGTTTTTCCAAAGATGATATTAGTGAAATTCAAAATATATCGGGTATTGAAGATATTCAATATGGTTATCAATTTGATGCTTTGATTCATCATAATGATTCACTGGCAGGAGTTACTGTTTACGCCAGTGAACAATATGATCAAGATATGCTTAATCAACCTTATCTGGTTGATGGGCGTTATCCTCAAAAAGACAATGAATGTGTCATTGATGAAGAAATGCTGGCAGAAGATTATCAGATTGGTGACGAGATTTCTATTCATAATGATCAAGGTGAAAAGACTTTTAAAATCGTTGGTGTTGTGAATGATGTTCGTTATATTGCTATTACGGATCGTGGAACGAATACTTTGGGTGATGGAACGAATGCTGGATATATTGAAATTTTAAATGAAAACAATGATTTTTTAGCTATGCCAGAAGATCTTTATGAATTACGTGATGAAGATATTTTATATAATCAGATTTCTGTCTGTGTAAAGGGAGCTAAAGAATATAATGTTTTCAGTGAGGCATATGATGATTATATTGAAGATGTGAATACAAAAATAAAAAGTACTTTATCATTAAAAATGAGTCGCTTGTATGAAGACTTGACAAGTGATGCCAAAACAAAATTAGATGAAGCCCAAAAAGAATATGATGAAGGTTATCAGACATATAGTGATTCTAAAGATTTGTTTGATGAAAAGATATTAGAGGCTAAAATTCAATTAACGAATGCGAAAATCACATTGGCTACAAAAGAAGCTGAATATTTAAAAGCTCAATCAACAGCATCTTCACAAATTCAAGACATGTTAGAAACAATTGAAAGTACGAGTGAGGAGTTAAAAGGGAATTTAGAAAGTTTACAAAAAGAACTTGAGAATTATCAAAATGAAAATACTGAAAATATTGCTCCAGAAGTGCAAAAATCAATAGCTAGTTTAGAAAAAATGGGAGATATTCTTAAAAATGCATCTTCCTCATTAGATGGATTGACGCAATTGAATGAAGCTTCTATTGCGATTGAAAAGGCTAAGCTTGAAATTCAACAACAAGAAAATCAATTGACTTTAGAAGAACTGAAAACAAATAATGAATTAGAAAAAGCTCAAGACAAATTAGATCAGGCAAAATCGCAGTTAGATGAAGCCAGAGATCAAGTGGATCAGATTCCTAAAGGAAGGCTTTATACTTTAACACGTCATGAAAATTCAGGACTTGTGAATTTTGATTCTAATAAGGATTCTATTTCTTCTATTGCAGATATTTTCCCATTAATGTTCTTCCTTGTATCAGCTTTGGTTTCATTAACAACAATGACGAGAATGGTGGAAGAACAAAGAAGTCAAAGTGGAACATTACGTGCTTTAGGTTATTCTAAATGGGATGTCATGAAGCAATATATCATATATGTTATTTTTGCAACCTTTTTTGCTTGTATTTTAGGAATTGTTTCTGGAACACAATTTTTCCCACGTATTATTTATTATTTATATAATTTAATGTTATTTCAAGTGGATGCACCTATTTCGATTTATGCCAGTACATGGGTTTTGCTGGAAACAGTTTTTATATCGGTATTTGTTATTTTGGCAGTCACACTCTTTGTTTGTATGAGTGAATTGAATTTGATGCCAGCGGTCTTAATGCGACCTAAAGCACCAAAAGTTGGAAAACGTATTTTTTTGGAAAGAATTCATTGGTTATGGCGTCGTTTGTCTTTCAATCAGAAAGTAACAATGCGTAATATTTTTAGGTATAAGAAACGCTTCTTTATGTCTGTGATTGGGATTGCTGGATGTACAGCTTTAATTATTACCGGCTTTGGTGTTAAATCTTCTGTATCACAGGTTGTTGATAAACAATATCAAGATGTTTTTACATATGATTATCTTGTTCGTTTAGAAGATAGTGTTTCAACCAAAACAGCACAGAATTATCAAAAAGATTTATTGAATCGTAGTGAAGTTGCAAATGTGGAATATGTTTTAAATAAGAGTATTAATATCTTAAAAGATAAAGAAGATTTATATGGTTCATTAATTGTTTATCAATCAATGGATAATATGAAAAACTTTGTTCAGTTTAGAAATTATCAGACATATAAAGATTTGGTTCTTGATGATGAAGGTGTTATTTTAACCGCAAAAGCAGCTGAATTGCTTGGTGTGGAAGATAATGATACAATTGATATTGAACTCAATGAAACAAAGTATAGTGTAAAGGTTTCAGGTATCACAGAAAACTATTTTATGAATTATATTTATATGTCCCAGACTTTATATGAATCATTGACATTACAGGATCTGGAAGTGAATAATGCGTTCTTGATTTTACAGGATGATCGTGCTTCGAGTCAAAAAACACTGGAAGCTTATATGCAGGACAAAGGGTATGGAAATTTAAGCAATGTATCATCAATTGGTGAAGAATTTGATAAACAGGTTCAAAGTGTAAATCTGGTTGTTGTTATTTTGATTGTCTGTGCAGGAGCTTTAAATTTCATTGTCCTTTATAACTTGACAAATATTAATATTCAAGAACGTAAAAGTGAGATTGCAACGATTAAAGTTTTAGGTTTTAGACGTAAAGAAGTTTATGACTATATCTTTAGAGAAAATGTTCTTTTATCAGTGATTGGTTCTTTACTGGGAATGATTTTTGGTTATTTCCTTCACAAGTTTATTATTTTGACGGTGGAATTGGATATGACAATGTTTGTTAGACAATTAAATATCAGTAGTTATATATATGCTATTATTATGACTTTAGGTTTTACTTATTTTATTAATTTCACAATGCGACATGTTTTAAATAAGGTTGATATGGTGGAATCTTTAAAGAGTATTGAATAGGGAGTGGAATCATCCACTCCTTGTTTTATAAAATAATATATTTTTTATTAAATAAATAAATATTTTTATGATTTTTAGAATATTTGAAAAAATAAAGTTATTTTTTGTTGACTTGTATAAAATGTTAAGTATAATAATGAATATATTTAAAAAAAGGGGAGAGATATATGAATATAAAAAAAGTTATGTCTTTAATGGCTGTGTCAAGTATGTTGGTTGCTTGTGGTGGAGGAACTGGTGGTTCTTCAGCTACAGAATTAAAAGAAGGGGATACAATTAAAATTGGATTTGTTGGTCCATTAACTGGAGAAACATCAACTTATGGAATTCCAGTTAAAAATACTATTGAACTTGCCATAGAAGATTATAATAATTCTGATGATGCAAAATATAAAGTAGAATTACTAGCTGAAGATTCTCAAGGTAAGGAAACAGATGCTGTGAATGCTTATAAAAAATTAGTTGGTGAAAAGGTTGTTGGAATTGTTGGTCCTGTTATTACGGCTGAAGGTTTAGCTTTAGGAGAGGCTTCTAAAGCTGATGGAACACCTATTGTTTCACCAAGTACTTCTGGTGATAGTATTACTTTAAATAATGATGGAAGTACAAGAAGCAATTACTTTAGAACATGTTCTAATGACTCAATGGGTGGTCAGACAATTGCAACAGCTATTGGTGATGGTCGTATTAATGTTAAGAAAGTTGCTATTTTAACAAATAGTGGTAGTGATTATAGTCAGGGATGTACAGATTCATTTGTTGCTCAGGCAAATAAAGATGGTACACAAATTGTATTACAAGAAAAATATCCAAAGGATACAAAAGATTTTGGAAGCTATATTACAAAAGTAAAACAATCAGGAGCAGATGCTGTTTATATTCCGGATTATTATGAAATAATTGCAACTATGGTTGGTCAATTTAAAAATGCTGGTTACAATGGTACATTCTTAGGAACTGATGGTTGGGATGGCGTTTTATCAGTTAAAGATGTTGATAAATCTATTTTCAATGGAGCTTATTATACAAATACATTCGATGACCGAGTAGAAGATGTACAAAATTATGTAGCTAAATATAAAGAAAAATATAACAGTGATACAAACATGTTTGGAACAATGGCTTATGATGCAACTTGGGTATTATTGAAAGCAGTTGAAGCTGCTGGAACAACTGATTATGCTAAAATTTGTGAACAGTTAGAAAAGACAAATTATGATGGTATTACAGGTCATTTTGAATTTGATGATCAACATAATCCAACAAAAGAATTGGTTGTCAAAACTATTAAAAATGGTGAATATAGTTATTTAGATTAGAAGAAAAATAAAGGAGATTTTTCTCCTTTATTTTTTTAAGTCAGGAGGTTTACAAATGGAATTTTTAACGCAAATCATCAATGGATTGAGTACAGGTGGAATGTATGCACTTGTTGCCATTGGTTATACAATGGTATATGGGATTGCTAAAATGATCAATTTTGCTCATGGTGAAATTATTATGGTTGGCGCATATCTGGCTTATGTGATGACAACTATGGTGCAAGCACCCATTATTGTTAGTGTTTTAGTAGCCATTACTGGATGTGCTTTATTAGGTGTTGTGACAGAAAAAGTGGCTTATAAGCCCCTTAGAAATAGTGGGAGTTTAGCTGTTTTAATTACTGCTATTGGTGTCAGTTATCTGTTACAGAACTTATTTTTGATTTTATTTGGTTCTGCTGCCAGAACTTTTCCTCAATATATGCCTAGTGGTACAGTATCTTTTTTTGGCGCTCATATTACGTATGTCGCTTTGCTTTCACTTATCTTAACTTTTATTTGTACTGGATTATTGCTTTTGTTTATAAACAAAACAAAATTGGGAAAAGCAATGCGTGCTGTCAGTGAAGATCGAGGAGCTGCAGAATTAATGGGAATCAATGTGAATACAACCATTTCTCTAACATTCGCCATTGGTTCTGGTTTAGGGGCTATTGCAGGTATTATTTATGGTATGAGTTATTCTTTGATTAATCCCTATTTAGGTGCCATGTTAGGTATCAAAGCTTTTATAGCAGCTGTTCTTGGTGGAATTGGAAGTATTCCAGGAGCAATGGTAGGTGGATTGATTATTGGTGTTGCTGAAGCATTTACAATTTCATATATTTCATCTGCTTTTTCAGATGCAGTTGTTTTTGGTATTTTAATCTTTATTTTATTAGTTAAACCAGCAGGATTGTTTGGTCAGAATATGAGAGAGAAAGTGTAGGTGATAGGGATGAAAAAGAAACAAATAAAAGATTTGATTATATCCTTTATCATGGCGCTGATTATTTATGGAATCATTATGTTTTTAATGAGTGCTGGAATTGTTGACTATTATTGGTCAGGAATTCTCATTATGGCTTGTATCAATGTTATTTTAGCAACAAGCTTGAATTTAGCGAGTGGTTATTTAGGACAGTTAACTTTAGGACATGCTGGATTTATGTCTGTAGGAGCTTATACATCTGCTTTATGTAGTTTATATCTTCATTTCCCATTTTTATTAAGCTTATTGATTGGTGCTATTGCTGCCTGTCTGATTGGCGTTGTTATTGGTATACCAACATTAAGATTAAAAGGTGATTATCTTTGTATCATTACTTTAGCATTTAATGAAATCATACGTGTTATTATGCTTAATTTAAGTATTACAAATGGTGCCAAAGGATTGATGGGATTTCAAGCAATGAATATTGATTTTTCTGTCTATTTTTTAAGTGCAGTCATTACAATCTATGTCATTTACTGTATTGTTAAATCACGTCATGGGCGTGCCATTATTTCTATTTGTGAAGATGAAACAGCCAGTGAATTATCTGGTATTCCTACATCATATTATAAGATCTTAGCTTTTGCTATTTCTGCTTTCTTTGCTGGGATTGCAGGTGGATTATATGCTCAATATATGGGAATGCTTGTTCCTTCTACATTTGATTATAATAAATCAGTAGAAATTCTGGTTATGGTTGTATTAGGTGGATTAGGAAATTTAAAAGGTTCTATTATAGCAGCTATTATCATGACGATATTGCCAGAGTATTTAAGAGCATTTGCGGATTATCGTATGTTACTTTATGCAATTGTTTTAATTGCTGCAATGATTATCAAAGAAAAAAATTTAGTGCCTCGTATTAAAGCTAAATTTTTTAAGAATAAGACAGTGGAGGTGGATGACTGATGAGTTTGTTAAAAGCAGAGGGATTAGGAATCCAATTTGGAGGTTTAAAAGCTGTTGATGAGTTTAATTTTGAAATGGATAAAGACCAATTATATGGTTTGATTGGACCAAATGGAGCTGGAAAAACAACTGTATTTAATTTGTTGACAGGTGTTTATAAACCAACGAGTGGACAAATACTTTTTGATGGGAAGTCACTTTTAAAGATGACACCTACGCAAATAACACAATTAGGGATTGCAAGAACATTTCAAAATATTCGTTTGTTCAAAAAAATGAGTGTTATTGATAATGTTAAGGTTGGATTGCATCATTCTCAAAATTATTCATTATTATCATCTGTTCTTCATCTTCCAAGTTATTTTAAAGGTGAAGAGGCTATGCAGGAAATGGCTATGAGCTTACTTCGTGTTTTTGATCTAGAAAAATATGCTGATGTCAAAGCTGGAAATTTACCATATGGAAAACAACGTAAACTGGAAATAGCAAGAGCACTTGCAACGTCACCTAAACTTCTTTTGTTAGATGAACCTGCAGCTGGTATGAATCCTATTGAAACAGAAGAATTAATGGAAACGATAAAGATTGTAAGAGAAAAATTTTCTATTGCGATTTTATTGATTGAACACGATATGAAACTTGTTATGGGGATTTGTGAAAAAATTGCAGTTTTAAATTTTGGTACAGTCTTAGCATTTGGGACTCCAGATGAAATTAAAAATAATCCTGATGTGGTTGCAGCATATTTAGGACATGAAGAATAGGGGGATGACCATGTTAAAAGTTGATCATTTAAATGTTTATTATGGTGTGATTCATGCGATTAAAAATGTAAGTTTTGAAGTGAATCAAGGTGAGATTGTGGCTTTGATTGGAGCTAATGGGGCTGGAAAGACATCTATCATGCATGCTATTAGTGGATTGGTAAAACCTAAAAGTGGTACGATATCTTTTATGGGGGATGAGATTACAAAACTCCCTGCACATAAAATTATTGCCAAAAATTTAGCTCAAGTTCCTGAGGGTAGACGTATTTTTGCTCAATTAACGGTTCAAGATAATTTGGAAATGGGTGCTTATTTACGTACGGATAATAAAATAGGGCAAGATTTAGAAAAGGTCTATCAAAGATTTCCACGTTTAAAGGAACGTAGAAATCAATTGGCTGGAACACTGTCAGGTGGAGAACAGCAGATGTTAGCAATGGGGCGCGCACTAATGTCAAAACCAACGCTATTATTGTTAGATGAACCATCAATGGGGTTATCACCTATTTTGGTTAATGAAATTTTTGACATTATTAAAAGTATTAATAAAGATGGAGTAACGGTGTTATTAGTTGAACAAAACGCAAATAAAGCACTTTCAATTGCTGATCGTGCCTATGTTCTTGAAACTGGAAATGTTATTGTATCAGGGAAAGCCAATGAAGTTGCAAATAATCCCAAGGTAAGAGAAGCTTATCTTGGTTAAAGAAGATTGAAGAATCTTCTTTTTTTTTAATGAATATTGAGACCGTTTTGTTTTGTTGTTAACAAACGATCACCATATGCTTTTAAAATAAACGAAATGTAAATCAGACTTATAAGATAACATGCATCATGACGTAATGATAGTGAGCAAATAAATGGATGAATTATATAAATGAATAAACCACTTAATAAACACCATAAAATAAAATATACCAAACATATTCTCCCTTGATAATTGAGAGCATGATGAGAATAATCCCAACATTGAGTGTGAAAAAATCGTTCAATATAATAACTACTTAATAATTCTAATAAAGTCATACAAATTCCACCGATAAGACATACGAAAAATGGATGAAAATACTGAAGATAGGGTTGGCATAATATAAGGATACAAGCACCAAAACCATATAAGGGAATAAATGGACCATTCAATAAACCCGATGAGATCCATTTTTTGCGAAATAACGAAACATAAATAGATTCAAGCCAATATCCTAAAAAACAATAAATTGAAAAATAGACAATAATCATAGCATTCTCCTTTTCAACTCATTCTATGAAATGAAGATAATAATATGTCTAAAATTGATTAAAAAGTGAATACTTTGTATAGAAAAATGATAAAAAACAAAAAAACGTCAAAAAAGTTAATTCAAAAAACATTGATATAATCAACAAAATTTTAATTTCTTAAGAATTTCTTAAGAAAATTGTGGACTTTTTGTGAACGTTGTTTTATAATTCTAAATGGGTATATTATTGAAAGGAGGCAACGAATGGATAGTAATATTAAGACGAATTTATTGGAAATTATGCAAGAGCATGTTTTAAAACGTAAAGCTATGTTCATTCCGATGTTATGTATTTCAACATTTGGTTTGGTTGGTTATGCTGCTGTCGATAAAGAAAAACCTACAATCGAAGCTAATAAGATTGAAGTTCTTTATGGGACAAAGCTAGATAAAACGATGTTTGCTATTTCTGATAATCGTGATTCCCTAGACGCTATGGATGTAAAAATTGATGATACATCATATGATGCATATCAATTAGGTATATATAACGTCGAAGTAACTGCAACCGATATGTTCTCAAATTTAAGTACAAAGGTTGTTCAAGTAGAAGTTGTTGATAAAACTGCTCCTGAATTGAATCCGGTAGGAGATAGTCAAGGTTATGTTATTGATGTTGAAGCAAATGGTAGTCAAGATATCGCTCAGTATGTCAATGCATCTGATAATGTTGATGGAGATGTTACACCATTTATTGAAACAGACAAGAAACTCGATACTTCAAAATTAGGATCTCAAATGATTGAATTGAGTGTTTCAGATAACGCTGGAAATCAAACTCAACAAACATATGAATTCTATGTATCAGATACGACTGCACCTACTATTAGTTACAAGAAGGGATCTACAGTTACAGTAGACTATGGTTCTCAATTTGATTATTTAGATTATATCAAAGTGACTGATAACTTTGATAAGAAAGTGAAATCTATTGAAGTAGATGGAACTGTTGATACTAAGAAAGATGGAGAAACAACTTTAAAAATTACTGCTAAAGATTCTTCTGGTAATGCATCTGAAGAAACATTAAAAGTTAAAGTTGGTGACTTAAGTGCACCTAAGATTAGTTTATCTAAGTCTTCAGTACAAATTACTAAAGGTAAGAACTTTAATGCAAAAAGTTATCTAGAAAGTGCAACTGACAACAAAGATGGAAATGTGACTTCTAAAGTCAAAATCAGCAATCCAGTTAATACAAATAAAGCAGGAAAATATACTGTTGAATATAGTGTTACGGATAAAGCTGGTAATTCAAGTTCTAAAACTTTGAAAGTTACTGTTGTAAATCCAGATGACATTGCTCCTAATCAAGGAATGGTAGCTACTGCTCAATCACGATTGGGTTGTCCATATCGATGGGGTGCAACTGGACCAAGTTCATTTGACTGTTCAGGATTTACTCAATGGGTATATCGTAAGAACGGCAAGAGTATCCCACGTACATCTGGAGCACAAAAAAGTGGAGGAAGAACAATTTCTTTATCTCGAGTGAAACCAGGTGACATTGTATGGCGACCAGGCCATGTAGGAATCTACGTTGGTGGAGGAAGAGTTATTCATTCACCGACAACAGGATCTGTTGTTAGTTATACAAGTTTAAGTGGATTTACTTGTGGTGTAAGATATTAATGATGAAAAACTGTAATGAATGATTTCATTACAGTTTTTATTTTGTTATAATAGGGCTAAGGTTAGGTGATGAATATGTATATTGGAAGCCATACTTTAATGAAAAGATATGATGAATGTTTATTGAAACACGGTTATACAATTGAACAATTGGTTGATAAAGCAAGTGATTGTTTGTTGAAACATATCCATGGTGAATCATTTAGTATTGTTTGTGGGCCAGGTAATAATGGTGCAGATGGGCTTTCTCTGGCTATTAAACTTTATCAACAGAAAAAGAATGTACAAGTTTTTATATTTGAAAACACGAATCATCTTTCAAAAGCCAATGCTTATTATTTGCAGAAATGTTATGATTTGTCTCTTCCTGTTTATTTATTTCAACAGGATAATTTAGAAGAATTGATTGGTTATATGACGGCTTGTGATACAATTGTTGATGCAATATTTGGCTTTGGGTTGAATAGCTCACCACGAGGTATTTATCAAAGTGTTATTGAAAGTATTAATCAACTCTATGATCAGGAAGTCATTGCTGTAGATATTCCTACAGGTCTTCAATGTGATTCAGGAAAACCATATCAAAGCGTCATTTATGCAACTTCAACAATTACTTTGAGTGCTATGAAAAATGGATTTCTTAATCCTGATAGTTATTTCTTTACAGGAAAAGTTATTGTTGAAAAACTAGATGTTGATGATGTGAGTGAAGAAGCTGGATTGTATCAGATGGCAGATGATAAAATGATGTTTCCACTTTTAAAAGAAAGAATTTTTGATGGATATAAAGGCACATATGGACATACTTGCCTTATTACAGGATGCATTGAATATAAAGGAGCAGCTCTGTTAAGTGCAAAAGGTTGTGTTTATAGTGGTAGTGGAATTACGACAGTTATGAGTGATCAGGAAGTTATACATGCATTAACTCAGTTCTGCCCTGAAGCAACTGCAGTTTTAAGGCCTCCTATTTTACAGAAAGAAGATTTCCTTCGATATGATGCTATATTAATTGGATGTGGACTAGGTCAAAGCTTAGATAGTTATCGTTATGTTATTGATGTTTTAGAAAAAACAAAACAACCTCTCGTTATAGATGGGGATGCTTTAACGATTTTATCAGCACATACTGATTTATTAAAACAGCAAAATCGAGATATTATTTTGACTCCACATTTAGGTGAATTTCAGCGTTTATGTCCATTCGACAGTCAGGATGATATGTTATTGGTTGCACAAGATTTTGCAAAAGAGCACCATGTTGTTTTGGTATTAAAAGGACCTTATACCATAGTGACAAATGGTCAGGAATCATATCGTATTCGTGCAGGAAATAAAGCTATGGCAACTGGAGGAATGGGCGATGTTTTAGCTGGAATAATTACAAGTTTTGTAGGACAAGGTTATCCTGCCTTACAGGCTGCAATGTTGGGTGTTTTCATACATGGATATACTGGTGATCTTTTGGCTAAAGAAGCCTATACTGTGATTCCGTCAAAGTTAATTGAATTTATTCCAAAAGCTATGAATAATATGATAAAAAGTAACCCGGAGGTTACTTCATAGAAATTAATGTAATATTGCGATGAGGACTTTTATTTCTTCGATAGGAGAAAAAGAGGTCCTCATTTTCAATTGTACAGTATGGAGAAATGGTTATATTTTTTTGCGGCACTTGAAGATTAAGCAATTGTTGTTGAATTAAACCTTTACTATTCAATAAATAAGCTCCATCTTCTTTTTGAATATAAAAATCATGTGTATCAAAAGACATTTGTCTAACCAAATCAATAATATCATCTTTTGCTTCAAAATTTCTTTGTTCAATGGATGGTCCAATATAGGCATAGATCATTTGAGGATTACAATTTTCATGAGTTATTAAATGTTTTGTGACTTTTCCAACTATTTCATTTACGGTTCCTTTCCATCCACTATGAATAGCGGCAACAATTTTCTGATCTCTGCAATATAATAAAACAGGACAGCAATCAGCATGAAAAGACCAAAGCCATAAATGGCGATCACGTGTATACAAAGCATCATAATTGTCAAATGCATCCTCTTGACTCCACATACCTCTACCTCCATCTTGAAGTTGAACTTTTAGAAAGTTTGTGGTATGTCGTTGATGTGTTGCAACCATATGATTTAAATCAGTATGCAAAGTTTGAGCTAATTTTTCTCGATTCTTTAAAACCTGTTGATCATCAATACCATTGAAACTCATATTCATGAGCTCTCCGTTACAATAACTGCATGTTGTATAAGCTTCAATTTCATGAAAACAATCCCATTTGATGAATTTCATTATAAAACTCCTTTCATTTGCCCTACCTCTTTTAAAAATATAACATACATTAAAGTGAAGGAGGGATTAATTATGTTTCAACAATCTTGTGGTTGTCAAAATATGAATTCATGTTCATGTCAAGGACAACAAATGAATTTTGGAAGTATCAATGGTTGTCCACGTCCACAACCTTTAGTAGCTCCTAGAAGAGTTTGTGTGACAAATCAAATTACACCTGTTGCTCAGCCTGTGATTTGTCCAATTGAATGTCGTCGTGTCAACCATTGCATGTATTATCCAGTATTTTATCCTGTTTATGAGCAAACATTTGTCAATGCTCCAAATATGAACTCTATGAATTCACCTTTCTCATGTCGTTAAAAATAGTTTCATCAGGATCAATGTAAATCGTTGAGTAATGTGAAAGTATCACTTGTCCCGGTTTAGCACCCTGTGGCTTTTTTAGCGTTTTAACCAAGGTATAATTGACAGGAACTGAAGAACTGTGTTTACCTTTGGAAAAATAAGCAGCTATTTGACTTGCTAAACGAATGGTATATTCATCTAGATTCTGACTATGCACAATGACATGGCTTCCAGGCATGTCCTTGACATGAAACCACATATCATTTTTAGAAGCCATCTTAAAGGTAAGATAATCGTTTTGCAGGTTATTCTTACCTACATAGATTTGTATATTGTCTTTAGTAAGATATTGTTCAATATGCAATTTTTTTGGTCGATGCACCTGTTTGGTTTTTTTCTTTTTCAAATAACCTAAATTTTCTAATTCTTCTTTCATTTCTAATGCATCATAATAGGAAGCATTTTCCATCAGTGTGATAAGACTATCAAAATAAAGGATTTCATTTTCGACAATATTTATCTGTTCTTGAAGGTGCGTTAAAGCTTTTTTGGCTTTTTGATATTTTGCATAATACTTATTTGCATTTGTTTTACCATCATATCTTTCATCTAAAGCGATAGTCATCATACTACCATCATAATAATTTTCAACAGTAACTTCTTTTTGTCCTTTAGAAATCAAATGGAGATTAGCAAATAAAAGATCACCTTTAATGCGTAAATCATCACTGTTTTGTGATTCAAAAAGAGTTTGTTTTAATTTATTAAGTTTATTGATGTTTCTTTGATATTCATTTTGAATAAATTTTGCTAAATCAGATGTCTGTTGCTTGATACGATCTTTTTCATCAATTAAATCATAGTGTTTATCTAAACCATCAAATAGAGGATATATTTCTCCGTTACACTGTAGATGCGTTAAAGGAATAATATGAAAATATTCCTTATCTTGATATTTGTGGATATAGATATTTTGTGAGTGTCGTAATAATTGAATAATGTCTTGAAAAGTTTCTCCATGATGGATACGATAAAGAACTTCTTTTGAGAGTTCAGGAGAAAACCCTTGATAAGTTTTTGTCAGATTATCTGTTTCCATCCATTCACTTGTAAAAGGATTTTTCTTTTCAATTAAAGGGGGTTGATTATAAGTTGCTCCTGGCTGTAAAATACGAGCACTCATAGCGGGAGAAACACGTTTTAAACAATCAATGATTTTATTGTTGTCATATGTCAAGATTGCATTAGAATGTTTACCCATGATTTCTAGATAGAGCTGATATTTGACAGTATCTTTGAGTTCATTTACACCAATCAGTTCAATATCTACAATACGATCGAGTTGAATCTGAGAAATCTTTTCAATATAAGCTCCTTCCAGATGCTTTCTCAAAAGCATTGTTAAAGCATTAGGGCTGGCTGGAGTTGGATAAGATAATTGGGTTAATTGAATTCTTGCATATACAGGATGTATTGAAATCAATAATTTGAAATTTTCTCTTTGTGAACGAATATGAAATAAAAGTTCATATTGAGAAATTTGATAGATTTTATTAATTTTTCCTCGTGTTAATTGATTTTGTAGTTGTTCTACAACACGAGATAGCATAATTCCGTCATAAGCCATATTTCATCACCGATAAATAGTATAACATATTTCAAAAAGAATTGACATTAATGTTTCATTCATGTAACATTGTTTCAAAAGGTGGTGGAGAGATTGAAAAAGGGGCTTTTAATCATTCTAAGTGGTCCAAGTGGTGTTGGGAAAGGAACAGTTCGTCAGGAACTTTTTAAAGATGAGAGTTTAAATTTAGCTTATTCTATATCTATGACAACAAGAAAACCTCGTCCAACTGAAAAAGAGGGAATTGATTATTTCTTTGTGAGTGAAGAAGAATTCAAAGAGAAAATTGAAAAAGGTGAATTGCTTGAATATGCTCAGTTTGTTGGAAACTATTATGGGACACCTCAATTTTATGTTGATCAATTATTAAGTGAAGGGAAAAACGTTGTATTGGAAATTGAAGTTCAGGGTGCTTTGCAGGTGATGGCAAAATGTCCTCATGCTTTAACCATTTTCTTAGTACCCCCATCACTTGAAGAATTGGAACGTCGTATTCGTGGACGTCGTACTGAAGAAGAAAGTATCGTTCAAGAAAGACTTGCAAAAGCAAGAAAAGAAATTGCAACAAAAGACGAATATAAGTATGTTGTTGAAAATGATGATGTTGTTGCTGCAAAAGAAAAAATTGCTAAAATTATTAAAGAAAATTTATAAAGCACCTTATGGTGTTTTTTTGTTTGAGAAAAGAATTGACAGGGTTTTCATTTTTATGACATGATATATTTAAGAATGTATAGGAGGTATCTTATGAAAAAGAATCAGTGTTGTCCTAAGTGTCAAAGTCAGAATATTCTTTATGTTCCAGCTAAAGGGGTTTTCAGACGTAATGCTTATCAGGATATTGTTGTTGATGATCGTAAGCTAAAGGTTGAACAATATATTTGTAAAAAATGTGGTTATGTGGAAGCGTATGTCTGTGATGATGATTTAAAAGAGATGGAGGAACTGTAAATTATGGATATCTGGGAAAAAATGTATTTGAAAGCTAAGGAACAATATCAACCTCATGAAGTTTCACCATTTATTTATGCACATCATGTCGTTTGTGCTTTGGAAAGTGAAAATGGTGAAATATATACTGGATTTTGTATAGAAAGCTGTAGTGGAGTGTTAGATTTATGTGCTGAAAGAGTTGCAGCATTGAATATGTATATGCAAAGTCAACAGACTATTGTGAAAAGAATGATTGCTTTTCGTGATTGTCCTCCATATGGAGGCGGGAGTGGGATGCCTTGTGGAGCTTGTCGTGAGTTTTTTATGCAATTGAATGAAAAAAATCAGGATATGGAAATTATGGTCGATTTTGATACGAGAGAAACTGTGACTTTAAAGGAACTTTTGCCTTTATGGTGGGGAGAAGAGAGATATCAAAATGGAAATCAATAGGACAGTCATGAAGACTGTCCTTTATAAATGAAAAAGAACTTGGAATTATTTTAAAAAAAGTAAATTTATGATAGAATAGTGCAATAGGCAGGTGAGGATATGTATATTGTCAAAGTGTTAGTTGAACATCCTGTACATGCACTGGATACAACATTTGATTATTTGAGTGAAAAATCATTGCTTGTAGGTGTACGTGTATGGATTCGTTTCGGTTATCAAAAAATTATTGGTTATGTTGAAAATGTTGAAGAAACACATTTTTCAAAGTCAGAATTAGAACAACGTGCTGGTTTTCGCTATCAATATATTTTAGATGTTATTGATGAAGAACCGTTACTAAATGAAGAGTTACAGACATTGGCTAATCAGTTATCACGTATGACATTATCCCCACGTATATCATGTTTGCAGGCGATGTTGCCAACGCAATTAAAACCGAGTACTCACCAAACAGTAGGTATCAAAACACAACAGGTTGTTCACCTTGTTGAAGGAACTTATGCCAAAACAATCAAACAACAGGAATGTATGGCTTTTTTACAAGAACATCCAGATATTCCTGTTAAGGATATTCCATACAGTCGAGCTTTGCTTGATAATTTAAAAAAACAGGGATGTATTGAAATTGTTGAAAAAGAAGTTTATCGTCAGCCATTTTCAATTGAACATCAATCAAAACATATTCAATTAACAACACAGCAACAAAAAGTTGTGGATGGGATTTTGGCTCATCAAGGGAGAGTTGCTTTATTACACGGTGTTACAGGATCTGGGAAAACAGAAGTTTATTTAGCTTTAGCTGCTCATTATATTCAACAAAATAAGTCTGTTATGATGCTGGTTCCAGAAATTTCATTAACGCCTATGATGGTAGAAGTTTTTAGACAACGTTTTGGTAATCAGGTTGCGATTTTGCATTCCCGTTTATCACAAGGTGAAAAATATGATGAGTATCGTCGCATCAAACGTCAGGAAGTTAAAATAGTTGTGGGCGCCAGATCTGCAGTTTTTGCTCCATTAGAAAATATAGGCATAATTATTCTAGATGAAGAGCATGATGCCAGTTATAAACAAGAAGCAAAGCCGCGTTATTTAACCTCACAAATTGCTAAAATGCGTGCGAAAACGCATCATGCCAGTGTTGTTTTGGGAAGTGCAACTCCATCCTTGGAAAGCTATGCCAGAGCTTTAAAAGGAGTTTATGATTTATATGAATTACCTGAGCGTATTAATCAAAAACCATTACCACAAGTAGAAATAGTGGATATGATTCAAGAAACACGTCAGCGTAATTATTCATTATTTTCCAGAAAAATGAAACAAAGTATTCAACAGACAATTGATAAAGGTGAACAGGTTATTTTGTTATTAAATAAAAGAGGTTATGCTTCTTATGTACAATGTCAGGATTGTGGAGAAGTATTAAAATGCCCGCACTGTGATGTCACTTTAACTGATCATCGCAGTGAGCATAAATTAAAATGTCATTATTGTGAATATATGATAGATTATCCTCATGTTTGTCCTCACTGTGGTTCAACGCATTTAAAGAGTGTAGGTTATGGAACGCAGAAAATTGAAGAGGAAATAGAGAAGATTTTTTGTGGAGCTAAAGTGATTCGTTATGATGTGGATACAACCCGTCAAAAAAATGGGCATTTGAAATTACTTGAAAGATTCAGAAATAAGGAAGGAAATATTTTGTTAGGCACACAAATGATTGCGAAAGGATTGGATTTTGAAGATGTCACATTTGTTGGTGTTTTAAATGCTGATTTGAGTTTGAATATTCCAGATTTTCGTGCCAGTGAGAGAACTTTTCAGCTTTTGTGTCAGGTATCTGGGCGAAGTGGAAGAGGGCAAAAACAAGGACATGTTATTATTCAAACATATAATCCAGAACATTATGCCATTACTTGTGCTGCCAAACATGATTATATTGCTTTCTTTCACCAGGAAATGCAATATCGTCAAAAAGCCAAATATCCGCCATATTGCCATATGGTCAGCATTTTGATTCAATCGCCTCATGAGGAACTTATACATAGTGTTGCGATAGATGTTAAAAATTATTTATTGGCACATAGTCAACAAACCGTTATTTTAGGTCCGGCTAGAAGTGCAATCTATAAAATGCAGGATATTTATCGAGAACGTATACTTGTTAAATTTTTACATTCACAAGATATTTATGAGGCTTTATGCGTTATGAATGATTATTATAATAAACAACAGAAAGGAAAGGTAAGGATCGTTTGTGATTTTAATCCATACTCACAAATATAATTATGGAAAGACAGATAGCATTAGAAATATTATTAAAATTTAAACAAGATAAAAGTTATTTAAATCTAACCATTAATGCCTATTTTAATCGTTATGATTTAACACGACAACAAAAAGATTTTATCACAAGAGTTGTTTATGGAACAGTTCAAAATATGTTGTTATTGGAATATATATTAAAGCCACATCTTCATATGCGTGTTAAAACATATGAAAAGATGCTTTTACTGATGAGTCTTTATCAGCATGAAATGATGGATTCTATTCCAGATTATGCTATTATTAATGAAGCTGTAGAATTATCCAAAAAGAAAAAAGGAATGAAAACTGCACGTTTTATTCATGCTATTTTACAAAAGACTTTTCAATCATCTTATCAGTTGGATGATTTGCCACCATTAGAAAGAATATCCATTGCAACAAGTCATCCATTATGGCTGGTAAAAATGTTTGATAAACAATATGGCTATGAAGAAACAAATCGTATTTGTCATGCTTTTTTAGAAGTGCCTCATCATTGTGCGAGAGTGAATACATTGCTTACTTCAAAAGAGGCTTTGTTGAAAGATTCAAAGTGGCAAGAAGCAAAACTGTCACCTGATGGTCTTTATTATTCAGGACATCATATTGCTTCTGATGAAGCTTTCATAAAGGGGTATGTGACAATCCAGGATGAATCTAGTCAACTTGTAGCCAGGTTATTGAATCCTCAAGCAAGTGATTATGTTTTAGATATGTGTTGTGCGCCTGGCAGCAAGACAACGCATTTAGCGATGCTTATGAATAATCAGGGATCAATTGAAGCTTATGATTTATATGCGCATAAAATAGATCTGGTTCAACAGCAAATACAACGCCTTAAAGTTAAAAATGTGCATACACATGTAGGTGACTCTACTTTGCTTAAAGATGTGTATCCATCTGAGTCTTTTGATAAAATTCTATGTGATGCACCGTGTAGTGGATTGGGAGTTCTTGCCAGAAAACCTGAAATTAAGTATCATGAGAGTTCGGCAATGGATGAAATGATAGCTATACAAGAAAAATTATTAGAAAATGCATATTTTTTATTGAAAAAAGGTGGTAATATTGTATATAGTACATGTACACTCAATAAAAAAGAAAATGAAAAACAAATAGAAAAATTCATGACAAAGTATCCTGATATGAAGAAAAGAAAAGAATTAACAATTTTACCATATCAGTATCATAGTGATGGTTTTTATATGTGTCTATTAGAAAAGGAATGAAAATATGAAATCAATTTATGATTATACACAAGAACAGATGATTGAAGAATTTAAAGAACTTGGAGAAAAGAAATTTAGAGCTACACAAGTCTTTGAGTGGCTATATCGTCAAAATGTACAATCGTTTGAACAGATGAATAACTTATCATTAGATTTAAGAGAAAAATTATCTCAAATCTATCAGATTGGACCAATGAAAATTGAAACAAAACAGGTTTCTCAAGATGGAACAATTAAATATCTTCTTCAACTGGAAGATGGAGGTTTTATTGAAACGGTATTAATGGTTCATGATTATGGAAGAAGTTTATGTGTCACAAGTCAGTTGGGGTGCAATATGGGATGCCGTTTTTGTGCCAGTGGTTTATTAAAAAAACAAAGAAACCTGACTGCTGGAGAAATGGTCAATCAAGTACTGACAGTTATGCAAGATACACAGGAAAGAATCAGTCATGTCGTTGTCATGGGAACGGGAGAACCTTTTGATAACTATGATGCTGTCATGGATTTTGTTCGTATTATTAATCATCCTAAAGGTTTGGCTATTGGTGCTAGACATATCACAATTTCTACTTGTGGTTTATGTCATCAGATTGAACGTTATGCCAGTGAAGGAATTCAAAGCAATTTAGCTATTTCTTTACATGCACCAAATAATGAAATTAGGGATCAATTAATGCCCATCAATAAGCGTTATCCAATGGAACAGTTACGACAATCTATTGAAAATTATATTCAACAGACGAATCGTCGTGTGACTTTTGAATATATTCTTTTAAAGGGAGTTAATGATGAATTAAAACATGCCAGACAGTTAGCTCATTACATCAGAGGGCTTAATGCCTATGTCAATTTAATTCCTTATAATGCTGTTGATGAACATGGATATCAACAGTCAGATAAAGGAACTGTTGAGGCATTTAAAAGTGAGTTATTGCGTCTAAAAATGAATGTAACTTTACGTAAAGAACATGGACGTGATATAGATGGGGCATGTGGCCAACTGCGTGCCATGAAGGTAGGTGAACAACATGCAAGTCATCATGAAAAGTGATATTGGACGCATGAGAAAAGTGAATCAGGATTATGTCCGTTGCTATCAAAAAAGTGATCATGAATGTTTGGTTGTTTTATGTGATGGAATGGGTGGACATAACGCAGGTGAAATTGCTTCACAAATGGCTTGCGATGATATTATTGAAAATTATCAGCAACAAGAGTCTTTAACTGATACAAGTCAAATTCATGATTGGATTTTATCAGCTATTCAACATGCTCATATGATTGTTGAATCAAAAAGCCATGAATCTCAAGAATTTGAAGGTATGGGAACAACAATAGTTCTTGTTTTATGTATTCATGACAATATTTATATTTCTCATGTTGGTGATTCGAGAGTTTATTGGGTTACTGATGAATTTATTCAATTAACAAGAGATGATACTTTGGTGAATGTTCTTGTTGATTCGGGGACAATTTCACAAGCTGAAGCAAGATTTCATCCTCAAAAGAATATCTTATTACAGGCTGTAGGAGTCAGCGATTCATTGAATCCTTCTTTTCTTGAAAAACAAATCAATGATGGATTTTTATTGGTCTGTTCAGATGGGTTATATAATTCACTGAGTGATGAACAGATGATGAATATTTTGCATGCTCAGGAAGATATTGAAACGAGGGCTAGTCAGTTGATGGATGCTGCCAATACATATGGTGGGCAAGACAATATCAGTTTTGCACTTATTTTGACAAAAGGAGTTGTTAATTTATGAGTTCAATCAATAAAACGATTGCTGGACGTTATCAATTGAAAAGATTAATTGGACAAGGTGGAATGGCTGATGTTTATGAGGCTGAAGATTTAATTTTAAAAAGAACAGTGGCTGTTAAAATTATGCGTTCATCATTAACTGGGGATCCGGTTTATGTGACACGTTTTCATCGTGAAGCCAGTGCGGCTGCGGCTTTGTCACATAAAAATATTGTTGAAATTTATGATGTTGGTGATGAAAAAGATGACTATTATATTGTCATGGAATATGTACCAGGTCAAACTTTAAAAGAATTGATTCATAAACGTGGTGCTTTACATTATGTAGAAGCTGTTGATGTTATGAAGCAGGTTGTTAGTGCTACTGCTAAAGCACATTCTATTGGTATTATACATCGTGATTTAAAACCTCAAAATATTATGGTTACTGATAGTGGGGTTGTCAAAATTGGTGATTTTGGAATTGCATCTATTCAATCATTATCACAGGTGACACAAACAGATACAATTATGGGTTCTTTACATTATTTGGCACCTGAAATTGCCCGTGGAGAGAAAGCAACTGCACAAAGTGATATTTATGCTTTAGGAATTGTCTTTTATGAGTTGCTTCGTGGTGAAGTTCCATTTAATGGGGAATCTCCAGTTAATATTGCTTTAAAACATATGCGTGATGAAATCCCTTCTGTTTGTGCTTTTAATCCATCTATCCCTCAATCGGTTGAAAATATTATTATTAAGGCAACTGCTAAAAATATAAAAGATCGTTATGCAAGTGCTTCTGAAATGTTGGAAGATTTGAATCATTGTTTGGAAGCAGCCCATATCAATGATGAAAAAATAACATTTGATTATGAGGAAGATGATGAATTAGCAACAATTGTTGCTGAAGATAAAGACTTTTTTACACAGTCGCAGACACATTTACCAATTGAAGAAGAAACAGAAGAAGAAACAAAACGTTCACATAAAAAGATGCTGATGATTATTGGTGGTAGTGTTGTCGCAGCATTAGCAATTTTAATTGCAGTCTATTTTCTGCTTTTTCGACCTTCACAATCATTTGAAATGCCTGATGTAGTGAATTTGACAGAAGCTGAAGCTATCACTTTGTTAGAAGATAGAGGTTTGGAAGTTAAAGGTCATGTCACTTATGAATTGAGCGATGATGTTGAAGAAGGAAAAGTGATTGAAAGTGATCCTCTTGCAAAAGCAAATGTTAAAAAAGGTGATGAGGTTCATTTGGTTGTTTCTTCTGGACAATATATCGTCATTGAAGATTATGTCGGTAAAGATTATGATACTATTGCAGATCAACTTGAGGAATTAGGCTTTAAAGTCAATAAAGAAGATAGAATTGATGAAGCTTCAAAAGGAACTATTTTAGAACAATCTTTGGATGCAGGAGAGAAAATTGATCCAAATAGTAACAATAAAACAATAACATTGACAGTTTCACAAGGATACAGTGCTGAGGTTCCAAATGTTTATGGTCAAGATATTCAAAAAGCTAAAAGCATTTTGACAGAAGCAGGATTTACTGTAGAGCTAAGTGTATTAGAACCACCAACATCAGTCGAAGAGATTAAAACTATGAAAATCAATGTTGTAGAAGAACAGTCACTTGCTGCTTTTACAACAGTTTATAAAAAAGGTGAAAAAATTGTTTTGTATTATTATGATAAAAAACCAGAAATTCCTGAAACTCCTGAAACTCCTGCAGAAAACGAAAATAATAATACAACGACACCAAGTACTGATACTCCGTCTTCTTCACAAGTAACAGGAACAAATCAGATAACAGGACAACAATGAGGTAGAGAAAAACAATGCAAAAAGGACAAATTATTAAAGCTTTGGCAGGATTCTATTATGTCAAGTCACAGGGACAAGTTTATCAATGTCGTGCCCGTGGGAAATTTAGAAAAGATTCTTTAAAACCATTGGTTGGAGATTATTGTGAATTCTCTATTGAAAATCAAACTGAAGGATACATTTTATCCCTGTTACCAAGAAAGAACAGTCTTATTCGACCTCCAATCTGTAATGTCGATCAGGCTTTACTTGTTTTTTCTGCTAAAGAACCAGATATGAATTTATTACTGTTAGATCGTTTTTTGATTTTAATTGAACATCTTCAGATTCAACCGATTATTTGTATATCAAAAATGGATCTTGTGGATTCAAGTTTGATATATCATCAAATGAAACCTTATGAAGATGCAGGATATCAGGTTCTATATGTGAGTTCTAAACAAGAACAGGGGATAGAGGCTGTTAAGAATATTTTTAAAGATAAAGTAACAGTTGTTACTGGACAAAGTGGTGTTGGAAAATCAAGTTTATTAAATGCTTTGGATATTCATTTGCAGATTGATACAAATGAAATTTCAAAAGCTTTAGGACGTGGAAAACATACAACCAGACATGTTGAACTTATTGAGATGTATGGTGGTTATGTTGCAGATACACCAGGTTTTTCATCGTTGGAATTAAATATTGAACCAGTGGATCTGGCCATAAGTTATCATGACTTTCATGAATTTTCTAAACAATGCAAGTTTAGAGGATGTTTACATGAAAGTGAACCACATTGTGCAGTGAAAAATGCTGTTGAACAAGGGGAAATATCATCTCAAAGATATGAACATTATTTAATGTTTTTAAAAGAAAGCAAGTTATTGAAGGAGAAAAAATATGGTTAAAGTTGCACCGTCAGTTTTATCAGCTAATTTTGCTGAGCTCAAGAAAGATTTGGATTCTATTCGTGAATGTGGGGCAGACTGGATTCATTATGATGTAATGGATGGACATTTTGTACCTAATATTTCATTTGGTTATAGTATTTTAAATGATATTGCAAAAGTGAGTGACTTATATCTTGATGTTCATTTAATGATTGAAAAACCAATGCAATATGTAGATGCATTTATAAAATCACATGCTTCATTAATAACAGCGCATATTGAGGCTTTTCATCACGAACAGGAAGTGAAAACATTTATACAGTATGTTCATGATCAAGGCGTACATGTAGGACTAAGTGTAAAGCCAAACACACCTATTTCATCAATTCAACAATATTTAGATGATCTTGATTTAGTATTAGTTATGAGTGTTGAACCTGGATTTGGCGGACAAACGTTTCAAGAGCAGGCGCTTTCTAAGATACAGGAACTTTGTCAGTTAAAACAGAATCGTCATTATTTGATTGAAGTGGATGGTGGCATTAATGCTACGACAGGTCAATTATGTCGAGAAGCAGGTGTGGATGTGCTGGTTGCTGGAAGTTATGTTTTTAATGCTGAAAATAGAAAGGAAGCTATTGATTCTTTAAAATGAAAATAGGCATTTATAGTGGAATCAATGTTGGATCTGTGAAAGATTCAACAATTGAATATATTGGTGTCGATCAGGGTGTTTATCATTTATACCAGCAGGGAATTACACCTGTGATAGCTATTGGAGATATGGATTCTATTGAAAATGAGCAGATTCTTCAAGATATCAATATTCAGCGTTATTCGAGTATTAAAGATGACACTGATACAGCATTGGCAATACAATATGCTATTCAAAAGGGTTATGATGCCATTGATTTATATGGTGTGACACATCGCCGTATTGATCATTTTATGGCAGTACTATGTTTGTTAGAAAAATATCAGGATATCTCTATCACGATCTATGATGAATGGAACAAGATATTTGTTTTAAAACCAGGTCAACATTATCTTGCTAAAGATCAATATCATTATTTTTCAATATTTGCTTTTGATGAGAGCGTCGTGACATTAAAAGATTGTCATTATCCATTGGATCATTACATCTTAAAAAGAAATGATCCTCTGTGTGTATCCAATCAAATGAATGAAGAATATGCGATTGTGGAAAATTCACAACCTGTACTCTGTATTCAATCAATATCATAATGGAAAAGAGGAATAAGAATGTATCAGATAGTTTCAGATGGTTCATGTGATTTAGATCAGTCATTGATGAATCAGTTTCATATTCATGTTGTTCCATTTTATATAACAACAGATAATGAACACTATCAAAAAGAAAAAGAAGATTTAGAAGTGCATGAATTTTATCAATTTATGGTTGATCATAAAGATGTTTTTCCTAAAACTTCGATGCCTTCTATTGAAGATTATATAAAAACTTTTACACCTATCCTGGAAAATCAGGAAGATATTATATGTATATGTATTACGACTAAATTTTCTGGTTCCTATAACAGTGCCATGAATGCGAAAATGATATTAGAGGAAAAATATCCTGAACGTCAAATTATGATTATTGATGCTACTGTGAATACTGTTTTACAAGGTTTACTGGTTATTGAGGCTGCCCAAATGAAAGAAGCTGGCTATCAATATGACGAAGTGATTCAAAAAATTGAAAATATCAAATCGTCAGGACGTATTTTCTTTACGGTTGGAAATTTTGAATATCTCATTCATGGTGGACGAATTGGTAAAGTTGCTGGAGTTGCAGCGAAAACATTAGGAATTAGACCTTTAATTGTACTTCATGATGGTGAAATATTTGCAATGGGTGTTACACGTGGACGTGAAAAATCTAAAAAGAAAGTTCTTGACCATACTGTAAAATATTTTAAAGATAACCAGCTTTCACCAAATGATTATCGTTTTTGTGTTGGGTATGGCTATGATCAACAAGAAGGAGAAAAGTTTAAAGAAAGCTTGCAAGAGGTGATGTTACAAGCTTATCCAGACTTCCATGAACCTATTTTAATTCAACAAATTGGCGCTACAATTGGTGTGCATACGGGACCATATCCAATTGGTGTGGGTATTTTAAAAAAATATGATCTTTAGGAGAAATCCTAAAGATTTTTTATTTGAATAAGCTAGGTTATTCATTATAAAAACAATATTTGAATTTTAATAAACATTTTAGCACTTCGGGGTTGACAGTGCTAAAAAACATGGTATACTATAATTAGCACTTGGGTATAATGAGTGCTAAAGGAGTGATGAAGATGAATATAGAAAAATGGACAACAGCTATGCAGGAAGCTATGCAAAAGGCCATGCAACAGACTTTAGGAATGTCTTGTCAGGTTGTTGATGTTGAAGATTTTTTATTAGCATTATTGGAAGATACAAGTGGTATTTTATATCGTGTGCTATCAAAAGCAAATGTCAATATTCAACAGTTAGAAACATTTTTAAGAAATAAACAACAACAAAAACCAAGAGTCAATGGTGTTGATGAAAGTCAATTAAGAATATCATATGATTTGAATCAATTGTTAATAAAGGCTCAAAAAGTGATGAGTGATTATAAAGATGAATATACAAGTGTTGAACATTTGATTATGGCAATGTTTGAAGTGCAATCAACATTTATTCAAGATTTGATTAGACAATATCATTTAAATAAAAAAGAATTAGAAAAGATTATTCAGGAAATGCGAGGTGGAAATATGGTTAATAATCCACAACCAGAAAATCAATATGAAGTTTTAACAAAATATGGTAGAGATCTTATTCAAGATGTTAAGGATGGAAAATTAGATCCTGTTATTGGTCGTGATGAAGAAATTAGACGTGTTATTCAAATCTTATCACGTAAAACAAAAAATAATCCTATTTTGATAGGTGAACCAGGTGTTGGAAAGACTGCTATTGTTGAAGGATTGGCATGGCGTATTTTTAAAAATGACGTGCCTGTCAGCTTGCAAAATAAGACTCTTTATGAACTTGATTTAGGAGCTTTGGTAGCAGGTGCTAAATATCGTGGTGAATTTGAAGAAAGATTAAAAGCTGTATTAAATGAAATTAAAAAATCTGAAGGAAATATCATTTTATTCATTGATGAGATTCATCAGCTTGTTGGAGCTGGAAAAACAGATGGTGCTATGGATGCAGCTAACTTATTAAAACCAATGTTAGCACGTGGTGAACTTCACTGTATTGGAGCAACAACGCTAGATGAGTATCGTATGTACATTGAAAAAGATGCTGCTTTAGAAAGACGTTTCCAAAAAGTTCAAGTTGATGAACCAGATAGTGACGATACAATTGCGATTTTACGTGGTTTAAAAGATAGCTTTGAATCTCATCATGGTGTTCAGATTACAGATAGTGCCATTGTGGCAGCTGTGAATATGAGTGAACGTTATATTACTGATCGTTTCTTGCCAGATAAGGCTATTGATTTGATTGATGAAGCATGTGCATCTGTACGTATGGAAATTGATTCTTTACCAGAAGAATTAGATGTTATCACAAGAGAAAAGAATCGTTTGGAAATGGAACGTATTTCTATTGAAAAAGAAGATAAAAATGCAGATAATGAAAAACGTCTAGATGAAATTAAGAGTCGTATTGCTTCATTAGATGAACAAGTAACAGGTTTAACAGATAAATGGAAAGAAGAAAAGAAAGCTTTAGATCATATTAAAGAATTAAAAGATCAAAAAGTGAGATATGAAGCCCTTAAAGATAAATATGAAACTGAAGGTAATTTAGAAGAAGCTTCAAAAATCAAATATGAAACATTACCTCGTATTAATAAAGAAATTGCTAATTATCAATCACAAGAGTCTGATGATGCTTTATTACAGGAAAAAGTAACAGTTGATACAGTCAGTGAAGTTATTGCTAGATGGACAGGTATTCCTATTCATAAATTGATGGAATCTGAAAGAGAAAAATTATTACATCTTGATGATATTTTAAGAAAAAGAGTTATTGGACAGGATGAAGCGATTGAAAAAATCTGTGATGCTATTTTAAGATCACGTGCTGGAATCAATGATGAAAACCGTCCAATTGGTTCATTTATGTTCCTTGGGCCAACTGGAGTAGGAAAAACAGAAGTTGCAAAGAGTTTAGCAGAACAATTATTCGATAGTGAAAAGAATATTGTCCGTATTGACATGAGTGAATATATGGAAAAATTCAGTGTTTCTCGTTTGTTAGGAGCTCCTCCAGGTTATGTTGGATATGAAGAAGGTGGCCAATTAACGGAAGCTGTTAGACGTGCGCCTTATAGCATTGTTTTATTGGATGAAATTGAAAAAGCCCATCCTGAAGTCTTTAATGTTTTGCTTCAAGTCTTAGATGATGGTCGTATTACTGATTCTAAAGGCAATGTTGTTAGCTTCAAAAATACAATCATTATTATGACATCTAATATTGGCTCACAATATTTATTACAAGGTAATAATGAAGAAACAAGACATGAAGTTGAAATGGAATTAAAAGCTCATTTTAAACCAGAATTCTTGAATCGTATTGATGAAATTGTCATGTTCAATTCATTAGATAATCAAGTTGTTTATAAGATTATTGATAAATTTATTGCTCAGCTTTCTAAACGTCTAGAACAACAAAATATATCAGTTCAAGTGAGTGACGGGGCTAAAGAAGAAATCGCAAGAGAAGGTTTTGATCCTACTTTTGGAGCGAGACCACTTAAACGTTTCATTCAGGGACATATTGAAACTTTAGTTGCCAAAGAAATGATTAAAGGTTCTATTCAAAAAGATGATAACATTACGATTGATTATCAAAATCAACAATTTATGATTAGAAAGTCATAAGAGTGAGAAGGTTAGTAGAGGATTGACTTTACTAATCTTTTTTTCTTTTTATATTCAACAAAATGTGATAGAATAGCCAAAGGAGGAAGTTATGCAAAGATATTTTATAGATGCTCAAAATATAGAGGGATCATTCATACATATTGACCCTTATAATCATAAACATATGCAACGTGTCATGCGATATCATCAAGGTGATCGAGTGATTTGTATTTTACCAGATCATCATGTTTATATATATGAAATTATAGATATTGAAAAAGGAATACTTCAACAAAAAGAAGAGCTCATAGAAAATAATGAACTGGATGTTGAAGTGACTTTAATCTATGGCTTACCTAAAAATGATAAATTTGAATGGGTTCTTCAAAAGGCTACGGAATTAGGTGTTCATAGAATTGTTCCTTTTCTATCACAAAGAAGTATTATTAAAACGGATGAAAAATCTTTTGAAAAGAAAAGAGAACGTTATACTCGTATTTTAAAAGAGGCAAGTGAACAATCTTGTCGTCAGACAATACCTGAGTTGACTTCACTTATGAAAATATCACAGTTAGAGAAATATTTAGGCGATGTCAATTTAGTTGCCTATGAAGAAGAAAGCAGAAATGGTGAAAAATCACTTTTAGCAAAAACGCTTCAAAAAGATTATCACACTATAACAATTATTGTAGGACCTGAAGGTGGTTTTGATGAAAGTGAAATTCAAAAGATGAAAGAGCTAGGTGTTCAGGCCTGCTCGTTAGGAAAAAGAATTTTACGTAGCGAAACAGCCCCGTTATATATGTTAAGTGTTATTGGATTTAGTAGGGAGTTGATGTCATCATGGGATTTATAGAAAGTTTAAATAAAATAGGGGTGGAAATTCCTCTTGCTAAAACACAATTATATCAAGAAATAGAAAGTCATCGTTCTTTTTTTGAAAAGATGGGCTTATCTTCAAAGATCAAGACTGATTTTGATTTGCTTTCATATGAAATTATATATCGAGGTTTATTAACGCAAAATCAGATTGAAAATATTTATGAGGGATTTTTAAATCAACATTATGATTTATTGGATTATTTAAATTATGATGAAAAACAAAAGATGTTTAATAATGATATTGCTGGAGTTTTAGAAACGGCTCCTCATTTCCAGGATTTACAGAGTCAAGTCATGATTTATATTCCTTATTTAGAACCATTTGTCAATCAGCGTTATACTCATGATTATCAAATGTTGCTATTAAAACAACATCGTGAATATATACAAAATTTTAAAGTGAATCTTCATACACCAATTGATATGTATGGTTATTCTATCTTTCGTACAGGTTTTTCTTCTTTGGAGAATGTATACGAAGATCAAAGACATGTTTGCTTTTATTTTGATCCGCTTAAAACCATTTATATCTTTAAAAAAGATAATCATGAATTTTTGAATAAAGTTATTATTCAAGACGATAAAGCTCAATGTGAAGTTCGTATTGAAGATATTCAAAAGATTGCATATGATATTGAAAATTATTTGTATCTCGATTGTTTAGAAACATTGAAGGATTTAGAATATATTTCTTTAAAGAATTATAAAAAAATTATAAAAAAATATAAATAGAAAGGATTTTTATGAAAAAAGTTGCTTTTTTAACATTGGGTTGTAAAGTGAATACTTATGAATCAGAAGCGATGCTGAAGCTTTTTTGTGATGCGGGATATGAAAGTGTAGATTTTAAAGAACAGGCAGATGTTTATGTCATTAATACATGTACTGTTACAAACACTGGAGATTCTAAATCTCGTCAGATGATTCGTAAAGCTATTCGTCAAAATCCTCAAGCTACAGTATGTGTTGTAGGATGTTATAGTCAGGTTGCAAGCCAAGAAGTTGGAAAAATTGAAGGTGTTGGAGTTGTTTTAGGAACTCAGTTTAGAAATCGAATTGTGGAATTTGTTGAAGAATACCAAAAAACGCATCAGACTGTTATTCATGTTGCTGATGTTATGAAATTATCTCGTTTTGAAGATCTGGATATTGATGAATTTACGAAAAACACAAGAGCCTTTTTGAAAATTCAGGATGGATGTAATAATTTTTGTACATATTGCATTATCCCATACGCGAGAGGACGTATTCGTTCAAGAGATAAGGATAGCGTTTTAAAACAGGCTCAAAAATTAGTTGATCATGGTTTTGTAGAAATTGTTCTGACAGGAATTCATACGGCAGGATATGGACAAGATTTTGATAATTACAGCTTTTATGACTTATTGGTAGATTTAACAACAAAAGTGAATGGTTTAAAGCGATTAAGAATTTCTTCAATTGAAATGAGTCAAATCACTCATGAAATTATAGATCTGATTGCTACATCACCTATTATCGTTGATCATCTTCATATTCCTATTCAGTCTGGATGCGATAAAATCTTGAAAAAAATGAATCGTCATTATACGACTGATGAATTTGCATCAAAGATGAAAGAATTAAAAGAAAAATTACCAACCTTATCTATAACAACTGATGTTATTGTTGGTTTTCCTGGTGAAACTGATGAAGATTTTGAATCCACATATCAGTGGATTAAAGACATGCATTTTAACCAATTGCATGTTTTCCCATATTCACCTCGTCAAGGGACACCGGCTGCCAAAATGAAAGATCAGGTAGATGGAAATGTTAAACATCAAAGAGTGAAAGCGTTGATGGATTTATCGCATCAGCTCCTTCATGAGTTTGCCAGCCAACAGATTGGACAGACTTTGAATGTTTTAATTGAAGAAGCTGATGGGGATTATATGATTGGTCATGCTTCTAATTATTTGAAAGTTAAAACGAAGTTACCATTGGATTCAGTAGGACATATCTATCCTGTTTTTATTGAAGAATGTCAAGATACAGAATTGATAGGAAGTGTTGTGAGTGAAGAAAATTAATGAATTATTTGATGTTGAAGAAGATTTTAAGATTCGTTCCATTCATAGTGATTCACGCTATGTAGGAAGAGATTCTATTTTCTTTTGTATTGATGGTTTAAGTGTAGATGGACATAAATATATTGAAGATGCTATATTTCAAGGGGCAAAATGCATTGTTTACTCTAAACCTTTAACATTTAAGCATAAGGATATTTTATATATCAAGGTTGATAATGTTTTAGATGAATTGAACAGAGTTGCTGATTTATTTTATGATCATCCTAGTTATAAAATGACGGTGATTGGTATAACTGGTTCAAGTGGAAAAACAATTGTTGCCTTGATGATTAAAAATGCTTTATCACAATTTTTAAAAATGGGATATATTGGGACAAATAATATTGAATATGCAGGTATTATTGAACAGTGCCCATATACAACACCAGAAACTATTTTTTTACAAAGACATTTAAATGATATGGTGAAAAAAGATGTTAAAGGTGTAACATTAGAAGTATCAAGTCATGGTTTGGCTTTGAAAAGAGTTGATAGTGTTCATTTTGATATTGCTGTTTTTACAAATGTTTATGAAGAACATTTGGATTTTCATGGGACGATAGAGAATCTGATGGCTTCTAAAGCTAAGCTTTTTTCCTTGTTAGATGAAAAAGGTTATGCTATTTTAAATACAGATGAAGTTCGCTTTTACACTCTTGTCAAAGACTCTATCAAAAGTCATGTTCTGACTTATGGTATTGAACATAGAGCAGATGTCATGGCTAGAAATATAGAGTTATTTATTGATCATAGTGAATTTGATTTACAGGTTCATGATGAATTACATCATGTCTCAGTTCCTGTTTTAGCTCGTTTTAATATATCGAATATTCTGGCTGTTGTAACATCTTTATTAGCGCTAGAAATGCCGATTATGCAAATTATTGATATGATTGAACATATTCAAGGTGTTGATGGACGTATGGAATTATTAAGTCATCCATATCCTTTCCATGTTATTGTGGACTATTGTCAACATGCGAAAAGTTATGAAAAGGTATTTCAGTTTGCTCAACAAGTGAAGAAAAACGGAAGAATTATTGCTGTTTTTGGAGCACCAGGAAAGAAGAATTATAATAAAAGGCAAAAAATAGGGAAATTAGCGAATCAATACTGTGATCAGGTTATTTTGACGGCTGAAGATAATCGAGATGAAGATATTCAGGATATCTGCTTAGATATTCAAAAATATATTGAAAAACCTGTAAGTGTTATTATTGAAGATCGTCGCATTGCTATTGAACAGGCAATTGAAATTGCAAATCGTGATGATATTATTTTGATTCTAGGGAAAGGACATGAACAATTTATGGCTTCTGCAATTGGTAATGATCCTTATCCTGGAGATAAATATGTTGCTTTAGAGGCAATTCATAAAATCTTTAAAGGAGAAGAAGATGATGGAAAAGAAATGGAACAAATTTATTGATCACACATTATTAAAAGCGAATGCAACAAAAGATGAAATTACGCATTTGTGTGATGAAGCAAAACAATATGATTTTGCTTCAGTATGTGTTAATCCAGTATGGGTATCTTATTGTGCAAAATACTTAGCAGATTGCGATGTGAAAATCTGTACAGTTATTGGATTTCCACTAGGAGCTAATACTTCAGAAGTGAAAGCATTTGAAGCAAAAAATGCTATTGAAAATGGTAGTGATGAAATTGATATGGTTATTAATATTGGGGCGTTAAAAGCTGGTGATATTGAAACTGTATATAAAGATATTCAGGCTGTTGTTGATGCCAGCCAGGGACGTTGTGTAAAAGTGATTATTGAAACTTGTTTATTAACTGATGAAGAAAAAGTTTTAGCTTGTCAACAGGCTATGAAAGCAAAAGCAACTTTTGTCAAAACATCAACAGGATTCTCAACTGGAGGAGCCACTGTTCATGATGTTGCATTGATGAAACAGACAGTTGGTGAACAATGTGAAGTCAAAGCAAGTGGTGGAGTGAAAACTTATCAGGATATGCAAGATATGATTGATGCTGGAGCAACACGTATTGGAACTTCATCAGGAGTTTCGTTGATGAAACAGTAATAAATGAAAAAAATGAAAATATCAAGTGGGAATTATATAAAAAAACTTGATTTTCTGTTATTATCAATGTATAATAACGCATGTATTTGGTATTAGTAAAGGGGGGAAGTTCAATATGGCAAAAACTGTAGTAAGAGAAAATGAATCATTAGATGATGCATTACGTCGTTTCAAAAGACAAGTTTCTAGAACAGGTACCCTTGCAGAAGCTCGTAAAAGAGAATTTTATGTTAAGCCTGGTTTAAAACGTAAAATGAAATCAGAAGCTGCTAGAAAAAATAAAGGTAAACAAAGATAAGAAGAACTTTTGGTTCTTCTTTTTTGTTTTGTATCATATATTCCACTGAGGTGGTATCATGCTGATGATTGATAAGGAACGTCTTTGTATTTATGATTATCATGAAGTTTTGATGATGGATATACATTTTTTTAAAATTCAGATGCCCGATTACAATTTGATTATTAGAGGAGAAAATCTACAGATTGAATATTATGATCAAAAGGAAATTCGACTTCATGGTCATGTGAAAGTGATTGAATATGATGAAAATAGGGTATGATAAATATAGTGTAGATGAGTCATTAATTTATTCATTATTGATTTATGCTAGAGACAAAAAATTAAAATTAATACATTTACAAAAAAAGGACTCTCAATTTCTATTTTATCTTCCTGTTTATCAAAGATATATTTTAAAAAGATGGGATTATCCATATCAGTATATTGAGACCATTGGCTTATTGAAATATATCTTTTTCTTATCACGACAGCATTTAAATTTTATTGGAGTGCTTTTTTTCTTCATCAGTATTTTTGTTTCATCTTATCTTATTTTTGATATCCAAATTGAAGGAACATTACCTGAGGTCAATAAGAGCATGATGAAAACTTTACAAAAAGAAAATATAGATTTGTTAAAACCGCTTCAAAGCTATGAGAAATTAAATGATTTATTGCTGCAATTTAAAGATATATATAAAGAGAAAATTGAATATATGAATATCTATCAGACAGGTAGTGTTTTTCATATTGAATATACGAAACGTCGACAAGAAACAGTCAAAAAAGATGATTATCGTAATTTATATGCCAAAGAAGATGGCATGATTCAATCGTTAGATGTTAAAAGTGGTCATATTCTTGTCAAGAAAAATGATTATGTTAAAAAAGGTGATTTGCTTGTTGAAAACACAATCATTTCAACCCAAAATAAAACAAAGATTATTCCGGTAGAAGGGCATGTTTATGCTTATACTTTTCATCAGTATGAAGCGAGTCTGCCTAATAAAAAACAAGATTACGGAGAAGCCTTTTATCAGCTTTTATTAAATATTCGTGCTCAGATACCAACAGAAGCTGTTATTGATAAAGAAAATGTTTTACAAATGACAAGTACACGTAGTAAAATAACGTTAAAGATGCATTATACTCTTATTGAAGATATTGCAGTCAAAGGAGAAGACAATGAAGAAAATCTTAAAGCTAGAAACATGCACAATGGATGAAATATCAAGACTTTTAGGTCAGCAGGAAGAAAATATACATTTATTAGAAGAAGCCATGCAATGTGAAATGATTGTTCGTGGTGATGAGATTGTTTTAAATGATACAGAAATCAAAAATCAGGAAGTTGAAGATATGATTCGTACTTTACTGACTTTAGTTAAGCAAGGAAAAACAATCAGTCAACGTGATATTATCTATTCTTTGAATTTAGCTAAAAATCATCAGTTGAATATGATTGATGAACTTTATCAGACAAAAATAGCAAGGACAACAAATGGAAAATTGATTTATCCAAAAACTTTAGGTCAGAAAGAATATTATAATGCTTTAAAGCGTAATGATGTTGTTTTTGCGATTGGTCCAGCAGGGACAGGAAAAACATATATGGCAGTTGTTTTTGCTGTTCAGGCATTAAAGAATAACGAAGTTCAAAAAATTGTTCTGACAAGACCGGCAGTGGAGGCGGGTGAGAGTCTGGGATTTTTACCAGGGGATTTAAAAGAAAAGGTGGATCCATATTTAAGACCTCTTTACGATGCTTTATATGATATGTTAGGTCGTGAAAAGACAGAACGCTTTATTGAAAAAGGCATTATTGAGATTGCACCACTTGCTTATATGCGTGGACGTACTTTGGAAGATGCCTATGTGATTTTGGATGAAGCACAAAATACGACTGATGCACAGATGAAAATGTTTTTAACTAGACTTGGTTTCCGTTCTAAGATGATCATTACAGGTGATATTACGCAAATAGACTTACCAAAAGGTGTAGGTAGTGGATTGAAAAAAGCTTTGCATATTTTAAAAGATGTCAAAGGTATTCGTTTTGTCTATTTGACAGCCTTAGATGTTGTTAGACATCCTGTTGTGCAGAGAATTATAGAACGTTATGAAGAAGATGAAAAAAGTGAAAATATCAATTAAATACTGATGAAAATCAGTAGTTATCCTATAATAAAAAGTGGTTCACACATTGTACCACTTTTTATTGCTTATTCGATTGTTTTTAAATAATGCTTTAAAACTTTTAAATGTGCCGTTGAAACAGGAAGCTGTGAAATATCATTTAAACTATATAATGATGACAATGGTTTGGAAATTGTAAAATGATAGATATGCATATGCCATGTACGATGCGTAAAAACATGTTTAACCTGACCATGATATGAAACAAGAGATAATGATATATGATACTGTTTTTCAAATTCTTCAATAAAGCGATAGGGGCTTTCCAACTCGTATTGAATAAAACCATATAAATTTTCTAATAATCCGGCAGGATTTTGAATCATGACATATTGATTTTGATAAGTAATAATGCCAGTTATGTAATTGAGTTCTTTATGTTTGATATTTTTTATAGAAATAGGTAATACTTTCTGTTGTCCAGATTGTCTGGCTTTACAAAAGGGGGCAATAGGACAAATTTCACATTGTGGATTTAAAGGACGACAAATAGTGGCACCAAGATCCATTAAACCTTGATTAAAGGCAGAAGCATCATAACCAATCAATAAATCGTTCACAATATGAAAAATATTCTTTTGGGCCTTTGGTAAGGCAATATTTTCAGTTAAGGCATATAATCGTGAGATAATTCTTAACACATTGCCGTCAATGGCAGGAGTAGACAATCCATAAGCAATAGAACAAATAGCTCCAGCAGTATAAGGACCAATCCCTTTGAGTTTTAAGATATCTTCATAGGTGTCAGGAAACTGTCCGTCATATTTTTCGCAAATCAGTTGTGCAGTTTCATGAATATGTTTAGCTCGACGATAATAACCAAGACCTTCCCATAATTTATAAACTTCTTCTAAAGAGGCACTAGCCAATTTATCAATAGTATCAAACGTTTGAATAAAACGTTTATAATAGGGAATGACTGCTTCGGTTGTTGTTTGTTGTAACATAATTTCACTAATCCATATATAGTAAGGATTTGTGGTTTCTCGCCATGGAAATTGGCGATGGTTGTGGTTATACCATGAAATTAAATTATTTTGTATATTATTTTGCATCAAATCACCATAAGTATTATACTATAAAAAATAAAAAAAGAAAAAGGATGTGATTTCATGAAAGCTCAAGATCAAATTATTCATGATTCTTTAAGAGAAACAAAATTAGCAGATGAAAGATTGTCTCCTTATGCAACATGTAATAGTGATTGTATTAAAGTGAAGAATACAAAAAAGAAAGCCAAAGAATTTGATATTCGCTGGCCTTTTGAAGAAGATATTGATCGTGTTTTATATTCTAAAAGTTATAGCCGTTATGTCGACAAGACACAGGCATTATCCTTTTTTAGTAATGTTCACATTACTAAGCGTTCTTTACATGTCCAGTGGGTATCACGTATAGCAAGACAGATTGGTAGAGGTTTAAATCTGAATTTAGATTTAATTGAAGCTATTGCATTAGGACATGATTTAGGTCATGCGCCATATGGACATGTAGGTGAAAAAGCTATTAATGATTGTTTAGAAGAAAGAGGATTTGGCTATTTTACGCATAATGCGAATAGTGTTAGAAATTTACTGTTTATAGAAAGAAATGGAATCGGATATAATGTATCTTTACAGGTCTTAGATGGAATCTTATGCCATAATGGTGAGATTCTTTCACCTATATATAAACCAGATAGTCATAAAACAATTGAACAGTTTTGGGAAGAATATGAAAAATGTTGGCATGAGAAAGATTATTCTTTTAAGATTTTGCCAATGACATTAGAAGGATGTGTTGTTCGTATTTCCGATGTTATTTCATATGTTGGTAAAGACATTGAAGATGCAATTAAGGTAGGTATTATTTCTATAGATGATTTACCATTAGAAGTGGTTCAAGTATTAGGTAAAGATAATAAAGCCATTATTAATCGTTTGATTGGTGATTTGGTTATTCATAGTTATCATAAACCATATTTAGAATTTTCAAAAGAAGTCTTTCATGCCTTAGAAATTCTCTTTACATTTATTTCAACACATATTCATCATCATCCCACAATATTGAAAGAAAACGAAAAATTAACACGAATGGTGAAAGAATTATATGATATTTTATATGATGATTTCATATACCGTCATTATCCTCAAAAGGGTATATGTGCTCATGTTTCAAAAATGACAGAAACTTATCAGCAATCTCCTGGTGAGTTGATTGTCAGTGATTATTTATCTGGAATGACAGATAGCTATGCTTTGCGTTTTTATGAAGAACGTTTCTTACCACGACAACATGGGGAAATGATAGAAGACTATTAAAAAAATTGTACTTATCTTAAAAAAGTGATAAGATAAAAGAAAGAAAGGAGTCAGACTATGAAACTCATAATTGCAATTGTAAATAATGATGATAGTAATGCTGTTCAGACAGCATTGACTGAAGGTGGTTTCTTTGTTACGAAGTTAGCAACATCTGGTGGTTTTTTAAAGAAAGGAAATACAACTTTCTTTATCGGAACAAATGATGATAAAGTGGATCCAGCACTTGAGATTATAAAAGCTCATGCTAGAAAGCGTGTAGAAAAGGAACCTACGGTTCCACCTACTGAAATGGGAGAATTTTTTACACCTATCATGGTGGATGTCTTAGTTGGTGGAGCAACTGTCTTTGTAGTAGACGTAGATCGTTTTGAAAAAATTTAAAAAACAGCTTAAGCTGTTTTTTGTTTGTAAAGGAGAATATTGTGGAATTAAGAATTTTAAGAGGACATGAAATTAAAGAAGCAGCGCAACTTTTTTATAATGACCAGCAATCCTTATTAGAAATACTCACTCTTTCTCGCCAAAAGAAGCTATTTTTTATTGGAGCTTTTGAAAAGAAACTGGTAGGGGTTATTGGGATTTATGAATTTCAACACATCAAATATTTATGCGTTTTAGAAAGTTATCGTCATCAAGGCATTGCCAGTGATTTGATACGTAAAGCTATACAATTATCTTGTGATGATTTATATGTGACTGTTTCTCAAACATTAGAGCCTTTATATAAACAATTGGGCTTTGAAATTCTCGAAGATCAATTAACAGAACAAAAACTTGTTTATCGCCATCAAATTCAAAAACGTTTTACTCATTATCAGCAAGTTCATGATTTTATTGCCAGTCAAAAGCAACGTGTTTATGCCCTGGATAATTTCAAATGTTTTATGAAAGATATGGGGAATCCTCAAATTTTATTGAAATCTATTCATATTGGTGGAACAAATGGAAAAGGTTCAACAACGAATTATATACGTTCTGTATTACAAAATGCAGGTTATAAAGTGGCAACTTTTACATCACCTGTTTTAGTAACACGTTTAGAAATTATGCGTATTAATAATCAGCACATTCAAGAAGATGAAATTATTACCTATGCAAATCGTTATATGGATTTATGTTTGGAATATGAACTTTCTATGTTTGAAATAGAAGTTTTTATTGCGATTATGTTTTTTATTAAACATCGTGTTGATTTTGCAGTTTTTGAAGTTGGATTGGGTGGTGACTTGGATGCAACAAATATTATCTATCCAATGATTTGTGCCAATACCAATATCGGTTTAGACCATGTTGAATATTTAGGAAATACATATGAACAGATTGCACGTACAAAAGCTGGTATTGTTAAAGAAGGGATTCCCTATGTAACAGGTGAAAAGAAGAGTGAATGTTTAAATGTTTTTCAGAATATATGTGACAAATTGCATAGCCCACTTATACAAACAAGACATATAGAAAATATTCAAGATCATGGTTATTATTTAACCTATGATTATCGTCATTATCATGTAAGATTAAATACATCGGCCATTTATCAATGCCAAAATAGTGCGTTAGCCATAGAAATATTGGAATATTTAAAAGAGTATGAATATTTAACCTATACTGATGAACAGCTCTTAAATGGCTTATTAGAAGCAGCCTGGGCAGGGCGCTTTGAAACTGTATGTCAGCATCCGCTTATTATTATTGATGGAGCTCATAATAAGGAAGGTATAGAAGCTTTTTATCAGTCAGCTAAAAAATATTCGCATATAAAAATTATTTTTAGTGCTTTAAAAGATAAAGATACGCACGCTATGATGGAAATGTTGTTAAAACTAACAGATGATATTACTGTTTGTGAATTTGATTTTTATCGAGCACAAACCGTTGAAAAATTGGCAGAAAACTTTCCTGTTAAAATTGAAAAAGATTGGCATAAAGCCATTGATCAGGCATTTTTACATGAAGGTGTTGTTTTTGTAACGGGATCACTTTATTTTTTAGCACAGGTAAGGCCTTATATTTTAGAACATCAAAAAAATAAATAAAGAGTTGTGTTTTTGTAGAGAGTATGATATTATCGCATAGAAAAGAAAAAAGTAAGTCGGGAAAAATCTTTTCCTGACTTTTATTTTGAATGATTTGTATGACGTTTGCCTTGATTTTGTCGGATACAAGGTGAATGTAGATGAAAGAGAGGTTATATATGCAACAAGTCACTTTTTATGATTTAGGTTTATCAAAACAAGTTTTACAAGGTATTGAAATGATGGGGTATGTGCTCCCTTCTCCTATTCAGGAAAAAGCTATTCCTGTATTATTGGAAGGAAAGGATATTATTGGACAGGCTCAGACTGGAACAGGAAAGACTTTGGCTTTTGGAAGTGTTTTATTGTCTAGCATTAACAAAAAGGATGATGGAGTAAAAGCTTTAGTATTATCACCAACCCGTGAGCTTGCATTACAGATTGATGAAGAACTTCGACGTATTGGTAAGTATACGAGTTTATCTATTGTCAGTGTTTTTGGTGGAAGTGAAATAGAAAAACAGATTCGTTCTTTAAAAAAAGGTGCAGATATTGTTGTTGGAACACCTGGACGCGTTTTAGATTTAATGCGTCGTAAAGCATTAAAATTAGATTGTGTTGAATGGCTCGTTCTTGATGAAGCGGATGAAATGCTGAATATGGGATTTATTGATGATATTGAAACGATTTTACAAACCGTTCCTGAAGACAGACATACAGTTTTATTCTCAGCTACAATGCCAAGTGATATCAAGAAAATAGCAAGTTTTTATATGCATGAAGATTATCAGCATATTCAAATCAAAGCCAAAACAATGACAGCTTCTACAGTTTCTCAATATTATTTTGAAACGAAAGTCAATCGTCGTTTTGAAGTTCTATGCCGTATTTTAGATTCTCGAGAAATGGATAATGCGATTATATTCTGTAAAACAAAGCGTTCTGTTGATGAAGTTGTCGCAGCTATGCAACAAAAGCATTATAATGTTGAAGCTATGCATGGAGATTTATCACAAAACCAAAGAATGAATACGTTAAGAAGATTTAAAACTGGACAAATTCAATATCTGGTTGCGACAGATGTTGCAGCAAGAGGAATTGATGTGGACAATATTTCACATGTGATTAATTATGAATTGCCTCAAGATGAAGAATTGTATATTCATCGTATTGGAAGAACTGGTCGTGCCAATAAAAAAGGTGAAGCCTATTCTATTGTGACATCACGTGAGAGAAATTTCTTAAAAGCTATTGAAAAACATACACATAGTCATATTGAAAAATTAGATATTCCGGCTATTGAAGATATCTTTGATCAAAAAGTTAAAGAATTATTGTTTGATGTACAGGAAATCATGCTTAAAGGAAATATGAAACCTTTTCAAAAGATTGTAAAAGATATTCCACAGCATATGAAAAACGATGTGATTGCAGCATTACTTGCTATGTGTTATTCTCAAAGAGTTGGATATGATTATCAAAGTCTTAATGAGATGAATAAAGAAGAACAGCGTATTTTTATGACAGTAGGTTCAATGGATAAAGTTAATGTCAAAGATATTATTGATTTTTTTGTACGCTATGCAGATATTCCAAAAAGAGAAATTGGAGATATCACAATCAAAAGAAAGTTTACTTTTGTTAATCTAAGTCCAGGGGCTGCTCAAAAGGTTCTTGACTATTGTTATAATCAAAAAATTAAAGGAAGACGTGTTCGTATAGAATTAGCACAGGACGAATAAAAAACAACGAATGGCTCAAATAAATTTAAAAGAGAGTGAATGAATTTTGAAAAAAGATTCATTCACTTTTTTTAAATTCCGTCATTTTTTTATTGAATGTAAGCACTCACATAGTGTATAATATGAAAAGTAGTAACAAAGGAGGAAGTTATATGAAAAAATATGTCTACTTATTTAGTGAAGGAAATAAAGACATGCGTAACTTACTTGGTGGTAAAGGGGCTAACTTAGCTGAAATGACAAATATTGGTTTGCCTGTACCTCAAGGATTTACTGTTACAACTGAAGCCTGCACTAGATATTATGAAGACGGGAAAGTGATTGCTAAAGAAATCGAAGACCAAGTTTATGAAAAACTTGCTGAATTAGAAAAAATTACAGGAAAAACAATGGGGGATGCACATAATCCATTACTTGTTTCTGTACGTTCTGGGGCAAGAGCTTCTATGCCTGGTATGATGGATACAGTTTTAAATTTAGGAATGAACGATGAAGTGGCTAAAGGATTTACTGAAGCGACTCAAAATCCTCGTTTTGTTTATGATAGCTATCGTCGTTTTATTCAAATGTTCGCTGATGTTGTTATGGGATTCCCAAAAAGTTCATTTGAACATATGTTTGATAAAGTTAAGGAAGAAAAAGGTGTTGAATTTGATACAGATTTAACAGCTGATGATTTAAAAGAAGTTGTAGAAATCTATAAAGAAGAATATAAAAAACATGCTGGTGTAGATTTCCCTCAAGATCCTAAAGTACAAATGATGGAAGCTATTAAAGCCGTGTTTAGATCATGGAATAATGATCGTGCAATTACTTATAGACGTTTAAATGATATCCCAGGAAGCTGGGGAACAGCTGTAAACGTTCAAGAAATGGTTTATGGTAACCGTGGTGAAACTTCTGGTACAGGTGTTGCCTTTACAAGAAACCCTGCTACTGGTGAAAAGAAATTATATGGTGAATACTTAATGAACGCTCAAGGTGAAGACGTTGTTGCTGGTATTCGTACACCTCAAACAATTGATACATTAAAAGAAGTTATGCCAGATTGCTATGATCAATTTGTAAAAATTAATAAAATCCTTGAAGATCATTACAAAGATATGCAAGATATGGAATTTACAATTGAAGATGGTAAATTATTCATGCTTCAAACACGTAATGGAAAAAGAACAGCTGCTGCTGCTTTAAAGATTGCTGTTGATCTTGTTAATGAAAGTATGATTACTAAGGAAGAAGCTTTATTAAAAGTTGAACCTAAACAATTAGATCAATTATTACATCCAAACTTTGATGATGTATCATTACGTTGTGCACAAGTTGTAGCTACTGGTTTAGCTGCTTCTCCAGGTGCCGCTACTGGTCGTATCTATTTTACTGCTGAAGATGTTATTGAAGCATCAAAGAATGGTGTTCAAGATATCTTATTAGTTCGTCTTGAAACTTCACCTGAAGATATTGAAGGTATGAATATTGCTCATGGTATCTTGACAATTCGTGGTGGTATGACATCACATGCTGCAGTTGTTGCCAGAGGTATGGGAACTTGCTGCGTTTGTGGATGTGGTTCATTAAAGATTGACGAAGAAAATAAAATTTTAACTACACCTGATGGTAAACAATATCATGAAGGTGATTATATGTCATTAGATGGAAGCACTGGTAATGTTTATGGTGAACAAATTAAAACTGTTGAACCAGAAATTAGTGGTGATTTCGAAACATTCATGGAATGGGCTGACGAAGTACGTAAATTACAAGTTCGTACAAATGCTGATACACCTAGAGATGCTTTACAGGCACGTAAATTTGGTGCAGAAGGTATTGGTCTTTGTAGAACAGAACATATGTTCTTTGAAGAAGAAAGAATTTTCAACTTCAGACGTATGATTACTGCTGAAACTGAAGAAGCAAGAAGAGAAGCACTTGAAAAAATCTTACCTTATCAAAGAAGTGACTTTAAAGAATTGTTTAAAGCTATGGAAATTTATCCAGTAACTATTCGTTTCTTGGATCCACCTTTACATGAATTCTTACCTCATACTGATGAAGAAATTCGTCCACTTGCTGAAAGCTTAGGTATGACTTTTGATGCTTTAAAAGCTCGTGTTGAATCATTAAAAGAATTCAACCCAATGATGGGTCATAGAGGATGCCGTTTGGCAGTGACTTATCCAGAAATTGCTGAAATGCAAACAAGAGCTGTTATTGAAGCAGCTATTGCAGTCAATAGAGAAGGACAAAATGTTGTTCCTGAAATCATGATTCCTCTTGTTGGAGATGTTCATGAATTAAAATATGTTAAGAAAGTTGTTTGTGATACAGCAGATAAGATTATTAAAGAAGCTGGTGTAGAATTACCATATAAAGTTGGTACTATGATTGAAATCCCAAGAGCTGCTTTAACTGCTGATAAAATTGCTGAAGAAGCTGAATTCTTTAGCTTTGGAACAAATGACTTAACTCAGATGACTTATGGATTCAGCCGTGATGATGCTGCTAAATTCTTAGGTGATTACTATGGTAAACAAATCTTTGAATCAGATCCATTTGCTAAAGTAGACCAAGAAGGTGTCGGAGAATTAATGAGAATTGCTATTGAAAAAGGTAAGAAAACTCGTCCTGATATCAAACTTGGAATCTGTGGTGAACATGGTGGAGAAGCAAGCACTGTTGAATTCTGCCATAAATTAGGATTAACATATGTTTCATGTTCTCCATTCCGTGTACCATTAGCACGTTTAGCTGCTGCACAAGCTGCTGTTAAAGAAAAAATGGGAATTGAATAATTGAAATACAAAGGGTATGATGCATTATCATACCTTTTTTTATCGACGGATTTATCCAACTATGATATAATAATGGCAAAGTGCAGGTGGTTTTATGAAAATACAGTTAAATTTAGATAGCTTGGCTGTTCTTTTATTTTGTGGAGATTTGGTTGTTGATAATACAGCCGCTCTTTCTCAAGATGAATGGTATAATGTAGAACGTAAATTGAAAAGTTCTACTAAAAAAACGCCATCTAAATTATTTGGTATGAATAAAGATACATTGATAGATATTTTAGGTATTGAAGAATATATTGCTTATAAGATGATTGCAAGATTATCAACAATTAATGAATTGTTATTTGCTTTGTCTAATCTTGAAAATGAGGGCATTTCCATTACTACAAAATACGAAGATAATTATCCTACTGTTTTAACGACAACTCTAAAAAAACGAGCACCTTTGTATTTATATTATGTTGGTGATATGTCTTTGACTCAAAATCATATGGTATCTGTTGTAGGACCACAGGAACTTGAAAAGAGGTTAAATACTTATACAAAAAATATTGTCACAAAAGTTTATGATGAGCAAAAAGTATTGGTTGCTAATGGAACAAAGGGAACAGATGCATATGCATTGAAAACATTTTTAAATTTAGGTGGAAATGCAATCTGTTTTGTAAGTGATCATATGTTTGATAAAAAGAAAACTTATTCTCGATATATCAAAGATGGACGTATGTTACTCATGAGTGCAGTTGATCCATTTGCATATTTCAATGTAACGAATGCTTTAGATCGAAATATTTACGTTTGTGGTTTAAGTGATATACAAATTATTACAGCTACACATATTAATAGTGGTGCAGTATGGTTTACGACGATTCAAAATTTTCATTATCATTGGACTAAACAAATGGTTCTTGATGATAATCGTTATGGTGGTAATATTCGTTTGTTGGAAATGGGAGCTATAAAAATGAGTTATGATGATGTTTTGTCATTGTTAACACTTGATCAGATTATTGAAAAAAATGAAGTTGTAAAGGAGGAGGAAGAAGTTCTTGTAGATCAAATGTCTATCTATGAGTTCTTGGATGAATAATATGTTAAATAGGTTGATATGGCAATTTAAGAAAGCTCCAATTACAGTTTCTCTGATTGGTATATGTATTATTGTTTATATTTTAAGTTTTTTTCTGTTTGGTGAAGAAATGACAGCTTATGAGGGCCTATTTTTTGGTGGTTATAATCCTGTATATGTAATGGTAACGCATGAATATTATCGTCTTTTTACAGCTAATTTCATTCATTTTGGTTTTCTTCATTTAGCTGTGAACTGTTATTCTCTTTATGGTTTGGGGATGTTTATTGAAAAATCACTGGATTTTAAAAAATATCTTATTTTAATTATTGTCACTGCTTTTATGACAACTGGACTGCCTTATATTTTTTATCTGTTTACTGGATATGGGGCTAATGTTGTAAGTGGTGGAATTAGTGGTGTTATTTTTGGATTGATTGGAGCTTTAGGAGCTTTAGCTTTACATTATCACTATATTTATATGGATATTTTCAAACAATTAGCACCTAATGTTATTTTGATGTTGGTTATTTCATTTGTTATTCCATCCATTTCATTATCAGGACATTTAGCTGGTTTAGTGAGTGGATTTATTTGTACATATATTTTATTGATGTTTAAACATCAAAAACATGTTATTCATTAATTGGAGGTAAGTTATGTCATTTCAGGATAAATACAAAGAATATAAAGAAAGACAAGAAGCAAAGAAATATTTTCGTTCTAATAATGATCAGTTTTTAAATTCTGCACAATGGAGTAAAGTTATTGGTTTAGGATTATTGACTGCCATTGCGAGTGGTGTAGTACTAGGAATTGTGATTCACTCTTTACATATTACTTCATCATTATTTTATATTATATGTGCTTTGGTTGTTGCTGGAGCAGTGACTAAAATATCACAAATTCATTCATCACAAATGGCTATTTTAAGTGTGATTTTAACTGTTATCTGTTATGTCGTGGGAGAAATGACTATGATCTATCTTCCTTTACATGAAGCAGGTATGGGTATGCAATTTATATCATTGTTAGATATTTTCACTTTAAGTGTTCGTTCACTGTTTGTAGGAGATTTGTTTACAACAGTTGTTGCACTTATTGGATTATTTATTGCTTATGCTTCAGCAAAGTAAAAACCCGAATTTTTCGGGTTTTTAACATTTTGAAGGAAAATCAGGTTGATAATATTTTTGAACATATTCTTCATAAAGTTCTCTAAATCTTTCATAATGAACAATTTCACGTTGTCGTAAGAAAGATAATGGAGCAAGTAAATCAGGATCACGTGTTTGGTTCATCAAGTTTTCATAAACGGCTCTGGCTTTTTGTTCAGCGGCACAATCTTCCGCTAAATCAGCAACAGGATCACCAGTTGATGAAAAGACCATAGCATTAAATGGAACACCATTGGCATCATTAGGGAATAAAGCACAGCCATGCTCAGTATAATAACTTTGTAAACCAGCAGCTTTAATTTCTTCCATTGTTGCTCCCTGTGTTAATTGATAAACCATTGTTGATACCATTTCCATATGTCCAAGTTCTTCAGTACCGATATCGGTTAATAAAGCTTTTCCTTTTTCATCAGGCATTGTATAACGTTGTGTAATATAACGTGTTGAAGCAGCAAGTTCACCATTAGGTCCACCAAATTGTGTAATGATGAATTTGGCCATAGATAAATCTTTATTTTTAATGGAAATAGGATATTGTAATTTCTTACTATAAATCCACATTTTTAAACCTCCTTAATCTTTTTGATATTCCCAAGGCCAAGGACCTTGTATCCATTCAAATGGGATTTTATTTTGAGTGTTTTGTACTTCTAAAGGACCATATCTCTTTTCAAATACATCTTGGCTTTGTTTTGCCTTTTGAATATATTGTTCATATAATTGAATCATTTTTTCATCATGAGGATGCATATCTAAATAGAGATTGATTTCATGTGCTACAAAATAATACATCTGAACTTCTAGTAACGCTTGTTGACGTGCATTTTCAGGTTGTAGACAATAATTAGAAAATCCCTGATAAGACATATAGAGATCTTTAAATAAATTACCTAATGAAATAGCTTCCTGTGGATCAAAAAGAACAGGTTGACATTGTCTTGTTTGATTTGACATATAAAATGGTGAAAAACAGTTTTTATCTTCTTGAAAAATATTCATATAAACCTCCTTCCATCATAACATATGATTTGATTTATGAAACGATAAGGACACATGTTTATTTTCAGTTCATATTTTGTTTTTATAATAAAATAGAAAGGTGGCTGGTTTTATGAAAGTTCAAGTTGTTTATACAACGCATTGCAAAGATGCAAAACTTTTAGCAGAAGACATGGCAAGATATGCACGAACTTATGCCAAACCAATAACAGATTTTTCTTTTCAGGAAGACATTGATCTTCTGGTTATTGGATTTGAAGAATATCCATGTTTAAAAGATAAAGAATTAGAAAATTTTATATGTCAGCTATCTCGTCAACATATTCGTAATCTGGCATTATTTAACTTATTTTGTTTTAAAAGCAAAGAAATGGAAAAAATCATTCAATTATGTTTAAAACAAGACTTACCATTAATGAGAGAAACATATTCTTGTAAGAAGTCATTTAAAACAAAACATCATTTAGATGATGATATCATCTCTGGTGGTCGTGTATATATTGAAGATATGGTAAATATTTGTAATCATTATTATTGAGCTATCTATGGAATAGCTTTTTTTTGTATTTTATTTGTGATACAATATCTTTCATAAAAGGGGGAATATGAATGTCAAAGAAATATCAATTTGAAACATTGCAGATACATGCAGGACAAAAACCTGATCCTGTAACAAAAGCAACAGGTGTACCACTTTATTTATCTAATGCTTTTACATTTGATAGTGCTGATCAGGCAAAAAATATTTTTGCCTTAGAAGAAGGTGGCTATTTTTATTCACGTTTATCTAATCCAACGGTAGATGTTCTACAACAAAGAATGGCTGCTTTAGATGGTGGTGTAGGAGCGGTAGCTTTTGCCTCTGGGACAGCAGCTATCATGGGATTGATTATGACTGTTTGTCAAAGTGGTGATGAAATTATTGCTGCAAATAATTTATATGGTGGAACAATTGGTTCATTATCAGGAACAATGCAGGGAATGGGATTTACTTCTCATTTTGTTAATCCACGTGATTTGGATACTATGGAGAACTTAATTAATGAGAAAACAAAAATGATATTTGTTGAATCAGTGGGTAATCCTAATGGTGATATGTTGGATTTTGATGCGATTAGTGAAATTTGCCATCGTCATGGTTTATTATTTGTCGTAGATAATACAACTCCAACGCCTTATTTATTTAGACCTATTGAACATGGTGCTGATTTGGTTGTTTATTCTACGACAAAATATATTGCTGGACATGGAAATGTTATGGGAGGAATCATTGTGGATAGTGGCCGTTTTGATTGGCATAATGAAAGATACCCATTGATGACAACACCTGATAAAGCTTACCATGATATTGTTTATGCAGATTTAGGACAAGAGGCTTTTTGTACAAAAGCTGTTGCGAAAACATTGCGAGATTTAGGTGGATGTATGTCGCCATTTAATGCGTATATGACTTTACTTGGATTAGAAACATTATCTTTACGTATGGATAAACATGTTGAAAATTCAAGAAAGATTGCTGAGTTTTTACAAAATCATGAAAAAGTGGAATGGGTAAGCTATGCTGAGTTAAAAGGCCATTCATCATATGATTTATGTCAGAAATATTTTCCAAAAGGTTTTGGAGGATTGTTTACTTTTGGAGTAAAGGGTGGTTTAGAAGCTGGAAAATCAGTTATTAATCATATTCAACTTTTTACTCATGTTACAAATTTTGCTGATTCTAGAAGTCTACTCACACATCCTGCATCAACAACACATGCTCAAATGAGTGAAGAAGAAAGATTAGCTGGAGGAGTGCAACAAGGAACAATTCGTATTTCTGTAGGATTAGAGAACGTTGATGATCTGATTGCTGATTTAAATCAAGCATTTGATCAAATTTAATCAATAAAAAAGCCTTATGAAATAAATTTCATAGGGCTTCTTTATTCAACAATCATAGCATTAGGCAAAGGTGCCTTAGGATTGTTTTTATTGAAATGATCATAGAAAAGAACACCGTCAAAATGATCGAGTTCATGTTGTAAACAAATAGATAAAAATCCTCTTGCGACAATAGTGACATCTTGATGTGTTAAAACATCATATCCTTTGACAGTTACTTTTGCATGTCTAGGAACATATCCATCTTTTTCCTCATTGACACTTAAACATCCTTCACCATCTTTTAAATAAGATTGTTTTTCTGTATAAGAAACAATTTTAGGATTAACAAGAGCATAGTCATCGGCTTTTTTTATATTTCCATCCTGATCGTATGTCAAAACATGAATAGCACACATTCTTTTTAAAATACCTAATTGTACTGCTGCGATTCCAACGGCAGGACGTAATTGATATTTTTCAGAAAGCTCTTCATCTTGTGAATTCACAAGAAATTCATGCATATCTAATAATAATTGTTCGTCTTCCTGGCTAAGAGGCATCTCTACAGGTTGAGAAATCTCACGAATCAAAGGATGATGATCATCAATAATATCTTTCATTAAAATCATGTTGTTAATCACCTCGCCATGTATTGTATCATAAACGAAAAAAATATGCTAGAAATCTAGCATATTTTTTGGATTAACAAATTTTTGTGCAACCACAGATAATAAGCAATAAGAAGACAACTAAGACAATAGCAAACCAAGTGCATCCATTATTGCAGCTAAATCCACCACAACTTGTTGTCATGACTGGAAAACTGTTGCAGCCACCACATCCAAATGGATTAAATCCAAATGTTGGCATGAAGCTATTGCATCCACATCCTCCGTAATTATAACAAGAGTTCATTGAAATCCCTCCTTTCACTTTAAACTATTCTTTATTTACAAATTTGCTAGTGTTTCTACCCAATTCCTGTTTTATTTTTAATTCATATCATGTATAATATGAAAAGATAGGAAGTGAAGAAAATGTACGATTATCCGTTGAGTCCATTTTGGGATACCCAAGATATTATTGATGTAATGTCTTTATATAATGCTGTTGAAAAAGCTTATGAAGAAGGTATTTCAAAAGATGAATTTATGACATGTTATCGTCGATATATAAAAGTTGTTGATTCAAAAAGTGAACAAAAACAAATTGATGCTGCTTTTGAAAAGGTTTCACATTATTCAATATATAAAGTTTTTCAAAAAGCTAAAGACAATGATTGGATTGACATGCGATGATAAATTTATTGAAAAGAATTTTTAAAAGACGTGGAGTTGATAAGACAGTTTACTTTTGTGTAGTTATTTTAACCATATATGGTATTGTGATGATTGGAAGTGCTTCAGTTGGTCAATCAGCGAAGATGGGACCTATGTATGCTTCCATGAATATGATTAAACAAGCTATTTTTGTGTTGGGTGGTTTTGCAGCGATGATTTTTTTGACACGTTGTTTTAAAAAGAGCTGGGTGAATGCCAATTCAACATGGATCTTTTATGCTATGGGTTTAGTTTTAATGTTAGCTTGTTTATTTTTTGAAGATGGAAAAGGTTCACATGCCTGGATTCGTATTGGCTCATTTACTATACAGCCTGCTGAGTTTATGAAAGTTATTATGATCCTTTTTCTGTCTTTCCATTTTGGAGAAATCGAAGAATATTGTCAGATTCCTCGAAATATCACAAGACAAAAAAAGGAAGAACTTCAAAAAAGAAAATTATGGTATTGTATACTTAGACCTATTTTAGCTATTTTTATTGCCTTTTTTGTTGGTGTCTTTTTACAAAAGGATATGGGAAGCTCTTTAATTATGGCGTTTATCTGTATGATGTTGTTTTTTATTACACCACGTCCATACTATACCAAATATAAAAAACTTGCTTTGATTTTACTGGTTATTGGTTTTATTCTTATATTGTTAAGTGCAACTTTCATATTAAAACCATATCAGTTAGGTCGTATTTATACCTGGTTAAATCCTTTGGGTGATATTGAAGGTGATGGCTGGCAATTAACGAATGCATTGATTGCTTTTGCAACAGGTGGTTTATTTGGAAAAGGGTTTGGATCATCAACTCAAAAGTATGGCTATATACCTGAATCACATAATGACTTTATTGTGGCCATTATTTATGAGGAATTAGGTTTGGTTGGTTTCATGCTGTTTTTAATTCCTTATGTGATTATTATATATAAGATGTTTCATTATGCATTAAGAATTAAGGATACAAAAAGTAAATTAATTCTTTATGGAGTAGGATTATATTTCTTTACTCATTTATTAGTGAATGTTGGAGGAGTTTCTGGCTTTATCCCTATGACAGGAGTTCCATTGTTATTGATTTCTTCAGGGGGTTCTTCAACTTTGGCAGCTATGATGGGATTAGGAATTGCTCAATCTATCATTGCAAAATATAATCGTGATCTTTTAAAAGAACAAATGGAATAAAATTGCATATGTTATTAATGGTGAGAATATGCAAATTGATGATTTTAAAGCTTTTGTGAAAACAATACCAGCTATTCGCGAAGAAGTTGTAAAAGGACGTTATACCTGGCAGCAACTTTATGAATTTTATGTTTTATATGGTGAAGATGACAAAATGTGGGAACCTTATAAACATAATAGGACAGACTTGACTGGGTTGTTAGATATTTTAAAAAATGTTGATTTAGATGCTCTTTCAAAAAGTTTTGAGGGGTTGCAAAAAATCTTAGATCTTGTTAGCACTTTTGTTGTTAAAGAACAACCAAAGTCTCAAAATAGGCAGTGGTACGATGATTAATGAGGAGTTGCGTCAATATTTAAGAATGCACCCAAAATGGTATTTGATTTTATCACGCTATCCTCAAGAGTTTCCAACACTTTTACGACAATATAAAGTAGAAAATAAAATGACTTTTGCTGACCGTATTGAAAGAGTAGGAACTTTATTACAGATGTTAGATATGTTATTGTAGGTGAAAAATATGTATGAAATGATTGATGAACTAATGGATGCTATTTTTAAAACAGAAGAATTTGAAAAATATAATCAGGCACAATGTCATTTGTATCATGATCAGACTGTTGCATTATTATCGAGGTATCAAAGTTTGAAGGAAGATTATTTAAAAATAAAAGACTATCCTGGAGATATTGGGCAACAGTCATTAAAAAAAGAATTACAGCAAGTTCAATATGAGATGAGTCAAAATTCTTTTATTCAGAATTATTATCAGGCTTATGATCAATTGAATGACTTGTTAGAAGAAGTCACATGTATTGTTTTTAAGAATATAAGTGATGATTTACAAATAGAACGTTTTCAGTTGTGAGGTATAATTCATGAGAGTCATTGCAGGAAAATTAAAGAGTCGTCAACTTAAAAGTGTTGATTCTAAATTAACACGACCTACAACAGATAAAAACAAAGAAAATTTATTCAATATGATAGGTCCTTATTTTCAAGGTGGTACATGTTTAGATTTGTTCGCTGGTAGTGGTGGACTTGGAATTGAGGCTATTAGTCGAGGTATGGATCAATTGTATAGTGTTGATAAACAATATCGTGCTTTTTTAACAGTGAAAGACAATGTAAAAGCATTAAAGATTGAAGATGTTGTTCATATTTATAAGATGGATTATTGGAAAGCTTTATTAAAGTTTGCTCAGGAGAATATTTGCTTTGATTTGGTTTTACTTGATCCACCTTATAGTATGAAAGTTCATCAGAAAATATTGGATTTTCTGGTTGAAAATCATATGTTGAATGATGGTTGTATTATTGTTATAGAAGATTTAAAAGAAGAAGCCATTGATGTTAAAGAACCATTTATATTAAAGAAACAACAAATTTATGGGATTACATCATTACAAATATTAATATATAAGGAGAATAAATCATGAATGCAGTATATGCTGGAACATTTGATCCGGTTACATGTGGTCATTTGGATATTATTGAACGTGCAAGTAAGATGTATGATGTTTTGTATGTCACTATATTTGTCAATCCGCAAAAAACAACATTGTTTTCTCTTGAAGAACGTTTGGCGCTTTTAAAAGAGGTGACAAAAACTTACGCTAATGTTCGTGTGGATTTTAGTGATGATTTAGCAGTATCTTATGCTAAAAAAATGAATGCACCCATACTGGTACGAGGTTTACGTGCAACGATGGATTTTGAATATGAATTACAGTTGGCCTTTTCAAATCAATATTTAGATGATAGTGTGGATATGATTTTTTTAATGACGAGGCCTAATCATTCTTATATTTCTTCTTCATCAGTCAAAGAAATTGCTTCACACCATCGTTGTGTAACAGGCTTGGTACCACCGATTGTGGAAAAAGCATTACATGAAAAATTTGGGTAATATAAATAAGGGAGGATCTATGAAAAGAATTGTTGATTTAAATGAACTGTCTTTAGAACAGATTCAAAATATTATTGATGAGGCTATTGCTTTTAAAAATGGTAAAGTGATTGATTATCACCAAAAGAAAGTTGTTGCCAATCTTTTTTTTGAGCCATCAACAAGAACTCATTATAGTTTTGATATGGCTGCTGGTAATTTAGGCTGCCGTACTCAAAATTTTGAGGCTAGTAATTCAAGTTTAAAGAAAGGTGAAACTTTGTATGATACTTGTAAATTATTTGAAAGTATCGGTTGTGATGCTTTAGTTATTCGTCATCCTGAAGAAGATTATTTTAAACAGCTAGAAAAGCTTAATGTTCCTATTTTAAATGCTGGTGATGGTAAAGGAAATCATCCTTCACAATCTTTACTTGATTTAATGACTATTAAAGAAGAATTTGGACATTTTGAAGGATTAAATGTTGTTATTGTGGGTGATATTTTACATTCACGTGTCGCTCATTCTAATTATCATGTTATGCAAAGACTTGGTATGAATGTATATACTTCTGGACCATTGGAATATAAACAGGAAGGCTACAACTATGTTGATTTTGATGATGTTATTGAAGACATGGACATTGTTATGCTTTTAAGAGTTCAACATGAACGTCATGTTGGAGATGAAAATTTTTCTAAAGAAAAATATCATCAGATTTATGGATTATCTTTAGAAAGATATCAACGTTTAAAGGAAACAGCTATTATTATGCATCCTGCTCCTATTAATCGTGATGTAGAAATTAAAGACGAATTGGTAGAAAGTGAGAAGAGTCGTATTTTTACACAAATGCAAAATGGTGTTTTTGTAAGAATGGCAATGCTTCATAAGGTATTAGAAAATGAATAATTACTTATTAAAAAACGCTTATTTATATAATCAGGGTATTTTTCAAAAAACAGATATTTTAGTCAAAGATGGTTATATTGAAGAGATATCTTCAAATATCGAAAACGGTGATATGCCTGTCATTGATTTACAAGGTAAGTTGGTTTCACATAATTTTATAGATATACATACACATTTAAGAGAACCAGGATTTGAACATAAAGAAACAATTCATACAGGAAGTTTAAGTGCATTGTATGGTGGATATGGTACAATTGTAGCTATGGCGAACACAAATCCATGTATGGATGATATTGAAACAGTTTTAGATTTCAAACATAGGGTTGAACAAGATGGTTGTGTTAACATCTATACATATAGTGCAATCACTCAAAATCTTCAAGGTCAGAAATTAGTAGATATGGCACGTCTTATTGATGAAGATATAGTCGTAGGTTTTTCTGATGATGGTAAAGGTGTTCAAAGTGATGAGATGATGGAATTAGCTATGCAGTTGGCAAGTAATTTAGATTCTATTATTGTCGCTCATTGTGAAGATGAAAGTGAGCTGCATGGTGGTTGTATACATGAAGGACGTTATGCTAAAGAACATCATTTAATAGGTATTAATAGTGCTTCAGAGTATAAGCAGGTAGCAAGAGATTTAGAGATAGTTAGGCAATATCACAATCGTTATCATGTTTGTCATATTTCTACAAAAGAAACTGTAGCTTTATTAAATGAAGCTCAAAAAGAAGGTTTATCTGTATCAGGTGAAGCTTCACCACATCATTTAATTTTAACAGAAGACAATATTCAAGATTGTCATCCTAATTTTAAGATGAATCCACCACTTAGAAGTCAAGAAGATCATCAGGCACTTATTCAAGGACTCAATGATCGTACAATCACAGTTATTGCTACTGATCATGCGCCACACGCTAGAGATGAAAAGAATACATCTATTCAAAATGCACCGTTTGGTATTATAGGTTTACAACATGCATTTCCATTATTATATACTTATTTAGTTAAGAAAAATCTGGTTTCTTTAGAAACAATTCTAGATGCTTTAACAGTTGGACCAGCTCAAGTTTTACATTTTGACTGTCAAGTTCAAACTGGTTCTTTAGCTAATTTATGTATTTTTGACCTTGATCAATCTTTTACGATAGAAGAAAAGGACTTGAAATCAAAATCAGCCAACACACCATTTTTAGGAACAACATGTTATGGTCGTATTTTTGCTAATATTTTGAATGGTGAATTTATAAATTTGGAGGAAAAATAAATGGAAAACTATCAAGGAATAATGACAATTGTTTCTAAAAAAGAACTTGTCAAAGATGTATATGAAATGGTTTTAGAAGGTGAAGCTGCAAAGTTCATTCAAACACCAGGACAATTTATTAATGTCAAAATTAATGATTCATTACAGCCTTATTTAAGAAGACCCATGAGTATTTGTGATTATGATGAAAATCATATAACTATTATTTTTAAAGTTGTTGGGGAAGGAACACAGATTCTTTCACAGAAAAATATTGGTGATACTTTAGACTGTTTAACAGGACTTGGAAATGGCTTTTTAGATTTTCAGGCTCAAAAGGCAGTTGTGATTGGTGGGGGATTAGGTGTGCCACCAATGTATAATTTAGCAAAAACTTTAAAAAATCATGGTGTTGAAGTTCAGGCTGTACTTGGATTTAATAGTCAAAATGATATTTTCTATCAAAAGGAATTTATGGACATTTGTCCTACATATATAGCAACTATGGATGGAAGTGTTGGCGTTAAAGGGACTGTTATTGATGCTTTAAAAGAAAATCATATTGAATTTGATAAATATTATGCTTGTGGACCTGAAAAAATGCTCGATGCTTTGGTTTTAACATATCCTGAAAATGGTTATCTTTCATTTGAAGCGCGTATGGGATGTGGTTTTGGTGCTTGTATGGGATGTTCATGTAAAGTCAAGACAAAACCATATAAACGTATTTGTGTTGAAGGACCAGTGTTAATGTCAAGTGAGGTGATTGTCAATGGCTAATTTAAGAGTTGAATTACCTGGATTAAACATGAAAAATCCAGTTATTCCAGCAAGTGGAACATTTGGTTTTGGATATGAGTTTACAAAATTTTATGATATCAACTGTTTAGGTTCGATGATGTTAAAAGGAACAACTTTAGAACCACGTTATGGAAATCCTTTACCAAGAATCGCAGAGGGACCAAGTGGAATGTTAAATGCTATTGGTTTACAAAATCCAGGTGTGGATGCAGTGATACATGAAGAATTAGAAAAATTACGTCCATTATACAATGATAAAGTTATTGCTAATATTGGGGGTAGTGCTATTGATGATTATGTTGAAACTGCTAAACGTCTATCTAAACATGATATGGTAGGGGCATTAGAACTTAATATTTCTTGTCCTAACGTACATGCGGGAGGAATTCAATTTGGAACTCATCCGGACATGGCTGCCGCAGTAACAAAGGCTGTAAAAGCAGTGAGTCAAAAACCTGTTTATGTAAAACTTTCTCCAAATGTCACTGATATAGTTGCTATGGCAAAAGCAGTTGAAGCAGCTGGAGCAGATGGAATTACAATGATTAATACAATGATAGGAATGCGTTTTGATATCAAAACAGGAAGACCAATTATTGCAAATAAAACAGGTGGATATAGTGGACCAGCTATTTTTCCAGTAGCTTTACGTATGGTTTATCAAGTGACTCAGGCAGTATCTATTCCTGTTATTGGAATGGGTGGGATTGCCACTGGTAAGGATGCCATTGAAATGATGATAGCAGGAGCTAGTGCAGTGGCTGTAGGTTGTCAAAACCTTGTTGATCCTTATGCTTGTCCTAAAATCATTCAGGAAATGAATGATATTTTGGATGACATGGGTATTGAAGATATTCATGAGATTATTGGAAAATCACATCAATATAAATAATGATTGAAATATATGAAAATGGGCATACTAGAAATGGTGAATAGTATGTCCATTTATTTTCAACTTTTTTTAGCAAGCTTTTTTTGGGGAAGTAATGTTATTGTTATGAAATTATTGCTGAATCAGCTTCCTTTTTTATTTTTAGCATTTTTAAGAGTCTTATTATCTTTTTTATTTTTAGGTTTATATATTTGTTTTACTCATATTCCTTTACATTGTCCAAATAAGAAGAAATTAATCATTATTGCACTTCTATCTATATATTTAAACTTCTATTTTACTTTCTTGGGTATGAATCAAGTAAAAGGGGTAGATAATGCATTTATGAATGCTTTATCTCCAACAGTAACTTTCTTATTATCATTTCTTTTTTTAAGAAATCATTATACATTTAAAGAATGGATAGCTATGTTTTTATCATTATTTGCCTTTTTACTATCTATTCATTTTCAGATTTTTTCAATACAGATTGGATTCTTTTATCTTCTGCTTGGTATGATTCTCTATATTTCTGGTAATATTCTTATTCAAAAATGGAATATTTCTCATAGTATAAGTTTTACTTTTTTTGAATTATTATTTGGCTCTCTTTTTTTACTTGGACATTGTTTGTTAGATGGACAATTGAGATTTTATCAGTTAAGTTCGTTAAATATATGGGACTGGATTTTATTTTTGATTATTTCTGGTCTAGGGTTTGCTTTTATACAAATCACTTATATGAAAGCTATTCAACAAATCGGTGCTGTTCAAACAAGTTTCTTTTTAAGTTTAAATCCTGTGTTTACTTATATAGAATCCTTAATATTTTTAAATGAAAGTTTTGATTTGATGCATTTTATCAGTTTTTTATTATTAATGCTTTCTTTGATTATGATACAAAAAAAGAAAACTTCATGAGTTTTCTTCGTAATAGTGTATGAGAGCCTGTGTTCCTAGATTGTCTTCTTGAAGACTTTGATACATTTGTAAGACAGTATTTAAGACAGGAAGTTCTTGATGATCCATTTCCTCTTTAGCAATTTTTAAATCTTTGATAAAATGCTTGATATAAAACCCTGGCTGAAACTGTTCATCAATCATCGCTTGTCCATTATGTTCTAACTGCCAGCTGGCAGCGGCACCTTTGGTGATACATTGCATCAATATATCCATATCTAATTGATGTTCTTTGGCATAGTGAATGGCTTCACTGACACCTGCAATGGTTCCAGCAATCACTATCTGATTAGCCATTTTGGTATGTTGTCCCATACCGCTTGTTCCTACATATAGACTTGTACCTAGGATATCTAATATTTTTTGAACTTTTTGAAAAGTTGTATAGTCTCCACCAACCATAATAGAGAGTGTTGCATTTTTGGCTCCTAAATCTCCTCCAGATACGGGAGCATCTAAACTTTCTAACTGATGTGCTTTGGCATCGTTATAAATTGCTTTTGCAAGTTTTGGCGATGATGTTGTCAAATCTATAAGAATAGCTCCTGGCTTTGCATTGTTTATGATTCCTTTTGGACCATAATAAATATCTTTAACATCATGAGGGTAGCCTACCATTGTCATAATTATGTCTTGATTTTGTATACAGTCATAAACACTGTCTTTCCAGGTAATACCAAGATCTATTAAATCTTGTACCTTGCTTTTAGTACGTGTATAGATTGTTACATCATATCCAGCGCTAGTAAGATGTTGAACCATAGGTTTACCCATAACGCCAACACCAATAAATGCTATTTTATTCATGAAATATCCTCCTTTGAAATATTTTATAAATTCTTTTCATGAAAATCAATAAATAACTTGACTTTTCCTATGCTTTCTTTATAATTACAAATGCGGCTATATCTAGGATATAAGAGTCCTCGACCTATTTCTTGGACATAGCTAAGTCAAATAAAAGGAGGAATAACAATGTTAACTAAAGAAGAAAAAACTGCTATTATGAAAGAATACGCAACTAAAGAAGGAGATACAGGTTCTCCAGAAGTACAAATCGCTGTATTAACTGCTGATATCAACAAATTAAATGAACACTTTAAAGTTCATAAAAAAGATTATCATTCAAACAGAGGTCTTTTAAAGAAAATCGGTAGAAGAAGAGATTTATTAAAATATTTAAAAAATAAAGATCTTGATAGATACACAGCATTAGTTGACAAATTAGGATTAAGAAGATAAGGATATTCGAAATGAATATCTTTTCTTTTTGTAAATAAAAATAACAGAAATATCATTTTCAATCATAAATTTTGTTAATCATGTAATCAAATGTTGAGCGTCTATGTTTTTTTGAAATCAATCATTCTATAATAAGTTCGTCAAATGAAGGAGGACGACAATATGAGTAAGGAAGATATTATTCAAGAAGCAAAAGGCGCTTATCAAAAGGTATTTAAAGATCAGGAAAAAAGAAATAGTCAGGATGAAGAAAATGAAGTTATTTTCAATCAGACTGAATTAAAAAAAGAAATTCAGGAAATGAAAGAAAAAGAAGAACAAAAACATAAAACTTTAGAAGCTTTACGTCATTGTATTCATGAAAAAGCTGAGGAATCTTATGAAAAGACATTTCATGAAAATACAAATAAACATATTCCATCTCATCAGAAGATGGACACACAAGAAATGTATGGACAACTTCAAAGTGAAAAAGAACGTCTGACGAAAATGGTTAAAGAAATGAAGGATAAGGAATTATCAAAGCATAAATAGTGAAAAGATGACTTCGGTCATCTTTTTTTTTATGGATATCTGTGTAAAATATGATAAAGAAATGATTTGTTATTACTGTAAAATATGCTATAATGACAAAGATAATGAATGAGGTGAAAAATATAATATGTCAAAACATGTAATGAGTTTAGAGTTTTATGGGAAAACAATAACTGTTGAAACAGGTGAACTTGCTAAGCAGGCTAATGGTTCTGTTTTAGTAAGATATGATGATACAGTGATTTTATCTACTGCAGTGGCTGGAAAAGAGCCTAAAGACGTAGACTTTTTTCCATTAACAGTAACATATGAAGAAAAATTATATTCAGTTGGGAAAATCCCAGGAGGATTTTTAAAGAGAGAAGGGCGTCCTAGTGAACATGGAACATTAACGGCACGTATGATTGATCGTCCTATTCGTCCATTATTTGCTGATGGATTTAGAAATGAAGTTCAAGTTGTGAATACTGTTTTATCAGTGGATCAGAATGCGTCACCAGAAATGGCAGCGATGCTTGGAGCATCACTAGCTTTATGTTTATCTGATATTCCATTCAATGGACCAATTGCAGGTGTGAATGTTGGTTTGATTGATGGACAGTTTACAATCAATGCTGGTCCTGAAGAGATGGAAAGAAGTTTAATTAATCTAGAAGTTGCTGGGACTAAAGAAGCTATTAACATGGTTGAAGCTGATGCTAAAGAAGTTGATGAAGAAACAATGTTAAATGCATTATTATTTGGTCATGAAGCTATTAAGCAGTTAATTGCTTTTGAAGAAGAAATTGTGGCTTTATATGGTAAGGAAAAAATTGAAATTCCTTTGTTTGAATTAGATGAAAATATTGTAAAAGAAGTAGAATCTTTAGCTAAAGAGAGAATGATTCAGGCAGTTTCTATTCCTGGTAAATTAGAAAGATATGGAGCTATTGATGAAATCAATGATGAAGTTGTCGCTTTATTTGAAGCTAGAGAATATGCTGATTCAAAAGAACAGGAAGCTGTTATTAAACAGGTTAAAATCGTTTTACATGATTTAGAAAAAGATGAAGTAAGAAGATTAATCACAGAAGATAAGATTCGACCTGATGGACGTAAAATTGATGAAGTTCGTCCATTGGATGCACAAGTTGATTTACTTCCTAGAGTACATGGTTCTGCTTTGTTTACACGTGGTGAAACACAAGTGCTTTCTGTATGTACATTAGGTGCTTTAGGAGAACATCAAAAAATTGATGGTTTAGGTTTAGAAGATCAAAAACGTTTTATGCATCACTATAATTTCCCACCATATTCTGTTGGTGAAACAGGTAGAATGGGTGCGCCTGGTCGTCGTGAAATTGGACACGGTGCTTTAGGTGAAAGAGCCTTAGCTCAGGTTATTCCAAGCGAAGAAGAATTCCCATATACAATTCGTGTTGTTTCTGAAGTTTTAGAATCTAATGGTTCTTCATCACAAGCTTCTATTTGTGCATCATCTATGGCATTAATGGCTGCTGGTGTTCCAATTAGTAATCCGGTTAGTGGTGTTGCAATGGGACTTGTGAAAAAAGGTGATGATTATACAATCTTAACAGATATTCAGGGAATGGAAGATCATTTAGGAGATATGGATTTTAAAGTCGCTGGAACAAAAAATGGTATCTGTGCTTTACAGATGGATATCAAGATTGATGGAATCACAAAAGAAATCTTACAAGAAGCCTTAGCGCAAGCGAAAGTAGGACGTCAGCAGATTATGGAATGTATGATGAATGCTATTAGTGAACCAAGAGATCATTTGAGTCCATATGCACCAAAAGTCTATATGATGAAAATTGAACCAGATCAAATTAAAGATGTTATTGGAACTGGTGGTAAAACAATTAATGAAATCATTGAAAAATCTAATGATGTTAAAATTGATATCGAACAAGATGGTCGTGTAACAATTTATCATTATGATCAGGAAGCTATTGAAACTGCTGCTAAACTTATTGAAAATATTGTAAGAAGAGCAGAAGTTGGGGAAATTTATGATGGAAAAGTTGTTCGTGTTGAAGATAAATTTGCTTTTGTAGAATTATTTGAAGGAACAAATGGTTTCTTACATGTTGGAGATATTGCTCATGAACGTATCAATAAAGCTTCTGATGTTTTAAAAATAGGTGATATCATTAAAGTCAAAGTAACTAAGATTACTGATAAGGGTGTCAATGTTTCTCGTAAAGCATTGCTTCCTAAACCAATACATAAAGAAGAAAAGAAAGACCATGAGTAAAATTATTTTAGCAAGCACTTCTCCTAGGAGAAAAGAATTGCTTGAAAGAGAAGGCATTGACTTTAAAGTTGATGCTTCTTTTATTGATGAAACATTAGATGATTCATTACCTATTGAAAAACGTTTATGTGATTTAGCGATGCGTAAAGCATATCCTATTCATCAAAAATATCCTCACGATATTGTTATTGCTGCAGACACAGTGGTTTATTTTGATCATTGTGTCATTGGTAAACCACATGATCGTCAGGAAGCTTATGAAATATTGATGCGTCTATCTCATCATCGTCATGATGTTTATACAGGAGTTGCCATATATATGGGAAATGATTTAAAAACATTTTGTGAAAAAACACAAGTCTTCTTTAAAGATATTACTGCGATGATTGATGATTATTTAGATTCCAATGAATGGATGGGAAAAGCAGGCGCTTATGGTATTCAGGGGAAAGCTAGTGTATTTGTTGATTATATTGTTGGTGATCGTGATAATGTCATTGGTTTACCTATAACAAAAGTTAAAGAATGTTTAAAACAATGAAAACATCTTTAACTTTTTATTTTATACGAAATTTTGTAAACGGATTCATTTTTTGTTGTTTTCTGTGATGATTTTTATTATAATGAAGAATGGAAAATAAATGTGGAGGATAATGATATGGAAAAGAAAGTGAAAAGAATAGCATTACTTTCTGGTGGTGGTGACTGTCCAGGATTAAATGCAGTAATTAGAACAATTACAAAAACAGCTATTCATAAATATGGATGGGAAGTTATAGGTTATGTTTATGGATACCGTGGTTTATATAACAATAACTATATTGAATTAACAGAAGAAAAAGTTGAAAACATCTATAAGGAAGGTGGAACTATTTTATATAGTTCTAATAAAGATAATCTTTTTGACTATTTGGTAGATGATGGAAAAGGTGGAAAAGTTAAAAAAGATGTCAGTGATGTTGGTGTAGAAAACTTGAAAAAAGCGGGTGTTGATGTTCTTGTTGTTTTAGGTGGAGATGGAACGCTAACAAGTGCTAGAGATTTTTCAAGAAAAGGTGTTAATGTTATTGGAGTTCCTAAAACTATGGATAATGATTTATCTAGTACAGACCTTACATATGGTTTCATCAGTGCAATGAGTGTAGGAACTGAATTTATTGATCGTTTACAGACAACTGCTAAATCTCATCATCGTGTTATTTGCTGTGAATTAATGGGAAGAGATGCAGGTTGGATTGCTTTATATGCAGGACTTGCTGGAAATGCTGGTGTTTGTTTAATTCCAGAAATTCCATTTACGATTGAAAATATTGCTAAACATATTGCTAAACGTGATGAACAGGGATTGCCTTATACTGTTATTGCAGTAGCTGAAGGAGCAAAATATGCTGATGGTACAAAAGTCATTGGTAAAATTGTAGAAGATTCACCTGATCCAGTACGTTATAGTGGTTTGGCTGCAAAAGTAGCGGATGATTTAGAAAAAGTGATTCCAAATCATGAAGTGCGTTCTGTTAATCCAGGACATATTATCCGTGGTGGAGATATTACTCCTTATGATCGTATTTTATCTATTCGTTTTGGAGTTAAAGCATGTGAATTGATTGATGAAGGACTATTTGGTAATGTTGTGACTCTTCATGGAGAAAATATGGATTATACATCACTAGAAGAAGTTATTGGTGATGCTAAATTCGGTAAACAAAAACGTGTCGATCCAAATGGTGAATTGGTTCGTGCTGCTAAAGCTGTTGGTGTTTGCTTTGGTGATGAATAACATAAGGGCTGTTATACATGTTTGTGTATAACAGTTTTTTGTAGAATGATAAAATATGTAAAAATAATTTGCTTAAATATTTAAATTTTGATAGAATATCTCGTACAAGTCAAAAGGAGGGATAAAATTGATTGAAGAGTTGATTGAAAATGGTGAATATCTTCAAGCTTTAAATCAGCTTCATGATATGAATGATGAAAAAACAAGATATTTAAGACTCGTTTGTTTCATTGGGTTGGGTGAATTTGAAAAAGCAAAATATGAAGGCGCTCATGCAAAGGCTTTGGCAAAAGAAACATATTATGATGTTATATCTATGTACATCATGGCATTAAAAGAATTGGGTGAATATGAAGAAGCAATAGATTTATTAATTGAAGAATTATCTATGCCTTATATACCTTATCAATATGAAACTTTGTTTAATACGGCTTATGACGAAATTTTGCTTGAAAAGCAGGAAGCTCGATATGAAGTTGAAAATAAAAATCAAATTTTTTCAATAGAAGAAATTAATCAATTGTTAAACAAAAAAGATTGTAATGAAGATTTGTTGTATATGGCACTTGATCAATTACAGCAATTGAATGTTCGTATGATTATTCCTACAATTAAAACTTATTTGATGGATCCAAATAAACATTTTTTTGCAAAGACTTTATTAATGGAAATTATGATTGATCAGCAGGTTGATGAAGAAATGGAAGTTGAGAAGTTTGGTCGGATTTATAGTTTTAATCCAAGCTATATGCCAATGGTATTAGATCAGCTTGCTTATACAGGTATTTTAAAGTATCTTGAAAATGCATTGGAAAGTGATAATCCTTCACTTTTTGAACAGTGTCAGGAATATTTGGAATATTTACTGTATTCTTTCTATCCACAGGAAATTGATGAAATGGATTATAATGTCTGGGCAGCCTCAATTCATTATTATGTGGCAACATTACTCTCTATAGATGTTGACTTGTCAGAATTAGAAATTTTATATTATTGTGATTTAGAAGCAATTGAAGAACAAATTTTAGCACTCAAACAAGTTGAGTGTTAAAATAGTTGCATTATGTAATTGTTTCATGTATAATAAGCGTGTTGAAATAATGGAGGAAGTATAAATGGAAACAGTTTGTAATAAACTTGAAAAATCTATGATGGAAGTTAAAGTGACTTTCACAACTGAAGAATGGAAAAAAGCTCAAGAAAAAGCATTAGACAAATTAGCAAAACAAGTTAAGATTGATGGTTTTAGAAAAGGTCATGTACCTAAACAAATGGTTAAAGCAAGACTTGGAAAAGGAACTATTTTAGAAGAAGCAACTGATATGATTTTACAACAAAATTATTCAGGTATTTTATTGGATAATGATATTCGTCCAGTAGGACAACCTGAAGTGAAAATTGATGAAATTTCAGAAGATGTTCTTAAATTAACTGTAACTGCACCAGTTGCTCCAGAAGTACAATTAGGTCAGTACAAAGGTTTAGAAGTGAAAAAGACACAAGTTAAAGTTACAAAGAAAGAAATTGAAGCTGAATTAAAGAATTATCAAAATCAATTTGCTGAATTAGTTATAAAAGAAGATGGCCAAGTTGAAAACGGTGATACAGCTGTTATTGACTTTGAAGGATTTAAAGATGGTGTTGCTTTTGAAGGTGGAAAAGGTGAAAACCATCCATTAGAAATTGGTTCAGGATCATTCATTCCTGGTTTCGAAGAACAATTAATTGGTATGGGTGTTGGTGAAGAAAAAGAAATTGAAGTCACTTTCCCAGAAAATTATCAGGCTGCTGATTTAGCTGGACAAAAAGCAACTTTCAAAGTTAAAGTTCATGAAATTAAATCAAAAGTTTTACCTGAAATTGATGATGAATTAGCAAAAGATGTTAATGTTGATGGTATTGAAACTTTAGCTGATTTAGAAACTTACACAAAAGAACAAATCAAAAACAGAAAACAAAATGAAGCTGAAGCAAAATTCAGTGATGATATTTTCAATGCCGTTATTGAAAATACACCACTTGAAGTTCCTGATGCAATGATTGAAACAGAACTTCAACAAATGTTAAGAGAAGTTGAACAAAATTTATCTCAACAAGGTTTAACAATGGATTTATTCCAACAATTAACTGGTAAAACTCTTGATGATATGAAAGCTGAAATGAGAGAACAAGCTGAAAAACGTGTGAAATTTAATTTGATTTTATCTGAAATTGTTAAAGCTGAAAATATCGAAGTAAGCGATGATGAAGTTGATGACGAAATCAAAGAAATTGCAACTTACTATGGAAGAGAATTCGACGAAGTGAAAAAACTCTTTGAAGGACAGTTAGGACAAATTAGAAATGATTTAGCTACTCGTAAAGCTGTTCAATTGATTAAAGATAATGTAAAATAAGACGCTTCAAGCGTCTTGTTTTATTAAAACAAATGAATAGACAAGTGACTCATTATTATATATAATAATGAAAATACAAAGGAGGTCATGAATTATGGATGAATTAGATATTGTCGTTGATTTACCTGTCATTTGTACTAGAGGGATGGTTGTTTTTCCCTCTCATGAAATTTCTTTAGATGTAGGAAGAAGTTTTAGCCTTAAAGCAATTGAATTAAGTGTGAATGAATTTGATGAAAACGTTGTTTTTATTTCTCAAACAAATCCACTTGATGAAAATACAGATTTTGATCATGTTTATCATTATGGAACATTATGCAAAATTAAAAGAAGAATCAAAAGAGATAATCATGGAACAATCAAATTGACTGTTGAAGGTCAAAAAAGAATAGAAATTTTAAATCTTGAAGAAAGAGATGGTTGTCTTTTTGCAAAAACAAAATATCTTGAAGATATTCATGGTGACCGTGCTGAAGAAATTGCGTTAGTTAGAAAATTAACAGATCAGATGCAGACAATGCATAAAAATCTTCAGGTTTTCCCTCGTGAAGTTTTTGCAAGTTTGTCACAGGGCATGAGTGCAAGTGCATTAGCTGATACAATAGGACAATATATTAATGTCGAATTAAAAACAAAACAAGCTATTTTAGCTGAATGTGATATTAATAAACGTTTATTATTAGTTCTTGCAAGCATGGAAGAAGAAAAGACAATTAATGAAATAGAAGAAAAAATTAATCTTAAAGTCAAAGAAAGTATTGATGAAAATCAAAGAGAATATTATTTAAGAGAAAAATTACGTGCAATTAAAGAAGAACTTGGTGATACACCTAGTAAAGAAGATGATACAGATTATATTCGTGAAGAAATTCAATCAAAACCTTATCCTCAACATATCAAAGATAAGATTGAAGAAGAATTAAAACGATATGATATGATGCCACCTGCTTCTTCTGAAGCCAATGTTGTGAGAACTTATATTGATTGGGTTATGAAAACACCTTGGTATCAAGAAACTGAAGATACACAAGATATCAATGAAGTAGAAAGAATTCTTGATGAAGATCATTTTGGATTAGAAAAACCAAAAGAAAGAATTGTGGAACACTTAGCTGTTAAACAAATGACTCAGTCTTTAAATGCTCCAATTATTTGTTTGGTTGGTCCTCCAGGAGTAGGGAAAACTTCTATTTCTAAATCTATTGCAAGAGCATTAGGTAGAAAATTTGTAAAAGCTTCATTAGGTGGAGTAAGAGATGAAGCTGAAATTAGAGGACATCGTAGAACTTATTTAGGTTCTATGCCAGGAAGAATTATTCAAGGAATGAAAAAAGCAGGTGTTGTGAACCCAGTTTTCTTATTAGATGAAATTGATAAAATGTCTAGTGATTATAAAGGTGATCCAACAAGTGCAATGCTTGAAGTTCTTGATCCAGAACAAAACCAATTCTTCTCTGATAATTATTTAGAAGAACCTTATGATTTATCAAAAGTTTTATTCATCGCAACTGCAAATGATCTTGGAAGTATTCCTGATCCATTAAGAGATAGACTTGAAATCATTGAGATATCTTCATATACAGAACAAGAAAAATTAGAAATTGCTAAAAGACATTTATTGAAAAAAGAATGTAAAGTTCATGGTTTAAAAGATGAACAGCTTCATATATCAGATGATGCATTCATGTATGTGATTCGTCATTATACACGTGAAGCAGGAGTTAGACAATTAGAACGTTTAATTGCTAAAATCTGTCGAAAAGCTGTTTTAAAAATCTTAAAAGATCAGTCTTTAATGCTTACATTAAATGTTGAAGATTTAGAAGAATATCTTGGTAAAGCACCATTTGAACATACTAAAAAATTAGATAAGCCACAAGTAGGTGTTGTTACTGGAATGGCATATACGCAATATGGTGGAGATATTTTACCAATTGAAGTTAATCATTTTGCTGGTAGTGGTAAATTTATTATTACTGGACAGCTTGGTGATGTTATGAAAGAATCTGCATCTATTGCATTAGATTACATGAAAGCAAATTCTCAAAAATATGGATTAGAAAACATTGCTTTTGATAAGCAAGATATTCATATTCATGTTCCAGAGGGAGCAGTCAAAAAAGATGGACCAAGTGCTGGTGTGACTTTAACAACAGCAATCTTATCTGCCTTTAGCAATCGTCCTGTTCGTGATGACGTTGCTATGACAGGTGAAATTACATTAAGAGGACAAGTATTACCAATTGGTGGACTTAAAGAAAAATCAATTTCTGCACATCGTAGTGGTATTCGTACAATCATTATTCCTAAAGATAATGAAAAGGATATTGATGATATTCCTGAATCAGTTCAAAATGATTTGAATATTATATTAGCAGATAATATTGATACTGTTTTAGAAAATGCTTTAGTGAAACAATAAAGCTGCTGATTGAATCAGTAGCTTTTTTTGAAAGGAGAAAGATATGTATAAGGTAAACAAAGCACAGTTTTTGCTCTGTGCAGCATGGAAATCACAATGGCCAGATCATCAATTGCCAGAAGTTTGTTTAGCCGGACGCAGTAATGTCGGTAAATCAAGCTTAATTAATACATTGACGAATCATCAAAAATTAGCAAAAGTTTCTTCAACACCGGGTAAAACACGTACTTTAAATTTCTTTAATATTAATGATGAAATCTGTTTGGTAGATGTTCCTGGTTATGGCTATGCGAAAGTCAGTGATGCTATAAAAGAAAGCTTTGCGGATATGATTGATACATATTTAAGAGAACGTGATTTGTTAAAAGGCTTAATTTTAATTGTGGATTATCGACATAAGCCGACTCATGATGATGTTCAAATGTATCAGTATGCTAAGTATTATCAGATTCCTGTTATTGTTGTGGCGACTAAGGAAGATAAGTTAAAACGAAATGATTTAAAGAAAAATGAAAAACGTATTAAAGAAACTTTGGATTTTCAAGAAGGGGATCTGTTTGTTCGTTTTTCAAGTCTAAATAAAGTTGGAATTGACGAATTATGGCAATCTATTTTTCAACTATGTGAACTCTAAAAATATTGATTGAAAATAATTATTTTAAAATTAAGTGGTGAAAGAGGCAAGGAATAAACTTTACACAATAATACCTATTTTTTCATATGCTATAACAAATAATCTCGCTCTTAACAAATCTTTTCATTTTTTGTATAATAGATATAGGGAGGGGGAAGAAAAATGATACGTATTATGTTATGCTGTGCTTCTGGTATGTCTACAAGTTTACTTGTTGAAAAGATGAAGAAAGCAGCTTTAGAACAAGGTATAGAGGCAGAAATTTGGGCTGTTGGTGCTAATGAGGTGAAAGCTAATGCCAATCGAACAGATATTATTTTATTAGGACCTCAAGTACGTTATGCTCAACGTAAAATTGAATCTGAAGCACCTGGGGTTCCAGTTGCTCATATAGATATGAAAGATTATGGAATGATGAATGGTCAATCTGTTTTAAAACAGGCATTAGCAATACTTGAAAAGAATCAATAATGAAGTAGAGAGAAAAGCTCTACTTTTTTTATTGTCAAAGTTTCTCTTATTCATATTCTTCAATTTTATGCATACAGTTTGATAGGAGGGATTGTATGCAAAAGATATATTTTAAAAAAATGGTTGATTTGAATCATCAGCTTCATGAATTAATTTCAATATCTGTTGATGAATCTATTCGTTATAAGATGGAAACAAATGGAATGCGTGCGGTTGGTAGTATTATGATTAATGGTGAATATAAAGATACACAGGAAAAACATCAATTTCATGAAACGATAGATTTAGATATTTTCGCATTATTTGAAAAGATTACAGATAAAAGAGATTTTCATGTGAAAGTAGAAGATTTTGATTATCATCTTGTTGATGGTAATTTGTCATTGGTTATACAGGCTTATGTATATGGGGTATTGGATGATGAAGATCGTGTTGTTGATACAGTGACGAGAAATGAAGAAGTGGATCCTGCAGAAGAGATTGAGAAGCTTTTACGTGAAGAAGAAAAAATTGTGGATGTTATTCCTGAAACAAAGGAAGTGACAATTCAACAGACAAGGCCATTGGAAGATAAACAAGTTGATATGCCTGTTCAAGAAAGTGAAGATGTCAATAGTGATGAAGATTTAGGCACATATTATTTTTATGTTGTTCAAGACGGTGATAGCTATGAAACTATCGCTAGACATTATAAAGTAGATGAGTATGCTCTTAAGCAGTACAATCATGAGCGTTCTTTAACCCAGGGAACAATCATTATTATTCCATATATGATATGAAGGAAATTATTTTAAAAAACTATGGACTTCATGTTATTGGTGAAATTAAGTTAAGTTCACATGTTTTTAAATTAAAATGTGAAGAAGGATATTATGTTGCAAAAATCACATCACAGAAATCATTACAGAATATGTATGATTCTATTGAAACATTGAATTTATCCTGTTTTGTTCATATCATACCGAATGATCATCATGAATATCTGACTTCCTATCAGCAACAATATCTTTATCTTATGCCGTTTATTGAAAGTGGTTCACAACATCTTAAGGAAATGAAAATTCAATTTTATTTTGAAACACTGGCTTATCTCCATGGTCATAGTTTTTATGATATGAAAGTCAATCAGCAATATTTTCATACACTTGAAAATGATGTTTTAAAAGTGATTCAGGAACGTATGGCTTATTATGAACAGATGATTACCAATTATGAAAATGAGCTTTACCGTTCACCTAGTCAATGGCTGCTTGTTATGAATTATTATCGTATCTATGATGCGCTATGTTTAGCACGTCAATATTTATCACAGTATATGAATTGTGTTCAAAATTGTCGATCCATTCGTATTTGTATCACATATAAAAATTTTGATTATCAACATATTTCACTGAAATCTAAATGTTTAATATCACTTGATTATCTGGAAATGGATTTACCCATTTATGATATATTTGATATGTATCAAAAAATACCAGATATTCTTTTTGATTTGGATTGTTTGAGTCAATCCTATTTGAAAAAGTTTGAATTAAGAGAAGAAGAAAAATTATTACTTTGCTGTTTAATGAATATTGTGCCTATTATTCAATTAGAACATGACGAAATTGATAACATTATTAAGCTTTCACGCTTATTATATTATTTAGATTCAATTCATGATTTTATTACACAGTTATAATTGACTTTGATAGTCAGGTTTGTTAGAATATAATAGACGTTGAAGAGGAGGAGTACATTTTGTATTCTTAAAGAGAATCTCTGGTTGGTGTGAAGAGATAGAAGAAGAAATGGAAGGTAGCCTTGGAGTTTGTTTTCTGAATATTGAAGTAGGTAAACACGTATAACTGCGTTAAGGTTTATGAGGTATACAGATTGTATATGAATTAAGGTGGTACCACGAACATTCGTCCTTATGCGAATGTTCTTTTTTATTAAAGGAGGAGAAGAAATGGCTAATTATATTGTCTGGGGATTATTTATTTTTGCACTTTGCTTTTTAGGTTTTTTCTTTAAAAAAAGAGTTAATGAAAATAGGGCACATCGTCAAAAAGCTGCGATGGAATATGAAGCTAAAAAAGAGAGATATTCATATTTAAGACCTGGAGTCTTAGAAACATGTCCAAGAGAAGATGTAACTGCGGCAGCATTGTTTCATTGTATGAGAAAAGAAAATGATGATTTTGATCATTATTTTGAAAAAATGAATGAAAGTGAGAGAACTGTTTATGGTATTTATATGATTACATCTTCTTTAGAAGGTCGTAATGCATCTTTACATAGTTTCTTTTTAAGTCCAGCGAGTCAACCATATGTACCAATGGTAGTTGATATTTTTGAAAGAGTTGGTGCACATGAAATTGCTGATTTAATGAAAGCAGCAAGACGTTTTGCAGAAATTATTGAGAATGATGAAGAAGATGATGAAGATGATCCAGAAATGGGAGATTATTCAAGATATAATTTTTCAGATTTTACAAATGAATTTGTGACACTTGTCAGTACCACAAACCTAGGAGAAAAGTTAACACAATATGTTTTAGATCATAAAGAAGATTTTTATGATACAGATATTCCTGACGAAGATAAAGAGGGAGATGAAATCGATGAAAAAAGAATTAGCGACGAAATATAATCATAAAAGTGTAGAAGAAGGAAAATACAAAACGTGGTTAGATCATCACTATTTTGAAGCGGGAGATACTTCTAAGAAACCATATAGTATTGTTATTCCACCACCTAATGTAACGGGGAAACTTCATTTAGGTCATGCTTGGGATACAACTTTACAAGATATGATTATTCGTTATAAAAGAATGCAAGGTTATGATGCATTATGGTTGCCTGGTATGGATCATGCGGGTATTGCAACACAAGCAAAAGTAGAAGCACGTTTAAGAGAAGAAGGTGTTTCTCGCTATGATTTGGGCAGAGAAAAATTCTTAGAAAAAGCTTGGTCATGGAAAGAAGAATATGCTTCTATTATTCGTAGCCAATGGGAAAAATTAGGATTATCATTAGATTATACAAAAGAACGTTTTACTTTGGATGAAGGATTAAGCGAAGCGGTTAAAACTGTTTTTGTAACGCTATATGAAAAAGGTTATATTTATCAGGGAGAACGTATTATTAACTGGGATCCAGTTCAACGTACAGCTTTATCAAATATTGAAGTTATCCATAAAGAAATTGAAGGACATATGTATTATTTCAATTATGAAGTTGTTGAAACAGGTGAAAAATTGATTATTGCGACAACACGTCCTGAAACAATGTTTGCCGATCAAGCGATTTTTGTTCATCCAGATGATGAAAGATATCAGCATTTGGTTGGAAAACATGCAATTAATCCTGCGAATGGTGAATCTTTACCAATTATGGCAGACAGCTACATTGACATGAGTTTTGGAACAGCTGTTATGAAATGTACACCAGCTCATGACCCTAATGACTTTGCTTTAGCAAAAAAATACCATTTAGCGATGCCAAAATGTATGAATGATGATGGTACAATGAATGAATTATGTGGTCAATATCAAGGGATGGACCGTTTTGAATGCCGTGAAGCTTTAGTCAAAGATTTTGAAGCAAGAGGTGTTGTTGATCATATTGAAAAACATATGCATCAGGTTGGACATTCTGAACGTAGTCATGCTATTGTTGAGCCATACTTATCAAAACAATGGTTTGTCAAGATGAAACCACTTGCTAATGCGGCATTAGAGAATCAATTAAAAGATTCTAAGGTTTCTTTTGTGCCACCTCGTTTTGAAAAAACATTTAAACAATGGATGGAAAATATTGAAGATTGGTGTATTTCACGTCAATTATGGTGGGGACATCAGATTCCTGCATGGTATCATAAAGAAACAGGAGAAATCTATGTGGGTAAAAATCCACCTGCAGATATTGAAAACTGGAAACAGGATGAAGATGTTCTTGATACATGGTTTTCAAGTGCTTTATGGCCATTTTCAACAATGGGTTGGCCAAATAAAGAGAGTGAACTCTATCAACGTTATTTCCCAACTGACACATTAGTCACAGGTTATGACATTATCTTTTTCTGGGTATCTCGTATGATTTTCCAATCATTAGAATTTACTGGCCAAAGACCATTTAAAAATGTTCTGATTCATGGTTTGATTCGTGATGAGCAAGGAAGAAAGATGTCTAAATCTTTAGGTAATGGTGTTGATCCTATGGATGTTATTGACCAATATGGTGCTGATACATTAAGATTCTTTTTAACAACAAATTCTGCACCTGGTATGGATTTAAGATATATTCCTGAAAAATTAGATGCTGCATGGAATTTTATTAATAAAATATGGAATTCTGCTAGATTTGTTTTAATGAATATTGATGAAAATATGTCATATCAGGATTTATCATTTGATCATTTAAATTTAGCTGATCAATGGATTCTCAATCGTTTAAATGAAGTGATTGCTTCTGTTGATGAAAACATGGATAAATTTGAATTTGTTAATGTAGGTAGTGAACTTTATAATTTTATTTGGGATGATTTCTGTTCATGGTATATTGAATTGTCTAAGGTTCATTTAAATAGTGATAATGACATTGAAAAGAAAGCAACACAAAATACATTGGTTTATGTATTGAATGCAATTGTAAGATTATTACATCCATTTATGCCTTTTGTGACAGAAGAAATTTATCAATCTATTCCACATATAGAAGAATCTATTTGTATTGCGAAATGGCCTACTATTAATGATAGATTCAATAATGAACAAATTCAGGATCAATTTGTTTACTTAATTGATATCATTAAAGGTATTAGAAATTTAAGAGCTCAATATGTCATTAAAAATGCTATTGAAATTGCATATTCTATTCAAACACAGGATACTCAGCTTGAAAGCTTACTTGAAAATCTTTCACCATATATTTATAAACTTTGTCATGCGCGTTGCTTTGGTTATAATGTTGAAACATCTTCAAATGTAGCAACAGAAATGATCAAAGGTGGTAATGCTTTGATTATTGAATTAGGTGATTATATTGATTTGGAAGCAGAAAAGAAAAAGATGGAAGATGAAATCAAAAAGCTAGAAAACGAAATTAAACGTTGTGAATCTATGCTTTCTAATCCAAACTTTGTTCAAAAAGCACCTGCTCAAAAAGTTGAACAGGAAAGAAAGAAATTGGCTGATTACCAATCAAAATATAATGCGATGAAAGATAAATTGAATATGATGTAAAGTGAAATTGAAAAATTTCACTTTTTTTCGTTTTTAAGAAGAAAAAATTGAAAAAAATGTATATATAATAATTAGGGGCTACTGATGAAAGGAAGGGTCAGCATGAAAGAATTAACCGTACAACAGCAATGTGAAATTCAAGGTGGAGGTTTAATTGCGACTGCATTACTTTATTTGATATTAGGTGCTGCAGCGTATAAAATTATTAAATCGAAGAAGGGAAGAATTTCAATTCCAAGACTCATCAGTATTGAATGGAGAGATTAGTAATATGAAAGGCAATTTGCCTTTCATATTTTTATATGTTATAGCATAGATTAGAAAGGGTGATTAAAATGAAGTTTGAATGGAAAGTTGTTATTTTTGCAGTTGTTAGTTCTTTGGCTTTTATGTTTATTTTTACATATGGATGCTCTCTAGGACAAAAGACACTTTATGCATATCAGGTTGGTATTTATAAGGAAGCAAGTAATAAAGATGAAAAATTAGCTGAATTGAAAGAAATGGGAATCGAAGGATATACCTATACAAAAAATGACCAATATTATGTATTATCAATGATTAGTGAAAAAAAAGAAGATATAGAAAAACATGCTACACAGGTAAAAGGAATCATGAAAACTTATATTGTGCCAACATCTACCACAAATGAAATGTTATTGGATTCTTTATCGAAAGGTGATGATCTATGATTAAGACATTACCATTAGAAGAAAATCCACGTGAAAAAGCATTAACATATGGTATTGAAACATTGAATAATGTAGAATTGTTGGCACTGATATTAAGAACTGGGCATAAAAATGAATCGGTGATTCAATTGTCACAGCGTCTATTAACGGAAATTGGAGGTTTTGCAAATCTATCGACGGTTACTTATGCAGATTTGATTGCTTTGAAGGGAATTAAGCAAGCAAAAGCAATTGAAATATTGAGTATTATAGAAATTGCTAAAAGATTAAAAGATGTTTCATCAATAGAGAAGCCATTACTCAATCCTTATGATATTTTTGGAAGAGTACATAACCAGTTGATGTTTTTAAAGCAAGAACATTTCCTGTTGCTCTGTTTGGATAATAAAAATAAAGTCATCAAAGAAAAAACCATTTTTATTGGCTCATTAAATATGAGTGTTGTCACGCCTAGAGAAGTCTTTAAAGAAGCTATCGCTATAAGCAGTGCAAAAATTGTTTTAGTACACAACCATCCAAGTGGAGATGCATTGCCTAGTGAAGAAGACTTGCTTATGACAGAACAGTTTCAAAAATTAGGACAAATGATGTCAATTGAAGTCATAGATCATATTGTGATTGGGTGGAATCAATTTTATAGTATTATGGCAAAACAATTGTTTTTTTATGAATAAAGATGTGAAAATATAGGAATTTGATAAATTGTTTTTTACGAATTGCTTTTTTTATATTGAGATATTATAATGTATGAATGATAAGAGGTGGTATCTTTGTATAGAAAAGGTAATAAATGGACAAAACAAAAAAGAAGAATCGTTATTATAACAGTTGTACTGGTTTCATTTTCAGTATTAACACTTGTAACCAGTCGTTCTGCTTCAAGTATAGAAATTATTTTTAAAGATACAATTGCAAATTTAGAATATTATATTATTAAAGCGCCTATTCAATATGTAACAGGATTATTTGAAGAATATAATGATTTAAAAGATGTTTATGAAGAAAATGCAAAACTGAAGGAACAATTAGATAATTTAGCTCGTGAGAGTGCAATGAATGAAGTTTTAACAAATGAATTAAATGATTTAAAAGAAATTATGGATATTGATCATCTACCTACTGAATATCAGGTAAAATATACAAATGTGATTGCTAGAGATGCTCAAAACTGGAATAATCAGGTCACTATTAATTTAGGGAAAATTTCTGGTGTACAGGAAGGTATGGCAGTAGTCAATGCTCAGGGAATGATTGGGACAATTACAAGTGTCAGTGAAATTTCTTCAACAGTCACTTTATTATCAAGTGAAACATCCAAGTCACAATTGCCAGTTATGATTTTAAGTGGTGATGAGGAATACTATGGATTATTAAATCGTTATAATATTAATACGCATAAATATTCTATTACTTTGCTAAGTGATGTTGAAACAATTGAAAAAGATGCTAAGGTTGTAACAAGTGGTCTAGGTGGAAAAGGAAAGAGTCCAAAAGGTATTTTAGTTGGAACAGTAGAAAATTATGCGACTGGTGATGATGCAACTGAGTCTGTTTGTGATGTCACACCTAGTGTGGATTTTGATGCTCTTAATGATGTTGCTGTTGTTCAAAGGGTGAATGACGAATGAGAAAACGTGTCCAAGATAGCTATCTAGTCAAATGTTTTTTAGTCGTTTTTTTATGTTTTGTAGTCGATAGTACAATTCATTATTTCTTGCCCTATAATTTCACTAAAACCGGAATAACCATCACACCATACTTAGGTTTAATGATGTTTGCTTTATTAGTGAGGACAATAGACGGTGCAGAACGTTATTTCTTTGCAACCATATGTGGTCTTTATTATTCTGTTGTCTATGCAAATTCTTTAGCCATATATATTCTTATTTATTGTTTAATCGCCTTTGTTCGTTCATATTTGTTTAAATTAGACACATTAAATATTGTTGAATCTACAATTTTTTGTGTTTTGACAATATTCGCCCAGGAATGTATTGTATATTGGTTGATGTGGATTACCAATATGACAAGATATCCAATGGTTTCATTTGTAGTTATGCAATTATTACCAACACTACTTTTGAATGCTGTTTTATCAGTTATCATTTATTGGATCTACAATAAAGTGAAAATTGAGGTGAAATAATGAATATTGAAGTCAAAGGAATTAATGGAATACTGGTTATGAAAGTCAATGAGAATTGTACATTTCAGCAGTTTTTAGATGATTTGAATCAGCTTTTGGAGCAACCCCTATTTCAACAGGAGGGGTACTATCCAAGAGCTTTTTTTGATTTTGGCTGTCGAGTTTTAGCAATTGATGAAGTTCATTCTTTGATGGATTTACTGATGCAAAAAGAAAAGGTTTTATTTGATGGTATGACATATCATCAACAACCTCATCAGGTCCATATCAGAAAAGAACAACTTCACAATGGTGAAGAAATTATCATTGATCATGAAACATTATTTTTAGGAATCGTCAATCCAGGAAGTTATGTTTATTGTTATCAGAATGTTTATTTTCTTAATACAGTCAAAGGAACTATTGTCGCAATGAATGAAGATGTACGTATATTTGGACATGATTTTCAAAATGCTCAAATTATAATTAATCAACAGACATTACATGATTTGACAACTTCTGCACTCACAAGCGTTTATTATAAAGATAACCAGATTATTTTGACGAAGGAGGAAAATTATGTGTCGAACTATAGTCATTACATCGGGTAAAGGTGGTGTTGGAAAAAGTAGTATGACCATTAATTTGGGTTATGCATTAGCCAATATGAATAAAAAAGTATGTTTAATAGATGCGGATTTTGGTTTGAAAAACTTAGATGTCATGTTAGGATTAGAAAATAGAGTGATTTTTGATTTGAAAGATGTTATTTCAAATAAATGTTCTTTACAACAGATTTTAGTTAAAGATAAACGTATGCAATCTTTATATTTATTACCTGCGTGTAAATCGCTTTCTTTTGAAAATTTAAATTTAGATTATATGATCAATATGGTAGAACAGTTAAAACAGGAATTTGATTATATATTGATTGATAGTCCTGCTGGTATTGAAAAAGGGTTTCAATATGCCAGTAGTTTGTCAAAAGAAGCTATTATCGTTGTCAATCTAGATACTGTTTCTTTACGTGATGCTGATCGTGTTGTAGGCTTATTGTTGAAACAGGGTGTTGATCAATTACATATGCTTGTCAATAAATATAATGAATCAGATGTTTTGAAAGGGCGTTGTCCTTCACTTAAAGAAGCCTACGATATTTTGTCAATTCCATTGATTGGAATTGTTTATGAAGAACATGATATGATTGAGGCTAACAATAAAGGAATGCCTATTTATATGAATAAAAAAGAAAATATTTATCGATGTTTTGATCGTATTGTCAAACGATTAGAGGGGCAGGAGATTCCTTTTCAAAAAAATAAAAGAAAACCTCTACTGGAACGTCTTTTTAGATAATATTTTTTTGTTTTCTTTCATAAGTTAAAATGAGGTGAAAACTTGTGAATGATATTGATGAAATTAGAAGGAGAATGGAGAAGAGAAGGGCGCATCGTCATCCTGTCTTAACCGATCGTCATTTTTCTAGAATTTATAATGGTATGATTAAAGCAATGGTTGCTTTACTTGTGGGAATTGCTATTTGTGCATATGTTAAGGTTAGTCCTAATGGAGATTATATTAAAGATTACGTATTAAATGATTTGCAGTTTTCAAAAGTCACATCATGGATTAACCAGCATTTTTTGTCTTTTCAAGGACAAGAGGAAACTGCAACTGTTTCATCAAAGATGAATTATACACATATCAAAGATAATTATTATACGAATCAGTCTAACGAAGTATTGAATTTTGGCAAGGGACGTGTCATCTATGTGGGAGAACAGAATTTATTAGGAAAATATGTAACGATTCTTTTAGAAAATAACATAGAAGTGACATTTGGAAATATGCAGGATGTTTTTGTAAGTATGTATGACCAGGTTGAAGAATCAACTATATTGGGAACATATGAAGATCAGGTTATGATTGTTTTTACTCAAGGTGAACAGGAAATTGATTATTCAACATTTGAAGAGCTTATATCATAAACTTTCTATCCACCCAATTACACTTGTTTATTTTCTTTTTTCATGGCTGGGAGGATATTTGAAATGGTATCTTTCAACTTTATTGATTGTTTGTTTACATGAAATATGCCATCTCTTGATGGCATATTATTTTCATTTTCAAATTAAAAAGATAGAATTGCTTCCATTTGGAGCTTATTTGTATTTAGAAGATTTTTATTTTCAATCTATCTGGAAAGAAATGTGTGTTGTTTTAGCTGGACCATGTAGTCATTTGTTTATTTATGCAGGAATTCAAATGTTAAGTCATGGTGTTTATCAGGACTTTTTATTAACAATGAATATGTTTGTTTTGTGTTTTAATCTTTTACCTATCTATCCTTTGGATGGTGGTAGATTTCTAAGCTTACTTTTACAAAGTATTATGGATCTAAAAAAGTCTTTATTTTTGACTTTAAAAATATCTATTTTTGTATATTGTTTGCTTTTCTTATTTTATTTGCAAATGAATACTGTTGTCATTTTATGCTATCTTTTTTATCAGCTATGTTGTTTTTATAGGTTTATTTTTATTTATTTAAGGACATATTATGGAAGGATACCGTCTTTTTCTAATCAACGACCACCTCTTGTTCATGATCGTATAATATATCGAAGAGGTTATCATAATTATTATGTTATTGATCAAAAAATGAGAGGTGAAAAAGAAATGGTACCAGAGCTTTTAAAAAGTATAAAAAAATGAAAAATATAGGAAATTATCTTGTTTTTTTGGACGTGTTATGGTATTATACAACGGGTATTGAAAATACACACATTGTGAATTCATAAATCGAGTGCCTGTTCATGGTGGTTTATGTTAGAAACAATGGAGGAAAAAAACGAAAGGGAGGAAGTTACAATGGCAGTAATTTCAATGAAAAAATTATTAGAAGTGGGTGTTCATTTTGGACATCAAACAAAAAGATGGAATCCAAAAATGGCTCCATACATTTTCACAGCTAGAAACGGTATTTATATCATTGATTTAAAGAAATCATCTGATAAAATTGATGAAGCTTATGCAGCTTTAATGGATATCGTTGCTAAAGGTGGAAAAGTTTTATTTGTAGGAACTAAAAAACAAGCTCAAGAAGCTGTTCAAACTGAAGCTGAAAGATCTGGAAGTTTCTATGTAAATTCTCGTTGGTTAGGTGGAACATTAACTAACTTCAAAACTATCCAAAAGAGAATTAGAAGATTAAAAGAATTAGAAAAAATGGAAGAAGATGGAACTTTAGAATTATTCACTAAAAAAGAAGCAGTTCTTCTTATGAAAGAAAAAGCTAAGTTAGAAAAGAACTTAGGTGGTATTAAAGAAATGAGAAGATTACCAAATGCTTTATTTGTAGTAGATCCTAAAGTTGAACATAACGCAGTTGCAGAAGCAAGAATCTTAGGTATCCCTGTATTTGGTATCGTTGATACAAACTGTGATCCTGATGAAGTGGATTATGTAATCCCTGCTAATGATGATGCTATTAGAGCTGTTAAATTAATTGTAGCTGCTATGGCAGATGCAGTATGTGAAGCAAAAGGTGAACCAGTAACAGTTGCCTATGTAAAAGATGAAGATGATAAAGAAGTATCAATGAATGATGCTGTTGCTTCTGTAGAAGAAAACAAACAAAAAGGACCTAGATACAAAAATGCTGGACGTCCTAAAAATAACAAACCTGCTGAAGTAAGCAAACCAGCTGAAGTTAAAGAAGAAAAAACTGAAGCATAGTTAATAAGAGGGGAAGCTTATGCTTTCCTTTTTTTATAAAAAAGATGGAGGAGAAAAAAATGGCTATTAGTGCAAAATTAGTAAAAGAATTACGTGAAAAAACTGGTGCTGGAATGATGGATTGTAAAAAAGCACTTGAAGCTTGTAATGGTGATTTAGAAGCTTCTTTTGACTGGTTAAGAGAAAAAGGAATTGCTAAAGCTGCAAAAAAAGCAGATCGTATTGCTGCTGAAGGTTTAACTGCTTTTGTTGTTGATGGAAATGCTGCAGCAATCGTTGAAGTTAACTCTGAAACAGACTTCGTTGCTAAAAATGCTGAATTCCAGGAATTAGTAGCTTTAACAGCAAAAACAATTGTAAATGCAAAACCTCAAGATGTAGAAGCTGCTTTACAATTAGATGTTGAAGGTAAAGATTTAGGAACTGTTATTGCTGAAAAAAGTGGTAAAATTGGTGAGAAATTAAGTTTAAGAAGATTTACTGTAATGACTAAAAATGATGATGAAATCTTCGGTGCATATTCTCATATGGGTGGAAAAATGTGTGCTTTAGTTAAAGCTTCTGGTATTGATGAAGTGAAAGCTAAAGATGTTGCGATGCAAGTTGCTGCAATTGCTCCACAATATATTGATAGAACAGCTATTCCAGCTGAAATTTTAGAACATGAAAGAACTGTTTTAAAAGCTCAAGCTATGGAAGAAAATGCTAAGAGTGCAAAACCAAAACCAGAAAATATTATTGAAAAAATGATTGAAGGGCGTTTAAACAAAAACTTAAAAGAAATGTGCTTAGTTGATCAAGCATTCATTAAAGATTCTGATCAAACAGTAGCTCAATACTTAGGTAATGGTAAAGTTTTAGAAATGGTACGTTTTGAAGTTGGTGAAGGAATGGAAAAACGTGAAGAAAACTTTGCTGAAGAAGTTGCTGCTCAAATGAGAGGATAATTATATAAATAGAAAGGACACACTTTTTGTGCCCTTTTCTTGTAAAATGGAGGAGAGATCATATGAAGTACAAAAGAGTTTTATTAAAGCTAAGTGGTGAAGCATTAGCTGGTGAACAGGGATTTGGAATTAATCCAGTTGTTGTTGCAGATGTTGCAAGACAAATTAAAGATGCTAAAGATTTAGGTGTAGAAATTGCTATTGTTTGTGGTGGTGGAAACATTTGGCGTGGTAAAACTGGTAGTGATATGGGTATGGAAAGAGCCGCTGCTGACTATATGGGAATGTTAGCAACTGTGATGAATGGTATGGCTTTACAAAATGCATTAGAAGCTATTGGTTTGGATACACGTTTATTATCAGCTATTGATATGAAAGAAGTGGCAGAACCTTATATTAGAAGAAGAGCGGTACGTCATTTAGAAAAAAATCGTATTGTTATTTTTGGAGCAGGAACTGGTAGTCCATTCTTTACAACTGATACAACTGCTGCTTTGCGTGCTGCTGAAATGAATGCTGATGTTATTTTAATGGCTAAAAATGGTGTTGATGGTGTTTATTCAGCTGATCCTAAAATCGACCCACAAGCTAAAAAATATGATCATATAACATATTTAGATGTATTAAATGAAGATTTACATATCATGGACCAAACAGCAATTACATTATGTAAAGACAATGGTATCGATCTTTGTGTATTTAATATGCAAGAAGATGGTAATATTGCACGTGCATGTAATGGTGAATCAATTGGTACAATTATTTCAAAAGGAGGGAAAGAAACATGCTAGATTTAATTTTAGAAGAAACTAAAGAAAAAATGGAGAAATCTATTGAAGCTTTTAAACACGAACTTTCATCAGTAAGAACTGGTCGTGCCAATCCAACTATGCTTGATAGAGTAAAAGTTAATTACTGGGGTGAAATGACACCTTTAAATCAAACTGCTGGTATTTCAGTTGTAGAAGGACGTCAACTTGTTGTTAAACCATATGATAAAAATATTTTAAAAGATATTGAACATGCTATTTATGAAGCTAATTTAGGATTAACACCACAAAATGATGGTGAAATTATTCGTATCAATGTCCCAGCATTAACTGAAGAAACAAGAAGAGAATACGTAAAACAAGCTAAAAAATATGCTGAAGATGCAAAAGTGGCTTTACGTAACATTCGTAGAAATGCTAATGATGATGTTGAAAAAGCTGATTTATCTGAAGATGAAGTTAAATCAGGTAAAGAGAAAGTTCAAAAATTAACTGATCAATATGTTAAAATCATTGATCAATTAACAAAAGAAAAAGAAAATGATTTAATGACAGTTTAGTTTTTTAGACTCCTGCTTAAAAGTAGGAGTTTTTTTGTAGAATATTTTAAGATAAGAGTTCGCATGTTGAATCCTTTTATGTTATAATACAAAAAGATTATGAGGTGACGATATGTTTTTTAAGAAAAAAAGAAAAATAGATTATGATTTAGATATGACCAATATTCCTAAACATATTGCTTTTATTATGGATGGTAATGGTCGCTGGGCAAAAAAAAGAAAAATGCCACGTACATATGGACATCATGAAGGTACAAAAACAATTCGTACTTTAGCCTTAGAAGCAAACCGTCTTGGTGTAAAGGCTATGACTGTTTATGCTTTTTCTACTGAAAATTTTAAAAGAGATGCCAGTGAAGTCGAATATATTTTTAAATTACCTAAAGAATTTTTTAATCTTTATTTGAAGGAATTAATGGATAATGATGTTCAAATTCGTTATATTGGTCATTTAGAAATGGCTCCAATAGAAACACAGAAAATCATTAAAGATGCAATTGCACAAACAGCACAAAATCATGGGTTGATTTTGACATTTGCTTTTATTTATGGTGGTCGTGATGAAATTATTGAAGCAACAAAAGATATTTGCGAACAATATAAAAATGGTCATATTACTTTAGAAGATATTACAGAAGATTATTTTGAAAGACATCTTATGACAAAAGATCTTCCACCTGTTGATTTAATGGTGAGAAGTAGTGGCGAATGTCGTTTATCAAATTTTTTACTTTGGCAATTAGCTTATGCTGAATTTGTTTTTGATGAGACATTATGGCCTGATTTTGATGAAGAGAGATTGCATCATGCTATTGCGATATATCAAGGTAGAGAAAGAAGATTTGGAGGTGTTTTAAAATGAAAACACGTATTATTACAGCTATTGTTCTTCTTATTGTTATTTTACCATGTGTGATATGGGGTGGTTTACCATTTAAGGCATTAATAGGTATTGTTGCAGGAATTGCTGTTTTTGAAATGCTTTCTATCTGCAATCGTCCTAAAGCTCATATTTATTTATATCCAATCGTAGCTATCTTTGTATTTTATTCTTTATATTTTGAAAAATCATTACTGATTTCAAGTGAAATTATTATTTTATATATGATTATTTTAATGGCATGTAGTATGTTTGATGAAGGTATGAACTTTTTAAGATTGTGTTATTATTTTACATCAGGTGTTTTAATTGCTATGGGATTACATATGCTTTATCAACTACGTTTAACATATGGATTAGAATATATTTTGATTCTTGCTTTGGCTACTTTTGGTACAGATACAGGAGCTTATTTTACAGGGATGTGTTTTGGAAAACATAAATTAAATCCTCGTCTTTCGCCTAAAAAAACGATTGAAGGTTCGATTGGTGGTATCTTTTTAGGAACTGTTCTTTCTGCTGGATATGGTGCATATATTCAAATAGATATGCCCATAATCTGGTTGATTATTATGTGTTTCATATTAACAATGACAAGTCAAATTGGTGATTTAACTTTTAGTAGTATGAAAAGAACCTTTGAAGTCAAAGATTTCTCTCAGATTTTACCTGGTCATGGTGGGATTTTAGATCGTTTTGATTCAATTCTTTTTAATGCAATGGTTTTTGGTATTTTGATTCATTTTATAACAATGGTGGTGGCTTAATATGAAGAAAATTTGTGTTTTAGGAGTAACCGGTTCAATTGGTCAACAAACTGTTGATGTTGTGAAACATCATCGTGATGAGTTTGAAATTGTAGCCATGAGTGCTGGTCGAAATATTGATTTATTAGAACAGACAATGACAGTTATTCATGCTAAGCATATTTGTGTTCAAAATGAAGAAGATATGCTTTATCTTCAAAGAAAATACAAAGATGTTCATTTTTATTGTGGTCAGGAAGGTTTGGTAAGTATTGCGACTTTAAGTGAAATTGATATTGTTTTAAATGCAATTGTTGGTTTTGCTGGCTTGCTTCCTACAATGAATGCTATTAAAGCTCATAAAGATATTGCTTTGGCTAATAAAGAAACACTTGTTGTTGCTGGACATTTGATTATTCCTCTGATAAAAGAATATGGGGTACAGTTATTACCTGTAGATAGTGAACACTCTGCTATTTTTCAATGTATCAATGGGGAATATCATGGAGAAATTAATAAAATTATTTTAACAGCAAGTGGTGGAAGTTTTCGTGATAAAACAAGATCTGAACTTTCACATGTCAGTGTTGAAGATGCACTTAAGCATCCAAACTGGTCTATGGGTGCAAAGATTACCATTGATAGTGCGACTTTATTTAATAAAGGTCTTGAAGTCATGGAAGCCAAATGGCTTTTTGATGTTGATTATGACGATATAGAAGTTCTTATTCATCCAGAAAGTATTATACATTCCATGGTTGAATATAAGGATACTGCTGTTATTGCACAGCTTGGAACACCGGACATGCGTTTACCTATTCAATATGCTTTAACTTATCCGCATCGTTTCCCATTAATGGGTGGCAAACGTTTATCATTAAGTGAAGTGGGAACTTTGCATTTTGAAAAACCTGATTTTCATCGTTTTCATGCATTAGCTTTGGCATATGAAGCAGGGCGTAGAGGAGGTTCAATGCCATGTGTTTTAAATGGTGCAAATGAACAGGCAAATACTTTATTTTTAAAGAAAAAAATTGAATTTTTAGATATTGAAAAATATGTTGAAGAAGCTATGCGTGCGCATCATTGGATTGATCATCCAACTTTAGAACAACTCATTGAAATTGATCAATGGGCAAGAAATTTTGTAAAAGAAAGAGTAGGAGAAATATAGATGCAGACAATCATTACTATCATAGTATTTTTATTGATATTAGGTTCAATCATTATTATTCATGAATTTGGACATTTCATTGCTGCTAAAATTTTTGGTGTCTATTGTTCACACTTTTCAATAGGATTTGGTCCTAAATTATGGTCTAAAAAAGGTAAGGAAACGGAATATGAAATTCGTGCTTTGCCTTTTGGGGGCTTTGTTTCTATGGCTGGTGAAGAACAGAGTGACGAAGAAGAACTCAAAGATATTCCTCTTGAAAGAACTTTAAAAGGAATTAAAACATATCAGAAAGTGATTATCTTTTTGGCTGGAGTCTTTATGAATTTTGTATTGGCAGTTGTTGTCACATTTGGTGTTAATGCATTGAGTGGTCAGTTACCTGTTCAAACAGCTCAAGTTGGTCAAATTATAGAAAATTCTCCTGCTCAACAGGCAGGATTAGAAACTGGAGATACTATTCAAGAATTAACGATTAATGAAACAGGACAAGTTATTTTAGTATCAAATTTTGGGGATATTCAACTGACTCAAAAAGATCTTCAAACAACCGCATCTACAATCCATGTTCAAATTAAAGTGGATCGTGATGGGCAGACAAAAAATTTACAGGCAACTTTAAAATATGATCAGTCATCACAAGCTTATAAATTAGGAATTTATCAGGCAACACGTTCTATGAATATAGCTGAAGCGATTCAATATACGTTTATTTCTATTGGTGAAATGAGTGTTGCGATTTTTGTGGCTCTTGGTCAATTGATTACTCGTTTTAGTGAAACAGTGACACAGCTTTCTGGGCCTGTAGGAATTTATCAGGTCACTTCACAGGTCACACAAACCGGACAGATTACTTACATTTTAAATTTATTAGCTTTGCTTTCAGTCAATGTAGGTATCTTTAACTTATTGCCAATTCCTGGTTTGGATGGATGTCAGGTTATTTTTGCATTAATTGAAAAGGTTATTGGAAGAGAATTGCCTGAAAAAATCAAGATTGCTTTGCAGCTTTGTGGATTAGGATTAGTTATGTTATTAATGATTTTTGTCACATATCAAGATGTTTTAAGAATATTTCAATAAAAGGGATTTTTATCCCTTTTTGCTATAGGAGGTTTATTGGATGGATAAAATGCTTATATTATTACAGCAGCTTCATCTTGAAAACGAAGTTTCTGCTTTGAAACATGCTTATATTGAGCGTGTGATTGTACATAAAGATAATTCTTATACATTTTATATTGGTGCATCACATATTGTGCCATTAACAGAAATCAGATTATTATTCGCAGCTAAAAAAGAATTTCCTTATCCATGTGAATTTCTTTTTGATTGGGCATCTTCATATACTCCTCAAGACGTTAAAGAATATGCTCTATTTATTTTTGATGGATTAAAACATCGTTTTCCACAAATTGATTTTATTAAAGAAGATTTATTATCTTTTGAAAATAATACTCTTGAAATTGAGGTTATTAATGATATTCAACTCAATCAGCTAGAGAAATTATATAAAATTTTTGATAAGTATTTTAATAAATTTGGAATGCAAATTGGTTTTCATGCTTTTATTGATCAAAATAATCAAACATATCAATCCATCCAAGAGGAAATGGATGCTTTAAATGAAGTTCAAGTTGATATGAAAACATTTGATCAGGTTAGTGAAGCTCCCAAAAAAGAAAATAAACCAAAGTATCAAGGATATAAAAAAGATTATTTTTCATTAACAATTGATGAAATTGATGACACGGTCAAAGAAGTGATGATTCAAGGCTATGTTTTTAAAGAAGAATCTAAGAAAGTCAAATCAGGAAAAACAATTCAATCATTATATGTGACTGATTATACCAACAGTATTGTTGTTAAACGTTTTGAAAATAAAGGTGGCAACAGTGTTGAAGAGATGAATAAAGTCAAAAAAGGTAATGTTTGGGTACGTGTAAAAGGAAATGTCGAATATGATACATATATGAAAGATACTGTTATTGTGGCTCGAGAAGTAGAAGTCATTCCTTCACCTAAAATACGTCAAGATCAGTCTGAAAAAAAACGTGTTGAATTACATGTGCATTCAAAGATGTCATCAATGGATGGAATTGGCAGTATTTCTGAGTATATCGAAAGAGCTGCTTATTGGGGACATCAGGCTATAGCTGTTACTGATCATGGAAATGTTCAATCATTTCCAGAGGCACAAACAGCAAGTCAGAAACATAAGATCAAAATGATTTATGGGGTCGAAATGTATATGATTGATCCAGAATTTACAGTTGTTTATAATGAAACAGACAAAACATTAAAAGATTTAACATTTGTATCTTTTGACCTTGAAACAACTGGATTATCTGTTATGGATGATGATATTACTGAATTTGGTGCGGTTAAAATAAAAAATGGACAGGAAATTGATCGTATTCAAAGCCTTATTAAACCTCATAAACGTATCTCACAGAAGATTACCAATTTAACACATATTACAAATGAAGATGTTAAAAATGCACCTTCAATTGAAGAATTTATACCGAAAATTTTAGACTTCTTTGGTGATGATGTTATTGTGGCTCATAATGCAACTTTTGATGTTGGATTTTTAAATGAAATCTTAACACGATATGGATATCAGAAATTAAAGAATCCAGCTATTGACTCATTAACTTTAGCGTGGAAGCTTTTACCAGATTTGAAAGGATATCGTTTAGGTAATGTTGCCAGACATTATCGTATTCCTTATGATGGTGATGATGCCCATCGTGCTGATTATGATGCTGAAGTTTTAGCTGGTGTTTTTAATATGATGTTACATGATTTGATGCAACAAGGTTATTATAATGTATTGGATATGAATAAAATGGAATGTCCACAGGCATATAAGATTGTTCGTCCTAAACACATGTGTGTTCTTGCTAAAGATAAAACAGGTTTAAAAAATATGTTTAAACTTGTTTCTGAAGCGAATACAACTTATTTTGAAAAAACATCACGTATTCCACGAGAACGTTTAGAGTTTTATCGTGAAGGTTTATTATTTGGTAGTGGGTGCTATAACTCAGAAATTTTTGATCTTGCAATGACAAGAAGTCTTGATGAATTAAAAAAAGCGATGTCTTTTTATGATTATATTGAAATTCTTCCATTAGATATATGCCAATATTTTGTTGAAAGAGGCCGTGTTGATACGATGGAAGATCTCACTCGTATTTTGCGTCGTATTGTAGATACTGCAAAAGAAATGGGAAAATTGATTGTTGCGACTGGTGATGTTCATTATTTAGATCAAAAAGATAAAATTTTCCGAGATGTTTTTACATGCAATCCTAAGATTGGATTAGGTGGAGCTTTGCATCCATTGACAGATCGTAATAATCCTACAGCTTGGACACCTGATGAGTATTTACGTACAACTCAGGAAATGATGGATAGTCTTTCTTATTTAAGTGAAGATGAAAAGTATGAATATGTTATTGAAAATACAAATAAAATTGCAGATATGATTGATGGTTCCTTCCATGTTGTTCATGATAAATTATTTACACCTCATATTGATAATGCTGATGAAAATTTACGTCAATTATGTTTTGATAATGCGCATAAACAATATGGCAAAGTTCTACCTGATATTGTTGAAAAGCGTTTAACAAAGGAATTAGATAATATCATTAAACATGGTTTTGGAGTTATCTATTATATTGCACATAAGCTTGTTAAAAAATCTAACGAGGCAGGCTATCTTGTAGGAAGTCGAGGATCAGTAGGGTCGTCATTTGTTGCGACAATGGCTAATATTTCAGAAGTTAATCCTTTACCTCCGCATTATTATTGCCCACATTGTCAATATAATGAGTTTTTACCCGAAGGGTATATTGCTAATGGTTATGATCTTCCTGATAAAAAATGTCCGAAATGTGGACATCCTTTAAAAGGTGATGGACATAACATTCCATTTGAAACATTCTTGGGATTTAATGCTGATAAAGTACCGGATATTGATTTAAACTTCTCAGGTGATTATCAGCCAACGGCTCATGCTTATACAAAAGAAATTTTTGGTGAAAGTCATGTCTATCGTGCCGGTACAATCTCAACTGTAGCTGAAAAAACAGCTTATGGTTATGCAAAAGGTTATGCAGAGTTAATGGGAAAAGAAAATACTATGCGTCAGGCTGAACTGGAAAGAATTGCTAAAGGATGTACGGGTGTAAAACGTACAACTGGTCAGCATCCAGGAGGAATCATTGTTATTCCTGAAAATATGGATGTCTTTGATTTTACACCATATCAATATCCTGCTGATGATTTATCTGCGGAATGGAAAACAACGCACTTTGACTTCCATGCTATTCATGATAATGTATTAAAATTTGATATTTTAGGACATGTTGATCCAACCGTTATTAGAATGCTGCAAGATTTAACTGGCGTTAATCCTAAGGATATTCCAACCAATGATCCAAAAGTCATGAGTTTATTTAATTCGACAGAAGCATTAGGCATTGATTTGAGTTATTTAAATTGTAAAACGGGAGCACTTGGATTGCCTGAGTTTGGTACTAAGTTTGTACGTGGGATGCTTGAACAGACGCATCCAACTTCATTTAGTGATTTGGTTATTTTATCAGGGCTATCTCATGGAACAGATGTTTACCTTGGAAACGCTGAAACACTGATTAGTTCAGGAACATGTACGCTAAAAGAAGTTATTGGGTGTCGTGATGATATTATGGTTTATTTGATTGAAAAAGGTCTACCTAATAAAGATGCTTTTGATATTATGGAATGCGTTCGTAAAGGAAAATCACCGGTTGTTTTTCCAGAGAAAAAATATGAAGAGCTAATGCGTCAGCATGATGTACCAACATGGTATATTGAATCATGTAAAAAAATCAAATACATGTTCCCTAAAGCTCATGCTGCAGCGTATGTTTTAAGTGCCGTACGTGTTGCTTGGTGGAAATTATATTATCCTAGAGAATATTATGCTGTCTATTTCACGACACGTTGTGATGCCTATGATATTGAAACGATGATTCAAGGAAAGGAAGCTGTCTATGCGAAATATCAGAGCATTTTAAATGATAAGCAAAACGGAGTCAAAATTTCAAATAAAGAAGAAGCTTTGATTTCTGTTTTTGAAATCGCCTTAGAAATGTTTGAAAGAGGAATGCATTTTAGTAATATTTCTTTGGAAAAATCTGATTCGCAGAACTTTATTATAGATCCAGATGATGACTCGGCATTATTACCACCATTTGTTTCTATTGATGGTTTAGGAACATCCGTTGGTGATAGTGTTGTTGAAGCACGACAGAAAAATAGATTCTTATCAAAAGAAGATGTCATGAAACGTACAAAATTAACAAATAATCAAATTGATTTTCTAACAAAACTGGGGGCATTTGAAAATATGTCTGAAGAGAATCAATTATCATTATTTGATTTCTCATAAAAATGGTGATGAAAGCATTGTTTTTTGTGATTGATTATGTTATATTATAAAAGTAATCAGTGATTTACGAGAGGGGAAACCCTCTCGTTTATATTTGTAAACGGAGGATTATATGCTAGAAAAAATCAAACAACTTATTCAACCTATATTAAATGATCATGATGTTTATTTAGATGACATTGAATATGTCAAAGAAAAAAATGAATGGTATTTAAGAATTTTTATTGAGAAAAATAATGGTCATCTTGATATGGATACATGTGTTGCAGTGAGTGAAGCTATTAGCGATATGTTAGATCAGGAAGATTTGATTGAAGATGAGTATTATTTAGAAGTATCTTCACCTGGTGCTGAAAAACCATTAAAAGCACTTGAAAAAGTTCAACAATCTATTGGAGAGTATGTATATATCCAGTTTAAGAATCCAACTCAAGGTATGAATGAGGTTTATGGGACAATACTGAATGTTGAAGGTACTCAAATTGAGTTACAGTATATGGTAAAAAACATTAAGAAAAAATGCAATATTGATTATAATGATATTGCTTTTATAAGGTTAGCTGTTAAATTTTAAGGAGGATAATGTAAAATGGCTAGTAAAAAATTTATTCAGGCACTTGATTTATTAGAAAGTGAAAAAGGTATCAAAAAAGAAATTGTGCTTGATGCTTTAAAAGAAGCATTAGAAAAATCATATAAAAAGAACTATGGTGGTCCTGAGTCAATTATTCGTGTTGAAATTAATGAAATCAATGGAAAGATTCGTTTATATGAGATTAAACATGTTGTTGATGATGTCAATGATGAAGATTATGAACTGTCTTTAGAAGAAGCTCAAATGATTAATCCTAAGTATCAAATAGGTGATGATGTTGTCACTGAAGTTGATCCAGAAGTTTTTGGACGTTTGGCAGCTATTCAGACAAAACAGTTGTTGAAACAAAAAATTCGTGAAGCTGAAAAAGAAACATTATATAACGAATATATTGATAAAAAAGATGATATTATTAATGGAACTGTTGATCGCGTAGAAGAACGTTTTGCGATTATTAATATTGGTAGAACAGGTGCTTTATTACCATTAAATCAACAAATTCCAGGTGAAAAGATATATGAAGGGCAACGTATTAAAGTTTATGTGAGTGATGTTGAACGTAATACAAAAGGAACACATATTGGTGTTTCAAGAACAGAACCTGGATTAGTAAAAAGATTATTTGAAATGGAAGTTCCTGAAATTTATGATGGAACTGTTGAAATCAAATCTGTATCTCGTGAAGCTGGAGATCGTAGCAAGATTGCAGTTTATACAAGTCATGAAAATATTGATCCTATTGGAGCATGTGTTGGTCCAAAAGGAAGCCGTGTACGCAATGTTGTGAATGAATTAAATGGAGAAATGATTGATATTGTTGAATGGAGTGAAGATCCAGTTGTGTATATTTCACACGCCTTATCACCATCAGATGTTGTACATGTCGATATTGATGAAGAAAAACACAGTGCTTTAGTTATAGTTCCTGATAATCAGTTATCACTTGCTATTGGAAAAAGAGGTCAAAATGCACGTTTAGCAGTACGATTAACTGGATGGAAAATAGATATCAAGTCAGTTAGTGAAGCTGCAAATGAAGGTATTATATATGGTGAAGATGCTGAATTTGAAAAATCATTTGAAGCAGAAATGATAAAAGAAGACGAACCTGTTATTGAAGAATCATTTGAAGATAAATTATCTGAAACAGATGAAGAATTACAAGAAAATTTCGAAGAAAATGATATAATGGAAGAAGATAGTGATATGTATCAAGAAGATCATGATGAATCAGAGGAATCAGAAGAATTCGATGATTATGATGACTATGATGAGTATGATGATTATGATTATGATCCAAAATATGATGAAGACATTGATTATGATGAATTTGACAAATATTATGATGAAAAATAGGGGTGATTTTGAGTGCGAAAGATACCTTTAAGAAAGTGTGTAGCAACACAAGAACAATTGCCTAAAAAAGAATTGATTCGTGTGGTGAGAAATAAAGAAGGTGAAGTATTTGTTGATCCAACAGGAAAGATGAATGGAAGAGGTGCTTATTTAAAAAGAAGCCTTGAAGCAATTGAAATAGCTCAAAAAAAAGGAGTTTTAAAAAAATCTCTTGAAGTAGATATACCTGATGAGATTTTTGAAGAATTAAAAAAATATGTTGGATAAAAGTACGATTTCATTGTTGGGATTAGCAATGCGTGCTAGAAAAATTGCTACAGGAGATGTGTTATTAAAGTCAATTCGACAAAAAAAGGTTGATTTTGTTATCATTGCAGAAGATGCAAGTGATAATACCAAAAAGAAATATATTGATAAATGTACCTATTATCATATTGATTATTGTGTTATGGGACAAAGTGAAGAACTTTCTCAAGCCATTGGGAAAAACAATCGTGTTGCGTTAGGTATATTGGATAAAGGTTTTGCAAATAAAATCAAATCAAAACGAGGAGGTTGATATTATGGCAAAAAAGAATACATCAACAAAGAAAAAGGGAAACCATCATAAAAAGAAGCTCATTTCTAATATTCCACAAAAAAAGGAAGAAAAGAAATTGGGAGATGGAATTATTGAATATGAAGATGGTATTACAGTTGGTGAATTAGCTGAGATGATTGGACAGACACCAGCTAATGTTATTAAAGTTTTATTCATGCTTGGAACAATGGTAACAATCAATTCATCATTAAATGATGAACAAGTTGAGTTAATTTGTCTTGAGTATGGTTATGAAGTAAAGAAAAAGGTTATTGTCAGTGAAATTAACTTTGAAGATATTGAAATCATTGATGATGAAGCTGATTTAGTTGGTCGTCCACCAGTTGTTACAATTATGGGACATGTTGATCATGGTAAGACAACTTTACTTGATTATATTAGAAAATCAAGAGTGGCAGAAGGCGAATTTGGTGGTATTACTCAACATATTGGTGCTTATCAGGTTGAAGTGAATGGAAAGAAAATCACGTTCTTGGATACGCCTGGACATGAAGCATTTACTGCAATGCGTGCCCGTGGAGCGCAATTAACAGACATTGTTATTATTGTTGTTGCTGCTGATGATGGCGTTATGCCACAAACAAAAGAAGCAGTTGACCATGCCTTAGCTGCTGGTGTACCTATTGTTGTCGCTATTAATAAAATTGATAAAGAAGGTGCTGATCCTGAACGTATCAAAGGTGAAATGAGTGAATTAGGTTTAATGCCTGAAGAATGGGGTGGAGATACAGTTTACTGTAATATTTCTGCAAAAAAAGGAATTGGAATTCAGGAATTATTAGAAACATTGACAGTTGTTGCTGAACTTGCTGATTTAAAAGCAAATCCAAAACGTTATGCTTATGGTAGTGTTGTTGAAGGTCGTTTGGATAAAGGAAGAGGACCTGTTGCAACTTTACTTGTACAAAATGGAACATTAAGAGCTGGAGATCCAATTGTTGTAGGAACTGCCTATGGACGTGTTCGTCAGATGCTTGGTGATCATGGAAAAGAATTAAAAGAAGCTGGTCCTTCAACTCCAGTAGAAATTACAGGATTGAATGATGTGCCTGTAGCTGGTGATAAGTTTATGGCATTTGAAACTGAAAAGATGGCTCGTCATGTTGGAGAAGAAAGACAAAAGGCTAAACAGGAACAAGATCGTGGTGTTAGCTCAGCAATGAGCTTAGATGATTTGTTCAACCAAATTAAAGAAGGACAGGTTGCTCATTTAAATATTATTGTCAAAGCTGATGTCAATGGTACAGCTGAGGCTGTTAAGGGTTCATTAGAAAAGATTGATATTGATGGTGTACGTGTCAATGTTATTCGTTCGACTGTTGGTGCAATCAGTGAATCTGATGTTTTATTGGCTAGTGCTTCTAAAGCTATTATTTATGGATTTAATGTTCGTCCTGATGCTAACGTAAGACGTAAAGCAGAGGAAGAAGGAGTAGAAATCAGACTTCATAATATTATTTATAAAATGGTTGAAGAAATTGAAGCGGCTATGCGTGGTATGCTTGCTCCTGAATTAGAAGAAGTTGTAACTGGTCAAGCTGAAATTAGACAAGTTATCAAGGTTTCTAAAATTGGAAATATTGCTGGTTCATATGTAACAGATGGATATATACGTAGAGATTGTGGTATTCGTTTAATCCGTGATGGTGTTGTTATTTATGAAGGAAAATTAGCATCTTTAAAACGATTTAAAGACGATGCAAAAGAAGTATCGGCTGGGTATGAATGTGGTATGACAATTGAAAACTATAATGATATTAAAGAAGGAGATATCATTGAAGGATTCATCATGGAAGAAGTCGAAAGAAAATAGGAGCTGATCTTTTATGGTATTAAAAAAAGAAAAATTAAATAATATTATTCAAAGAGAATTATCTGATATTATTCAAATGGAAGTTAAAGATCCAGCCATAGGTTTTTGTACGATTACTGGTGTAGAAGTAACAAATGATTTATCAATTGCTAAAGTTTATGTTTCTTTTTTAAATAAAAATCCTCAAAAAAGAATGGAAGCTTTACAACACTCTAAAGGATTTATTCGTACTCTTTTAGCAAAACGTTTAACAGTTCGTAAATGTCCTGAGCTACAGTTTGTTATAGATACATCAATTGAATATGGTAATAAAATTGAAAGTATTATTGAAGAATTAAATCAACAAAAAAAGATTTCTAATGATTAGAAATCTTTTTTTATATATTGTTTGAAGATTAAGGTTAATAAGCATATAATAATAGAAGGAGGACATAAAAAATGAAAAAATGTATTATAAACGGGAAAATCATTTTACATGATGAAATTGTAAACAAAAATGTATTTATTGAAGATGATAAGATTACAGAAATCAGTGATCGTCAACCAGAAGATGAAGATATTATTGATGCAAAAGGTGCTTATGTAAGCCCTGGTTTCATTGATGTACATACGCATGGTCGTGGTGGTAGTGATACGATGTATGCTACATTTGATGATTTAAACACAATCTCTAAAGCAACTTTAAAAACAGGAGTAACATCATTTTTACCAACAACAATGACTATGCCTGTTGATGATATTGCTAAAGCTATTGAAAATATTGCTGTCAATAAAGATAAAGTTGAAGGGGCTCAAGTTTTAGGTACACACTTAGAAGGACCTTTCTTTAATAAAAAATATAAAGGAGCACAACCAGAAGAATGTATGATTTTGCCAACAGTTGATAATTATTTATCTTTTGTTCAAAATCATCAGGATATCATCAGAAAAATTTCTATTGCTCCTGAATTAGAACACTCATTAGAACTCATATCTTATTTAAAAGATAAGAATACAGTTGTTTCTTTAGGACATACAAATGCAACTTATGAACAAGCTCAAGCGGCTATTGATGCGGGGGCAACTTCAGGAACACATACTTATAATGCTATGACACCATTAACACATAGAGCACCAGGTGTTGTTGGAGCTGTTATGATCAATGATAGTGTTTATGCAGAATTGATTTTAGATGGCGTACATGTCAATTATGCAGCTGCTAAAGCATTATTACGTACTAAAGGTAAAGATAAATTGATTTTAATTACAGATTCTCTTGAAGCAGCAGGTTTGGAAAACGGAAAATATCTTTTAGGAAATCAAGATGTTTATGTAAAAGACGGAGAAGCAAGATTGATTGATGGAACATTAGCAGGAAGTATTGTTTCAATGAATGTGGCTGTTAAAAATGCTTATGAACATCTTGGATTAACATTAAATGAAGCTGTCAATTTAGCAAGTTATAATCCTGCTCAGAGTTTAAATGAACCATTATTAGGAGAAATTAAAGTGGGAAATTATGCAGATATTATTTTCTTTGATGACAACATTCAAATTCAACAAACAATGATTAAGGGACAATTGAAATAGGTAGGTATAGAATATGGTGATTTTAAAAAATAGTGAATTAGAAGTTGAATTAAATGCAAAAGGTGCTGAAATTATTAAAATTATCGGACAGCATGATCAAATAAACTATATGTGGCGTAGAGATCCATCATTATGGGCAAGTAGTGCACCAATACTTTTCCCAATTGTAGGTGCTTTGCATAATGATGAATGTCGTATAAATGGACAAACATATCATATGACACAACATGGTTTTTCTAGACATAATGAATATATGACACATCAATTATCTGATACTTGCGTTGAGTTTGAATTAACTCCAAATGAAGATATTTTAAAACAATATCCATATTTATTTAATTTGAAAGTCATTTATACTTTAAAAGGGAATACATTGGAATGTCAATGTGTTGTCAAAAATACTGATCAAAAAACAATTTATTTCCAGATTGGTGGACATCCAGCATTTGCATGTCCGTTTATGGAAAATGAATCAAGCAATGATTACTATGTTGAATTTGAAAAAGAAGAAACTCTTGATCAGAAAGTCATTGATGTTGCTCATCGTGCTATGTCACGTACAACAAAACCATTTTTTGATCATGAAAAACGTTTCTTTGTAAGACAGGCATTATTGGATAATGATGCTATTGTATTTAAAGATTTTCAATCAAGCTATGTTGCATTAAAATCAATTAATCATCAAAAAGCTATTTATTTCCATATGAAAAATTATCCACATCTTGGAATTTGGGCAAGTAAACATGTCGGTGGATTATTAGCTTTAGAACCATGGAATGGACATGGAGATTATATCGACTTTGATGGCGAATTTAAAGATAAAGAAGGTATCATTTCATTAGAACCACAACAAGAATTCAGTTGCCAATTTGCTATTGAAATACGTCAATAGTTGACAAATTGAATATAGTCATGATGTTATAATAGACATATGAAAATTAAAATCATAGAAAAAACACATGAATTGGATTTAGAAGATGCACTTAATGAATTTATTCAAAAAGAAAATCCGCAAATTCAGGATATGCAATATCAGGTTGCTTTAACATCATGTCATGGAAATCTTGAATACAGTTTTAGTTGTTTGATTGTATATTCATAGTCCATCAAGCCATAATAATATATGGAGGTGAAACTATGGCTAAGGATGTTAAATGTAGCGTAGATAGTTGTAAATATTATTGTGATGGATGTTGTGAAGCAAACTGTATTCATGTCGGTAATTGTCACTGCGTTGAAGCAAAGAAAAATGCAGAAACTGCTTGTGATACATTTGAATGTCGTGGAAAATAAATTTTTCAATGTTGTATTGAAAATAAGGTATTGTTATGCTAGTCATAATGATACCTTTTTTCATTATGAGCATGATGATTTCATATAGCTATCTGATTATAAATTTGTTATAATAGAAGCGGTGATGATATGAAAAAAATATTATTATGTTTATTGATTTCTTTGTTCTGTGTGGCATGTCAATCATCATCTTCTGATGAACAATTTCAGGAATATTATCAAATTAAAGAACAGTTAATATCACATCAGGAATTTGATACAGATTATCCATTTCATGTTCAAGTTGTTTTTTTTGATTTAGAAGATAGTTATCGTTATGATGTTATTATCGACCAGCCACAGGTTGATATGTATTATATCGAGGCTATGGCATATGCTCATGAAGATGATCAAAAGATGTGTCCGGTTTTAGGAATTGTTGATGACTCTATCAGCCACATGAAAGTTGATTATATTGATAAAAGTCAACATTTTTATAAAGGAGTTCAGCTTTCTGGAGAAACTGAAAAGATACAAGATGTAAAAATATATGTTTGTTATTATTTGGATAAAGAAAAAACACAAAAAGCAGAAAAATATATTGAGGTACAATCATGAGATTAGATAAATTATTAGCCCATTGTGGTTTTGGGACACGTAAAGAAGTAAAACAATTAATCAAAAATGGTTATGTGAAAGTCAATGGTGAAGTTATTAAAAAAGATAAACATCATGTTGATCCTGTAGGAGATAAGGTCTATGTTGATGATGAACGTATTCATTATCAGGAATATGTTTATTATATGTTAAATAAACCTGCTGGCTATGTGAGTGCCACTGAAGATAATGTTTATCCAACTGTTATTGATTTAATTGAAGAAAATTATCGCCAAGATTTATTTCCTGTTGGGAGATTAGATGTTGATACTGAAGGCTTATTATTGATTACAAATGATGGTGTTCTTGCTCATCAGCTGTTATCACCTAAAAAACATTGCCCTAAAGTGTATTATGCAAAAATTCAAGGTGTTGTAACAGATGATGATGTTCAAACCTTTTTATCTGGTGTTGTTATTGATAATGAATATCAATGTCAAAGTGCACATTTAAAAATTTTATCAACAACACAAAATCATAGTGAGATTGAAGTAGAAATCTATGAAGGAAAATTCCATCAGGTTAAGAAAATGTTTCATGCTGTTGGTAAAGAAGTTCTTTATTTAAAAAGAATACGTATGAAAAATTTAAACTTAGATGAAAATCTTGAATTAGGAGCTTATCGTCCTTTAACTGATGAAGAATTAGATAGATTAAAGAGTGAAACTGTGTTACAATAAAAAAATATAGGAGGCTTATATGCGTTTAAGAAATAATCCTAAAGCTAATGATATTTTAGCTGCACATGATGATATTGTAATTTTAGATGGTAAACAATATCGTGGAAAATGGAATGAGTTATTTGGAAATTCAAATCCTATATATATTGAAATTGGAATGGGTAAGGGTGATTTTATTATTGAAAATGCTTTACGTTATCCAAATATCAACTATATTGGAATTGAAAAATTTCCAAGTGTTATGGTCGGAGCTATAAAAAAAATAGATCAATTAGAAAAAATACCATCAAATTTAAAATTATTAAAAGAAGATGCCATTCTTTTAACAGAAGTTTTTGGTAAACATGAAGTGAATCGTATACATTTAAATTTTAGTGATCCTTGGCCTAAGAAAAGACATACAAAAAGACGTTTAACATCACCTGCATTTTTAGATGTATATCAAAATATTCTTATTGATAATGGTGAATTGATTTTAAAAACAGATAACCGTTTATTGTTTGAATATTCTTTGGTGTCATTTCAAAACTATGGATTACATTTTGAAGATGTATGCTTAGACTTGCATCATAGTGAAGGATATGAGGATAATATTCAAACAGAATATGAGAGAAAGTTTTCTCCATTTGGTCCAATATATCAAGTCAAAACAACATTTAAAGGAGTTAATAAAAATGGATAATTTAATAAAGATTAGTGATTTACAAGCATTTGAAAATGCAATTAAAGGAAATGCTATGTTAGTATTTTCAACAACATGGTGTCCAGATTGTCATTTTTTAAAAACATTTATTGATGATTTAGTAGCACAAAATCCAGAGTGGACTTTCTATTATATAGATCGTGATGAAATGGTTGATTTGTGTATTGATTTAGAGATTATGGGTATTCCATCTTTCGTCGCTTATCGTGATGGTAAAGAAGTTGGAAGATATGTCAATAAATTAAGAAAAACACAACAGCAGATTCAGGAGTTTATTGATCAGATTGATTAGAAAATGAGAAATAGAAATAATGTTGTAAGGAGGAAAGCAAAATGTTTAAAAAGTTTTTTAAAAAAGAAGAGGAAGAAGAATTATTTGAAAAAGTTGATCCTGTTTTAGAACAAAGACGTAAAGAAAAATTTAGTACTCCTCTTATTTATAATGATGAGGTTGAAATAAAGAAAGATATCAAAAAAGAAGAGCCAAAGAAAAAAGAGGTTAAAAAAAGTGCGCCTGCAGAATCTACTTATCGTATGAGTGAGATTATATCTCCAATGACAGGTTTAAAAGAGACAAAAAAACCAGAAGTTAAAAAGGTGGCAAAACCTAAGGTTAAGAAAGTTAAAAAGGAATCAGATGAATTAATTCCCATTATAAGTCCGTTTTACGGTCCTTTTGAAAATGTGCAAGAAGAAAAGACAAAAAAACCAAAAAAGGTTGAAGTGGAAGAACCAAGTGTTGAACAGAATTTAAGAAATATAGCAAATATTGTTGAAGAAGAACAAGATCAATTAAAAATTATTGAAGAGAGAACTGGTGAATTTAAGCTAGATTTCCAAAACAAAGATGAGGATTCTTTCATTGATGAAATTGATGATTCTATGAGTTTAGATGAATTGATGAGTCTTTATGAAAAAAAGTTTAAAGATTAATGAAGGGAATAGGTGTTGATATTATTGATCTTGAACGTTTAGATATTCATAATCTCAATTTTGTTAAACATATTTTATCGCCAAAAGAGTATCAGATATTTACAAAAATGAATTCTCCTAAAAGACAATTAGAATTTTTAGGAGGACGTTTTGCTGGTAAAGAAGCTTATATGAAAGCTTGTCATGTTGGTATTGGAGCAATGGCTTTTCATGATATTGAAATTTTAAATGATGAAAGTGGTGCGCCTTATTTACATGATTCTCATGCTCATATTTCTATTTCACATGAAAATAAATATGCAATTGCATTTGTTTTGCTTGAAAAGTAAAGATTTTCTTTACTTTTTTCTTTTATAGGCATGACTCATTTTAATAAATTGGTTCATATTTTTGTATGATTTCTCCATTTTTTTATCATTTTTATGCTTTTTGATCTTCCAAAATATAAAGAAAAGTTATAAAAAGAATAAAAATAACCATTTTTGGTACTTTTTATATTTTCCTATATACTCATAGATGAGGAGGTAAAATATAAAAATGTTTAATGAAATTATTTTAATAGGGAGACTTGCTGAAAATCCAAAATTCAAAGAAACACCGACTGGTGTTAAATTAGCAACTTTAATCTTAGATGTAGAAAGACCTTATCGTAATAATTTAGGGATTAGAGATCATGATTATATTAGTTGTGTTCTTTGGAAAGGCATAGCTCAAGAAGTTATGGATTGTTGCGAAGCAGGAAGTTTTTTAGGAATTAAAGGAAGGCTTCAGTCTAAAACATTTGAATCTCCTGATCATTTATCTACAACGATCATGGAAGTCAAAGTTGAACATGTTGAATTTTTGGATAAGTATTTTATGAAAAAATAGTCATTTGACTATTTTTTTGTTTTCTTTTAAGATAGAATTGTGTAAAATAGATAAGAATAGAAAGGGGAGATAAAGATGAGTATTGATCAGTCACATATTAGAAATTTTTCTATTATTGCCCATATTGATCATGGAAAATCGACTCTTGCTGATAGAATTTTACAACTTACTGGGGCAGTGAGTGATCGTGATATGAAGGAACAGTTACTTGATAGTATGGACTTGGAAAGAGAAAGAGGTATTACTATTAAATTAAATGCTGTTCAATTGACTTATAAAGCCAAAAATGGCGAAACATATCTTTTACATTTAATAGATACACCCGGTCATGTAGACTTTACATATGAAGTTTCACGCTCTTTAGCTGCATGCGAGGGAGCTGTATTGGTTGTTGATGCTGCTCAAGGTGTTGAAGCGCAGACATTAGCCAATGTCTTTTTAGCATTAGATAATGATTTAGAAATTTTACCTGTTATTAATAAAATTGATTTACCAAGTGCAGACCCACAGCGTGTTATTCATGAAATTGAAGATATTATAGGTTTACCAGCTGATGAAGCACCTTTGATTTCAGCCAAAACTGGATTAAATATCGAAGATGTTTTGGAAGATATTGTTTTGAATGTTCCTGCACCACGTGGTGATATTTCTCATCCTACACAGGCTTTGATTTTTGATTCTTATTATGACAGTTATCGAGGTGTTATTGTTTTTGTTTGTGTCAAAGAAGGAAAAATAAAAGTTGGAGATCATATTCGTTTTATGGCTACTGGAGCTGTTTATGAAGTGTTGGAAGTAGGGGTCAGAACACCAAAAGAGGTTAAAAAAGAAGAACTTGTAACAGGGGAAGTTGGATGGATTGCTGCTTCGATTAAATCCATTAGTGACGTTCATGTCGGTGATACAATTACAACTTTAGAACAACCTTCAAATGTTCAGTTACCAGGGTATCGTCAATTAAATCCTATGGTTTACTGTGGTTTGTATCCTGTTGATAATGCAAAGTATAAAGATTTAAGAGAAGCATTAGAAAAAATGAAATTAAGTGATTCATCACTTGTTTTTGAACCGGAAACATCACAGGCTTTAGGATTTGGATTCCGTTGTGGATTTTTAGGCCTTTTACATATGGATGTTATTGAAGAACGTCTTGAAAGAGAATTTGATCTTGAATTAATAGCTACGGCGCCATCCGTTATTTATCATTGTTATTTAACAGATGGTTCTATGATTGAAATTGACAATCCTGCTGCATTGCCTGGACCACAAAGAATCGATCATATTGAAGAACCATTTATTAAGGCTTCAATTATGACACCTAATGAATATGTAGGTCCAATTATGGAACTATGCCAATCTAAACGTGGTGAATATCAGGATATTGAATATATTGATGACTTGAGAAGAAATGTTGTTTACCTGATTCCATTAAGTGAGATTGTCTATGACTTTTTTGATAAATTAAAATCATGTACAAAAGGATACGCTTCTTTTGATTATGAATTAGATGGTTATAAAGAAAGTCGATTAACACGTATGGATATTTTATTGAATGGTGATGTTGTAGATGCTTTATCAACAATTGTTCATAAAGATTTTGCTTATAATCGTGGTCGTATTATTTGTGAGAAATTAAAAGAGATTATCCCAAAACAGATGTTTGAAGTTCCTATTCAAGCTGCAATACAGGGTAAAGTTATTGCGAGAACAAATATCAAAGCTATGCGTAAAAATGTTTTAGCAAAATGTTATGGTGGGGATATTTCACGTAAGAAAAAACTTTTAGAAAAACAAAAAGAAGGTAAAAAACGAATGAAAGCAGTAGGAAGTGTAGAAATTCCTCAAGAAGCTTTTATGGCTATTCTTTCTGTTGATGATGATTAAGAGAATTTGTGAAATTCTCTTTTTCTTATGGGTTGATTTACTTTCTAGATTGTATATAATATAATAAGTCGAGGAGGTGCATTAAAATTGAATTTATTCAAAAAAAATCCCATTCGATTTGAAGGGCAAAAAGAAATTGAAACCCAAATTAAAAATCAAACCGATAATGTCATCTCAAGAAGATTTAAAATTTTAATGGGAGTTATTGGTGCTGTTGGTGTTGTCTTGTTGATACGTTTGTTTATTACTCAAATTTCTCAACAGGAATATTATTCAACAAAACTTAAACAATATAATACGAGTCTTTTTACTGCTGATACATTCCGTGGTAATATTTATGATCGAAATTATAAAAGACTTTCTTACAATAAAAATATCAATTGTGCGACTTATTATGCCGTACAAAATATTACGCAAGATGATATCAAAATCATTGCAAATTTTTTAGTCAAAAATGTAAATGTTGATATTAAAAGTGTAACTGAAAGAGATAAAAAAGATTATTTGATTTTAAAATGCAAGGATACTAAAGATGATTTAATTAATGATTTAATCACTAGCGAGGAAAGATCGACATATTCAAGTGATGAAATTTATCAATTACAATTAAGTCGTATTACAAGTCAGATGTTAAAAGACAATTTATCTGATGATGATATTAAGTATTATATGATTTATTCAAAAATTCAAAACTGTACAAGTGGATCAGTTGTTTTATTAGAAGGTTTAACAGTTAAAGAAGCAAGTCTCATTGGTGAAAATTCTGATATTTTACGTGGTGTTAAAGTAACAAATGACTGGTCAAGAGAAAATACATACGGTACAGAATTTAAATCTGTTTTAGGAAGAGTAACATCGAAAAAAGAAGGATTGCCTGCAAGTACAAAAGATATATTATTAGCTCAGGATTATAACAATGATTCACGTGTGGGAATAAGTGGTTTAGAAATGCAGTATGAAAATATTTTAGCTGGAACTCCAGCAACTTATTCCTTGGCTTATGATAGTGATGGGAATCCTGTTGTAGAAACTGTATCAAGCGGGACAAAAGGTGATAATATTCGTTTGACTATTGATTGGGATTTACAATCGGCGATTACTGATGAAATTGAAAAACAAATGAAGGCACATACGAGTTCAATATATAGATATGCTAATAACATTTATCTTGTTATGATTGATCCTAATACAGGAGCCATTTATGCAATGTGTGGTTATCAAAGAGATGAAAAGGGAGATATTTATGAATTGGCTGGTGGCGCTGTTCAAAACGCATTTGAAATAGGTTCGGCATTTAAAGGTGGAACAATATATGCAGGTATTAAACATGGTGTGATTAATCAATACACGGAATTTGATGATACAAGTAGTGGTTTTAAAATAGCTGGTACACCGACCAAGTTTTCATGGGATACAGGTGGATTAGGACGTTTAAATGCTGCAGAAGCATTGTCACAATCTTCGAATATTTATATGTTTTATGTTGCAACCTTATTAGGTGGAGGAACTTATGAATATGGAGAGCCTTTGTCTATTAGGGATTCAGCATTTGATCAGATGAGACTTGATGTAGGAGAATTAGGATTAGGTGTAAAGACAGGTATAGATTTACCTAGTGAAGCCTTAGGATATCGTGGTCGTGTTACACAACGACAAGCTGGTAACTTTCTTGACTTTGCAATTGGACAATATGATACTTATACACCAATTCAAATGGCACAATATGTTTCCTCGATTGCCAATGGTGGTAAAAGAGTCCAACCACATCTTTTTATGGAATCTTTTACAGAAGATGACGATGGTACAAAGATATCACTTTTACAACATCAGGTAAAAGTACTCGATGATGTCTCAAGTTATAAATTAGCTTTTGATACAATTCATACTGGATTTAGAATGGGTTGTGTGTCAGGACTAGCGAGTGGTGTCAATGGAGATTATGAAGCAGCAGGAAAAACTGGGACTGCACAGAAAGTTTATGAAGGAACAAGTGACGTATGGGCCAATCGAGCCTTTATTGGATATGCTCCTTATGATAATCCAGAAATAGCTGTTGCTTGTATTGCTGAAGCATTACCTGATGCTGGTGGAGGGACATGTACGACTCTATCAAAATATGCATTTGAAAAGTATTTTGAAAAATATGGATAAAAAGTGAAAAATTTATGGTAATTTTGAATTGTTTATGCTATTATAGTATGGCAAAGTCGTGATGGAGGTGTAAAAATGAGAGAAAACATCATTTTAAAATGTACTGAATGTGGTGAAGAAAACTACATTAATACAAAAAATAAAAGAAATCATCCAGAAAGAATGGAAGTCAAAAAATACTGTCCTAGATGTAATAAAAAAACAACTCATAAAGAAAAAAAATAAGCCTTTTTGGCTTTTTTTCTTTATTTTGAAAGGAACGAAGATAATGATAAAAAAATTAATATTAGGAACAATGCAAACAAATTGTTATGTTATATATAATGATAATCATGAATGTTTTATTATTGATCCAGGTGCTCAAGGACAAAAAGTTGCTAAATTTTTAGAAGAAAAAGAGTTAGAATTAAAAGCTATATTATTGACACATGGACATTTTGATCATATTGGCGCTGTTGATTATTTATATGAAAGATTTCAATGTCCAGTATATGCACAAAAAGAATCATTTGAAATCATAAGAAATCCTCAATATAATCTATCTGCAATGATGGGAGAATCGTTTACTTTAAAAGCTCCTCTTTTGGAAGCAACTTCTACAATGAATATTATAGGGATGACAGTTCAGTGGCTATTGTTAGAAGGACACTGTTATGGAAGCAGCATGATTTATGTTCCTCAAGAAAATGCTTTATTTAGTGGTGATGTTCTGTTTGCTGGTTCGATTGGTCGTTATGATTTCCCCACATCATCTCATCTTACTACTAAAGAAAGTTTAGAAAAAATTAAATCTTTACAGTTTGATGCACGTTTACTCCCTGGGCATGGAGAAGAAAGCTCATTAAATTATGAACAAAAGCATAATCCATTTTTAAGATCATAAAAATTTATGATCTTTTTTTGTTGAAAAAAAGAAAAATGAAAAAATAATGCGTATATATATAATAGGAGGGTTATTATGGATGAACTATTTGAAAAAATGATTTATCGTGCATTGAATCAAAAAGCTACGGATATTCATATGTTATTAAAAAAAGATTTGAGAATTCAATTTCGTATTTTTGGTGAGTTAAAACTGTATGATGTTTTAGAAAATGAAAAAGGGTATAAATTAATGAATTTTATTAAATATAAATCATTGATTCATACGAATTATCGTTTGATGCCACAAACTGGAAATATTTCTTTAAAAATGAATCAGAAAAAATATTTCTTAAGAGTTTCTTATTTACCGTCATTAGAATTTGAAAGTATTGTCATAAGAATTTTAAACAATCATGAATTACGTTCGATTCAAGAACTTACATATCAAAAAGAAATACAAGATTATCTTTATTGGTTATCGAAACAAAGTCATGGACTCTTTTTTATAAGTGGAGCTACAGGTTCAGGAAAATCAACAACTTTATATACTGTTTTAAAACAAATTCTTAATGACTCTCAAAAAAACATCATTACAATAGAAGATCCTATTGAAATTCATTTGGATGGTTGTTTACAGATTGAGTTGAATGAAAAGATTGGTATTACATATTATGATACGCTTAGACAAATCCTTAGACATGATCCAGATGTTATTATGATTGGTGAAATTAGAGATGAAGAAACAGCAAGAATTGCTTTGACTTGTGCTTTAACTGGACATCTTGTTTTAACAACTATCCATGCTAGTAATGCACCACTTTCTATTAAACGCTTTATGAATTTGGGTATTCACAAAACCGATATACTTGATGTTGTTGTAGGCATTATTTCACAGCGTATGAAATATGACGTGGCAAATAAAAAGGCATTTGTCATATCTGAACTCATGAAAAAAGAGGATATAGACAAATATCTAAATCATCAGGAGTTTTCTTATCTTTCTTTTCATAAAGCAGCTCATCAATTCATTGAAATGGGATTCCCATCTGAATTATTTGAAGAGGAACTTGTCTATGAGTAAAGATTATTTGTTATTAAAAAATCTGTATGGTTTATTGGAAGCAGGTTATAGTATTGAAGAAGCTTTACGTTTATGTCAGCAAATGATTCATTATCATGTTATTGATGAAATGTTGGAGCAGTTAAATCACGGTGAATCAATAGAAAACATTTTATTGAATTCTTCTTTACCACATTTGTTCTGCGAATATTTTCGTTTTTTTCAAAATAAAAATTGTTTATCAGAAGCAATTAAGAAAAGCCTAGATATTTGCATAATGAAAGAAGAATATCAAAATAAACTGAAATCAAAGTTAACATACCCTTCTATATTGGTGACTTTTTTATTTCTTTTTTCACTATTTGTTGTGTTTATGCTGTTACCGAATGTCAATCAGCTTTTTAGTTCTTTCCAAATCGAAAAATCATTTCTTATAGAGATTTTATTTGGCTTTTTTTATTTTATACCAAGTTTTATTATTGGTGCTGTTTTTATAGCGTTATATCTTGTTTTAAGGCTGATTTATGCGTTAAAGCATAAATTATATAGAATTATTGAAATGTATCTCAAATGGCCGATATTTAAGCTGATTTTACAAAAATATTTTTCACTCAAATTTGCATTATACTTTCATGAATTATTAAGTGAAGATATTGACAGTACCAGTGTTATAAGCATTTTAAATGAACAGATGACGGATAGTGATTTAAAAATTATTTTGTATGAGATAAATAATCGATTGTATGGAGGTGAGAACTTAGAAGAAATATTGGAAGACTTTGAATATTTTGATGATTTATTTATATCTTTTTTTCAGATGTATATGAAAAATCCACAACAAAGACATTCATTATCTTATTATATTCAGGTTACATATGAATATTTAGATTATTGTATAGAACGTTTTTTAAAATATCTGATTCCTATGATTTATGGCTTTGTGGCTTTGTTTGTCATTACAATTTATATAGCCATTATTATTCCTATGATGAATTCCATATCAAATATATAATAGAAAGGAAAGTAAATATGTTTAATAAAAAAGGGTTTACTTTAATTGAAATGATCTTCTGTATTAGTGTTATTTTAGTTATTCTACTTCTTGTTATTCCTAATGTAACATCTAAAAATACTGTTGTTAAAAATAAAGGGTGTGAAGCTCAAATTGAGGTTGTCAATTCACAAATTTTGTTATATGAAATTGAAAATGGTAAATTACCAACCAAGATTTCTGATTTAACAAGTGGCTCTGATCCATATTTAACAGAAAAGCAAGGTGTCTGTCCAAATGGAAAGAAAATATCTATCAAAAATGGGCAAGCCTATGTACGATAAATCAGGATTCACTATGATTGAAACATTATTTGTTCTCATGATTATGTGTATGTTATTTTGTTTGTCGTGGCGCATACATTTACCAGTCAAAAACGATCATACAAAGATTGAAGAAATAACACGTTTTTTATATCAGGCGAAATTGACAGCTATGAATCTAAAAACGCAAGTGACAGTGACTTTTGCATCTGATTTTATTCAATACGAATGGGAAGAATCCTCACAAACTTTTACTCTTGATTCAAATGATTCATTTGAATCACATCAGCTGACATTTAATGAAAATGGAAACATTCAAGGAGCAAAGACACTCACATATTATTGTGGGAGTCAAGTTTATACACTTGTTTATCAGATTGGAAGTGGTAGTTTTTATGTTCAATAGAAAAGGAACTACATTAATTGAAAGCTTGTTTGCTTTTGAAATTTTTATTTCAGTTTTTATTCTCTTTATAAGTTTATTTTCAATATTATACAAAAAGGAAATAAAGATACATCAAGATTATCAATTATTGTTAAAAGAAGAAGGTGATTTCACATATTCACAAGATTACGTCAGTATCATCGAGATGGTTTTACTTTAATTGAAGTATTATTATCTCTTTCAATAACACTGATGATTATTTTCACTTTAACTGGGTTATTTAATCTTATACAATACGCTTATACTCATCATACCGCAAATAATGAAGATATTTATATTGCAGCCAAACAATGCAGTCAATATACCATTGGAACATCGTACATAGAAGTTGGAGAGGTATTTCGCTATTTAGATTTTGATGGAGAAGAGAACTCGCTTATTCTTGATAACAATAGATTAGTAAAAACGCCAGGATTTGAAATATTATTATTTCATGTTGATGATGTTTCTTTTTCTATTGAAAATGATTTGATATATATCCATTTAACAAGAGATCGTCAACGTTACTCTTTTCTATTGACATATGCGTTTACTCCTGAAAAAGAGGAAGGACAAGATGAAATCGTTACTAATGAATAGAAGGGGATCTATTCTTCAAATCGTATTAATTGTTTTTATGCTTTTAACATTAGCATTATCTATAACGAGTTTTTATATTCTTCAATCTGCCAGCCAGCTCCATTCTATTTCTTTGTTATTGAAACAAAAAAATTTAGAAATTTTCTTGGTAAAGTATTATAGCGATACTGTTCAAAATGATATTTTACTAAGTGATAATTACAGTTTTAATGATAATGAAGTGATATCAACCGTAGATGATTTAGGGAATTATTATGAAGTCACAACATTTGTTCAAACAAAACAGATGCAGTATTCTTTTTTAGTATGGGTAGAAGTGGATACAGGAGCCATTTTAAAATTTGAATATGTATAGGAGGTTCTATTTTATGATTTATTATATTGTTTTTGGTATTTTAATTATTTGTTTTTTATTAACATGTTATTGTAATAAGGCAATGATAGATGAAAAAAAGAAACGCAATCTAAAAGTTATGACCTATATTTTACTTGCAATAGATTTTATCTTTATTCTTTTTTTCTAAAGCAATAGTACAATGCACTTTTTTATTTTACAATATCATTGAAATTTGCTATAATCTAGAAGACATATAGCAAAGGAGAGATATTTTTTATGGCAGTCAACATTAAAGAATTAAAACCAGGAAATGCATATACAGAAAATAATGATCTTTTTTTATGTATTTCTAATGATCAAAATAAACAAGGTAGATTATCAGGAAAATATATGGTAAAAAGAAAAAATATGAGAACAAGTGCTATTACTGAAGTTTCTTATAATCCTACTGCAAAAGTTGATTTAGCAATGATTGAAAAAAGAAAAATGCAATATTTATATGATTCAGGAGATAGCTTTGTTTTCATGGATAATGAAACTTATGAACAAATTGAAATTCCTGCTAGTCGTCTTGAATGGGAAAAGAATTTCTTAAAACCTTCAGACGAAGTAGAAATAACAAGTTATGAAAGTGAAGTTTTAGGAATTCAATTACCAATTAATGTTGCTTTTAAAATTACTGAAACTGAACCAGCTGTAAAAGGTGATACAGCAACTGGAGCAACAAAAAATGCAACTATCGAAACTGGATATCAAATTAAAGTTCCTTTATTTATTAATGAAGGTGAAGTTGTTATTGTTAATACAGTTGATGGTAAATATCAAGGAAGAGCGTAAGCTCTTTTTTTCATAATTAAGTCTGTTTTATCATATAGTATATAGAAAAAAGGAGAATGAATATGAATAAACAGGCTTTTACATTTTTAACTTTATTTAGTCTTATTCTTGTGTTATCAATTTATTACATCATGTTACCACCAACCTCACAAAATGAAGTTGTTCAAAATGATATTTCTACTATTGAACAATTACAGAATCAGCTTGATAAAAAAAGAGAAGATATTATTACTAAAAACAATGAAATTATTGCAAAAGAATCAAGCACTTCTGAATCTATTAATGAAGCACTAGAAACTATAAGTGAAACAAAAAATGTGACTGAAAAAGAAAAATCAATTGTCACACAATTAGGGGAACTTGGTTATCAGGAAAGTTATGTAGAAATTGATAATCAGACTGTCAAAATAACAATTTTGAAAAAGGATGCAACACAAAGTGATGCTTCAAATGTCATTAAAGAAGTTCTTAATTTAGTAGGTGATTCATATCAGGTGGAAGTTAAATTTATTGATGAATAAAACTTGTATTTTTGTAACTTTTTATATACAATAGTAGTAAGAAGAGAGGTAATGTTATGGCACATAATGAATACTATACTTATACACAAGGACGTGTTAATGGAAAGATTTTGATGAATGTTCAAGTGTTTGATGAAATTACAAAGAGAACTGTCAATGAAATGAAAAATGTTTCTTTAGATACATCTAAGGGAATGCAGATTCCCGGTACAAAAAAAGTAGTAAACTGCTCAATAAAAGATAATGAAGTTTATATATGTATCCATGTTCGTATTAAATATGGTGTTAATATTTCATCAATAACAAAAGAAATTCAGGAGAAAATAGCAGTTGCTGTTAAACAAATGACTGATGTTGACGTACAACACATCAATATTGAAGTTGATAATATTGAGTTTGATTAAAGTAAGAAAATGATTTCTTACTTTTCTTTTGTTTATTTTTATATATAATTGTGGTAAAATGTAATATATTTGAAAATTGTGGAGGCAACTTAATTATATGGAAAAAACACATAGAAAAATAGCGAGAGAACAAGCTACGATTTGTATTTATCAAAATTTATTAGTAGGAACTTCTCTTGATGAAATGCGTACTTATATATCAGAAAATGAAAAGTTATCAACAAGCGAAGATTCGTTAAAATTTGCGTTGTGGTTAGTAGAAACAACATTACAGAATAAAGAATCTTATCAAAAATTATTAGAAAAACATTTAAAGAAAGGTTGGACTTTTGAACGTTTAAGCGTTATGGAAAGAGCCATCTTATTAATTGCGGCTTGTGAATTGTTGGAATCCGATCTTCCTAAAACAATTGTGATTAATGAAGCTGTTGTTAATGCTAAGAAATTCTGTGATGACGAATCTTATAAATTCATTAATGGTATTTTAGGACATATTGTTTAATGGATGCAAAAAAATATATTAGTGTACATACATTAAATAAATATATAAAAGCAAGATTTGATCAGGATGCTTCTTTGCATAATGTCTATATTACTGGTGAAATTTCAAATTATAGACCACATCCTAGTGGTCATCTTTATTTCACTTTAAAAGATGATCATTCAAGAATTTCAGCAGTTATGTTTTCTTCGGCAGCAAAAAAACTTCAATTTCAATTGGAAAATGGAATGAAAGTGTATATACGAGCCCGTGTTTCGGTTTATGAAGTCACTGGTGAATATCAGTTATATGTACAATCAATTGAACAGGATGGCCTAGGAAAGTTATATCTAGCATTTGAAGATTTGAAAAAGAAATTAGCAAAAGAAGGCTTGTTTGATGAAAAGTTTAAAAAGCCTATACCTCGTTTTCCTAAATCTATCGCTATTTTAGCAGCTAAAAGTGGAGATGCTGTTCATGATTTTATTGAAATTGCACATTCACGTTTCCCTTTTGTAAGATTGATTTTTTTCCCAATTCCAGTCCAAGGGAAAAATGCATATTTAAAAATTATCGAAACTTTACAAAATGTAGATCGCATTGGTTTTGATTTAATTGTGATAACACGTGGTGGTGGTACAATTGAGAATTTGTGGAACTTTAATGAAGAAGCTTTAGCCCGTGTTATTTTTCAATGCCAGACGCCTATTATTAGTGCCGTTGGACATGAATTAGATTTTACAATATGCGATTTTGTCAGTGATTTGCGTTGTCCAACTCCAACAGCAGCAGCTGTAAGCGCTACGCCTGATCAGGAAGAATTAAAAAAACATTTGAATGGATTAACCCAACAATTGGTGCATGATATGAACCACTATCTTCAAAATTGTCAACAAACATTAAATAGATTAAAAAATTCTTATTTTTTAACAACACCAGAAGCTCTTTATTCACAAGAGATATTACGTCTAACACATTTACAAGATCAGTTCTCTTATCAGTTTAAGTTATTAAATATGAAAGTTGAACAACAGCTTTTACATCATCAAAAACAGTTAAAGCAAAAAATGGATCAAAATATACAAAAACAAAACTATAAAATCCAACAATTGATTATCCAACTTGATGCTTTAAGCCCTTTAAAAGTTATGCAGAGAGGTTATACTTTAATAAAGAAGGATAATCAACTTATAAAATCTCAAAATGATGTAAAAACAGACGATCTTATTGATATACAATTTTATGATGGTATGAGAAAGGCACAAATAAAGTAGGTGAGAAAATGGAAGCAATGACATACGAAGAAGCTATAAAGCGCTTAGAAGAAATTGTAAGCTTACTTGAAAATAATGAAATTGCATTAGAAGATAGCATAGCTTTATTTCAAGAAGGTATTACTCTTTCTAAATATTGTGATGAAAAACTAAAAAATATTCAAGAAAAAGTCGCACAAATATATGAAGATGGAAAGCTCAAAGAATTTAAGAATGGGGAATAATACAATGGATACAATGAAAGAAGAAATTAACCAACGTTTAGTGAAATTATGTGAACCATTGAAAGATGGAAGAGTCAAGGATGCAATGTTATATTCCTTATTGGCACCTGGTAAACGTTTGCGTCCAATTTTATTTTTAACAGTGTTAAGAGCTTATCAATTTGATTACCATCAATATTTAGATGTTGCATGTGCAATTGAGATGATTCATACTTATTCACTTATTCATGATGATTTACCTGGTATGGATAATGATGATTTAAGAAGAGGAAGAAAAACGTGTCATAAAGAATTTGATGAAGCTACAGCTATTTTAGCTGGAGATGCTTTATTAAATTTAGGAGTTAATATCATATTACAAACAACTTCACTTGATGATTCTTTAAAAGTTCAACTAACTAATCTTTTGTATCAGGCAAGTGGAATTAATGGGATGATTTATGGGCAACAACAAGATCTTTATTTTGAAAATCGAAAAGCTGATTTATCTCAATTAGAAGATATCCATAAACATAAAACAGGAGAGTTAATTTCAGTTAGCATGCAAATGGCTGCCTGTATCGCCAAAAAAAGTGATCTTGATGCATGGAAACAACTAGGTTTTGACTTAGGTTTAGCATTTCAAATTCAGGATGATATTTTAGATGTTACAGGGACGACTGAAGAGTTAGGAAAAAAGGTTGGAAGTGATTTGGAAAATCATAAATCTACTTATGTAAGCTTGATAGGAGTCGAAGCTTCACAGAAAAAAATCGAAGAATTATTCCAAAAATGTTATGAAAGAATTTATGCAATGCAAATTAATCATGGATTGATTTTAGAATTGTTTATAAAAATTTTGAAAAGGGTGAGTTAAATGAAACTTGAGCAAATCAAGAATCCTCAGTTTTTAAAACAATTAAATATTGAAGAACTAGAAGAACTGGCTGATCAAATCAGGTCGTTTATTATTCATCATGTATCTGAAACAGGTGGACATTTTTCTAGTAATTTGGGGGTTGTTGAATTAACAATTGCATTACACTATATTTTTGATTCACCATTAGATAAAATCATTTTTGATGTTGGACATCAATCTTATGTTCATAAAATATTGACAGGACGAGCTGCACAATTTTCAACACTTAGACAATATAATGGTTTGAGTGGTTTTCAAAAGAAAAAAGAAAGTATTCATGATGTATGGGAAGCTGGTCATTCATCAACAGCATTATCAGCAGCTATTGGAATGGCTATTGCTAGAGATTTAAATCACGAACAAGGTGAAATGATATGTGTTGTAGGTGATGCTGCACTTATGAGTGGGGAATCATTTGAGGCGCTTAATTATATTGGATCTGTTGATTCTAAAGTGATTATTATTCTTAATGATAATAATATGTCTATTTCTAGAAATGTTGGTGGCTTAAGTAATTTCTTTTCTGATATTCGTATGTCTACGCAATATAAAAACGCTCGTAATAATTATATTTCTTTTTTGAGCAAATCAAATTTAGGAAAAAAAGTTTATAAAATAACAAAAAAAGTGAAAGATCAAATAAAAAACAATGTTATTAATGATAATATTTTTGGTGAATTTGGTTTAGATTATATAGGACCTATTAATGGTCATGATTTTCATGATCTTTTTAATGCTTTGAGTTTGGCATCTGAAATGGATCATAGTGTTGTTGTTCATGTCCATACTGTAAAAGGAAAAGGATACCCTCTTGCTGAAAATGATTACTATGGAGTTTATCATGGTGTTGCTCCATTTGATTATCGTGAAGGTATTCGTTCAAAAGAAAGTTCTATGATTAGCTGGAGTGAAGTTGTTGCAAGACATATTGAAAAATGGATGTATGAAGACCAGGACATTGTAACAATTACACCAGCAATGATATCAGGAAGCTGTCTGCGTCATATTTTTGATACTTTTCCTGATCGTGCTTTTGATGTAGGTATTGCTGAAGAACATGCTATGACTTTTGCTGCTGGACTTTCAAATGCTCAAAAGAAACCATTTATTACTATTTATTCTTCTTTTTTACAGCGTGCATATGATCAGATCAACCATGATATTGCAAGAATGCAATTACCATGTCTCATAGGCGTGGATCGTAGTGGACTTGTTGGTGCAGATGGTGAAACACATCATGGCGTTTTTGATATGAGTATTCTTTCATCTATTCCAAATCTTGTTATTATGACACCTAAAGATGCTATTGAAATGAAAATGATGATAAATACTGTTTTTCGTCACTTTCAACATCCATATATTCTCAGATTTCCAAAGGGGAATATTGAAGATAAAGATGTTTCTTTAGATAAGGAGATAAGTATAGGATCATGGGAAAAGATTATCTTTGATTCACAGAATGCTTTAACTATTATGACTTATGATGTAAAAGTTGATCGTGTTGCTCATTGGCTTATGACAGAACAATTACCAGTTAATTTAATTAATGCACGTTTTATTAAACCTATGGATGAAAATATTCTTGATGAACTGTCTCAAACACATCAACATATACTTGTTTATGAAACTGATTTGATGATTGGGTCGTTAGGTGCATCTATTGCTCATTATTATTCAAGAAAGAAAATGCCTATGACTATTGATTATATAGGAATTGATGACCATTACACACCTCAGGGAGATTTAGACACATTATTCAAAATAGAACATATACATTTAGATGATTTAAAACAAAAAGTAAAGGAGATACTTGATGAAGAAGGAAAGAGTTGATATTCTTTGTGTAGAACAGGGATTATTTGATTCTCGCGAAAAGGCAAAGCGAGCTATAATGGCGGGAATCGTTCGTGATGATTATGACTATATTGATAAACCTGGTACTAAAATACCAGTTGATTCACATTTGTATATCAAAGGAGAAAAATTGCCTTATGTATCACGTGGCGGACTAAAGCTTGAAAAAGCTATTCAAATTTTTAATTTAGATTTAAATCATCTATTAATGCTTGATATTGGTTCTTCTACAGGAGGATTTACAGATTGTGCTTTACAACATGGTGCTAGAGAGGTTTATGCATTAGATGTTGGAACAAATCAGTTAGTCTGGAAATTAAGAAATGATCCTCGTGTTCACGTTTTAGAACAAACAAACTTTCGATATGCTACAATGGATTTATTTCAATATGGTCAACCGGATTTTGCGAGTATTGATGTTTCGTTTATTTCGTTAAAACATATCTTTCCTGCTTTATCTCAGATTTTAAAAAAGGATTCATATTGTGTAGCTTTAATTAAACCACAATTTGAGGCTGGCAGAGAAGATGTAGGAAAACATGGAATTGTTTCTCAACCTGAAATTCATCAAAGAGTCATTCAAGAAGTTATTACATATGCCCATGAACAAGGATTTTCTTTACAGGGACTGACTTACTCGCCAATTACTGGAGGAGAAGGGAATATTGAGTTTTTAGGATGCTTTATTCATCGTCAGAATGTAGATAAAGATATAGATATTTATAAAGTTGTCGAAGAAGCACACAGCCATTTTAAAGGGTAGGTGAAATACATGTTAAAAAGTTTATATGTTTCATCATTTGTTATTATTGATAAAATGAAAATTGATTTTCAAGAAGGAATGAGCGTTATTACTGGAGAAACAGGAGCTGGAAAATCTATTGTGATTGATGCTATTGGACAATTATGTGGTAACCGCTCTTCCGCTTCATTTGTCAAAAAAGGATGTTCAGAAGCTGTCATTGAAGGTGTTTTTGATGTGACTGTAACACCTCAACTAGAAGCCATATGTCAGCAATTACATATAGAAGCTGATGACGAATTTATTATTACAAAAAATATTCAAAGTAATGGTAAGAGTCAAGTTAAAATCAATTATCAATCATCTACTCATAATGCTTTAAAATTATTAATGCCTTATTTGATTGATATTCATTCTCAATTTGAAACACAAAAACTTTTTGCTCAAAAAAATCATATCCTTTTATTGGATGAATATGCAAAAGATGAGCTACAAGATCTTTTCTTAGATTATCAAACTCAATTTCAACAATATAAAGATATACAACAACATTTGAATCAAACTATTCAAGAAGATATGTCAGATGAACAGCTTGATTTTTTAAAAAGTCAATTAAAAGAAATTGAAGAAGTCAGTTATACAGATGATGAAATAGATCGTTTTGAAGAAGAATTAAAAATATTACAAAATTATGAGAAAATGAATGCATGTATTCAAAATTTTGAACAACTTATGAATAATGGTCAAGGTGTTTTACCAAAATTAAAAGAGGCTACTTATGAAATCCAATCATTATCTTCTTATCAAGAGTTTGAGGAACCTGTAGAAAGTATACAAAATCTTTATTATAACTTATTAGATATTACAGAAAATATACTGGATACATATCGTTCTTTTCATTTTGATGAATATCGTTTTAATGAACTTCAAGACATTTTATTTAAAGTCAATAGATTAAAAAGAAAATATGGTTTTACAATGCAAAATATTCAGGAATATCATGATGAATTAATACAAAAAATTCAAACTATTGAAAATAGAGAAGAATATATTTTACAGCTTCAAAATAAGCTTCAGCAACAAGAAAAGAAAACAAAAGATATCGCAATGCAAATGCATCATATACGTAAAAAATATGCTAAAAAATTTGAAGCTGATATTCATCAAGAACTCCAAGACTTATATTTAGATAAAGCTATTTTTAAAGTTCAAATAAAAGAATCTCTAATGCTTCAGCCACTAGGATGTACTGATGTACAATTTATGGTTTCTATCAATCAGGGACAAGATTTAAGCCTTTTAAACGAAACAGCAAGTGGGGGAGAAATTTCACGTATAATGTTAGCAATAAAAACAACAATTTTAGAATATAACAGTATTGATACTATTATTTTTGATGAAATTGACACTGGTGTCAGTGGAAAAGTAGCAACGAAAATTGGTGAGAAAATGAAAAAAACAGCTTTAAAAAAACAGGTTATTTGTATTACTCATTTACCTCAAGTTGCAGCTTTAGCAGATTATCATTATTGTATTGAAAAAAAATCAACTGATGATGAAACTATCACTTCTATTCATCTTCTAGATTCTAACCAAAAAATTATAGAAATTGCAAAAATGTTATCTGGTGAAACTATGACTCAAGAAGCTATAGCAAATGCTAAAAAATTATTAGATGCATAAAATAAAGCATATATGCCAAAATAAAATGTAATCAATTTGATTACAAGGAGGTGTATATGCTTTGCTTTTTAAAAAGTTGAGTATATCACTCATCACTGTCGTTTCATTAGTATTCCCATCCTTTCAAGTCTTTGCAGCAGATGTTATTCTAGGTGGTCAATCAATAGGGATCGAGCTTGATTATGAAGGTGTTATGATTACTGGAACTTATGATATTTCTATTGACAATCGTCCTTATAATCCAGCAAGTGATGGCTATCAGTCTGGTGATTTAATTACGCAAGTGAATCAGCAGAATGTAGAATCTATTTCAGAGTTAATGGAATCTGTTAAAAACAGTGTAGAAAAGAATCAAAAAATTATGTTAACCTTAAAACGTCAGAATAAGACCATAAAAAAAGAATTGAAATTTCAAAAAAAAGATGATCAATTTACGACTGGACTTTATGTTCAGGATGGTTTAACTGGCATAGGGACGATGACGTATTATAACCCTGAAACACATCACTTTGGAGCATTAGGACATATGATGTATGATACTTCATTATCAAGTGATACAACGATTAAAAATGGAACAGTTTATAATTCGTATGTTAAAAAAATAAACCCTTCTCAAAATGGAAATCCAGGAGAAAAAATTGCTGAAATCGGTTCTATTGAAATAGGAAGATTGTATGAAAATAATAATTATGGTATTTATGGCCAATATACAAATCTTTCTGATCAACTTCAAACAATTTCAACAGCTTCTATGGATGAGATTGAATTGGGAGAAGCTTATTTTTTAACTGTTCTCAATGGTCACGAAGTCAGTCGTTGTTCAATTCGCATCACTGATTTAAAGAAACAAAACGAACCTGATGTAAAGGGTATAACTTTCGAAATAACAGATGAAGAAGTTCTGTCATTAACAAATGGTATTGTTCAAGGAATGAGTGGTTCACCTATCATTCAAAACAATAAACTCATTGGATGTGTAACACATGTTGACATAAACAATGTTCATCAAGGTTATGGATTATATATTGATTGGATGCTTAAAAACGACAAATAGAAAGAGAATCCTGCTAGATTCTCTTTTTCTTATTTCAACACGATTAGACTTTTTAACAAACTTTATGTCGAAAAAAGCAGTGAAAATTTTGACGAATAGATATAAATTCATTTTTTCACATTTATTTTTTGTATAAAGACTAGGAATATGAATTTGACACATATATAATAAATTTGCTGATGAGAAGAAATCGAAAGGGAAAATTGGAAATTATGAAAACATTTATTGCTATCGAACAACCAGAGTTATTGGAAAATATAAAATATAATTTAGAAAAAACAAATAAAATGACTGTTGTTGGAACGGCACAAAATGGTATTGATTGTTTAAATTTCTTTAATCAAAGAACTTGTGATTTATTAATTATTGATCTGATGTTATCTGAAATTGATGGCATTGGCGTTTTAAAAAAACTAAAAGAAATGAATAAACAATCTTTTCAAAAAGTTATCTGTATTACCCAATTTACAAATCAGACAATTTGCAATATGTTAGAAGAACTTGGTGTCACTTATTGCTTTAAATATCCTTTTGATATTCAACACTTTATTCAATCAACACTATATATTACTGCTACTGAATTCCAAAAAACAGATTTAATGGATCAGGATGAATCTGAAAAATATAAAAAAGTGAAGATTGAAAATGAAATCACAGAAATTTTACATGAAGTTGGCATACCTGCGCATATTAAAGGTTATATGTACTTAAGAACAGCTATTTTAACAACATATTATAATATTGAAATTCTTGGTCAGGTTACAAAAGTTTTATATCCAGATATAGCAAGAATGTATAATACAACTTCATCTCGTGTAGAAAGAGCTATTAGACATGCTATTGAAGTCGCATGGAATAGGGGAAATACAGATGCTATTGATGATATATTTGGTTACACTGTTTCGGCTGTTAAAGCGAAACCAACAAATTCAGAATTTATTGCAATGATTGCTGATAAATTAAGATTAGCACATAAAACTGATCATGTAAAAAAAGAAAGTCTTTATAATTATAAAAACTATATGTTAAAATAGTTATGAAAGTTGAGGTGATTTCTTTGCAAATTATTTTTCATATTGATTTGAATGCATTTTTTGCAAGTGCCGAAATCTCTCAAAATCCTGATTTAGAAGGAAAACCTATTGTTGTCTGTCGTGAGTCACGTCGCAGCATTATTACAACTGCCTCTTACGAAGCAAGAAAATATGGAATTCATTCAGCAATGCCTTTATTTCAAGCAAAAGAACTATGTCCTCAATTGATTACTGTTCCACCTCATTTTCAACTATATAAAACTCTATCTCAACAATTTTTTGAGCTTATCTCATCTTTTTCAAAAAAACTTGAAGTCGCAAGTATTGATGAGTGCTATGTTGATATGACAGAATATATTCAACATCAGCATATCCATCCATATCAGGCCGCTAAAGACATTCAAAATCATGTTTTTAAAACTTTAAAATTACAATGTTCTATTGGTGTTGCGCCTAATAAATTTCTTGCTAAAATGGCCAGTGATATGAAAAAACCAATGGGGATAACCATGATTACAAATCGTAATTTTAAAGAAAAACTTTGGCATTTACCTGTAGGGGATATGCATGGAATTGGGAAAAAGACTGTTCCAAAATTACAGCAAATGGGAATTTATACTATTGGTGATTTGGCAAAATATGAAAACTATGAAAAAATAAGAACTATTTTTCAAAAGAATACATTTATTGTTTATCAAAGAGCTAATGGCAAAGATTTCTCTAAAATCAATTATGAGAAGAATGAGTTAAAATCAGTTGGAAATTCAACGACTTTTGAAAATGATAGTCATGATGAAGAATTCATTAAATCTGTTTTTCATTCTTTATCACAGGAAGTTTCAAATCGTGCCAAAAAAAGAGATCTTGTATCTAATTCTATTTCTATTACACTTAAATATACACGAGAAAAATCAAAAACAAAACAAACTATTATTGATCAATATACAAATGATTTTGATATCATTTATGCGACAGCTTTATTATTGTTTGAAAGTATTTATAATGGTGAAAATTTACGTCTTGTTGGTGTCAGTTTAAATAATGTTGTTCATGTTCAAGATTTAAATATACAGTTATCTTTATTTGGTAAACAAGGGAATCATCTATCTCATCATTCTCAAACTGATCAGTTTATTCATCAATTTAATGAACACTTTCCTGATATGAAAGTTATGAAAGCATCCTCACTTATTGAAGATGATGAAATTCAAAAAAAGTATCTCAAAAATAATGAATAATTTAAAAGAACGCTCATATGCTTTACAGAGGTGATAACATGAGTGTTTTTTTACAGCGTTTTATTCAAAATAAAAAATATATACTTATTGCAATTGGGGTTACTGGATTAATAGGTTTTTTATTTGGATTTTATCAGTATACGCATACACAGGAACCTATACAAAAGTTTTTCCATTATTTATTTTATTTAAATATTGAAAGTTATACAAATCATTACCAATTATATATTATTCAAAGTGGATTATTGATTTTTATTTGTACATATTTAAGTACGAGTTATGTAGGACAATTAGGTTTGTTATTTATAACTTTTTTAAAAGGATTACAAATATCATTTTCTCTACAATATGTTTTATCTGTTGTTCAAATGAATGTAATTATGGTTATTTTAATGTTATGTGAAATTCTTTTTGAAATCATCATAGTTTCAATTATTGTTTATATTGGCCTATATATATCTAGTTATGTGACATTAGTTAATTTTTATATCGAACAGAATTTTAATATCAAAAGTATTTTAAATTATCGACTTAATTTTATTATTGCCTCATTGATTGTACTCACATGTTCATTAGCTTTTCGATTATATATTGTTCCTTTATTTTAGAAGTGACTTTAGTAGTTTTTTTTGATAAAAATTGTTATAATAGCAATGGTGATGTATTTTGAAATGTAAAGATGCTATGTTGGAATATCGAGAGTATATGATTGTTGAAAAAAATTATAGTCAGCATACTGTTCATGCATACCAAAGAGATATTAAACATTTTTTGGATTATGTTTTTAAGATATATGAAATTCAATATATCGAGGATGTAAACAAGGATCATGTATATTCATACTTAAAAACAATGCGTCAAAAATTAAGTGATGCAACTATTGATCGTCATATGATATCTTTAAGACAGTTTTATCAATTTCTCATTAAAGAAAAAATTGTTTCTCAAAATATAATGAGTTCTTTTGAAATGCCAAAGCGTAAAAAATATCTGCCACAGGTTTTAAGTGAAGAAGAAATGTTTCAATTATTAAATTCTATTGTTGTAAAAGATGCCATTTCATCACGAAATCGTTGTATGGTAGAAGTTTTATATGGATGTGGTTTGCGTGTGAGTGAAATGTGTTCATTAACTTTGCAAAGTGTGAATATTCAAAAAGGATTTGTTAGATGTGTTGGAAAAGGAAATAAAGAAAGAATTATTCCAATGAATAAAAGTTGTGGACTTCTACTCAAAGAATATATTGAAAAGTACCGTGATGAACTTTGCAAAAAAGGAACAACACCTTATCTTTTTTTAACTCAAAATGGAAAAGTAATGACGAGAGATGATTTTTATCATATTCTTGAACATTTAGTGAAAAATAGTGGTTTAATGAAACATATAAGTCCTCATACTTTACGCCATACTTTTGCGACACATTTATTAGAACATGATGCTGATTTACGTTCAATTCAGGAAATGCTAGGGCATAGTGATATTTCAACAACAACTATCTATACACATGTATCACAAAATAAAGCAATTGAGGATTATCGTCAATTACATCCTAGAATGCAAGAAAGGAACAAGAAAAATGGAAAAATATAAACGTGTATTTTTAATAGTGTTAGATTCATTAGGTATAGGAGATGCACATGATGCTGCACAATTTGATGATGTTGGTGCAAATACTTTAGGTCATATCTGCGAAAAAGTAGGGGGGCTAGATGTTCCTTGTTTAGAAGGAATGGGTTTAGGAAATATTGGTCAATTTCAAGGTATTCATGCTCTAAAAAATCAATTAGCTTATACTGCGAGACTTGAAGAAGTTTCCAATGGTAAAGATACAATGACTGGACATTGGGAAATGATGGGATTACATATTACCAAACCTTTTAAAACATTCACTGAAACAGGATTTCCAAAAGAATTCATTGATCTATTTGAAGAAAAAACAGGTCGTAAATGTGTTGGAAATTATGCTGAAAGTGGCACAAAAATACTTGATGACTGGGGTGAACATCAGATAAAAACTGGTGATTGGATTGTTTATACATCAGCAGATTCAGTATTTCAAATTGCTGCTAATGAAGAAATTATACCTCTTGAAGAATTATATAAAGCGTGTGAAATTGCTAGAGAAATTGCAATGGATGACAGATGGAAAGTCGGACGCATCATTGCCAGACCATTTGTTGGTAAAAAGAAAGGTGAATTCGTAAGAACAGCTAATCGTCATGATTTAGCGTTAAAACCATTTGGTAAAACTGTTTTAGATAGTCTTAAAGAAAATCAAATTGAAGTCATTGGAATTGGTAAAATACCAGATATATTTGTTGATCAAGGTATTACACGTAAAGTTAAAACTGTTTCTAATCATGATGGTATGGAAAAAACAATAGAAATTGCGAAAGAAGATTTTCGTGGATTAGCTTTCTTAAATTTAGTAGATTTTGATGCTGTTTATGGACATCGAAGAAATCCTGAAGGATATGGACAAGCCATTGTTGAATTTGATCATCAGTTAGAAGAATTATTATATTGTTTAAATAGTGATGATTTGTTAATGATTACTGCTGATCATGGAAATGATCCAACATACAAAGGAACAGATCATACACGCGAAAATGTTCCACTTATCATTTATAGCAAGTCTTTACAAATGCCTAAACATTTAGGACTGTTAAAAAGCTATGCAGTCATTGGAGCAACCATTGCAGATAATTTTGATGTTGAAAATCCTGGTATAGGATCATCTATATTAAATCAAATCATCTAGGAGAAATCTATTATGAATTCACAGGACACTAGACATGGCATTATGATAACTTTAGGAGGTACTCTTATTGGTGCTTTGTTATATATTTTTGCTTTGTCTTTAGATAATCATTTTGTCATTATAACAAATTATATCATCGCAATGATATTGTATACTTGTTCTTTTTTAGCTGCATTTCAACAGTATAAAAAAATGTCTTCTCATCTCATGATATATATTCTTATATTGATTACCATAGTTTTGGCTATAAGTACATATTCTTTTGTTTCAATATTCTTATAAAATTCACATAATATATATTATACGAAGTTGTATATACTTTTAAAAAGTCTTATTACTGATTTATAAGACTTTTTATTATGTTTTTAAATATGACTCCCCTGCATCCCTGCATATTTATGAGCAAATTCCCATTTATCTTTATTTATATTGATATAGATATTCTATATCTAAATAATACATTGATTTTTTGGATTTTTCTTCATAAAATTTTTACAAAATCAATCATAATAAATGGAATTATTAAATCCGTTTACAATTTATCTTATATCTATTATAACACGATATATTTATTTTCCTTTGTATTATTGATAATTGAAAATCAGTATTTTTTTATAAAAAAAGAAGCATTTTAGCTTCTTCATTAGTACACTTCATTAATATATTTATTAGATTCTATTCTATCTTTTTGAAGCGTATTGCTCATCATTGTAATGATATATTTACTTTCACAGTTTAAATTTACAGTCATATCACATTCAAGAATTAACTTTTTAGAAGATTTCTTAAAATATGACAACATTTGTAAAAGATTATTTTGATTGAAATAGATGGCTTCACTTATATAAATACTTTCATCATCTTCATGATATATAAAATAGCCTAAATCTTCAAATATAAGGATTTGATCATTGAAACTTTCACATCTTTTTCTTAAAAGTTGCCAGTATTCATGACTACGAATACGATATTCATCAAAATGACTAACAAATTGATGATAATATTTTTCTAACAAATCATATTGCTGACTTATTTTCAAATCAGAATAATTTTCCAACATATTTTTATCAATCTCAATAACCTGATGATAATGTGATGCATGAAATCCAAAAGGTCGATAAATTTCAGGATGATAAGCTTGCAGATAAATCGTTTTATTTGTGTATTTACTCAAAACAAAATATAGAAGTTGCTTCATTAAGCCTTGTTTTTGAAAATATGGATGTGTACACACACCTAATATAAAATAACATTCTTCTGGCTTCTTATTTTTCATAATAGACATTGGAACGATTTGTAAAGCAGATAAAATACGATTATCATTTTTAAGTACAAAAGTATTTTCTTTATGATAAAGCTCTTGAAAATAATAGTTTGTTGATTCTTCTGTTTCATCTTCGAAACATTGTAGCCATAGTTTTTTAATATCTTCTAAATCATGATCATTTGCTTTTTCAATTATTGTCTGATTTTCATAAATACGATATTTATGAATCATCTTAACAGGATGTAATGATTGCTTTGATCGTCTTAAATTTTCTAGACCCATATCTTCTTCCCTATTTACCCATTTTTCATTTTGAAAATGATGTTCTAATAGTTCTTTTAATATAGCAGGATATAATCCTCTAATATCTTTATTTGCTTTTTCAACGTGTATTTGAATAGTAGAATGATTGAGTTTTGAAGCAATAATAAAAGCTTCTAATTGGTTATGGATAAAAATTCCTCCAATATGAAATGGTAAAAGATGCTTTGAGGAAAGCAATGACATGATTCCTCTAACTTCACTTGTCATTGATTCACTTAAATTATCCTTTCCCCCTTCCCATCTATTTAGACATGTAAAAATGATATCGAAATCTTTGACTATATCCAAATCACGATATTCATAATCAGGATAAGCTTTAAGAAAAGCATTGTAATGATTACGTCTTTTTTGCATTTTCTTACCAGCTAAAGTTTGAAGCATATCTTTATCATAGATATAATCATCATTAAATGGTGTCCTTTCAAAAAGGAATTGATGCGAATAATCATTTTTTTGAAGTGTTGAAACAAAACTTTCAATAGCACAATCAATCATAAAAGGAAAACCATGTTGATGGCTATATTTAATCATGTAATCTAAAGCTTCCTGATAAAATTCGGGTGTCGTAAAAGGCATAGCCCAAAAATAAATGTTTTTATAATGATGCAGCATAATAAGAAAGTTATCATGTATTTCATATTGTATATGATACTCATGATTCCACATCATCATTGTGACAAAATTGGAGTTATATCCTTCATAATTGGCTTTTTCTAAATACGGTTGAATAATTGCATAATCTTCTAATTTTAATTGTTTCATGATTGTTGAGAAAGCAGCATATGAATAAACTGTTTTGCTGTTCTTCCTGAAAAACCTCCATTTCTTATTTCCCACTGTAATGCTAATTCATGTAGTTGTTCAGTTGGCATTGTTAAATGATAAGTCTTAGCTAATGCATCAATAATATCTAAATAATGTTGTTTATCTGGATGAATATACATGATTTGAACACCAAATCGAGATACTAAAGATAATTTTTCCTGCATAGCATCGTTATTATTAATTTCCTGATCATGATTACGATCATTCCATGTTTCTTTGATTAAATGTCTACGATTACTTGTTGCATAAATTAAAATATTATCAGGTTTCTTTTCAAGACCACCTTCAATAACGGCTTTTAAATATTTATATTCAACTTCAAATTCTTCAAAAGACAAATCATCCATAAAAATGATAAAACGATAATTTCTATTTTGTAATTCATTAATAATTTGAGGCAATGATATAAATTGATGTTTATAGACTTCAACCATTCTTAAACCTTGTTTATAATAACGATTCAATAAAGCTTTAATACTACTTGACTTTCCTGTCCCACTATCGCCATAAAGTAAAACATTGTTGGCTTTTTGACCTTTTAAAAATGCTTCAGTATTTGCTATTAAGCGTTCTTTTTGACTTTCATAACCAATTAATTGTTCAAGTGTATTATTGCCAATATGATCAATTGGTATAATTTGATTATTCAAATATCGAAAGGCTTTATTTAATCCATATTTTCCAACACCATACTGATAATAATGATTATATAATATTTGATAAAACTCTTCCACTGATGTGCTTTGAGAAAGCTGAGTTTGTAAATTTGTTAATACATCAAAAATTTCTTGATTGATAATCGTAGAACTGTTTTGAAAGTCAAAAAATAAATCTTTATATAAAGAATTAAGATAAGAAAAATCATAATGATAAAGATTGTAAATGATTTCAAAATCATGACAAACTACTTTTTTTAAAGAAACAGAGATGTCTTTTTTTCTTTCTAATGCCAATGTGAATGTATTTTCATGATAAGCTAATAAATGCGTTAATAGACTTTGAAATAATTGTCCATTTAATTCATATTTTTCAGCTAAAACAAGAAGACTAGCAATAAATTCTGATTCATCAATAGATGCATCATCATCAATAAAAGATAAACATTTTAAAACAACATCATCCTGAGATATATTATTATAGACTATAAGCTGATCGTTAATCATAAATTGAACTCCTTTCTGTAAAAAAAGACGATAAAATCGTCTTTTTGTTAATTTTTAAAACTGTGGATAGGAGCAGGAATACGTCCACCTCTATCAATAAATTCATCACATGAGAATGGATTGACAGGCATGATAGGTGCATATCCCAATAAACCACCAAATTCTACTTTTTCACCAACATCTTTACCTATAACAGGAATAATACGTACTGCAGTTGTTTTTTGATTAATCATACCAATAGCCATTTCATCTGCAATAATTCCAGAAATTGTTTTTGCTGATGTTTTCCCTGGAATCGCAATCATATCTAAACCAACTGAACATACGCATGTCATAGCCTCTAATTTTTCCAATGTTAAGGCACCAGCTTCAACAGCATCAATCATACCTTGATCTTCACTGACAGGGATAAACGCTCCAGAAAGTCCACCAACATATGAAGATGCCATAACACCACCTTTTTTAACCTGATCATTTAAAATAGCTAGAGCAGCTGTTGTTCCAGGAGCCCCTACTCTTTCTAAGCCCATTTCTGTTAAACAGTCGGCAATACTATCACCAACTGCCGGTGTTGGGGCTAATGATAAATCAATAATTCCAAAAGGAATATTTAAAGCTGCAGAAGCTTCTCTAGCGACTAATTGTCCAACACGTGTAATTTTAAAAGCAGTTTTTTTAACAATTTCGCATAATTCTCCAAAATCTTTTCCTTTAGCTGTTTGAATTGCTTTTCTTACAACACCAGGACCACTGACACCCACATTAATAATAGCATCAGCTTCACTGACTCCATGAAAAGCTCCAGCCATAAAAGGATTATCATCAGGTGCATTACAAAAAACAACAAATTTTGCACACCCAATAGAATCTTGTTTTTTTGTTAATTCAGCAGTTTCTTTGATGATTTCCCCTATTAATTTAACTGCATCCATATTAATTCCCGTTTTTGTAGATCCTACGTTTACTGAACTACATACCAATTCAGTTTCTTTCATAGCTTGAGGAATAGATTGAATTAATAATTTTTCAGCAGGTGTCATTCCCTTAGAAACAATCGCACTGTAACCACCGATAAAATTCACACCAACTTTTTTAGCACAACGATCTAAAGTTTTAGCGATTTTGACAAAATCATCTGTTGATTGACATACAGATGCACCAATAAGACCAATTGGAGTTACAGAAATTCTTTTATTAACAATAGGAATCCCATATTTTTTTTCAATATTTTCTCCAGTTTCAACTAAATGTTCAGCAACACTTGTAATTTTATGATAAATATTTTGACATAAAGTATCTATATTAGCATCAATACAATCAAGTAAACTAATCCCAATTGTAATAGTGCGGACATCTAAGTTTTCCTGTTCAATCATCTTATTTGTTTCATTAACTTCAAATAAATTTATCATGATTTTCCTCCTTAGATTCTATGCATTTTATTAAAAATGTCTTCATGCTGTAATTTAATATAAACGCCTATATGATTTCCTAAATCTTCTAATTGATCACAAACGTCTGAAAATGATTCTTTTGCTAAAGACATATCAACAATCATCATCATATTAAAGTACCCATCTAATATTGTTTGAGAAATATCTAAAATATTAATATTTGCTTTAGATAAAAATTGACATACATGAGCAATAATGCCAACCTGATCTCTACCTACAACTGTTATAATTGCTTTTTCCATTTTTCTTCCTCCTGATTTTTAAACATTATAACAAACAATATGTAAAAAGAAAAGAAAAAAAGGAGCATAGCTCCTTTAAGAAATTATTTTAATAAAGATAAAGCTTTTTCGAATACGGCTTTACCGTTCATTGTTCCATAATCTCTCATATCAATGACATCTACAGGGATAGGTCCAGCTTTTCTACCAGCAGCTAATTTTTCAATAGCAGCTTTTTGGAATCTAACTTGTGGGCCAAGTAAGATGCAATCAACTTCTTCTAATACTCTAGGTGCATCAGAGAATGGTAATGCAAAGATTTTGCATTCAACACCAGCATCTTTAGCAGCAGCTTCCATTTTAGTAACTAATAAACTTGTAGACATTCCTGCAGAACATACTAATAAAATAGTTTTCATATTTCTTACTCCCTTTCTTATTATTACAATATATATTGTAACAATTTTTACCTGAATTGTAAACACTTACGGATAAAAATTTTCTATTTGAGAAAATTTTTGGGCCGAAATATGGCGTAATATCAACGTTTTTTATTTGCTGTTACTTATTTGTTACTTTTAAATTATTTCGTATTTATCAACTATTTTTAAATAGTATTAATCCTTGAAATTTATTTGATTAAATAATTCTAATCTAGATTAAACGAAAAAATAAAAGAGGATGTGTTTTACATCCTCTTAAATATAAAATGAGTTATTTATCAATACGAGCATTAATAGCCGCTATATCTCCTCTCGCTTTTAGGACTTCATCTCGACATTGATTAACTACTGTTTGAATATGTTCCATTCTTTCAGCACTCATGACTTCATGACTATCAATATGTTCCAGTACAATTTCTCGATCAGCTTTCGTCATCTCAAGAACGGCTGTACATGCTTCGATAGTTGCGGAACAATTTCTAATAATTTCATTTCGTTCTCCATCTTTTTGTGCTTGTATAAGTTTGGCATCACTTTGAGCTTTTAAATATGAAGCAATGTGAGGTCTTATATAACATAGAAACCATATAAGAAGAACGACTAATATCCAGGGTATCACTGATGCCCCAGCTCCGTGTAAAAACTTAAGAAGATCTGTAAAATCACTCATTTTATTTCACCTCTTAAAAAACCAAATTACTCGCTAGTTTCTTTCGTACCTTCAACAAAACGTGTAAAGGCTTGATGTAAACCAGTTGAAGTAAGTCCCATAAATGCGCCATAAATTACGTTTTCCATTGTGAAGCCTCCAACAAACCCATTCGTCAATGCCCCTACAATAGCCAAGATAACTGGAATGTCATTATTAGGAATTCGTTTCAAAAAAGATGCATGTTTAATAATATAACCAATTACTAAACAACCAAGTACAACAATTAATACAAAATGTTGAGTTAACTCTTCAAAATTCATAACTATTCAGCCTCCTTTATCATGAAGATAATTGTACTTAAGTCCGTAGCTGAGATTTTAGAACCATCCAATTCTTCTAAAGTAAAGGTTTTAATATCTACTTCTTCTTCAATTTCTAGAATTTCATTGAAATCGTTTATAAAACTCTGCATAGCTTCTTGATCATCTTGTGTGATTCTATCATCATGACCATATTTACGAATGAGTTCATTTCTACGTTCGTTGATAAATTTAAGTTTATCATTCAAGATTTCTATATTTTTCTTCAAGTTATATACTACTTTGATAGGCAAATCTGAAGAGGCTAATTTATTCAAAGCATCTACAGAATGTAGAATAGTTCCGTTTTTAAGTTTCATTATTTAACCTCCCCTATTGTAGCTAGGCTTTCCTGAACTAAATAAGCTTTATCTTCAAAAGCCGCTTCTGCTTCTCTAATAGCTGTACGATTAGTTTTATAAATCGTTTTAGCTTCATCACTTGCGAAAAAGGAAGAGAAGTTTGTAGTATTTGGATCTTCGCTATTGATAGTAATTTCTTGATATTTAATAGGCACATCATCAACTTTGATGCAATTTCTCATTACAATAGATTTCTTTTCTTCATTAGTTACAATATTCATAGTGATTTACCTCCTGTATTTTTGTTATTTCTTGCATTTTCCCTCTATATACTGTTCTTAAATTATATTTCATACATATATTCCTCATTTTTCATAAAATAAAGAATTTAACTTTGATTTTAATTCATTTAATTCTTTTTTAATCATCATTAGATCGGTTTCATGGGATTGTAATACAGACACCATTGGTGGTATAAATTCAATATAATTTAATCCCCAAGATAGTTTTTTATCATCAATATCTTCACCATGATAAGGAAATTCGTTATCTCCTTCTATTATTGATGCTTGAACTATAGTAAGATCATCATATCCTATTTTTTTTATTGTTTCCGCTACATGTTGCGCTCCAAAGCCCATATGAACACGAATACCGGTGTCACCATTTCCAGTACGACGATATGAAATAGGATTTAATGACATAATAAACTGTTTAGCTTTCATGTCGCGTTTAACAATAGATTTTTGTTTTAAATCAGAGGCGGATATGGTATTGGTGAAAAACCCAGTATTCCATTTGTTTCCAGAACGTCCGATATAAGCACCACTATCTACTCCAGGTTGCCATATTGTTCTTTTAGCACCAGTAGTTTCGTATAAATAATTCAAAGTATTACCTCGTGCTTTAAATATGATCTTAGGCGATGCTTCCCACTGTATATACATATCATCAGAATTGAAGTCACCTATAATACCTCTACGATTAGCATTATTTTGTGCATCGGCACCCCCGTTATAGAAACCAATCCAACCAGAAGCGAACCTATATTCGTTTACTGAAGATACACCACGTGCAGTAATGCCACCAGTTGTATATATAGATCTGTTATTTAGACTACGAACATAAGTATTATCACTACAGTACCATCCACCACCATAGTCATTACTACGCCATCCGTTAGAACCATGTGTATAAATCCAACCGTCAGAATGAATAGTTCCTGTAATATCTAAATTAGTACCATTTATATCTTTTAAATTAGATGTCCCAGTTATAGATAAATTAGTACTATTAACAGTTGTTGCTTTAATAGTTCCTGTAGCAGTGACGTTGTTTGTATTAATAGTTGTAGAATTAAGAGTAGTAATAGTAGCATTCCCTATAGTGCCGTTAATAGTGATATTGTCATCAGAACTAATGGTTAAAGCTTTACTTGAGATAGTCATATTTTCATCACTTAAGATATACATAGCTCCAGCACTTTTAATAGTCATCTTTGTTAGTCCAATTGTAATTTCAGAACTTTCAAAATATCCATTACCAGTCGATGGGTTATAATCATTACTAATCCGTATAAAAAGCGCAATTTCTTCACGGCCAACATTTATAGCATTACTAACTGCATAAGATATATTATCAGTATATATAGTATGCATTGCACTAAAAGTATCACTATAAAGACGTGAATAAGAACTATTTAATTCAACCCATGTTAGTTTATTATCAGAATCAGTGATATATTGGATTTTTCCTTTACCACCGCATACTTCAATGACAGAATTCGTACTATTTTTACCGAGTTCTATTTTATTTACACCATAAGTAGCTACAGAATTTCCGGTCTGATCTAGAATATTAAACGCATTAGAAACAATTTGTGTTCTAAATCCAGACCAGGCTCCACTTGTTTTATTACCTACAAGTAAACCATTAGTAGAATCAAATCCTAAGAAATTTGTAGCTGTTTTAGCAGCGTCATTAGCAGCCTCCCATGAACTATCACATTTAGGTGTTGTATATTCAGTAGAGGCCGGATTTTTATATACAATCTTAGTACGTGTCCATAGATATTTACCTTTAGACCATGTAGGCATTGTAGTAACCCATGAACCTCCAGTTTGAGTGGTTTTAGAAGTGGATAAATAGAATTCAGTAGTAGTGGATGCTATACCTGTTCCGGTTGCTCCTGTAGGTCCAGTATCGCCTTTCGGTCCAGTAGGACCTGTAGCACCTGTGTCACCTTTAGCGCCTTGTGGTCCAGTAGGACCTGTAGCACCTGTGTCACCTTTAGCGCCTGTATTACCAGTTATACAAACACCAGTTGCGGATGGTGTATATTCTACACTACTATCACCATAAGTTACTTTAGTTCTTCTCCAAATATACTTTCCATTAGTCCAAACAGGTTGTGTAGTTGACCAGGAACCTCCAGCTAAAGAAGTTGATGAAGTTGATTGATAGAATTCTTCAATAGTATCGCTAACAGTGTTTCCAAAAGCAATTTCTACATTAGTATTATTAGAACCAAATGTTATACTTTTAGCAGATATATCAAGCCTATATAAACCATCTGTATCTCTGTAATACTTTAAATAATTAGATGCATCACCTATAGATATCTGACCAGTATTGTCTAAATATAGACCTCTAGTGTTGTTAGTTACTGTTTCTTTAACACCTGAATATATAGAATCTGATGTTATTTTGAATCCACCAATTGTAGCGTCAAATGCAACTAAATCGCTTACATTAATCTTTGTAGCTGTAATTGATTTTGCTAAAATAACACTACCATTCAAACTGTTTTGTTCATTCTGTTCTGCTTCTATGGTAATACCATCAGTGTTAAGTTTGTAATATAAACCGTTTTCACCTTTAATAACCAACTTATCAGCAACTAATGTATTGGCCCTGATTAAATCACCACTAATAGTAACACCAACTAATTCACCTGTTACGGTTCCATCCCCAATAATAACATCCTTAATCATACCGGACTTAGCAAAGAAATTTTCAAAAGCAGCTTTACCGATATTAGCAAAGTCTATATTCGCATAATTAGCATCTAAATCTTCCGTTTTTACATAGTCTGATTCGATAGTTCCTATCCTAGCTTTTAAAGCTGTTAAATCACCAGTAATAGTTACATTACCAGCTTTAAGTTTTTCTATTTCAGCTTTCGCAGCTGTTAAATTACCAGTAATAGTTACATTACCAGCTTTAAGTTCAGCAATGTCTGCTTTATTAGCTGTTAAACCACCTTCGATGATGACATTTTTAGCTATCAACTCATTTATTCGTGCTCTTTCTACGTCTAATTCTTTAGAAGTTATTGTATCGGCTAATATTTCATCATATTCTCCGACTTTACCTTCTATTTCTTCTACTTTGTCGTTTGGAGCTGAAGGAGTAGTTAAGTTGCCAGTAACTATAGCTGTGTGATTTTTAATTGTTAAAGTAACTCGTTCGTTTGTTTTAACGACTGAAGTTGTAACTACAGGGGTTATAAGATCTGAACCATCTATTTGTACAAATACTCCTTTATCTATACTTTTGACAGTACCATACAAAATAGTTTCAGATTTAGTTTGAGAATCCACAACTGGAGTTATAGCTTTAACTAAATCGACCGCTAAATCAGTAGATAAATCCATTTCTTATCACCCCCATAATCTTCTTGTAAATATAGCTCTTTCGCTTACTGTAACACCGGACTCACATTTGATATTTTGACTTATAACTTTAGCTTTAATATTAGTAAAACCAGCTCTTTTATAATTTAATCGAACACAATCCCCTACTCGTACTGGACAATATCCATGAGAATATGAAATAGTGTATTCTACCGAAGAAAACTCTTTTAACGATTGCTCAGCATATTCTTCTAGTTGCTTGTCTGTCGGTATTCCCGTAAAACTTGGATTAGTTATTCTTTGTGTAATCACCCTTCCACGATTTATAGTGGACAAAGGACTATTCGGATCATCGTTAACCGCTTTAGCATAACGACTTCCATAGCCATCGGAATATATAACCTCAACGACATTAGGCATTCCATATAAGTCATGATTCATAGATATCTCAGGAAGTAATATAGAACTGTTATCATCGTTATAAGTCCATACTGGTTGTAAAGAGTCTAGTTCTTGTATAGGAGAAAATAAAACTCGCCCCATTTCATCTAATGCTAAGCTATATTTTGCATTTGCTATAAGATCCGATATAAAAGTTATCCAAGTGTCATCAGTGTTAGATACGAAATCGCTATTTAAAGTTAGAGAAGAGGGCGTTTTAACTACTGGGGCCCTCATATTCTCTACACATAATCTATATCCCATATCCATAATATTTGAATTTTTAGCTATGAAATATCCAAGACTTGGACGATTTTCTTTTAATTCAATCAAAGGGGTAAATGCATCTAGACTTGTTGTTGATAGCTTACCATCAAAAGATTTAGAAGGCGTTTGCACTATATGAGTACCAAGTGGAATCTTAGCCGTTTCTTTATCTTGAGTTGCTATCAAATATGTTCGAATATAACATTCACCTAATGATTCAACTACATCGAAAGTTGCAGAACCTAATGTATCACTATCTGTTTCTCTACTAATAGAACATGATCTAACATTTTTGACACGGTTTTTATCCTTCCAAGTAGATGGATCAACAATGTAATATTCAAATGTTTGGTTCATTGAAGAAGTCCAATCAATCATTTTAAATTCCTCCTTCAACCCTTGTAACATCTAAAGTTATAGGGATCGTTAAGTCTTTATGTTTTTGGCTAAAGGAAACTGATATATTAGCCCAATATCCACTTCCTGACGGTTCCCTTACATATACATCACCGGTCCAAATAGAAAGTCGTCTAATGTTATATAAAGTGTCTACATCAGTTTTAGGAATTTCCATATTCCAAGTTGATGTTTCGCCTAACTGTGTACCATAATATGATACCGGATGTTTACGACCGATATATTTAACTAAAGACACATCAACCGCTCTATTATCTGAAATATCAATGTTATAAGGTAGCTTTAGTAAAGAAGTCGTAAATGGTGGATTTTCTATAACATCTTCATTTGTTGTATCGAAGGTACTCCATTCTTCATCCCACTGTATAATTACAGATGACTCATTTACAGGATATGCAGGACAATCATAAGGAGTAATTACACCTGTAGTGTTGTCAATTCCAATTATCCTATATCTTGCATAATCTAAGGATGGGTGGGGATCAATCACTATGCTTCCATCAGTATTATTTAAATCGCTAGCAATTTCTAAATATGTTCCATCAAATTCTCTTCTATAGACTGATAAGGACATATTTTCAATTAAAGAACCATTAATATCTAGACAGTATGGTTTTATATATGTTGTTAATGTTTCTCTATCAAACGATATTTCAGCATCTGGTTCATAAGACATTCCGTATATTTGGACTTTAAAATCCGAAGATGCCTCGGCTGTTAATCCGGAGTCCATAGAAACTTTACAAACTACTTTATAACTAATCTCTGCTACTAAATCTATATCACTTGGTGTTAAAGTAGCACTCATAGTTTCTGTTGTAATATCGAAGTATTTTGAATATATTTCGTCACCTTCATTAATATATTTAGATTTTCCAAATGCATCTGTAAAACTATAAGCTTCGTTAGATATAACTGATAAATAATAACCAATAGGATTCTGGTTCTTAGGAAATGATTCACAGTCAACATATATAGGGTAAGATGCAAGTTCGTATTCAGCATTACCAGCTGTATCTGTAACATGAATAGACAAAGTTGGTGGTGCGTAAACATCAATATTTCTCATGATTGACCATTCACTGTATTCATTTGTAATACCTGATGTTCTAACACGCCATTCTATTTTAGTACCTTCAGTAAATTTTGAAGTATTGCTGATAGTATAAGAATATGTCGTTTCCTCTTCGTCATCTCCAATAGTTCCCTCTTTAGTATGTGTTTCTTTAACGCTATCTACATACATTTCTATTTCTGCATTTTTCATATGTGATTCATCTTTAGAATTATGAATCCAATATAATATTACAGTTTCGCCAACTACCAACGTTGTAGAAGAAGACCAGGTAGTTGGAGGATTTGGGTTTTCACCTATAATAACTGAACTAATAGGTGACCAGCCAGAACTTCCTTTATCATTTACAGCTCGAATTCTAAAGAAATATTCATAACCAGGTTCTAGTCCTGTTTTAATATAGTAATTTTTATCAACACTAGAAATAATGGTAGTCCCATCAGAACTACCGAAAAATCTCTTTTCTGTTGTATATTCTATATCATATGTTGTTGCATTATTTACTACTTCCCATTTCAAATATATAGAAGTTTTAGAATCAGCTCTTAGTATAGTAAAACCTTTTGGCATCCTAGGCCTTGTAGTTAAGCTTTCTGAATAATCAGTCCAATCACTATAAGATTCAAATTTTCCATATATATTGATAGCTCTTATTCGAACCCTATATTCTCCACCAGCAGCAACATTAGTCGAATATATGGATCTTGCTGTATTAACATTTCCTTTAGCGGTTTTGATTCTTCTTATTCCGTCATAAACTGTGAACTCTATTTTATCAGTTCTAGGGTCAGTTATATTTTCAACTTTTACAGTAAGCTTTAATCCATTTAATTCTATTGTTGGTACTGGAGGAACTTTTGGTGGATCTGTTAGTAATAAATGAGTGGCATATCGTTGCGTTCCTGTCCAATAATAAGTGTCTTTCCCGTTTACTTTATGTTTTTTAGCAACTGGTACTACGCTAATCTTTATACTTAAAGCATTTTCAGGAGGAGTATAAGTTGACTGTCTAACACTAGCAGGTGTGGTTGTTTCAGTTCCAACAAACCATATACCATCGCCTGTACTATAAGACCATTTAATTGAATAATGATCCAAAGTTGAACTTGCAACTACACTATCTCCGTAACCAGCTTTAACTATATTTCCAATGCTGATTGCTACGTTTAGAGTATTAGTTCCAGTTGAGTTTTTGCCTAATGTTACTTTTCGTCCTTCTATGTTAGTAACATACCATCTATGACTTCTTACCCAAGACTCTATTAATGTTCCGTTATACCATTGTGTAGCAGTTCCTTTAATCATTACTAAATCGCCTTTTTTAATTACACCAGTCGGTATAGTAACATTCTTTGAATCTTCGTCGAAATCCCAACTAGAGAAATACGTATTGCTAGTTTCACTTTGTTTTTCTATCGAAAGATTTGTTACATAAGCCATTCTTATTTCCTCCTTTCTATATTAGCTACTTTAATTATAGTCTTAACCGCATCTGCAACATTACTTCTGTCATCATAAGTAATACCGTCAACTATATATGTGTCTCCTACTGAATTTCTAATTGATTTCTTAAGATCTTTAATAGCATGCACTATATCATTATTATCTCCATTTTGATTTAGGTTAATAGATCCACTCAGTGCTCTGATACGACCAACAGCACTAATAGTCTGTTCAGACCCAAATAAACCATTGATAGATCTAACTCCGGATCTTACATTAGATAAATCTAAAACTGGACTGATAGTTGGTTGAATATCAGTATCAATATCAAATGCTTTACCGATAGTTGCAATAGCAGCATTTAATCCATCAGAAGCACTACTAGCCATATCTCTACCTGAGCGGTAAGAAATATCTACATAATCAGATAACGCATTAACGAAACCTTGACCTGCGTAATCACCTATACTGTAAAATACTTTTGATGGTGAACGTTCATCTAATTGTTTTCTAGCAGCCTCATCAGCGGCTCTAGCCATAGCTCTAGCCATAGCAGAAGCTAAATATGTATTTGCACTAATACCAGCAGCGAAACCTTGAACCACATACTTACCAGCAGTTTTAAAGTTATCATACGCAGCTTTGGCTCCTTCAGCAGCATCCTTGGCTATTTTCTCAGCAGCTTTCATTGAATCTCTCTTGCTAGAATCCATTCCCTTATTAAGTTCTTTAATAAGTTTCTCGCCAGCGCTATTGAAATTACTCTTGTTCTTAGTCAGAGCATCAACAGCACCTTTAGCAATAGTTGACATTGTAGAATTAACATCTTTTTGACCTGATTTTAGACCTTTAATAAATCCATTGATTGCACCAATACCCGAATCTATAAATTTCTTTGAACTTTGTCCGAATGCTTCTAAGAAACCTTGAACATTTGTCTTAGCTAGAGCATCAATAGCAGCTTTGAAACTGAAGGCAGCTTCTGTATTAATACCATCCATATTTCTAACCATTTTAGATAAAGCATTTGCAACAGTCACAGAGTTGTTAACATTTTCAACACTAATTCCAGCCACTTTTTCAGAATATTTTTTCAGACCTTCACCAAATGGAATAAGTTTAAGTCCAAAGTCTGAAATGTCGTCCCCTCCGCCGAATAGCCAATCCCAAAATCCACCACTACTAGCTTCGTCAATCTTTTTAGAAAGAGAAACTAATGCGTCAGCAGCTTTTACGGAATTATTAATAGCATCAGGGTTAATAGTTGAAGCCATCATAGAATATAACATTAATCCTGTACCAAATTGAACTAAGTTAGTACCAAATTCACCCATATCGTTATCGCCCATAATAAAAGCCATGAGTCCTCCTGTATTAGGAAGCTTTTGAGCTAATTGTACTAGTCCATCGGCGGCAGTCGCTGATGCAGTAATTGCTTCGGCATTGACTCCAGCCACTTTTTCTGAATACTTAGCAAGTGATTCGCCAAATACTACTAATTGAGGCCCCCATACATCTAGAGTATTATCACCTGTAAAGAATGATACGAGTCCACCAGTATTAGGAACACTTTCGGCCAATTTTGTTAAAGCCTGACCCGCAGCAGCTGATTTTTCAACAACTTCTGTATCAATTCCGGCTACAACATTAGAATATTCAACCATAGCTCTACCAAATGGAACTAATTTTTCACCAAATTCGGCTAATGAATCACTACCTGTTAAGAATTCGGTAATCTTGTCTAATAAATTTGCTCCAGTAATATAAAGAATAGCTTGAGCTAAAGCTTTTGTTCCTTCAGCCATCTTAGGATCTATCGTATTAGCACCTTCAATAAACGGTTTTAAGTTTTCCATAAAACCTGAAAGTTTAGTACCAACATCAGGAAGTCCTTCTGTAGCAGCTGTTAAAACTCCATTAACAATACCACCTACGAATGAACCTAAACCTTCGCCGATAGCTTGGAGAATTCCAATGCCTTTATTTAAGAATTCTTCAAGTTGAGGAAAATATGTTGTTAATGCTCCAATAGCACCCATAACAACACCTAAGGATGTAATTAGAGTTAACAGTGATCCAATGCCAATAAATGATGATGGACCCATTAAACCGATTACTGTCAATACTGCTAACGCTCCAGTCATAGCTAACAATAAAGTTGATAATGATGTAGCTAATGGAATAGCGGCATCTACATTCATATCTTGAAGTAAATATAAAACGCCACCAATTAATCCAACAATCAATGTTAGAGCACCCATAGCAACTATAGCCATTGGTGATACTGCTCCAATTTTACTAATAAGCGTCATTGAAACGGATAGAGCCAACAGTAAAGTTGATAGTGCCGCAGCATTTGCTAGTGTTGATTCAACAGGTAATCCTTGCAATACAGCTAAGATTCCACCCAGCATACCGACAACAACAGTCATGAGAATTAATGGTCCTGTTGTTCCTTTAACTCCATTTAGTGATCCAAGAACTTTTGTCATGAGTGTAAACATACCCATAACGGCACTTAAAGCACCTGTAGCAACTATAACTTTCTTAGTATCCAAGAAACTTAATAGCGTGATAATACCAGCAATAGCGATTAACGGAACAGTCATTTTCATTAGCATAGTTCCTGCTTTATCAGCATTTGCTCCAGCTGATTTAGATATTCTAATCATGAGTGTCATAACACCCATCAACGAAGATATAGCAAGAGTTCCTTTAACAATATCACCTACAGAAACACCTGCTAAGACTTTGATTGCAACTGCTAAAACGCCAATACCTACTGACATTTTCATAAGCATATTACCAGCAGCGGAAGCATTCTTACCAGCATATTGCGATACTTTAACGATAGCAGCAAATAACAATTCACAAGAAGCAATAACAGCAATACCTTTAACAATATCCCCACCTGATAGTCCCGCAATAAGTCTAATAGTTAAAGCGAGGATGCCGATAGCAGCAGACATTTTAAGAATCATTGATCCGGCCTTTGAAGCATTATCTCCAGCTGATTTTGATACTTCTACCAAAGATTTGAATAATACTGCTGAAGCTGCGATGACAGCTCCACCTTTAATTACATCATTCGTATCTATTGTAGCTATAAGTTTAATAGTCAAAGCTAATATACCAATAGCTATGGACATCTTAAGTAACATCTTTCCGGCTTTATCTGCATTTTCTCCAGCAAGTAATGACACTGCTATAAGTCTTTCAAATAGAATGCTACAAGCTGTAATGACAGCTAATCCTTTAGAAATATCACCAGCAGATAGAGTTCCAATAAGTTTCATGACTAATGCTAATATACCAATAGCAACGGCCATTTTAGTAAACATCTTACCAGCTTTATCCGCGTTGAAAGATACTAACGATAATACAGACATAGCTGCAAATAACAATCCACAAGCACCTAATACCGCTATACCTTTGACAATATCTCCAACTGACATAGTTCCAATTAATTTAATAACTAATGCTAAGATTCCTAAACTTACAGATAATTTTAGGAACATCTTTCCTGCTTTATCGATACTTCCAGCGGCATCTGCTTTCACAAATACCCCAAAAGCAATCATGACTCCAGCCATGGCCGCCATAAGAAGCGATAATTCTAATACTGCCCCCATTCCTGAAGCAAAATCAACACCTGCTAATTTCTTTAAAGCAAATGACATGATTAACATTGAAGCTGACATAGCTAACATGAGAGTTCCAAGCTTAGCAAATTCAAATTTACCAGCAGGACCGCTTACTTTCTCACTGACCTTCATTAAAGCCATTAATCCAGCACCAAGAACTGTAACAACAGCTACAGCATTCCATAGCTTACCAATATCAACAGTTGCTAATGCGACCAATGAAAGTGCCAGTATACCAATAGCCTTTGCTAAGTTGAGTAAATATTCTGATTTAAGATTCTTAGTTCTTTGATCAATATTCTTAGAAACACTACCTAGAACATCTCCAAGTCCGTCTAAAACTTTTGAAAATCCTTCAAATGGAGAAGCAAACTTATCTAAAATATTTGTAATCTTATTTAAGAAGAATACAGCGCTTCCTAAAGAACCTAAGACAAATACGTCTCCGAAGTTAATTCCACTAAAAATATCCATGATAATATCAACAATACCTTTAGCTCCTTGACTTAATAAGGACAATCCATTTTGAAGTCCCATGCTAAGTCCTTCCATAATGTACTGTCCGATCTCCATAAAGACCGTAGATGGTGAATGAATTCCTAAATAATTCTTAGCAGCATTTACCAATGTTTCAGCAACAGTCGTAATAGCAGTCCATACCGCATTGGCCCCTGTTTGAAGACCATTAACAAGACCATCAATGACGTTTTGTCCAATTGTAGAAAGATCAACATTAGCAAAATTCTCTTGAATGGCTACTCCAAGTTTCTCTATTCCTTTAAGCAAATCTTTCGGTTCGAAATCATTAATGCTTGTTAAAGTATCAAAGAACTCGATGACAGCATCTATAGATTCACCAAAGTTACTATAGATATAATCACCTATAGTTTTGAAGATATTAAGAAAATCTTCAAATCCTTTTTGTACATCTGGTAAACCTAATGCATAATCAATAAGTGCCGCAATAGCTTTACCTAAATTTACAATTAAAGGAACAACAAATTCAATAGCATTACCTAATAAACTATGTTCCTCTATCCAATCTCGAACAGCAACAATAGCATCGCCAATCGTTGCAGTAATTTCAAGAATCGTTGCATTACCTAAACCTAAAGCTTGCCATAATGTACTAGCTACTTTAGAAGCTATAGTAAAGGCAATTTTAAATGATCCACCAGCAACCCAACTTACCATATCAAGGATTGCAAATAAACCTTTCAATGTTCTTGTTAAGTTCTCAGCTTCTCTATCACCAATAACTAGATGTTCTGTAAAAGCATGGAATGTTTCTAGAAAACTATAAAGACCAGCTCCACCATCTGATGGAAATGCGTCGTTCCAAGCAGCACCTATTGCCTTAAATATAGTGATAATAGGTTGAGCCATGTTTGCTAACGAATCCCAGAATAACTCTCTACCCGATGGTTTATTTAATCGTTCAATTAAACTGTTTAAAGGAGTCCCAGCTTTCTCAGCTTCTTCAGCTAATTTTCGAATAGCTTCAACTTCTTCATTAGTATAACCAACAGCTTTTAATTGAGCATCTGATAAATCTTCAAGTGTTAATTTATGTCCATCGACAGTTTTATTAACTAACTTTTGTACTTCAGCGTAATCATATCCAGCTTTCTTAAGAGCCTCTATACGTCCAGTATCTACATTCTTATAATCCCCACGCCAAACGTCATTGACCACCTTTTGGAATTTCTTAAGTTTGGCAGTCATATCTTCTGTAGATTTGGAAGTTTCTTTATTTATTCCAGCTATATTTTTAAGAGTTTCCACAACTAATTCTTTAGAAATAAGACCCTTTTCTATAACAGCCGATAAAGAACCTTCTTTCTCGATCATTTGATCTAATGATTTTCCATGAGATTTTGCAACATTTGCAAGTTCTTTCTGGAATTTTTCAGTTGATACTCCAGCCGCATTAATCTTCTCTTCCAATTGAGACCAAGCAGAATCAAAAGCTCCTCCAATAATAGCATTACGGGCATCAGACATAGCATTAATCCAGCCTCCAACAGTTTCAGAAATACCTGTAAGTAATTCTCTAGCCTGTTCAAAGTCACCAATAATATATTCCCATGTTTGAGTCCATCCTGATTGAGCAGCTTCTTTCAAAGTATCAAATAACTGTGTAAATGTTTTAACCTTTGTAGCTGAATCAACGGCTGTTTGAGCCAACTCAGCAATTTCTTTTGCTTGTTTCTCTGAATATCCTTGAGCAATCAAATCGGCTTCAGTATAAGCGCCTGATAATTGCGTTAAGGTTTCGGTTAAGACTTCTGTTGTCAACCATCCACCTCTAGTCAATGATTCTCTAAATGAACCATACTTTTTGATCATTCCGTCAACATTATAACCAAAGTGTTCTGCCGTTCTCTTTAAGGCATTCTGGAATAACTCACCACCCATACCAGCGTTGACTACTGAGTTCCAGTCCATTAATTGTACTTTACCAGCAGCAATCGCTTGAGAAAGCTGATACATGGCTGTCGATGCTTGTTGTGCGTTTGAACCCGATACAGCCGCTAAGTTTGCAATACCTTTAATTGAACTTACTGCCATATCCAGATCAACACCGGCTGCGGTAAATGTACCAATATTTCTTGTCATTTCAGTAAAGTTGTAAATTGTTTGATCGGCATACTTGTTCAATTCATCCAATGCCTTATTGACATCTTCAAGCGTACTACCTTTATGTTGGGTGTTTGCTAAAATAGTCTGAACAGCATTAATCTGTGTTTCATACTCTTGAAAACCAGACATGATAGGGTCGAGTGTTAATGCACTGATCATGCGTTTACCAGTATTAACTGCTTGGTTAGCGATGTTTGCTAAAGCAGTCACGCCAATAACATCTAATGCTGAAAATCGAGCTTGTACAGTATCAACAGCACTGTTAAGACCATTCATATTAACTTTACTAGCAGACTTAGAAATGTTATCAAGAGCTTTATTAGCTCCTGGAAATTTTAATTTTTCTTTTAAACGATCTAGAGTTCCGATTGTAGTTTTGACATTATTCTCAAAATTTCGATTGTCAAACTGCATGGAGACGACTCTTTCATCAATTGTTTTACTCATCCTCTAGTCACCTCCCTCCAAGCATCTTCTACAATTTTGTCAAAGATAGGTTGGATTGCAGGATTGATATAATCACGTCCTTGAACATATCCTCCATTTCTTGTTCCATGACCATATTGCAGAATAATAGCAATTGGAATTCCATTTTGAACATTTGAATTAAGAAAGACGATTTCAACAAGTCCTTTCTTTTGAGTAACTTGGTAATACCAAGATTGAGAAGTCAATCCGGTATCAACAGGAGTTGCCGAACGTAAAGCAGCAACCCCTTGCCTACCGTATTTATCAAGAGATCTGATATTGATTCCTTTTTTAGCTCTTTCTAAGAAACGAGTTGTGATATCCCAATTCCCTCTTGATTTAAAAGTAATCATGTGAATTTCCTCAAAAAAAATTAAGCTTTCTTCAATTTACCTTGTGAAGCTAGCTCTAATAGATAAACATTATCTGAATAATCTCCATCATAGTTAGAAATACCATTGGCTTTAGCAATCTTCTTACGATTATTCATGGAAGAATCAACGCCAATAGATTTCAATCCATCAACGATAGAAGTTGATTTAAACTTTTTATAATATTGAGTAGATGAAGTTGTAGGTTTAGTAGTTGTAGAAGTGGAACTTCCAGGTTTCTTCAACTTACCTTTCTTAGCTAATTCGAGAAGCTTAACGTTGTCATCGTAATCTCCTGAGTAATTAGAGATTCCATTAGCAGCGGCAATCTTCTTACGATTAGTCATTGATGAATCAACGCCAATAGATTTCAATCCATCAACGATAGAAGTGCTGTTAAATGCTTTATAATAGCTTGATGAAGAAGTAGAAGTTGAAGGTTTAGATGCTGTGCTAGAAGATGAAGTTTGACCCATAGCTTTTGCTACATCATTTCTTACATCGTCCATGTCTTTACCGAACTTATTAAACCAATGGTAAACATCACTATGATTAGAAGCGATTCCTAATTTATGACCATCTTGGTGACAGATAATGACGTTTTCTCCTTTAGGATTTAGTCCATTTTCTTTACATAAAAAAGCTGTCAATTCGACAGCCTCTTTGTATACAGCATTAAAATAATCTTTATCTTTTAAGTCATCTTCACAAATCTCAAATCCAATGTATTTGTCATTTCCACTTCCTCCACAATGCCATCCACGATAATTCCAAGGTAATGTCTGATAAGTACATACTTTACCATTCTTATCTTTTCCAATAAACGCATGAACACAAACCTCTCTTCCATCTGGTAAAGCTCTATTCCAGTCATTGTTGTTGGGATTGTTTCCTAATTTTCCATCATCTGGTTGTACATAACGTTTTAAATTAGGATTATTGGCTCCTGTCGAATGCCACATAACCCCTTTTACTGTGATTTTCTTACCTGCTTTATAGCAGTTATTTTTAGTTAAAAGACACTTTCTTAAATCCATAATAAAATTCCTCCTAACCTTTAGAGTTTAATTTCTTTCTACGAGCAGCATTTAAAGCTACTTGTTGCGACATGATTTCTTTACTACTCATCTTCTTTTTAGGTGCATTCTTACGGCCGCAAACCTCTATTAAAGTGAGCAATCTATTCAAATGCCAGCGCTGACACTCAAATGGTATTTGACATGCGATCATTGCATAATAAATAGTTTCGGATGTTTGAATTTCTCCGGTCTTTCTCTGATGTGGTAATTTTTTAAATGTTGTAGCAGTCATTGGGTTTTCTATATAGTTAAAAATGGCTTGTAGATTCTCTTGAGTAAGGAACCCATAGACTTTTGAATTGATGTGCCTATTTAGTGTCATACATCGTATATAATCTATCTGCTGTTCAGTAGTTTTCGGTTTACCATCTAGGAATGGGGTGTGCCATTTAGCTTCCCATTTTGAAATTGAAATTAAAGAATGCTCTAATTGCAACGTTACTTCTTTTGTATAATCAAAAGTTTGAGTTGCATCATTAAATGTTTCCTGAGCCGGTATAACAACTTCAAGCATAAGTCATCCTTCTTTAGTTTTGTTCAATAGCTTTTTGATCATTATCCATGAAAGCTTTCAAATCTTCTTTTTGCACTTTATCAGAAATATCTTTTGGAAGAATTCCAAGAACAAAATCTGATGCTTCTTTATCATTAGTAGCTAATCTCATGTAAATTTGTGAGTATGCAGGGTGTTGTTCGAAAGCAGCTCTCACTTCATCATTTTTAACGAAACGTTTACCATCTTCAGTTTTCACACCGTATGCTTTGGAAACGAGCTGTTTAAAGATTTTCATGATTGATCTTGTATCTTTAGCAGCGACGATTTTCTTTAGAACACTTGACATGCTCCCAATCATACTTCCATCCAACCCAAGTTCCATATCCATAAGTTCTGCCTGAGTAAGATTGAAATAAAAATCCTCTTTTCTTTCTACACCATTAAAATCAACATAAGTTTCAGTAATTTTTAACATATTAAGTTCTCCTTTCAGTTTTTTGACAATAAAAAAAAGAAGACTCATTGCTTATAACAAGTCTTCTTTTCTCCAAAATAATTTTTATACAATCAAGCTTAGTCTTCAGAAGCCATGATAGTTGCAATTTCAGTTGGTAAAGGTAATCTTGCATCAACTTTACCAGTATAGTATTTGTTTTCCGCCCAAGATGGAGCAACTCCACTTCCTGATACAGCAGTAAACTCAGAACCAGACTTTTCAAAGTATTGAGCATAATTTTCTGCCCAATCTTCAGGTTGAGTTGTAGTTAATTCATAATCTTTACCATAAATAATATCTTCTAATGCCTTTAATTGCGTTGGTGTTGCTTTTGTAGAATCAACGACAATTGTAGCAGATGGTTTTCCACCAGGAACATCTACAGGTGTTGTAGATACTTCCCAAGACATTTCAGAAGCTTCTGGTGAATCATTGATAGTGTTATAAGCAGATTCAGATGGAGCTGCTAATGCACCATAAACGAAATGCAATTTATATCCATATGCTTCTTTTTGAATATCGTTACCAATCAATGTTCTATAAGTCATACCGAATGGTGTACGGGTTTGTTGCCCAGCAAATACACCTGGCGCTAATTCCATTAAACCATTACATGCGGCAAATGCATCAGGAAAAGTATAAGCACCAATTGTTGCAGCAAATTCTTCTGCTGAAATCAAGTTAACATACTTACCATTGTTAGCATACAAAGCAGTAGGCTCAGCACCAGAAGGGCTTTCGGTAACAGAAGTTAACCCATTCCATGCTTCACCCATTGGGTAATCACCGGCTTCTGATTGAGGATAGATAACACCTCTATCAATACCAGTTTCGTACAAACGTTCACCAGTTTGATCCCATTTTAATAGCATTTTAAAATCCTCCTTTTAAATATAAAGTGTAAAGGTGTCATGATTAAGACCATCGGAAGTGAAATGTCTATCAAAATTACACATAGGCAACTGTGAAACTTTGTAAACAATCTCACTATCAGGGTCATGATCAATGACTGTAATTAAAAAAGCACAGTATTGGTTGTATACTGTGTTGTTTCCATATTCATTAAGAATGTCATCTCTAGAATATATGATACATGGGTATTTTAGTTTGGCAGATTCAGGTGGTTGAAAATATACATTATCATTTCCGATAATTTCTTTAAGAATCTTATGCAAAGTTTCTCTATTAAATATCGGCATTATAGACTTCTCCAGTTGTTAATATAAGTCTAGGAAATGATACTTCAACACTTGTAACTTTCCACTTTACACCCATGTATTCTAAATAACGTATTGTGGAGAAATGCTCATTAGCGTATGGATCTGCTAGGATGCTTATAACATTCGAGATAATCACATTGTCATTCAACTCTTGAGTTGCGACATGCTTACCATACATAGGATTAACAAGTTCTCCATAATACGATTTCTCAACTATAGTTTCTTTCCATACACCATAGTCATCTAATTGAGTTTCAGCAAACCCAACAGTTCCATAATATTTCGCCATTTTGAATTATCTCCTTACTCACTTGCTGGAGTTAGAACTAATCTTGAGATGTCGTAGTTTTCAACATACTCTTGTTCATCTACTGTTGTTGTGACTTTAATAGTCTTGATAGTCTTATCTTTAATTCTACCAACAAACATGCGGTCTTCATCTAATTCGACAGGACCTTTAGTTCCTCCAACAAGTTCAACAGTAATAGAATCTGGTTCTTCAACATTAGTGTCGAATTTAATTGCCAAATAATTTCCAGATTGTTCTTCAGAAACAGAACTGAATCCTGTATAACCAGTTACATATTTTAATGTACCTACTATACGATTATTAGAAAGCACTTTAACACCTGTTTGTAAATCTTCGGCATTCTTACCTAAAAGATCAACACCCTCATCAACAGGAGAAACGAGGGTGTCTACTAAAAAGTTCCAGTTACATCTTCTTCCAAAGCGATAGCTGAATAAGGTCTAGTTAATGCTCCAGATACACGAGTTTCAATCAAGTATTTTTCTTGGTTGAAGTCAATGTCGAATTGGTTAAATCTAGTGATTTCTCCACCTTTAGTAGCACCAACATTGTAATCTGCCAAGTTTACAAATAAACCTAATAATTTCTTCTTTTTAGATCCAGCAGCTTCTCTTACTAAACCATCAAATTGTTCAGCAGTTTGGATAGAATTAACATTTAAAGCTGTAGCTAAGTCAGAAACAGAATCATAAATTCTACGACCATTTAAGTCACGAGCTAATAACATCATATTTAATACATGTGGAGCACAATAGAAATCTAAGCTTCCGCTTCCTTTGTATTGTTCACGAGCATATAACGCTGATTGAATAATAGCTTCTGCATAAACATAGTTATCACCGAAGTTAGCAGAAGTATTAGTTCCTTGTAATGATTTCTTCATACCAGCAATATCAACATCAGTATGAATAGTATATAACTCATCATCTTTCCAGATTGGTCTAATGTGAGTTTCGTCGATTTTATCTTCGTCTCCTTCTTCACGTCCATCGCCAACCATGATAGCCATTGCTAACTCTTCGTTAAGATTCATTCTCATGATTCCATATAAGTATTCAACTACATCGAAATCAACGATATCAACAATGTCATCTCTGTCTAATTTGTCTTTAACATAAACTGTTTGTGGGTCAGTAGTTCTCTTTAACAGTTTAATGTTAGCCATATCTTTCTTTTTAGCTGATTTCTTATATCCGTAAGCTCTAATCTGTTTATCACGAATATCAGCTTGACGAGTTCTGATACGGCTGAATGGTGTTTTACCAACTTTCTGCATTACAGCAGCAATCCAAGTTTGGTCTCTAGAAATAATATCTGGAGCTCCTGGTTTAATGTCTTTGAAGTCTGGGAACAATGTATCAATAGAATCAATACCATGAGCCAATTGTTCTCCATCAACGCTCATAGATTTAGAAGCAACATAATCTTCTAAAGCATTTCTGAAAGTACCTACTGATTTATTTTTAGCATTAGCAAGAATCGCCATTTGATCAGAATGAGCGATAAAATTGTCTTGCACTACTTCAGCACCTTCTTCAAATAAGTTGTGTTTCATTTCTTCTTTTCCTCCTTCTGAGTTGTCAGTGTTGTCTTCTGCATCAGGATCTTCACTTTCTAAAGCGGCTCCTACTAATGCATAAACAAGAGTCTTTTGATCATCAGTTAAAGAATCAAATAATTCTTGTGGATCTTGTACTGCGTTATCTTCATCTTTAGATCCTTCGGTTTCATCTTTCTTAGTATCGCTTTCTGTCTTTTTACTTTCAGATGATTCTTTAGGTTCTTCAGCATGACAAACAATTTCAGTATCAATTGCCGTAAGAATATAAGCTTCTTCTTCTGATTCTTGTCCATGAGCTATTACGTTATCTATATAAGCTTTTGGGTTTGCACCCGCAAGAACAAGACTAACTTCACGAATATTACCGTGAATAACATCATTTCCATTCTGCTTTAATGAATTCGCAAAGATGGAAAACGCTCTAATATCTCCATGTTCAACTAATTGCTTAGCTGTACGACCACCAACTGTATCGTTAAAAGATACATATGTATAAACACCTTCAGGTCGATTTTCTAACAAAGCATGGCCTAGAACATTGGAAACTTCACCATGTTTGTGATTCCAAACTACAGGAACAACTTGTCCATTGTTGGCTTTGAAAGCATCTCTACGGATAGTTCTTCCATCAGCACAAAGGACATCATTAACTGTAGCCCAACCGGAACAATCATAGTTGTTTTTATCCATTTTGAATTTCCTCCTTATCTTTATCTTCGATCCCTTTCAGATCTTGGCTCGTCTGATCCTTTTGAAGCTCTGATTCGGGTTGATTCAAATTCTTATTTCTCAACTCATCGGCTTTCGGATCTTTAGATGGTTTCCATCCAATTGTTTGTCTCATTTCATTCGAAGAAGCAATTTCATTACGAGTTAATTTATCTGAAATTTCAGCTAATTCACTAACCGGAACTAGCTTAAATGGATCTCTAAAGAACATAATAGACTGACCTTGAGTTCGGGCAGTCTTAGTTAGGAACTTTCTTCTCATTTCATCAACAAAAGCAGCAGCAATAGGTTCAACTATTCGATTATAATAATTGAGCATTGTCTTATCATCTGCTGATCCATCTAGAATAGATTGAGTAATCCCTAATTGGCTATACAAGAGATTTTGCAGATACTCAATTTGGCTCATCAAATTGTTTTCAACCGGACGATTTAATTGAATAACTCGTTCAGTTGAATCGATGTAAGCAATACCATACTTACTGTCATATAATTGATCTTCAACAGCCTTTCGTCTTTCTTCCGCTTGTTGTTTACGTAAGTTTGATTTAACTGTATAAGGAAGCTGAATAATCAAATCTAATTTTCCAGATGCGCTTTGTTCGTCGATTGCATCTAGCAAACTTAGTTTTCTAATTAATCGCTGCATAGTTGAGTTTGATTGATTCATCACCGTATAGAACGGATTCTCAATGATTGCAGCAATACTTTTAGGAATGATTCGATCTTCCTTAATACCGGTCTGTTCGTTATAAAGACGAACCTTAATATGTTTTGGATACCAGGTTAAAATTTGACCAACTCTAATTGACTCAATATCATAACCGCCTGTTATGTTAGGATCCAAATTTGTATCAATTGGAACTAATGCTATAGATCCCTCATCAAACATTGAAAGCGATGCATCTTGGAAGAAGGCACGTGATGTTTGATCAAGGTTTGCTTCTAATGTCAAGCAAGTATTAAGTCCTGTGGTTTTTGTTTCCGAGTATCTCCCATCTTTATCCAACTGAACATGTTCGAAAGATAACTGAGAAACATCCAAAGCGATACGATTGTAAATAGAAGTAACTATAGATCTTTCATTACCTCTACTGAATCGCATTCGGTCAGGTCTTGTTGAAGAACTTGAACCATAATAGTTATTTGTATAAGTAGGGTTCCTATTCATTTGGAAAGCATTCCAGGCATGTTTTAACCTAGATGGAATTGATAACTCCATTTTGAATTTCCCTCCTTATCTTTGACTCTTCTTTCTTGTAAGTTCATAAGTAAATTTCTTACCTTTTAAAATAGTCTTCTGTTCGATACGATTTATTTCGTAATCTTTAAAGACTTTATCCATTTGCTTTTCCCACTTTATCGCTTTTCTTTGAAGTCGTTCTGACTTGAAATTAAGCTGTAAAGCTTGATTTAATTTTTTGCTATTCTTTTTAAGTTGCTTCTTTGTTTTAGAACGTGATATCTTACCGGAAGCTATATAAGCTTTTGTATCAGCTTTTCTATGCATAGAAGCTGCTTTTGATTGAAGCTTTTGTCGCTTCTTTTCAGCTTTTCCATAAGCTTTTGAGGGATTTCTTCTAACTCCCCACTTCATTCCGAGGACACCATAATGGTATAACTCTTGTTCATCCATAATTCATCCTCCTACTCAAACGATTCAATGTTTTCTTTGTAAGCAACGTAAGCATCCAATAAAGCAGCAACAGCATCAATCTTTTGCTCACGTCTTTTCTTAAATAACTTTCTATTCCCATTTGTATCTTCCAAAGTTATACAGTTTCCCATAGCAAATGACATAAGATCTTCATCAAAAAGAAGCATACGCTCTTCTGAAAGTTTCTTAATCTCTCCTAAAGGAACTGACTCAGTTCTAGCACCCTGTATAACTTTAACAACTCCATAAGGACTGTTCTCTCTCTCCCATCTTTCTACAAATGCCTGTGCTCCATACGGGTCATACCCAAATGAGCGGACATCATACTGAAAGTTCATGATGTAATTGTCTAAATCGTCATAGACTTCCATCATGTTGAGAACGACTCCTTCTAAAACAATTAAGCTACCTTCAGCGATAAAAGTGTCATACTTAGCTCTCATTGCCGTAGGTAGCTCCATTAAAGTTTTAGTTGTTATATAGTTTCTGGTTTTTACACCAAAAGAACCATTTGATAATGGAAATAGGAATGTAAATGCACAGAAGTCATCACCTTGTGAAAGGTCTGCTCCCATTGAACATGGCATTTGCCAAAAGTCACGTTTTCTTTTCATTGGAAGGGTTTCTTCATAAGTAAAGAAGTAAGTATAACCTTCTAACGGAATACCGAAACGTTTTGCTAAAATATCGTTTCTAGCAGCCGGAGCCTTTTCAGCTCTTTCAACATCGTTCTGATAGACTTCATAAGTTACAGTCTTACCTAAGTTTGGATTAGCTTTAATCCACATATCAGGATACGCAACTTCATCTATAGAATCGAGTCTGTAATACCAAATAGAAACATGAGGGTTAATATATTCTCCTTTGAGAATGTCCATTAACTCCATTTTGATTGTGTCACCACTACCGTTACGAACGGTACCTTCAGAACTTGTAGCTACAATCAAGTAATCATCAAGTTTAGAAGCTCCCTGCTCGATTGCCCCTATTGGATCTTCTCTCAGATCCCCAGACAACCATTCATCCACAGTTGCCACTTTGCATCGCAACCCTTGGAGTTTGTTAATACTCAAAGGTCTGACTTCTAATAGAGATCCGGTTAAGAAATTTTGAATACCTTTCTTGGTTGATCCCAGCAATTGTCTAGTAGCCATGCTTCCAGTAGTATTGTGAATAGATCCATCGGTGAGGAATTGAAACAATGGACCTCTTGCTCTGGTTATGGCAGTAGCTATTGGGGACATAACTTCCTCCGCCAATTTCATTGTAGGTGCTGTAGTTATCTGATGAGTTGTAGAAGTATCTACATTAAGGTAATAACTTTGAATGCATGATGCATACATGGATTTTGCAGCACCACGAGCAACTATTAAGTATTGTTTGTTGATCAATCGTTTCTTGATTGACCTCTTAACATACCTTCCTCCATGTCCATCTGGATTCGGTTCGTAAATACTTCGTTCTACAAAGTAATACCAACCAAAGATTTGCTCACCCCAGAGTTTAAACGAATCGAGTAATCTTAAGTCCGATCCATCGGTCAAAGTCATTTCATTTTCACAATAAGCTATCCATCCTTCTACTGCTTGGTCATCATAGTAGATTCCAGGATTAGCTATAAGATCATCTATACGATTCATCTCCATAGAGATCTCTTTATTAACTGGTATGTCGCCTCTAATTACGGCATCGCGAAATAAGCCGTAATATTTTGGGACGGCTGTATTTGACAAAGCCATAATTTAGATCACCTTTACTTTTTCTTTTTCTGATTAGTCATAGCTTCAAACATATCGTTGACGAAATCATTTCCCCTTTTTCTAGTTTGATCAGCAACCATGTTTTTAGCTCCTTCTCTTATACCTGGAACTAATACATCATTGATAGCGCTATTGACAAAGCGTTTACCTAAAGATGCTTTCTTAGGTGTTAATTGAGCATACTGTTGTTCTAATCTCATTCGATTGATAGAAGCGTTTAACTCCTGATCAGTCATTTCTTTAACAGATTTCTTTTTAGGTTTTTGTTCAGTATGTTCAGTTGATTTGACTACAGTTTTCTTTTTAGTTTCTTGTTTCGATTTACTAAACAAACCAGTTTTCTTCTTTTTACTAGAAGTTGTTTTATGTCCTAACTGAGCTGGGGTTCTACGAACGCCCCACTTCATACCTTTGACACCATGATGGTATAGTGAATTCTCCATTTTGATTTTCACCCCTATTCTTGAGCAGCTGAATCTTTACGCTCATAGTTAGTGAGTCGCCATTCGTATTCAGCGGCAGTATCTTTTAGGTTTTGTACAGCGACAGAGCTTAGAGGTGGATCAAATACTAATTTCACTTTAATATAGATGAATGTTTTCAAAGACTCAATCCTCACTCTTGATTCTTTTGGAACATAATCATCCCAAGTTTCATTAGCACCAGTGATTACATAACCTTCGTCAGGTCCTATTCCTAATTGGTTAAGAATTGTGAATACACTGTTGATATGTATGATAATGTCAGTATCAAAGATAGTATACTCAGGGGTTATTCCTAACAGTTTCTTAATAGAAAGCAATATACTCTCATTAGTGTTAACATTATCATTTGTTGTATCACTCATATTTATCCTCCCTTCTCAATTACTGTCGCCAAGGACAAGTATCATTCTTTTTCCTTTCTTTCGGAGCTGTTAGAAGAATTGATTCGTCACTATAGTGAATAGCCAGATGAGTATTGTGTGTTACAGTGATAACATTCTCAGGATCAAAAATTTTAGGACTTCTATTAATCACATCATCAATAGTTAATGGGTTGATGTGATGTATAATAGCGCCTTTGTAAATTTCATGACCTTCACAACCTAAGTCGCACCCCATATCACGAACAATAATCTTTCTTCTAAAATCTCTCCATTCTTTTGATTGATATAAAGCTTGGTTCAAATATCTATGAGCACCAAAGGTGTCTTTACCAACACCTGAACCTCTAACTTTTAAATACTTAAAACGTTCTTCAAAAGTCTGGATTTTCATAAGTTCTGAATAGCATCTATACATACTCGTCATCCTCCATTTCTTCATTGGTGCCATTACCACTATACTGTTTCATAGCAGCAATAGCTCTTTCGAATAACTCTTCCGAACGTTGAGCTGATTCTATCTGTTCTCGTTTAGCCTTCATTAACTCTATCTCTCTTTCAAGCTTTGTTCTTTCTAATCGAGCTTTCTCAGTACCTAATTTCAGAAAGTGAACCTGGACTTGAGCAGAGGCGGTGCCTTCTCTTAACTGTTTTTCAGCTAAATCCATAGCTAAAGAGATCATTCGGTTTTCTTGACCTTCAGGAGTTAAAGCAGGTCTAAAACTTTTTGGTTCCTTTTGAGAACTTTGCTTATTGCTTTTAGCCACCATGCTACTCCTTTCTCTATACTTTTAAGGTAGTATTAATACCTTTTTACGACACTTTAAGCGGACTGCGAAACCTTAAATTATGTGTGGAAATAACTTTTATCAATAAATAGGATGATCACATACAAGCTGTAAATATTTTATCTTTGCATGAAAGGAGTAATGCAGAGATAACTTTCAAAATTAATGTTACATCTAAAAAATAAAACAAGTTAGAAAATAGAATATAAAAAACAATGATTTTAAGTAGCAAAAGAAACGGCAAACATTAATAAATGTCCATTAGATTGAATCTTATGAGAGGAATTGAGAACAAAATCTGTGGGGATATACCATGAACAATACCAAAAATGTCTAAATATCAATTTTAATGTCAGAAAAGGTCTCGTAGGCCGCTTAAAGTGTCGTAAAAATATAGAATTGTTTCTCCAAAAATATCCTCCGGAGAAAAATCGAAGAGGCGCGCGATGAGAGAGGGGGTGCACTTGTTTGAGACCCCTCCCCACGCCTTTCTATATATTCAAGGGTATGACTGATAAATAAATTTCCATGTTTATAATAGAGATAAATGTAGGTAAAATTTATCAATAAAGTTGTTTACATATGACAAAAGAAATAATTTTATTTATTCAATCAAACTCTTAAATAATAAAATAATTTTATTTATTCAATCAAACTCTTAAATAATAAATTAATTTTTATTAATGAATGATAATGATAAAACATAAACATTAATAAACTTTTATTAAAAACATTTAAAGACTTTTTAGTTGATAAACAAAACATTAATCATAAACAAGTTTCTTAAATGTATTTGTTAAGTCAAGACTAAGAAAGTCGTCAATTGCTGATTCAATTTCAATCACGTTTTCTTCATCAGACAATGCATCAGAAGTGTTAGCAATTCTAGCCAAAAGACCACAAGTATTGTAGTGTTTTTCAGTATCATAAGCTAACCAATTGTCAAAGTCTGTGTAAGGATCAAACGGATTGTCAATAGTTGTTAACATTACTGTTCTAGACATTCATTGCTCACTCCTTTCAATTCATATACTTTTGTACTGTTGAAGTAGAAACTCCTAAACGTTCTGCTATTTCAGCAGTTGTGTAGCCACTTGCTTTAAGGGCTTTAATCTTATTAGCCTTAGCTGGGGTGATTGTTGTATACGTTTTAGGTGTTGCATACTGTCTAATCACATCCATGTCAGCATTCTTAAGAATTCTAGTTAATTTATTGTCACTTATAGCACCAGCCTGAATAGCTTCCCATTCTCTTTCACTTACTTCTACTGGCTCTCTCCTAGCTCCAAGGGCCTCTCTATGTCTGCTAAGAGCCTGTTGTTTAGCTTTTTTGATAGCACTCTTATCCATATCTGGATTAGCCTGAATCTTAGCATTCACTTCAAGAGTGGTCTGAATTTGTGCCATCCTCTCCCTAGGTTTATTAGCCTCCGCCTTCATTAGCTTTTCATCTAAAGATTTCACTTCAGCAGCATAAGTCTTTGCAGCAGAAGAAGAACGTTGAACTTTTCCTACATTTAGACTGGCTTTACGAGCCTCATTAGCTAGTCTCTTCATTGAATTAGCATATTCAGCATAATATCTTTCCATTGGAGTATTCGCTTTTGATACTAGGTCATAGGCATCTTCTACATAATCCATATTTGTAATCTTTTGCTGTCTTTTCTTTGTAGTTGTAGTGACCTCCCCGGTTCTCTTATTAACTTTAGTAGTCTCATAGTATAAATCATCAGCAGTTTTCCATTTAAGTTTTCCTGTCTCAGGGTCTATAGTTGGAGAACCTTGACGTTTATCTACGGAAGTCGTACCTTTAGCTCTAGAGATAATAGTAGAAGCGCCACCTTCTTGATACTTCTTCTTTAATTCTTCTATAGCATTGTCTTTAGCACTAGATCTATAGTCCAACTTATGTTTTTCAGCATCTATGACTACCATTGAATGGCGAACAGCTCTTGCCAACTCATCTTCAGTAGCATTCTTTAATGTCATGTCAGTGATTAAATTAGATACTTTACCCATTTCAGTTTGGGTTAATTTCTTAGACATGGTTTTAATCTTCTCACCACGTTCATTGTAGTAATCGTTTCCGACTTTTTTTGTTCCATACTGAAGCTTTGGATCGAATCCTTCAAGACCTTTCAAAGGTGGAGTTGTTTTTATCTTAACTCCTTTACCTTGTGGTATAACCATAACAGTATCGCCATCGAAATCAGCTCCAGAAAGTCTTTCTGCAACATGGCTATTAATTCCTATAGCATCAGTTGTTGTGGTACCTAAGATTTTTCTAGCATCTTTATGTTTGTTATTTACAACAAGCTCTGGTATTTCAAATGTTCCACCATGAGGATAACGAACTAAACAAACTTTTTCGCCATTCTTATAGTTTGGTGCATATACTTCATTATCTTTTAATGTTGTAACAGGAATAATGACATGATACTTTTGTCTAGGTAAAGCCGCTCCTCTTAATTTAACGGCTGCCGAGTCACATTCATCAGCAAAATCTAGAAGAAGTTTTCTCTTTACAGTTGGATTATTCAAAGCCATAATATCTTCAAACTGCATTTGTTTATCTTCTTTAGCTAAATCTAATTGTTTCTTAGCTAATTTTAGTGGCTGCTTAGATAAAAACTGAGAAGATAAAGTATTGCTCCATTTGAGCCAATCTCCTTCTTCTCTAGTCTTGTTGATAAGTGATAACTGTTCCTTACCATTCTTATCCTTATAATAATGTTGTCCACCATGTTCTTTAATTGTTGAACCGAATGGATTCATTGGATCGTCGGTTTTAATGTCTTTTAATACTTCAAGTTTAGGAACATCTTTTCTTTTGTTAGTATTAAACATAACATCAACACCATCTGGTAAATCGTCAGAATATATGGCCATTCCTTTTATGTACTTTTTACCATCAACTAATATACGAACCTGAGCATAATGCGATTCGCCTAAAGATAAATCAGGAACTCCTCTACGAATTTCAATAATTCCATCTTTCTTAATTCCTCCATCTTCGGCATAACGAATAGCCAAACGTTTGGAATCCATACTTTTTGGATAAGCAAATGATGGTTTAAAAGTTTCACCTTTATCATAGGATACATAATCATCAATACTATGAATATCATAACTAAATATATCTTTATGCTCCGTTCCTTTTGGACAAATAACTTTGATAGTTGTTTTCTTACCAGGATTCGTTGCCTGTTCAACACGACCTCCATAAACAGGATATCCTTCGATTTCAAGCATTAGCAAAGCCTGATCCAATTTCTCTTTAGAGATACCTAACTGAATATCAACACCTTTACCGACGTCAATCATTCCTTTTTCTTCGATACTCTTTCGAATAAGATCGGCTGCGTTTTTAGCTTGATTCATTCTTATTTCAGAATCAACATTTAATAAAGCTCTAACTGATGAATCATTTTTATAGCCCATCTCTTTGGCTATTTCATTTAATGATAATCCATCAGCTCTTAAACTCTTTGCTCTATCGACTAATAAGCTTCGTCTCTCATCATTTGCTATACCAGTCATAGCTCTATAAGTAGTAGAAGTCATACCCATAGCTTTAGCTATTTCGTTATCTTTAAGGCCTTGCTTTTTATACTGTTCAACACGAGAAAGAAAATCGCCACTATGTTGATATGGATCTTCGCCACTACCCCAAGGATATCGTCCAGAACGTCTTTTAATACCATAGTGCTCTAAAAACTCATCATTTACTTCACCAAAGTATTCGAAAGCCACTTGTTCTATTGATGGCTTGTCTACATACCCCATAGCCTACTCCTCCTCTTGTCTTATTTTTTTAATAATGTTATCTGAAGAAATAATTTTATCCATGATTGGTAAAATATCTTCAGCTGTTGGATTCGCAACCAAGATTTCATCATTCTGATAAATTCTTAATTCGAATTCTATAGAACCTGGTTTGATATTGTATTCCAAACAAAAAAGAGCTGCATAAATTAATAGCTGCTCCATATGAGTTGGCCCAACACCAGTTTTCAAATCGTGAATACGCAATAAATTGTTTCTAAAACAAATTGCATCGGCTGTTCCAAAACAGTTTTCAGAATAAAATAAAAGTTGTTCTGGAGTCATTCGATATCCAATTGCGTCATTCACATACATGTTTAAAGTTTTATTTGATCTAGGAAGTTTAACTCCTAAAGTAATGAGTTCTGCTGCTAATTCATGTAGTCTTGTTCCTCTCATTTTTGCCATATGATTTCGATAAGTCGCAGCCAACTTATCTGGATCATAATTTAGCCAGTGATATTTACTTGCTCCTAAATAAGCATGTAAACCTTTGAGGTTATTATGATTGTTAAATATAAATTTCAAATCGCGTTACCTCCTTGTACTTATGGCTGAAAGAAACGAGTCAAGTCATCCAAAACTTCATCCTTGTTTTCAGGATAAACAAATCGTGAGAATGACATATCATTCATAAGACCAACATAGTAATCTTGATTTGGTCTATGAGTTGCATTAGCGCTTCTCTTCATTTCAAGAACTGCCCAACGATCTTTATACAAAACTAAAAGATCAGGAATTCCTTGAATCAAGCTCGAATCAAGCTTCGTAACAATACATCCTTCAAATCTGTTTTGAAGTTCTTTTTTAAATTGACGTTGAAAGTCTCGTTCCAGTTTACCCATAAGTCATTGTTTCTCCTTTCATAAAAAATGAAAGAGAACGTAAATTCTCTTTTCTCTTCATAACAGGGCATGTTTTTCACGCGTGCCCTAAATTATGTTTTATTTATTTGTCTTCTTGATAGCATTTATAAGTGTGTCAATATTATCACTAGCGCTGATATTAAGATTTGTCTTAGTTTGTTTACTAGCTCTAAAAATATTAAAAGCTACAGATCCTATTGAAGCAGCTATTGCAAACAAAGCAGAACAAATTAAAAATCTGATATCATTTTGCTGATACCAGACCCATAACAATATAACTGTGATAATGTTAAAAAATATATACATCATAAAAAATTTTTTTCACCCCTTTTTAAATCGTTTTTAGATGTTAAATATTTATTGTGGTACAAATATTATTTATCGCGTATTATAAATAATTAATATATAAAAGAGTTTTTATTAAAAAAAATTTTTTTTTGCAAAAATAGCCCAAAAACAGCTAAAAATAGCCCTTTTTTGACCATTTTTATTGAAAATTTTCAACTTTTTTAATCGTTAATAATTTTCGTGACACATAAATTATTTGATATTTTTTGTATCACATAAAATATTTTAGGTTGTTTTTTATATGATTTTTTATAAAAAATGTGAAAAATTATTTACCATCATCAGTATTTTTTACAGGTTTTCCTATATCATTTTCCATGATTTCATCGAAATTTTGTTTTCTCATTGATAATTGATATCTCAATTTTACTAATTCCAATCCCATTCTTATTAATTCCGCTCTGGAATGTCTGGTTATTTGAGCTATCCAATTCAATTCTAATTTTTCATCATGTGTTAGACGAATGTGAATTACATCACTTTTCTTATAATAATCTTCTTTCTTAGGTCTTCCTACTGGTTTCTTTCTCGGCATACTTCCACTCCTTTCATCCCCACGTCCGTACCAGCTTCATATCATCCATATCTACAATCATGCAATTCCTTACGGAATCACTCGTCATTCCATTCCATGCAATTCGTAACCGAATCAGTTATACTTATAATCAACAGGATACTCCATTAATCGAGAAACCATACTAGCCCAATCAGGATTAACAGGACAATATTTCTGACCAATTTCATAAGGTGTATCTAAACCCTCATCAAAATAATTTTCTTTCAAATTCTTCACAAATCTATCAACCCCAACGTCTTTACTGCTAAAAGATAAAGGTATTTCATTACGACTTAACCCACCAGGATTATTACGATACAAATAAGCATCTGATGTGAACCACCCAGTTTCAAGTCGTGCTATAGCCAATACAATAGAAAAAGGAACATGATATCTCTCACAAGCTTTATAAATCTTAAACTCAATGCAGTTTGTACTTTTTAAACCCATTGATTTAAGAAGTGCTCGTTCTCTTTCTTCACGTTCCTTCTTACGTCTTGCTTCTTCAGCTAATTTTTCTTTATACTCAATAACCATTTCTTCATGTTTTTCTTCTTCAGTAACATTGATATGATTGTGAATATCCCAATATAAATTATTAAAATCAGGTTTAATATTTCCCCCTTCAAACTTGATCTCTCGTGCATTAGAATCATCAATTGCATAAACCATCGACACATCCCAACTCAATATCCCTGCAACCATCATGGCTACAGTACAAATATAATTAATAAGTTTTCTTTTCATAATCTTTCTCCTTTTATTTCGTTAGTTTCCTAAACTTTCTCGTCTCTAATTCTTTCAAATTGAATTTGTCTGAATTATATAACTTACTATTCCTCCTTTGAAAATATTCCAAACTTTTTATTCTTTATACTCATAGTAAATACTGTGATCTCTCACATACTTACGACCCTTTTTAGTACGCCAAACTTGCTTTCTAAAAGAGTCATACTTAATTCCTAAATAAGCAGCACACTCACGAGAGGTTCCACAAAATATAGGAACCCCATCTTTATTGTACACTCCATACATTTTTCTTTTTGGCATTTATCATTCACCTAGTCTTTTCCATATATTTCATCGGCATATGATTACCACAAATATGCAAATAAGTTTTAAAAGCTCTGTTATATCTAGTTAAGAAATATAAATAAACATCTTGATAAACTTTAGGAGCCTGTCTAGCAAACACCGGACTCGCATTATTAATAGTTTTTACTAAACCTAACCTCTCCATTACTGCTCTAACCTCCTTACATGTTGGAATTCTATGAAGATGCCAATAACATAAATAAGAAGCTACTTCTTCAGATAGCTTCTCAATCGTTTTAAAATTTTGACGCATCTCTATTCACCTTTTCTTCGTCTTCTGATAATGCCGATTTTCCCATTGTTTCATTAAATCTTTTTATAGTTTGGCGAAGAGCTTCAGCAAAAGTAACTCCAAACTCTACTTTCTCTTCTTTAGGTAACCATTTCTTTAATTCATTATAATAATTCCCTTGATTACCTAATAGCTTCTTAACAATTGCCATAGTTAAACCTTTCTCTGGATCATAGACATCATCACCCTGAGCTTTCACAACTGTTTTCGTTCCATCATTCCATAGGATAATTGTAGCAGGATCATTAAATATAACATTCTTAATGCCTAAATCTAAACGAGGTTTTTGATCTTGATTAACTGTAGTCACACTAATAGCTGCATAATTCATAGGTAAAAAACCATGATCACCATATCTCTTCCCAAAATTAATAAATTCTTTAGCCATTTCTTCTTCACTTTTATAAACAATTAAATTTCTATCATTTTCCATACGTTCTTCCTCCATTACTTTTATTCCAAATAAACTATTTACTTCTTTCTTTATCATATTTCGATGTGCTTCTCCCAAAACACCGCTTACCATTAAACTTCCAGATCTTTTTCTTGATGTTCCAATGATCTTTTTCAATGAATCATCAAAATCAAGCGGACTTATACCAGATAATAACTTATATAAATCCGATTCGTTAATGAATAAACTAAATACATCTTTTTCAGGCATATCATTAACACAATCATAAGTAATTAATGTTACTTTTAATCCATCTGAAGTTTCAAATATAGCCATAGAATCATCATTTTTATATACTTCATATACGCCACGATATAAAAGATTCTTTACTGATGCTCTAATATTCCAACAATTCCTAGCAAAGTCTCTTTTTTCACAAACCAACAATAATCTATATCTTGCTTTTATATCTATTCCCATTTCTTTATTAATCAAATCTTTTAATTTCATCTCTATTTCTCCTTTCTTTATTCAGATTTGTTTTTTATTACAACCATGCTGGCAACATTTTCTCTTGCAATATGATATCTCTCAAAATATATATTATAAGCATCTTTTCCATCTACAAATACATAAACATTTTCAATTTGATTGTAGCTGATCTGATCACATGATAAATATACTTTATCGTCGTCCTTTAAATAAACACGGACATCATAATTAAATTTTTCCATAACTATTCTTCTCCCTTTTCTTTATGTAATCTTTTTACTCTCATAAAGAATATATCATTCCTTATAAATATCAATCATTACATATTCAATTTCACAGCCATTCACACATAAAATATAGCTATTCGGAATATCAGTTCCTTTAAACTTCCAATCTCTAGAATTTTCATTATGAATATAATCCGTACAAATAAATTTCATTTTATTTTCAGATCTTCTAAATTTAATTTGAATAGAGTATCTTTTATCTTTAGGTTTATATCCTTCATATTCTCTTTGATATCCTGTCTCACTATATCTTTGATTGGGTTTATAATTTCTCCCACTATAAGGTTTATATGGTTTTGTATTTGTACTATACATTTTCATTTCCTCCTAATCTTTCATACCATCTTGTACGCTTAATTTCTTTCATTGCATTAATAGTTTTATCATTTATAAAACCGGCTGCTTTCAATTCTTCAATACAAACTAAAACATCAGAAACTTCTTCAACTAAATCCTTAGTCACATCAAATGCTGTTTTAGGCGTAGGATTTTCGCTTCTTATATATCTAGCCATTTTTAAAGAAGCCTGTCCTAATTCACAAGCTTCTTCTCCTAGTTGTTCTAATAACGCTGGTTGTCCTATGTATTCATAAATTGGTTTACTTTCCATATCTTTTTTCCTCGCTTTCATTTTTTTCTACTCGTAATATCATCATGATACATTCCTAATTTTTGTTCATACATCTCCAAAAGCATAAATAAAAAACCCATGGCTAATAATACTAAATACCATGGGGCAACTACTCCAAATATAAGTAATCCTATAATTGACAAAACAAGCCATACAAGAAAATATATAAGACCTACCATCAGTAATAAAATTAACAAGGCAAAAACTAATTCCATCCTATTTTTCTCCTTCGCTCTCTTTCAAATATTTCTTCCATTCACTATCAACATTACTAATTAGTTCATCAAATGCACATACTTCATCTATTACAGATTTACGTAACATATCTAAATCCAGCAGTCTAACAATCTTAAAATCACATAATGGTTTTCCTCCATAGTGATAAAAAGCCACCCTCACAAATCTACTATAAGAAGACACGCCTGGAGTAAAAACCACTTCGAATCCGTTGTCGGCACACCATTCGATAAGCATTATCATAATTACTTCTCCTTTCTAATCTAGAACTAATTTAATAAGTAATATAACTAGCCAAACACCTATGGCTATTGGTAAAGAAAAAGTTAGACCAAAACATATACAAATTAAATAAATTAATAATGTAACGATTAAAAAACTTAAAAATAATGATACAATAAGTCCTAATATAAATAACATAGTTTACTTCTCCTTTTCTTTAAAATTAATTGGTTTCTCAGAATATAAGTTGAGAGGATTGCTTAAACATTCATGGCATTTATCATCACTCTCAGGTTCTTTTTCTCTAACGCATTGACTACAATAAATATCAAATCTAACTTCTTTATATTCCTCATCATAATAAGGCATTATTTATCACCTCCATTTATTATTTGATGTAATTTAGATTCCATAAAATTTTTATAATCAGCCAATGATTGATCAGTGCTAGATTCAATAATAGCTATCAAGTCTTGCATTTCATTTTCATCAAACATACATTCGGCTAGATGATTAATAAGATTTAACAAACATTCTTTACGAAATTCAATCAATTGATCTGTTGCTGATTCGATAAAAGGTTTTTCTATAAATTTTGGACCTAATATAGAAATCTCAGCCAATGTACGCATAATTTCTAATTTCTGTTCTTCTGTAAAAGTATTCTTTGTCATTTCGCACCCTCTCCTTTTCTTGATACTACACCAATACGATACTTAACACCATACTTACCATCTTTAACAGTCATTTCGTAGGTTTCTTTAATTACAAATATCTCTTCTTTATCTAGATAAAAGTGAGTATAGACTGTACTACTACAACCCTTATCTTTATGTTTAATTAACGTTAAACGACCTATAGAAGCATACTCACCAATATTCAGAGCATTAATTCCATATGGTTTTAACTCTTTAAGTATAAGATTGTCCCTCATATCTCTTTGCTTCTTATAACATTTCTCCATACAATCAGCTGTAGCTTTCACCACAAACTCCGTAAGCTTTTCTGCTTCCATCAATTATCACCCCATAATTCAGGATTGATTTCGACTCTAACATCCTTATCACCATAATCTTCAAACATTAAGAGTTTATTGAGTTTTCTTAGTTCTTCTTTTGTGAATGGATCGTATCTAGGATCTCCAATTAATTTTCTACCAAAAACAGCCGGAGTCATTTCTAACTCATCGGCTGCGTCTTTCTTATAGATCTCTAAATCGGTCATTCTCTTTAGATAAGGATTATCCTTAAATAATAAGTTTTGTTTATTAGGATCTTCGTATTTAAAGAAGCACTCCTGATAACTTTCACCAGATGCTGTTTCATGTTCCCATCTATTAAATATAGGATGAGAATCATCTACCAAAGTCCATTGTCTTTCATCATTAATACTTAATTCATTTGCCGTTACTAACCCCATTGTCTATTCCTCTCTTTCCTTAACAATAATGATACTTGTCTCTTTTGCTTTAATCGTAGTTGTATAACCAGACTCATCTAATTGTTTTTGAATAGATTTAGTGTTATTTCCATCAATAGAAGTGGCTGATCCTAAATAAAAAGCATCAGGGTCATCAACAAAATTTGATTCATCATGTAAAATACCAACTTTTCTTACATATCTAAATCCCAAAATGTTATCCGCATCTTCTGGATCACAACATGGTATGATAACTGGATAATCATCTGGTACATCTTTTAATAAAAATTTTAATTCTTTAACTGTTAAATTTAATCTACTCGTTTTCATTTCTTATTCCTCTCTTTCTTTAAAAATAAAAAGAAGAGCCTAATGTTACTCAGACTCCTCTTTATTGAAAAACAGCAAATCTACTATATAACCTAATGCAAATCCTCCTAAAAACCACATTACTTTTTTCATAAATTCCACTCCTTTCATTAAGGAACGTGTTATTTTTGCGTACTTACCTTTTTAAAAGGTTTCTTGACTGCGATATAAGTTTCTAAAATTGGTTTATTTTTTTGTATAGCTCTATTCACCACATCTTTACTTACTCCTAAATATTCTCTTATGTCTTTACGAGTACCAACCATGACAACTTTATTTCTTCTAATATGTATAAGCTCAAATGACTCAGCTTTAGTGACAATACATGGCAATCCAAGACTCTTTAGAAATTTTTGATATGAGCCATAAGTATTTTGAACACTTCGCATATGACCTCCAAGTGCTTTAAATTCTTCTACTCTTGGTATGCGTCTGTACTCATTGTAAAAAGCCTTAACAATTTCTCTATCATTTTTAGGTTTCTTGTTAAATAAATCTTTCAATTTCATATCTATTCTCCTTCCTTACCAGTAATCAATTCAGAATATGGTAGAGTTCTAATCCAATCACAGAAACCAGCATGTTTTTGAAATGTGTTTTCATATGAAAGATCTTCTTTTGATAGATAATCATGTTCTTTCCATTCATCTAATGGATGAAATTTACGAGACCCATATTGATTAGCCAACACTTCATAACTCATCATGACTGTTCTCTTTTGATTATAAGAACTAGGTAATAACTGAATCATCTGCAACCAGTATTTTTTGTCTTTGGTTTCGAGATATAACTTTCTAGCCTGATTCAAAGCCTCTATTTGAATATAGAGCATGTCTTCAAATGAGCAGAAGAAATATGGTTGATTATTATCATTTTGCATAAACATGTCTCTTGAAACACCATCGAGATGCTCACATGAGAAATCATCTATAGTAAACTCTTTAGCGTGAATCTTGTGCATCGTGCTACATGAATTAGCAACTGTTCCAACTTTATATGTATCGAACTCTTTCCACCAATATAGCGGAGCTGTAATATCAACATACACGACAATCATTCTCATGAATTTACGATGGTCTGTACCGGCATTTCTCAATCGTTTCATAAGATCTACATCGTTCGGACCGATAATATAATTAGTTTGGATAGAACCCTCGCTAGCATCACAATTATAATGATATGGACAAGTTAAACAATGATCAGGTCCATGTGTCTCACAATACCCACTATCGCTCTTATCCCAACTATTCATAGGATTCCTCATTCCTCTAATGGCTGCTTCCCAACCTACTACTTCAGTCTTTTCAAATTTAATCATCACTAATCACCAGCTCTTTCATAAATTTCTCTAAGTGTTAAATTTGGATCAACGTTTTTATAATATCCTTTATTCTTTAAAATTTTAAAAAAATCAAAGTCGCCAAATGTGTAATCAGAAACATGATCGGTACGTGTATTTAAAAAACTATCAAGCACATCATACTCAAAACTACTCATTTTAATAGGTTTCTTATATTCTTTATTTAAATATTCAAGTATATTTATTGCACTTTTAAATTCACATTTTATACAACTAATACCTATACAATCGCGTTCGTGTTTCAATCCATAAGCATATTTACAAATATGAGTTTTGTCGTGATTCACATTCGTACAATCCAATATTTTCTCTAAATTTTTCATCCTTTCTTCAAACTCCCTTCATAACGTTTTACTTCTTCAACTGCTTCATCTTGATATGGTTTAAATGCCTTATGTACTGGCTTTGTTGATGTAATATAGTTAACCATAAAATAAGGACAACTTACTTCTACCTTTGCTTCATAATAATCCTTAAGATTTATTCGTTCATCGCTAGGATGATGAAGATTCGTTGCTAATTCGCAAAGGGTTTCAAAGTCACTCTTTCTATTACATACACATTCATGATTGCAACGTTTACATTCAGTTTTAATATATAATTCACCCATCATTCTTCTCCTTTCTTTATCAGACTTCCTAAATATCTTCTCTTCTTCTCTTCAGCACCATCATTAAATAAATCTGGCGCTATAGCTCTTAAATCAACCTCGTAATGCGGAATATCCATTTCTGAAATAATGTCTTCCTCTATATGACAAGATTTAAATCTATCAATATATCTTCCATAGTTACCAATTGTAATGCTATAATCTGCTTCAGCTAAAAACTCTAAAGACTTTGCTAAATACCATAATCTTTCGTTTTTAATATATTCAGGTAGCTCATCCTCAATCCAAGTATTGATAACTAACAATTCCTCATTAAAATATGATTCGGCAATCGCTCTACCTATTTTCATAGATTTAAGAATTTGTTCTTTTGTTCGTCCATTCATAGGACAGCTTACAAATAATTTTTTCATTATTCTTCTCCTTTCTGTTATTAATTTATTTATCTTTATCGTTATTGATAATTCTAATTTTCTTACCAAGCTTCTTTTCAATCTCATCTAATGTCATATCATAGACTGGTTCATGAATAATAGCTTTCATGTAATAACACTCTTTATATTCTGAAAAGCCACCTTTAGGGTCGCAATTTAAATTTCTAACATTCATATGAGCTTTACCCAATTTAATATGACTTTTATTCGAATCGAAATATATTTTTCCATTATCATATCCATATGTATAACTTTCGCTTATAAGACATCTTCGATATTCTATTTCACCAAACAAAAGATTTTCAATAGGAAGTTTAGGAATAACCATAAGAATAAGTTTGCCATTTTCTTCTACAATCAACTCTACACATGCAAACCATTGTTCTGTTGCTTCTAATTCTAGATTTTTTCTAGTTTTATATGTTTGAATATCTAAAACTCCTGGTTCCATACCATCAGTATATTTAGGAACATCAACACTTACTGTAATATCTCCGTTATTTAGTTTATGTAGTTCAATCATTTTTCATCTTCTCCTTTCAAAATTTCAAATGAGATAGTTTTATTTTCTCTATTGTCAGGATATAAATTACGAACGCTATATACAATTCCATAAATATTATCCTCATCAGCATCTGTGAGTTTACCGATAACTTTTCTTTCTTCGTTATATATAGGAACATTTTCAATTTGTTCTGTTGTTAAATTCAAATCATTATTCATAGCCACATTAACAAATGCTTCACAACAATGAAGTTCATCTAACTTACATTTACAAGTCTTTTTCATTATTTTCCCTCCATACGATTCCAAATTTCTTCATTAAAATAAGGGCAGTCAATACATTCATAACTTAAATAATTAGAATGTCTATCTCCACCTGCTAGACCCTTGCACTTTCCATTTGTTTCTAACATTTTTTCTTTATCTAATTCCATATAGCATATCTCATGAAACGTATTAGTATAGCACTTCATTCTGATGAATATGAGCAATGTTATACTTATTAGAATAAAGCCAAGTATGAACATGAATATATTCTCAATCATCTTTCATCTACTCCTTCCAAAATTTGAACTAATTCTTCCTCCAATTTTTCAATATGATTTTCTACAATTAATCTTGAAGATTTAGGTTTTACATTCTCAACTTGCTCATACAAGTCAATTAACTCTTTCATCTTCTTTACTTTTAATTTGCTTACCTTATCTTTCACATCCATCTCTCCTTTCATTTTCTAAATATCGCTGTGTGTAAATATAGATAGGTCTACAAAACTAAAAATAAAAAGAGAAACAGAATCAGATTTGAACTGATGTCCCTACTAATAATTAGTAGTGCTCTCCCCCCACTGAGCTATCTATCTCTCCATAATATAATGTGTAAATTACGCGTACTTACAAACCGTTTCACACCATTCCATTCATATATAAAATATAAGTTAGGCAAAGACCTAAACCTATACATGTTATCAATAAAGTTGCAAAATATCCAATTTCATCATCCCCTATAAAATCAATAAATTTAGAGAATAGAAATGCGCACAGCATCAATAATGATGATATGAAAAATGCTACTGCAATTTGTTCTAATCCCATTTAACAAATCTCCTTTCTATTTCACATAAATAAAAAAGAGAATACCGTTTTTAGCATTCTCTTTGTAGTTATAATCATTTTTTGGTTGCCGTTTTACAGCTAATATCGATTGCTTCTATTTCATTCCCTAGCATAACTGAAAGGTAATATTCTTTATCTGACGTATACGCATTGAACCATTTACCACCATCATTTTTGCCTTCATTGACATCTGTATTAAAACCCATCTCTTTACATTTTTCTATATATGCTTCATATTCACCATCTTGATAATTTTCAACTCTGAAAGCATATTGTTTACCGCCGTCAGCATCGATAGTAGTGATTTCTCCATTTTTGAAATACTCTTTCTCATTAGGTAACATACTTGCATATTGAATATCTTCGGATTTATTTTCTGTAACTTCATTTTCTTTAGCTTGATTTTCTTTAGTTTGAGTATCAGAAGAACCGCTCGAACATCCTACCAATCCAAATACCATAAAAGCAGCTAATAATAATTTTAATTTCTTCATAATAACCTTCCATTCCCTTCGTTATATTGTATAAAAATTATATCATATAAAAAATGAGAATACTACTTATTCTAGTCATACCCAACAAACTTTCTTTCATTAAATTTTTTCTTGTTTTTAATAGCTCTAGATATAGCTAAATCAATACCACTTTTGGATTTCAAGTGATAATAATATAAATCTTTAAAAGCTGTATTCAAACGGTCTATTCGTCCTGCTGCTTGTGTCATAACCTTGTATGAATAATTCTGACTGTAAAATATAATTGTATCAGTTTTCACGCAATTCCAACCTTCACATCCAGCTGTATATTGAACTAAATATACCCACGATGTAGATTCAGGTACGGGTTGATGCTTATGACCATTATATTCAGCTACTTCAAATACTCCATCATCATGAAACTTATCAAATAAAGATCTCAATATCATCAACTCATAATCAAAGTTATAAAATATAATGCTTTTAGGATGTTCTAAAACCAAATCTAACAAAGCTTCTATTCGTGATTCATCGCTATTTACGATTCGTCTAAGCGTATAGCACAACTCAGCCGCTTGTTCGATAGGTTTATTCTCATAAGGATTCCAACGATCTCTCATGGTATCTCTATAAAGAGGAATATCATACTTTACAACAACATTTATATGATGCTGAATCGTATCTCTATCAAATTCCATATCTATTAATATTTTATCTCTCAATCGAATAAGTCTATGCTCATTAATATACTTATCAATCTTTGGATAATCTACAAATCTTGAATATATAACATGTTCATTAATGAATTCTGTTTTATTACGATAGAAACCATTTGCTATAAAGACTGGAATATAATCAGTCCATCGATCTCCTGGCGTAGCAGTCAATAAAATCCATTCATTAAATTTAGTAATTTTAAGGAATGATTTCACCCATGTTCCAGAACCTACAACTCTTTGTTCATCAAATATAAAGAAGCTATTCTTAACGCCAATATACTTTTGAATGTTGTTCCAACTGTCAACAATAACATTTAAATCGAGATAAATATTCACATCTTTATATCTAGATAAATAAAAATGAGATAGTTCTCCATCCCATTCATGTTTATCTCTTTTTGCAGCTGTTGTGATAATATATATATCTTTAGGCTTAGCAAGTCGTTTATAGTCACCGCCATTCAAATAATCCCAAGAACCACCATTACGAATATAATAGTAACCAAGTGCTGTTAAGGATTTACCACTACCTGTACCACCATTTAAAATACAACCATTTTTACAATTTTTAATGGCTTTGAGTTGATGAGGATATAATTTAAGACTCATTCGCGTCACTTTCCGCATCTAATTTATTCTTAATATCATCTAAAATAGATTCCACAGCATAAAGAGTGTCATCATGCAATTTGATTTGATCCTTATGGTTATCATACCAATTAAAAATTTCATATAAATTACCACTAACCCAACTAAATGACCACCAATCACAAATCATTTCAATTATATATTGCATAGGCATTTCTATGCATTCGGTGCCTTCGTCATCATTGATTAAAACCCAATATTGCCAATGATGCGGATTATGATGAATATGGCGTAACCAAGCACGTTTGTAATCTTGAACGACTTGATATGATCTATTTCCCCCGTAAAAATATGCATCATAAGCTTCGTATTCTTCAGGATCATTCTTTGATTTATCATGAGATAATTGAATTTCTAAAGCATTAAATTCAATATTCTCAAATAAATAAGAACAATTCTTTTGTAGCCACTCAAGACTTTTATTAACCCCATTTCTATGTTGCATTAAATAATTATCATATTCTAAACTCATTTTTCAGATACCTCACTTTCTACTTTTCTCTGAAAATGATCATTCGCCATATATAAATCAGCATGCTTTTCATCACAGAATTTTATATTTGTTGGACTTATTCTTTTAACACTACCGTCCGGAAATTCTACTATTCCATAAATCATCGACATCTGACCGCCTGGATGTCCTCCAATCATTGGACTTGGCGCTACTACATCCGACCATTGCTCCCAACAATGCAATATACAAAATTGATTATTAACGATACAATCTCTTGTTTCAAAACTCATTTTTCTTCACCTTTCTTCATAAAATGTTCTCTATAAGTTTTTGCTGTATGTTCTAGATCCATATTGATTTCATCTATAAAATGAATTTGTTCTGGTCTAGCTGTAACCACATTACCGTTCTCTAATTCAACAATACCGAATATGGCAGTATAACCTTGATCATTCTCCCATCGACCCCAACCATGAAAATATCCAATGACATCTTTATCTTTAAGCCCTAAATATTCTTTTTGTTGTACATTATATCTAAAATGAACCTCACATAATCTCAATTGAGGTTCTATTGTTATAGTAGCATCTAATCGACCCATAAATCTTCTCCTTTCATTTATAATAAAGCCCATCCAAATATAGGACAGGCTTATATTTTATTTTATATTACATATATTCGTACGTACTCCATGCAAGACTAGGATAAAGAACATAATCAATAACAATACATTCTTCATCATTTACAACCTTCTTAGAATGATTGAAATCAATCCAATAAAATTCATCTTCAATGGCCCAACCCAATTCTTCAGTTTCTTTTAATTGAGCTATGCCTAAAAATTCATAGAATTGATTTAAAGTCACATATCCGCCAAGTACAAAATTTCTATTCAAATGATACTCTGCTTGAATAACTTGTTCGATGGTTGATTGGAAATATCTTTTAGAAAAAGAATCATAAAATAACATTTGAGGTGAAATCGAATATGATCCTAAATCGCAATTGCTTGTTAAACATTCTGCTGTAATCGACACATCTTCAGCTTGTTCGATAGCAATTTCATTCATGATTCGTTCGTGGCATTCTTCACCATATATCTCTTTCAATTTATCTCTATATTGTTTATATCCTTGATCTAATAAAGCATAAGCACTTAATAATTGAGTTTGTCTTTGCTGATTCAGAACTCCATTAGATAACATGACTGCTAATGTGACAGTTCCTGTAAATATAGGGAATTTATAGTATTTCCAAACCAACTTTGCTTTATCATAAATATCAATTTCATCTTTTTCATCTTGGAGCTGATCTATAGCTAATGTTGCTTTTGATGTTGCTTTCACTAGGCTTACTGATGTAACTATAAATCCTACAATGCTAACTCCAGTCATTATGATATTGCTATTTCTTTTTAAGAATATATAGGCATTTGTTCTTGAATATCTCATAATATTCATCCTCTCTTATTTTTTTAATCATCGTATTTATAAGCGAATGGGTCCTCCTCAATTGTAAAATATCCAGTTTTTAGATATGCTTTAATGCCTTCTTTACCTTGAGCTTCCCAACAATAAGGTCTAATAACAACATCTGCATTCTCAATTCTTGCATAATCCAAACATTTAATAGATTCTTCATCCAATAATTCTTTCTTTTTACCATTTACTAAGAATACATTTGGTGGATAGAAATCATATTTAACAGCGACCTGTAATGTGTAGAATGGAATATCACCTTCTTCTTTAGGCTCTTTCATTCTTACATTCCAACCAATAGCCAATAATTCCTGAGCTATTTGAGGATCCTCAAATACGACTGTAAAACTTCTATCACCAGAACGATTATAAGGTCCTGGTTCTCCTGCAAAATTCTTCCAAATAATATGTGCATTTTCTACAATAATGTTATCTACTTGTCTATTCATCTTATTTATCTCCTTTGAAATTGTTTTTAAATTTAACCGGTTGTAGATTTTGAATAGCATAAAAAAGCGAAATCTCTCTCTTTTCATCCATTGTTAGAGGAGATTCACTATTTCTACTTTCAAATATCAATTCACCAGTTTTTAAATCTTTATAAACTTTTACTTCAGCTCTTTCTAAATATCTTTGAATTTCATTCATGATTTACTACCAAAGTCTAAATATACAGGCTTCCCTTCTTCATAATTAGGTAGTTGATATGGATCATCAGAAATAAACCATTCTAAATCACCATAGAAACTAATGGATTCAGCTGCTTCATCAACCAAGTGATCATAATAGCTTTTATCTATCATTGAGTCATTATTTAAATTCTTGACAACTTCTGATTCAAGCCATCTATAACCTTTTGTGCCAGCTGCCGCATAATATTTGCCATCTTGTTCGCGATATAATAAACCGCCATTATATCCAGGTTTAATAGGACAGAACTGCCCCACTCGTCCTACAAAGACATGGTTGTGGCCCTTAGCAATTTCAGTATCAAGTTCCTCATCTGAAATATCTTTATACTTCAGCAATAATCTGTCTGCTTTTTTAGAAGATTCAATACCAACCATAGTCCAATCAGGACGTTTGATCCTGTATTGCTTAACCTCTTCAAGTTCACTAACATCTGGAAGATCCTCGTTCATATCCAAATATAAAGTACCTTTAGATACTGATTTTGTTTCACACAAATCATCGAAAGTAATATCTTCTTTACTGAATAATTTCTTGAACACATATGGAACTTGAAATTGAGTTCCTGTTGCAGTCCATTTACCCCCATCTTCAACGCATTCACCTGGAGCATAGCCATAAAGTTTCTCACAAGTTTCAGCATCTGCAAATTTAGCAATATAAACTGCATCATTAACTAAACACATACGTTCATAAGTAGCCTCGTGTTCAAAGTCATAGCCATACATCTTTCCATATTCCATAACAAATTGAATGATTTCCAGTGTTGCATCAGGAATCTTGATCGAATCAGTCTTAATATGAGCAACAATAAATCCTCTCTTTTCAACTTCATGTCTTAAGTTTTCCATAAACAATGCTCCACGTTTTGCTACGATGTTATCAATGTTTCGCGAATCTCTAAATGCATTCATGAAGCTAGCACTTGTTAATCCGTATACGGAGTTAATAGCAATCTTCAATGCCTGAGCTAATGATTTAGCTTTCAATAATCCGTCTTGAATTTTCTTAACGTAAGGCATTAACTTACCATCCAGAATATGTTTCAGGCTATCCCAATCTTCATGCTTAATATAAACACGAGCATCCTTAATATCCTTGAATCGTTTTGTATATTTACCAAACAATTCTTCCATAATTGCGCTTGTTGGATGCATTGATGCAACATCTAATAATGCAACCATTCCATACATACCAGGCTCTGCATACACTCGACCACCTTCGCCAATCTTTTCTCCTCGATAGGTTGATTTACCTGCCTCAAATTCATATCCAGGGAATACAGGTTGACCTTTTTTATTGAATCTCGTGTATTCATCAAAACCATCTGGAATATAATCATCATTACAAACTTCTCCTAAGTCACGATAATTAAATTCTTTTTGAGGATTACGTTCTTTTCCAAATATAATTTTGGTAGTTAAACTATTTGTTGTATCATTAACTGAACCATCAGCTAAATCTGCCAAAATCTGTCTTGCTAAGAAATCTCCTTGTGTTGCATTCCATACAGCTTCAGTTGCGTAAACATCATTGTCGCAATATTCAGCAACTTGTACCCATTTCTCTTCAGGAACAGGCTGATCCCAAGGTAATCCTAATTCCTGATGATGAATGCCTAATTCGATTTCCCATTTCTTTAAGGATTGTTTCTTTGCGGCATAATCATAAATATCCGTATAAGATATGTTATACGCTTCTCCAAAGAACGCATCACGATCCTTTTCCACAATGATTCTTTGGGATAGATTAAATAATTGTTCATTTGTATATCCCATATATCTTGCATATAAAATATGATTATCGTATCTACGACAGTTGAATCCAACTAATCTGAATTTTAAAAGGTCTTCAATTTCTTCTGGTCTAGGATTAATCATTCGGACCATCTGTTTATCAGGTCCTTGATACTTCCAATTGACTAAAAATAAGTTTGGAAATACCTCAACATCGTAGAATACGATAGGTTGATCATCATTAACAATTTGTTCAGATGGTTCTTCTGATTTAAACTTCATCTTATTGACCAACTTAATACAATAATCTGCTTGATGTGTACTGTTGGCTGCAAATCCTAGGACTGCATTTCTCAAATCCGTTACATCGTACTTGAGTCCGCTTTCATAAGCATCTTCTAGAATCTTAAATATAAAATCGACACTTGGCTTTGTACCAGGATGATACTCTTTATTAAGATTCTTTTTAATCATTGTTTTCAATGCCTTTTCGCTTTTTATAGCGTCAAAATTAACCACTTTACCAACTCCTTTCACTGGTAAACCTGAGCTAATAACAGCAATAGGCAAGTCATTACATTTGGTTAATTGTCTTCGCAGTGAACTTTTACCTGTAAATACTTTGATTTCAATATGATCGCCAAATACACGACTTAACCTTGCTGGATCCCCATTATAGATATAATGGAGATGAATTCCTGCACCACTTTTACTTAATTCCGCATATGTTGGTGGAAATTTGGATGCAGCTTCTAAGTTCCTCTCTAGACATTTGTTACCATCTTCATCTGGAATATCAAAATCAATAACAATATGATTTTCCTGACCATCAGGCATTTTGACATAATGCAATTTATGAGTATCCAAATCCGATAAAGTTGTGGTAACATTATCCCATTTTTTTCTTGGTGTTCCTTTGGATGTAGCATATTGAGCAATCCAATGAGAACAAGATTGATCAAATATGGATGGTTGTTCCTTAAATATAAGCCATGTTGATGATTGATTAGGTTCCTCTATCTTTTTACTTGTGACCTGATGAAACTTATCAGCAAGAAATCCTTTAAAAACACCTCTCGTATTCACACCTTCATAATGTTCGTGATATTCTTCAAAGTAATTTCTCAATTCATTAACAAATGCTTTTCGTGTTTGAAGATATTTAACATTGGCATCCTCACAATATTCTTTATACATGGCCCATGCTTGCTTGGCTGTAATGATCTCAGCATCTTTAAATACATAATAAGAATCTTCCACAAAGTTATAGAAATCATTTGTTGCCCCTAACATGAGAACCGGAACGTAATCATCATATATATGAGGATCGGATACATATACCTGAAGACAGTGATACGCAATGGCTCCCAATTCAAAATCAACCTTTTCAATGAGGTCATTGTATTCGTTTAAAGGTATCTTATTTCCAGATGGAATAACATCTATCAAACGTCTGATAAGTCCGGACTTTGCATCAGTAATTTTGACAGGTTTATTCGTCCCCATAATCAAGAAAGCTTTAAACTTATTGGTATATGTTGCTTTAAATTTTTCATTAATGGTCATCTCTTCATGTGAAACCAAACTATTTAATCTTGTATTATCTTCAATTTTAGATAAATCGCCATCATGTTGAATAGCTACAAGTGGATTTGTACGAAATGGTTCTAACGCAAAAGAAGCACTGGCTGAACCCAATGCTTTAGCGTCAAATATTGCATAATATCCTTCAAATAATTTTTGAATAATATTAATGATTGTTGATTTACCCGTACCTGCCGAACCATAGAACACCATGAATTTCTGTAATGTCTTTGATTCGCCAGACACAATGGCTCCAATAGCCCATTCAATTTTATGTCTTTCTTCTTCAGAATATAAAGTTGAAATAATTTTATCATAAGCTGAAATATCACCTTCAACTAAAGGGTAATTCAATCTTTTACTCGCATAATCTTTCTTGTTTGTACCATCATTTGAAAATATAAGTTTTTCATCAAGCATGTGATAATTTTCTCGCATTTGCTTCTGACAATACTTATGCCAAACATCGATCATTCCACTGCTGGCATCCCATAAATACTTAGGAATCACTTCTTCATTTACATTTAACCCTTTATAATGTCTAAGTTCTTCCTCTATTGCATTATCTATCAATCGAATCGCATCTTGTTCATCAGTCGACCAGAATCCACGATCTTCCAACCATACAGCATAAAAATCTCCTCCTCGAATCATAAGATCCGAACTTTTACAAATTATAAATTTTGGATAAATTTCTGTAGGACCGCCACGTTTCTTCTTACGATGGGTTATTATGAAAAAATCAGCCATAAATATCTCCTTTCTTAAATTTCTAATATTTCATTGAGATACCACATAAATTGATACCAAATTTCAGCATCTCTCATATCCATCGGCGGATTCTGAACAGTAAATAAACCACCTTTTCCATTTGACTCATAATTTCTATTTAAGAAATCATCAATAATCTGATCAACATAACGTTTATTGAAATGAGTGTCATCCATACGACCAAGCCCAAGACTCACAACCATGGTCCAGAACCATTGCCCTGTTCTATTACCATAACTGTCATCATCCATGATATGTTCCTCAGCATCAAATGCTAAAGCAACCATCATTTCAAATATGCTACAAGGTCTTACATCTAAATATTTTTTAATTTGATCTCTAGAATATCCATTTTCATAACCGAAACGATATCTGAAATCTATACCATCTTGTGCTCTATTGCCATCCATGGGCAAAATATAAATAAATTCTATATCATGCAAATAGCATAGCAGCTTTCGATAGGATAGATATGTTTCATCAGATACCATTTCGACCATCCATTCGAAATATTCATCTGCTATTCTATTCACTTTTAAGCACCTCGATCTTCAACAATATCTCTATAGTTTCTATAATCTTTTACGATTTCATAGTCAGTTTTTAGACCTTCATTACGCACATGTACAACATCTTCATCACCATAATATCCAAACTTAGTTACCCAATCTCTACCTACAGTTAACTCAACTTCTTGAATTGGGTTATCTCTTTCATCACAAAGAACTCCATCTTGGAAATAAACTAACCCTTCTAATTCCCAATCATTCCATTCCTCGGTACCAACTTTATCTCCGTATTCATCAGGCGAAATGACATAAATATCATAAGTATCGTCATCTTCTTCATCTAATGATTCTGTGTCATTTTTCTGATAATCTACATATTGTTCTTTAGATAAAAGCTTTGCGTATTCATGAATATCATTAGTCTTATTTGGATATTGTTCGTGTTTATGTTCTTTATCATTTGATTCTTCTTGATATGAGTTTTTTTCTTCTCCGTAATATCTTTCTTTAACTGACTGAATTTCTTCTTCTGCTAGATCTGCATAATACTTATCTATAGCTTTCCAAGTAATAAATGCCCCTACAGCACCACCAACTAGGAAAGACGTGAATGCTAAAAATCCACGATTCATTTTACATACCTCCTAAAAAATAAAAATAGACCACCATCAACTATAAAAGATGATAGTAGTCTAGTTCATCCTGATAAGGATCTCCAGAACCAAATCCAGATAATCCATCAATCATTCAAATAAGTTCCCAAATATTCCCATCTGGATTAAAATCAAGTAAGATACTTCTTTCGTATCCATTAACAAAGTCGGCAATTGCTGGTTTATAAACATCATAAATACCGAAATCGATATAATTATCACCTACAGGATTATCTTTTGAATATACCCATCCAACGATTTGACCAGCTTTTGTTCTTGGAATACCTAAACAATCATAAACCTCATTTAAAAACACGTGACCTCTAGAACGTAAAAGGTCATTCATATATTTCTCCTGCTGTCTTAAGAAAGATAAGTTTAATGATGCATCTTTCTGCCAATTAGGATTCCCTACAGCAAAGAATCTTGCATATTCTGAATATTTTTCTGATGGAGCTTGAACGACATCTTGAGATTCTTTAATAACTTTTTCATTACCTTCTTCATCTGTTTCAACTTTCTCAATTTCCATCGCTTTAATGTTATTTTTCAATTCATAATCAACACGTTTACCGAATCTTTCAACAACACGTCCGCGATAGTCTTTAAATCCTCTTTCAATAGTTGCATATGCGGCAGCTAAAGCAATGTTTCGACTTCTTAAAATATGATGAGAAGTTAAAATAGCTCCTAATGATAAAGTTCCTAAAATAACTGATGGTGCATATAATTTAGCAACTTGTATTCCGCCTTGCACATATACTGTTAATAAATCTTTCTTTCCATCTTCTTCAGTATATGTGCTTGAACTCATAAATACTTCATTATTTAAGCATTCATGAATCTTTTCAATTTTTTCTTTTGGTTCTTCTAAAACCTCGTCTAATTTAAGTGTTGCCTTACAAGCCATAACTGCTGAAGCTACAACACCAACAGCTCCAGCTACAATTAAAATTTCAGGGCTTGCTTTTCTTACTTTTAAACCAAATTTATTAAAATTTCTTGATACTTTTTCAATCATTATTTGTTTTCCTCCTTAAATTTAATCTCTCCACCACATGCTGCATAACCAGCCAAATCAACAAAACTATCTTTTGTAGCTGTACCAGTTGAGATTCTAGCAATCTTTAATAAAGCCATCATCATAGATACATCTACAGGTGTAAATTCAACACCTTTATATGAAGTCCAAAGAGAAGCAATAGTTTTAAAGTTATCTTCAGGACTTCCATAATCCTGCTCTCTTTGACCACATACACATTTCTCAGCTTCATTTAATATAGAAGCTCTTGTAATTTCTTCTTTTAAATCATCGTTTAACATTACTAAACTCATTCTTTAATCATCTATTGGGAATGCTTTTGGGAACACCAATAGATATCCTCCTCTCACTCTTTCAATTCTTGCATTATTCAAATCAGTCCAACCATATTTATTAGCTGTATAAGGTGCTGAAATACCTAATAATTCGCATAAATCGGCTACAGTAACGATCTTATAAGCTTTTATTGCATCATACATTTGATCTAAAATATACTCTGCATCGCCACGGTTTTCTAAGATAACATCATCATAATCAAAAGCTTGTTGATATGTTGGTTTTCTATAATCTCTTCTATAAGAGTCTCTTCCATCATAATATTTTTGATATGATACAGTTGAACCAGGTGTTTTTCTTCGACTTCCTTTTTGTGGCTCACCTCTCAATAAAATATGAATACCATTTGTTACAATATCTTCGATAGCATCTCTTATTGCTGGTTTTAATACATCATTGAGAACATAATCCTTAATTGTTCGAGAATCTTCTACAACAAATGTGTCTAAAAGCTTACGTGCTGTACTTTTCTTTTTCGTACGTACTGCTCCTTTCAATGTTGCTTTTTGCATCTTCTTCTCTGGCAATTTTAGTGGTTCGCGATTTAATTCTTTCTCTCTTGTCTTGTGCGAATTTGATGGGTATTGTTCCATAATTTTGTTCCTCCTTTTCTTACTCATCAATGCGAAATAAAAAGAGTCCAAGCTTAGTTAGACTCTTCCATTAAATCATTAATTTCGTCATTAGATTCAACACCTTCAACATAATCAAGTTCAGATTCTTCATCTTCCAACTGATAGTCTTCAGATTTTGATCTTCGACCTAATGCGAATGCTCCAATTCCCATAGCTAAGATTCCAGCTCCAATAGCTATTCTCTTACCATATTTTTTAGCAGCTTCTTTCACTTTGTCTAAACCTCCTTCTTTAGTCATTTCAGTTTCTTCAACTACTACTTCCTCTTGATTTAATTTTTCTGTGTTTTTCATCTTAAATTCCTCCTTTAATTTCTTTCATAATAGTTCATGTATTTTACGCGTACCATCAAAGTAGCTTCAATACCCATATTGATCAAACCCGTAAGTAGGCTCTATATTGTATTGAATATAGAGGCATGGTTGGTTATCTTTAGCCATTTGAGCACTCCAGTCGATTTGAATAAGATTACTTCCGACTTCATTTCTTACTTTATTGATTTCCCAACCAATTGCATTACCTACTGTTGTTGGCTCAATACCTAATTCGACATATAATTCATTCAAAGATACATAATCGTGAGCTAAAAGTTTCTCATTAATTGCATTTTGGGCAGCTTTTAAAATATTTGCATCAGATCTAAAATATTGACCTGATACTGACTCTTGACATAGTGTATTACCTTTATCCGTGATAATCACTTGTGTAGCATTTGGCTGATATTTACTTACATGATCTTCGGCAATACTATCTTTAATTTCTTTCTTTTTCTTTGCTGGAATTAATTCTTCAACTTTATCCTTATATTCTTTATAAGATGTTTCCATAACTTTATAGGCAGTTGTAAAGGCTGCTGTTCGTTTCAAATTAACTGAATTTGACCCAATTAGACAACCTGTAGCACCTAAAAATGTAATAACCGCTGGAATATAAGGTTTCCAACAGATTGCAAACACTTCTCTTTTTGTCAAAGGAGTATTTTTCCATTCCTTATCAATATCTTCTTCATTGAAATATTTAGAAGTTCTTTCTCTCTTTTCTTCTTCCAATAAATCTAATGCTTTAACTGTACCATTAATAGTCAATACGACTGTTGTGGCCATTCCGACAATACCTACACCAGTTAAGATTTCTGGACTATGTTTTTTCATTACTTTAGTTCCTACTTGAATTAATTCTTTAACATCAAATTTCATTTCAACATTCTCCTCTCGTTCGATAAATATAAATTAAAAACAAAAGAGTCCATTATTTAGACTCCTTCATCTGAGCAAGTTGCTCCTTAACTTTTTCATCAATTAATGCTTCCTGTTCTTTTGATTCAATAGCTTTCTGAACTTGTGTGATTGCAAATCCAGCAATAGCTAAACCAACTCCAATAAATTTCATTAATTTCGAATTCATTAATTTCATCTCCTCTCATAATAGACATTGTTTGGCTTGCGTGAAAAGGAAAAAAGAAATAGAATCTTCAAATGATCCTACTTCTTTCTGTTTTTAATCCAACGTACTACTAAGAATATAATACCTGCTGCTACGATTAAGTCAGATGCTAGTATTGTCACTAATCCTCCTCCTACTCCTAGAAGTAAGATTCCTCCAAATATAAGTATTCCGATTACCATAACTAATATAGTTGTTATTATCATAATATACGTCCTCCTTTTCATAGAAGACCATGTATTTTATGCGAAAGAAAAGGTAAGAGTATTAGTTTACTCATCTTTAAAAAATCCATAAACCAATACTGAACCTGTAAATGCAATAAATCCCATTAAAATAAATAAAGTTTCATACATAATAAATTACCTCTCTTTCGTAATATAACTTGTAATTTATGCGTACTTACACTTCTCTTCTATCGAAGCATGTTTCCCATCTTTCACGTTTAAGTGGTTTCATTTTCAAAGCCCACATAATTTGACGTATTGTAACAACTGGATAACAACCGTCCTTACAATCTTTAGAACGTTTATCAAAGAACTCTTTAAACTTGGGATGTAAATATAACTCATCTACCAGCCAAGGATCTATCTCCGTCCACCAAGTTGTTTTATTAATGGGATTATAACGTTGTTGAATAACTCCCAAACCTTTGGAATTAATTAAATATAAAGTACATTGATGAAATACCGGGTTGTTTTGTTTATAAGTCTTACCATAAGCAGCTCTAAAATATTTAGGTTTTTCGTAATGGTATCTCATCAAATATCACCTTGAAAAAAATCTTTATATTTAAAACGCAATTCATCTATTTGAATCTTAAAGTATTTTTCAGCTTCATAGTCCCCAATATATAATGCCATTCCTCGCTTATGAAGAAGCTTTTTGTATTTATACTCAATACGTTTAGCTTTTAATTTCTTAGACCAGTACCTCAATCTCAACATATATCTCACCTCTTTCTATATAAAAAAAAAATAAAAGAGCCTTTGATAGGCTCCCTTACTTAAAATTTGATTACTTTACCTAGAATCGTTCTGTTTAATGCCGAAGCAAGCGAATCATTTTCTTCAAATTTTAAACCAATTAAGAACAATCCTGCACTAACAGTTAACGGTAAAATGATCTGTCCGGCTTTCAAACTCCAGTCAACAACTTTATCAACTGTTTTATCGCTGTCAACAATCGTTTGAATGTCTTTAATTCTTGATACCGTTACCTGATAATCTTCAGATTGTGGATCTAATTGATCTAAACTTTCTAATAATTTTTGATTCTCCTGAATTAGCAATTTCTTTTGACTTTTCTTCATAAATATAATTCTCCTTTCATAATATGGTGTGTAAATATAGCGTTAAGCCTTTCTGTTTCGTACTTGCAATATAACATATTCTTTATTGACGAACTCTTTAACCTCACTATCAAGTGCTAAAGCCATCTGAATGCCTTCACTTGTATCAATAACATTAAGTACACCGATTGAGCGCATTTTCCTGTTATTCTCATACAATATAGCACCAATTAAAATACCTACTGCTAGTGACATAAGACTAATAAGAACCCAAATAATTGTTAATGACATAAATATAAACCTCCTTTGATTTTTTCAAATTTTCACCACGGGATTTTTTTGGATTACTAATATGGCAAAAGAAAAAAGAAGAGCCTTATTTAGACTCAACCTTGCTAATTTGTTCTGCCATTTGTATTAAATACCTATTTCCAATTCTAATACCTTCTGCTCGTCCTCTCCATATACCAGTCTTATAGCTCACTAAAGCTATTGCTGCTATTGATGTGACTCCTAGTATTTTTTGTTTGTTTTCATAATACAAATTCTTTAAATTAGCTTTCAATTCTTCATTCATAAATAATCTCTCCTTTCATAATAGTGTTTGTAAAATATACGAAAAGAAAAAGAGTCAAAGCTCTTATAATTTTGCTTTTAACTCTCTTACCTCTGATAATAATTTATCTTGGCTTCGATCAATAGATCTTACGGTCTCAATCACAAATATAGTTGATTGCATAGCAACGTCCATGAATTTAATCAAATCATGCAAGAGTTTAACATCTTGACTATCCATATCTTTCAAGTCATTTAATGTTATAACTTCACTCATGTCGTTCATTAATTCCTTATACGCTTCTAATAAATCAGCTCCATGTCTTGATTCTAGTAAAATTTCATTCATCTTAATTTCCTCCTTATAAATTATTCTTTCATAATATAGTATGTTTTTTATGCGAAAAGAAAAAAAGACCTAGTTAGATTTAGGTTTAATCTCAAACCATTCTCTAATAAGTCTTCTTCCTGAATTCGTTTTGAATATTAAATCTCCTAACAATATTACTCCAATTCCACATAGTAATATGAATGCTCCAAATCCCATTACTAATATAATTCCAAACATTGTTTCTAACATAATTATTCTCCTCTCTTTCATAAAGGAATATGTTTTCTACGCGCAAATTTTATTTTGATATATAATTTACTTGAATTTTAAAATAACTTTTATATAATGAAAGAGTAAGGAGGAGTTATATATGAACAAAAAAGAAGCGAATTTATTCATTGAAGAAATGAAAGACATTGGTGATGATTGGACTATCGATCAAGTCATGGAAGTCTATGGTGACGAAAGTCTTGATGATGCTTTATCTGATAGAAAAAGTTCTATAAATATCTTTACAGATATCATTGATAAAGTTGTCAATCGTTAAGTCCAAAAAAAAAAGAAGAGTCTAATTATTCTGACTCTTCTTCAAACAAATTGTTGATTTCTTTTTGTTTACATTTAATTGAGTAAATCAAATCATCAACAGTTCTTTCTTTGATAGCGTATACTTTTCTTCGCTCTTCGTATTGCAAAGACTTATCCATAGCTTCAGTTTTTTTCTGATTATAGACTTTCTTTACATCTTCAAGCATAAGAAGTATATTATCTAAAAAGATTTTTGATTCTTCTTTTGTCATATGTAAACAACCTCCTTTCATAATATAACTTGTAAAGCGTGCGTACTCTAAAGAACTCATTTATTTTGGGTTTTTTTATTTCCACATTACCATAATAACACTCAAATATGATTAAAATTTATCAATATCCAAATAACGCAATTCATCATTAATAGCTTGATAGGGATTTGAAACAAAATATTTATCCTTCACTTTCTCTGATGTATATTTCTCAATAAATAAATCAATAACCATATCTCTTGTTATTGGTGCTAAAGAATCCAATATATTATTAATATATCTTATCTCTTTATTGAAAAATTCCAACTTTCGCAATAGTTGATCTTTTTTATCTATAAGTTTATTCCACTTTTCATTTTGACTATTAATATTTGTTTGATCATTCGAAATATAAATTATAGATGTATTAGATTTATTAATTGAGTATGTTATTTCATCTATTTCTTCTTGAATAATTCTAACTTCATATTTTAAATAATTGAGCTCTTTAATTCTACATTTAAAATATTCAATTTTTAGCCTCTCTCCATATGAATATCTTTTACCCATACGATTATGACCTAATTTCTTTTAACCATTCCAAAAACGGTCTTCTAAATATAACAAATACTCTTCTATATTTATGATTAATAGAATAACATTTTGGAATTACGCCATTTTCTACTTGTTTTCTTATAAAAGACTTTGGTAATCCAGAAATCCTCGATGCTTCTTTAACACTTAATGTCAATTTATTATTTATCATTAAAATATTCCAACCTCCTATATACTTTAACACCGGTGCATAAATCATTATAAGAAAAAATAATGATAAAAATTTAACAATGAGCTGATGTTATAGTATATAATGAGATTGGAGGTGAAAGTGTGAAAAATCCCAACGGATTTGGTACAGTAACAAAACTAAAAGGTAAAAGACGAAAACCGTGGGTGGTTAAAGTAACAATAGGATTTGATGATGAAGGTAGACAAAAACAAAAATGCATAGGAACTTTTTCCAATCGTTTAGATGCATTGAAACATCTAGCTAAATATAACAGTTCCAAGGAAATGCAAGAATCGTATGAAACAGTTAATGAAGTACATACTCTAGGCGAATGTATTAACTGTATTATTGAAAGAGATAAAAACAGAAAATCAAAATCATGGTATGACGCTAAAAAATGGTGTTATAGTTTATTGTCTGAAATTGTTGATGTAGATATCAAAGAATTGAATTTAACACGATTGCAAAAAGCATTTGATAATTTAAAGAAACAAGGAAAAACTCAAGTGACTTTAGGCAAATGTAAAATTGCAGTTGGAACCGCATTTAAATATGCTATTATACACCAATGGATTCCAAAAGATGATGATTTTTCAATGTATATTGATATAACTACAGATAACAATGAACGTAAAACTATACATTATCCTTTTTCTAGAGAAGAAATAAGATACTTAATAGATCAAAAAGACTTCTTTTCTAAAGTCGTACTTGCGTATATTCTAACAGGTTGTCGAGCCAGTGAGTTATTAAAAATAGATAAATTAACTGACGATTATTTAGTATGCGGATTAAAGACTAAAAGTGGTAAAAATAGAATAATACCTATACACCCTTATATTAAACCCTTTATTAAAGAAGTTATAAAATATCTTGATAGTACGAAATATAATAGTATTCAACCGAAATTTCAAAAATACATGAATTCTTTAAATATGAACCATACAATGCATGATACGAGAAATACGTTTGCTACATTAGCAAAAGAATCAGGAATTGATCATAGAACTATTAAAAAAATCCTCGGGCATTCTACAAATGACATAACTGAAGATTTATATATAAAGGAATCTACCGATTTTCTAATCCAACAAATAAAGAAAATTAAAATTGATTAATATCTTTGTTACTTATTTGTTACTTACCAAATGAAAATAAGTGATTATTACTTATTTAAAACGTTGTAAATACGCACTAAAGGCCTCAGATGTATTCTATTTGAGAAAATCGGTTGATTCTATCAATATAATTATGAATTTATAATTGAAATATGATAGAATAATATAAGAAAAGAGTTGATTGAAATGAAATTATTAGTTGTCAGCGATAGTCATCTTTACGAAAATTATTTACAGCGTGTGGTAACTCACTATCGTTTTCATGTTGATTATATGATTCATTGTGGTGATTCATCTTTACCTGTTGATGATCCATATATACAATTATTTGATATTGTTGTTAAGGGAAACCATGATGATGCACCCTTCCCTATCTATAAAACATTTCAACATATCTGTGTTACACATGGACAATATTATGGAGTTTATTATGGATATGATCAATTAATACAGCTTTGTCAAAAAGAAAATTGTTATCTTTGTTTACATGGTCATACACATGTTCCAACGATCCAAAAACATCAAAACATTCTTTTTGTTAATCCAGGAAGTTTGATGATGAATCGAGGAAGTTATGGATATGGAACATATGCTCTTATTGATATTCGTGATAACAATGATATCCAAGTTGAATTTCATCATTGTCAAACAGATGAGATTTGTAATCAGGATATATTAGATGAAGGACTTGAATTATTAGAAGAATTTAAAACACTGTTAAAATAAAAAAAGAAATTAGCTTCTGTAACTAATTTCTTTTTTATTGGTTGTTTTTATTTTTTTCTTCAACTCTTTTACGTTTATATTCAATAATAAACATAACTTCTTTTAAATCATCATCTGGCAATTCTGTTAATAGACGTGCAATATTTGCAATATTATAATAATCGTATTTTTTACCACTCATAATTTCTTCAACACTACGTCCATAAAGATGTGAAAGAATTTTTAATTCACTAACTGTCACATCTCTTTTACCATTTTCAATATCTGAAATAGCAGAATGGGGAACATTAAGATGAGAAGCAACTTCTTTTTGAGTAAGGTGTTTAAAATTACGATAAACCTTCAGTCTTTTAGCTAAATCCATATCTATTGCCATAAGGTCACCTCCATAATAATATTATATCATGAATGAAAAACAATCGCAATTTAGAATATGAAAAAACTTTTTTTGTGAAAGACATAAATATTGATGATTCAACATTATTCTTTGAAATATCCTGAAGTTACTTTTATTTTCTGTCGAATATGGCTCTTTTGTTGGTTATAGATCATCTGCATAAAATCATCCATCACCATTTGAACTTGTTGTTGATCTTCGTTAGTGAACGCAATAAGGAATCCACCAACTGGTAATTGTTTAAATTGATCATAAAAAAGTGTATGTGCATTTAATAAGTGCATACGACATTTATTATCAACCATTATATCAAATTTCTCATTTTTTCGATCTCTCAAGGCAAAATGACCTTGTTTACACATTTGACAATGCTTATTTTGATATCCAAAATAATATTGAGTAATTGGACAATATTCGCTAATCATATTTGTTGTTTTACCAAAGATTTGAACAAGACAATGTGTTAAATCAACCTGCAAATGTTTAATTTCAGTTGCTGACATTTCTAGAGAAACCAAATATGGTTGATGATAATGATGTGCAGCATACGAATTATAAATATTTAAGCCCTGACCCACAACCAGTTTTTTATCTTGGAAAGCCATATATGCACCATAATCATTTACCAATATTGTATCTATTTGCGAATAAATCTGTGATGATAATACATCTTCAATATCATCATCTTTCATAACAGGAGATGTCATCATAATCATTTTCTTTTGATGTTTTTGACAAATTTCATAAGCTTTTTCTATCCTTTCCTGATAAGGATAAATAATTGTATCAAAAGGATATTGAATGACTGTTTTTAATTGTTCTATGGAATGAACAAGAATATAAAATTGAGGTGCTTGAGAAGTGCTTTTTTGGCTATATGTAGACATTTTTTGCCGACTATGATGATGTATTTTTTGATGAGATAATTTTTCAATCAACATATCTGTTGCATGTCTACGCATCTCATTAATATCTCTAATAGGCATTGAAATACCTTCATCTATGTTTATCTGTATATGCTCTGCTATAAATGGTGTAGATCCCAGTTTTGATAACTGCTGGTTGATTCTCTGTTTTTCAAGAGGCGTATTATGAGCTAATTGAACTTCCTGTTGTGATTCAACTGTTACTTTTAAATTTTCTTTCTTAAGAATAAGTCTTGCTCTTTGATATATATGGGCTTCAAACTCCATAGATATTGAGACTTTTCGTGGTGATTTTTGATATGTCTGTTGCATTTTTTCAACAACATTTGTATCAAGTGTTTTTCTAACCAATCCTCGATCAACATAATAATCAAATTCTATTTCAATCACATCATTTGAATAAGCTTTATTCACTAATTTTTTTTGATGATAGATTTTATTGACTGGTCTTCCTTTATCAATATTTTCAAAAACAATGCTATCACCTTGCATGAGTGTATCTTTTAAACGAATCCCCACTCTTTTTTGCTTTTTATGATAATACAAAACTTCACCAATAATACTACCCCTATGTCCAGAATAGTCACCATCTACAAGATGAGTATCATGTTTTAAATAACCTAAAGTATAATTGCGATTAAACATCGCCTTCATATCATGAATAAGGGGCTGTAAATCAATTTTTTTATGTTCATAAAAGGCATCAATTGCTTGGCGATATGCACGTGTAACGCTGGCAACATATTCTGGCCTTTTCATACGTCCTTCTATTTTCAATGAAGAAACACCTGCTTCAATAAGATCACCAACATGTTCTATTGTCATCATATCCTTTGGTGATAGAATAAAAGGATATTTTTCAGGTAAAACTTGATCATCCTTTAATAATTGATATGGCAAACGACATGGTTGGGCGCACTGTCCCCTATTTCCACTTCTTTTTCCAATCATACTGCTCATTAAACATTGTCCAGAATAGCACACGCACATAGCTCCATGAACAAAAACTTCAATCTCTATAGATGTATTTTGGCAAATAGATTGAATATCTTCTAATGTATTTTCACGTGCTAATACAACACGTGATGCACCACATTTTTCAAAGTAATTGACACCATAGTGATTCATAATAGAAGATTGTGTACTCATATGAATTTCAAAATCAGGATATAAAGTTCTGACAATATCAAATAATCCAACGTCTTGGATAATCAGGGCATCTACTTGAAATTCATATAATTTATCCAAATATGAAATCAAAGCATCTATCTCTGCATCTTTAAATAACGTATTTACAGTAACATAGATTTTGACATCATATAAATGAGCGTATTGTATTGCCCATTGTAGTTGTTCATCATCAAAATTTTTTGCAAAAGCACGTGCACTAAATAAAGTTCCACCTAAATATATAGCATCCGCACCATTTTGTACTGCAGCAATTAAAGATTCTTTGTCGCCAGCAGGAGCCAATAATTCAATTTTTTTCATAGAGATCCTCCTTATATAAAAAAGCAATAACAAGTGTTATTGCGATAATATAGAAATAAGATGATAACACATTTTTGCAGAAGCTTGGCTAGCTTGTTTTAAATATTCATCAAATTGCACATGATTTTCACCTTTTTGATAGATATCACTTAGAGATCTTGTGATAATAAATGGAACTTGAAAAACATGACAAACCTGTGCAATAGATGCAGCTTCCATTTCAGCACATATTGCATCAGGAAAATTCTTTTTAATCTGACTAACCTGATCATCACGACAAATAAATTGATCTCCTGAAACAATAAGCCCCATATGATACGACAGATGAAGATCTTTTAAAATATTTTCAACCAGTTTTAAAGCTTTTTTGTCTGGTTCAAAGATACGTGGCATACCAGGCACTTCACCAAGTTCACGTTGAAAAGCAGTTACATCAACATCATGATGGAGAACCCCTGTTGAAATAACAACATCACCAACATTTTGTGATAAAGAAAGTCCACCAGCAGAACCTACATTAATAAGAAAATCAATATCATAATTTGTTAATAACAAAGTGGTTGAAATAGCTGCATTCACTTTTCCAATACCACCTTGTGCAACAACAACTTTTGTATTCGCTATTGTACCTTCATAAAAAGTATATCCATGAATTGCCTGCATAGAAGTTATATCCATATACTTTTTTATTTCAGCAACTTCTTCTTCCATAGCTCCAACAACTGCTATCATATGGTTTCCTCCTTTTGGTGCGCACGTTCTTGCGCTTAATATATATTTCTTTTGAAATCATCGCTCCTGCATTGCGATGTAAAGCAACCGACTTACCTTTAGGGGATAACCCGACGGGGACCAAAGCATGTCGGTAAAGCCAGGATTAGTTCTCTATGAACGAGTGGCCTGGCTAGCTAGGCCATATATGGTAAAGCTTCCAGAGCTGAATCCAAGTCTTGTGGTTTTAGGAAGACATTCAGGTAACCACTCCTGTCTCTAAACAGTATATTCAATATTCAAGGGATTGAATATAAGCAGGCCGTTTAGCACAGTTGACATCATCAACCTAAAAGACCAATTGGATACCTAAGTATGGAGTGACTATATTAAGCGTTACCGTGATATACCCTAGTGCTCTGGTTTTTCTTTATTCTAACCATCACGGGTAGAGAGTCTCTACAGTAGCCCAACGATTATCTGTAATGGATAATACATGGTGAAAGGAGACAGTTTCTAATTTCTATTTTTGAAAGGAGTTGACCCGAATGAGTCATCAAAAACTTTTAACGAAACTAGAAGGTTTTCGTTCCCGTAACAGCCAGAATCACTGTTACATCAACAAGGATGTCTATCGCCTTTTATACGATAGAGATTTCTACTACATTGCCTACAACAGTATCAAATCCAATGATGGTGCTGAAACTGCTGGCAGTGATGGAACATCTCTTCATGGTTTCTGTGAGGAGTGGATTGATGAATTGATTTCATCCTTTAGAGATGAAAGCTATCAGCCCCAGCCCAACAGAATTACTTACATCCCCAAGAAGAATGGGAAAATGCGTAAGCTTAGCTTTCCCAATGGAAAGGACAAGCTGGTACAGGAATGCGTTCACATCATACTCGAATGTATCTATGAACCTACATTCTCAAACCTTTCCCATGGCTTCCGTCCCAATCGCAGTGTACATAGTGCGTTGGCTCAAGTTGAAACCTGGCGCTCTACGGTCTGGTTCATTGAGGGTGACATCTCTGCATGTTTTGACGAAATCGACCATCGTATTCTAGAATCCATCCTTCGTGAGAGAATTCATGATGAACGCTTTATTCGCCTCATCAATAAACTGCTTAAGGCTGGATATTTTGACATGGAACACAAATTCCATTCAACGAAACAAGGCAATGCACAGGGTTCCTGTGCCAGTCCGATTCTTGCAAATATCTATCTGGATAAGCTGGACAGATTCATGGAAGAAGTTATCGAACGCGATACGATGGGAAAACATCGCAGACAGAATCCTGAATATGCCAGGCTAAAATATCAGCTTAACAAAGCGATATCAGTGCACGATGTCAAGGAAATCAAAAGACTAAGAAAAGAACTGAAGTCAACATCATCTGTTGATAACTTTGATTCTTCATTTCGTAGGGTACATTACGTACGCTATGCCGATGATTTCTTGATAGGAACCATTTCTTCAAGAGCGTATGCTCAACAGCTCAAACAGGAAATTAAACAATTCCTTGAAGATGAACTTCATCTCAGGCTCAGCGAAGAAAAGACCCTTATCACACATGCAAAAAATGAAAAGGCACACTTTCTTGGATATCTCATCAGCAGGAGATTTCCCTAACATTGACATCTTCATTGACAAACAAAAACTCATACGCAAACTGCATGACAACGGAATGTGTGATGCATCTGGAAATCCTGCTTCCATAAAACGATTATTATGCAAACCCATAGAAGACATCATTACCTATGGTAATCAGGTTCTCAGGGGTCTGGTCAACAATAATCAGGGCTGCAGGAACTACTATGACATGCATAGAATCCAGTACATCATTCAATATTCCATTGCCTATACGATTGCACGTAAATGTGATATTTCAATAAAGAAAGTCTTTAAGAAACATCATACACAACTGATTTATTCGTATATGAATGACAAGGGAGAAGCTAAAACAATCAGATTAGCTTTATATCCTTCATTCAAACGTGATAAAACATTCTTCCCACAGTGGCTTCGTAGAATCAAGCAGGACGTGGAATACAGATATAGAGATACGAATCCTCTCAAAAGAAACTGTTACATATGTGGCAATCCACAACATCATGTCATGTTTCATAGAAAAAGGATAAGTTCACTGCATATGCCTTATTCTCATATCATCAAAGAAATGATAAGAATAAACCGTAGGCAGATATGCTTATGCAGAGAATGTTTTATAAAGGTTAGTCAAAACCTTTTAGAATACAATCAAATGACAAAACGAAAACTCATTTAGAAATGGAGAGCCGTATGCATTGAAAGGTGCCCGTACGGTTCGGGAAGGGGCGAGGTCTTCTAGACTTCGCCTATTTCAT